>DIOL01000019.1 GCA_002423895.1 Bacteroidales bacterium UBA5515 | reverse complement strand
TAAGGAGAAACTTTATATCTTTGCCCTTTGTAAAGCAAAATAATTATTAACTATTAAATAAAAATATTATGGCTATTTCAGGAGTGATTCTTGTTGTTGTTGTGTGCATTGTAGCACTTATTGTTTTTCTATGGTTAGTTCCATTGAATTTGTGGTTCCAATGCGTACTTAATGGTGTTAAAATATCATTAATACAACTTATTTTTATGCGTTGGAGAAAAGTTCCGCCAACAATCATTGTTAATGCAATGATTAATTCAAAAAAAGCAGGATTAGATTTAAGCTCTGACCTTTTGGAAGCTCACTATCTTGCAGGTGGACATGTTCAAAGAGTTGTAAATGCATTAATTTCTGCTGATAAAGCAAATATAAATCTTGATTTTAAATCTGCAACAGCAATTGACTTGGCAGGTAGAGATGTTTTTGAAGCAGTTCAAATGTCAGTTAATCCAAAAGTTGTTGACACTCCCTTAGTAGCAGCTGTGGCAAGTAATGGTATTCAACTAATTGTTAAGGCAAGAGTAACAGTGAGAGCAAATATTCGTCAATTGGTTGGAGGAGCAGGAGAAGAAACAATTTTAGCTCGTGTTGGAGAAGGTATTGTAACATCAATTGGTTCTGCAGCATCTCATGCTTATGTTTTAGAAAATCCTGATTCAATTTCAAAACTTGTTCTTTCTAAAGGTTTGGATACAGGTACAGCTTTTGAAATTCTATCTATTGATATAGCAGATATTGATGTAGGTAAGAATATTGGAGCTCAATTGCAAATGGATCAAGCTGAAGCTGATAAAAACATCGCACAAGCTAAGGCAGAAGAAAGAAGAGCAATGGCAATTGCAGTTGAACAAGAAATGAAGGCTAAGGCTCAAGAAGCAAGAGCAAAGGTAATTGAAGCTGAAGCTGAAGTTCCTCTTGCAATGGCAGAAGCATTCCGTAATGGAAATCTTGGAATAATGGACTACTACAAGATGAAGAACATTATGGCTGATACTGACATGAGAGAAAGTATTTCTAAGCCAGCTAACACAAAAAATGATAATACTGTAATTAAAAAATAGTAAACATTTTACATTAAGTTTGGGGTTTGAGAGTAAGGTTTACAAATAATCTAATTCTTAAACCCTAATTTTTTAATAATAAAATAAGTGAATAGTAAAGAAATCAACAAAGAAAACAATATAATTATAAAAGGGGCGAGGGTAAATAACTTAAAAAATATAAATGTTGTTATACCTCACAATAAACTTGTAGTAATAACTGGACTTTCAGGTTCAGGAAAAACTTCACTTGCTTTTGATACTCTTTTTGCAGAAGGTCAAAGACGATATGTTGAAAGTCTTTCTTCCTATGCTCGACAATTTTTGGGGAGAATGAATAAACCAGAAGTAGATTCAATTTCTGGAATATCTCCTGCCATTGCCTTAGAACAAAAATCAACCAACAGAAATCCACGTTCAACAGTTGGAACAATTACAGAAATATATGAATACATTAAACTTCTTTATGCAAAAATAGGAAGGACTTATTCTCCAATTTCAGGAGAAGAGGTAACTCGTGATTCTGTTACAAATGTTGTTGATAAACTTCTTAACCTTCCAAAAGGAACAGTTGTTTATATCCTTTCTCCAATAAAACTTAAAGAGAAAGAAACCTTTAAGATGCGATTTGAACTTTTACTTCAATTGGGTTATGTTAGATTGATGATTGAAGATAAAATTGTGAGAATTGAGGATGTTATTGAAAATAAAATTGAAAAAGGAACTCAAATAAGAATACTTGTTGATAGAATTACTATTGATAAAGAATCAGAAGATGTTTATTTAAGACTTTCTGATAGTGTTCACACTGCTTTTTATGAAGGAGAGGGAGATTGTATTGTTGTTAAAGATGATGAAATATTATCTTTTTCCAATAGATTTGAAAGAGATGGAATTGAGTTCACAAAACCCTCAGAGAATTTCTTTGCTTTTAATAATCCTTATGGAGCTTGTCCAAATTGTAGTGGTTCTGGGACAATTGAAGGTATTTCAGAAGATTTAGTAATCACTCAACCCAATCTTTCAGTTTATGAAGGAGTTGTAAACTGTTGGAAGGGCGAAATAATGAAGAAGTTTAAAGATGAGTTTATTGAAAAAGCTAATGGTTTCCCAATACATAAACCATATAATAAACTATCACAAAAGGATAAAGACTACTTATGGAATGGAGATGAAGATGTAGTTGGTATTAATCGTTTCTTTGAAATGCTTGTTAAAGAAAGCTATAAAATTCAATTTAGAGTTATGCTTTCTCGCTATAGAGGTAGAACAACCTGTCCTGATTGTAAAGGTACAAGACTTAGGAAAGATGCTGGTTATGTAAAGATTAATGATAAATCAATTATTGATTTGGTTCTTATGCCAGTTGATGATTTGGCAGAATTTTTCAAAAACATACAACTTAGTGAATATGAGAAACAAGTTAGCCAAAGATTAATTGCTGAAATCAATCAAAGATTGGGGTATCTTCAAGATGTTGGATTAGGTTATTTAACACTAAACCGTCAAAGTTCAACCCTTTCAGGAGGAGAAAGCCAAAGAATAGCACTTGCAACCTCATTGGGCAGTCCTTTGATTGGGTCAATGTATATTTTAGATGAACCATCAATTGGACTTCATGCAAGAGATACAAATAATTTAATTAATGTTCTTCTAAAACTTCGTGATGCAGGAAACAGCGTTATTGTTGTTGAACATGATGAAGAAATTATTAAAGCAGCAGATTATATAATTGATATTGGACCTTTGGCAGGAGTAAATGGAGGAGAAGTTGTTTTTGAAGGAGATTATAAAGATTTGATTAAAGCAGAAAATTCTCTCACTTCAAAATACATTAATAATGAACTTACAATTCCTCTGCCTGAAAGAAGAAGAAAATGGAAAGAATCAATAATAATTGAACATTGCAATGAGAATAATTTAAAAGATATTACTCTACAAATGCCATTAAATGCGCTAACAGTTGTTTGTGGAGTTAGTGGTTCAGGAAAAACAACACTAATTAAAAACATATTCTATAATACCATATTAATGTATTTGGGAGAAGCTGTTGAGAATGTTCCAAAGGCAGCATTGCCAACAGGCTCATTATCTTTAATTAAGTCCATTCAATTGATTGACCAAAACCCAATTGGACGTTCTTCCCGTTCCAATCCTGCAACTTATTTAGGTGCTTTTGATGAAATTCGAAATCTTTTCTCAATTCAACCATTGGCAAAAAAGAGAGGACTCAAGCCAGGATACTTTTCTTTTAATGTTGAAGGAGGAAGATGTGAAGAATGTAAAGGAGAAGGAACAATAACAATTCCTATGCAATTTATGGCCGATGTGCTTTTGCCTTGCCATGTTTGTAATTCAACTCGATATAAGGAAGAAGCATTGGAGATTCTTTATAGAGGAAAGAGCATTGCCGATATTTTATCTCTAACAATTGAACAAGCAGTAGAATTCTTTTCTGAAGATAAGGAAAACCTAATTGCAGCTAAAATAACTTCAAAACTTCAACCATTAATTAAAGTTGGGTTAGGTTATTTACAATTGGGACAAAGCTCCACAACAATTAGTGGAGGAGAAGCACAAAGAATTAAATTAGCTTATTATCTAACTAAAGGAGTTAATGATAAACCAACAATATTTATTTTTGATGAACCTTCAACTGGTCTTCATTTCCATGATATAAACAAACTAAATATTGCTTTGGAAGAATTGGTTAACTTTGGACATACTGTAATTGTTATTGAACACCATGCAGATATTATAAAGGTTGCAGACTGGGTTATTGAATTGGGAAAAGAAGGAGGGAATAATGGTGGAGAAATAACCTTTGCAGGAACTCCTGAAGAATTGGCAAGAGATAATTCAACTCAAACAGGAAAGTATATCAAGGATAAATTGGATAATTAAACAGTTAAGAAGTTCTCTTATTGTGTATTTCCATAAAATCCTTAATAAATACATATTCAATATCTGAATCAGTATACTCTTTACATTGATTCTTTCCTAACATGTTTGGAGTAATAAATGTGTTATATTTAAAGTATTTCTCATTAAGAGATGAATATCCTAAAGAATAGCCATGAGCTGTCTTTACAAAAGAATAGTTTCCTCCTTTTTGTTCATCTTCATAGATTTCACCATAGTTATTATGCATAAAGTAATACTCATAACTTTTCCTTTGAAAATCAATATTCATTCTCTCTTTATATCTGTCGAAGAAATGAGGAGTATATTCATGAATAACCATATTTGATGGTAAAAAATCTTTTTCTAAAAGTAGTTCATTAGTACTGATAACGTAACATATTTCTCCATAAGAATTTGGTCTAACACAAATATAACCATAAGTCAAGCATGTTTTGTGAAGATAAGCAATAACTAACCAAGTATTTCTTCTTTTTGTGAAATAGTAATGAAGACCAGCTATTGTTTCTTCTTCTATTTCTTTTTCTTTGTTTTTGTCTTTCTTTTTGACAATTAAATGCTTGTACTTTTTATCTAATCCAATCTTTTTAGAAATAATAGACTCAAAGAAATCTTCAATCAATTCTTTCCTAATTTCTCTTATGGTCATATTTTCTACTAACATAGGCTTAAAATTAATTGTATATATATAGCAGTAGGCAAAGATAGAAATTAATTATATATTTGCAAATTAATTTTGAGTGAAGAAATCCAATCTATAAAATCGTTTAAATGGCAAAAGCAGATAAAACACAAGTCGGACAATTGTTCGATTCAATTTCAGAACGCTACGACTTCTTAAATCATTTTCTTTCGTTTAATATTGATAAAAAATGGAGAAGAAAAACTATAAAACAATTATCTTCAGGTAAAGATTTAGTTTTGGATGTTGCAACTGGAACATGCGATTTGGCAATAGAAATTCTAAATCAACAAAAAGCAAATCATATAATTGGTATTGACCTTTCAAAAGGAATGCTTGAAAAAGGGCAGGAAAAGATTAATAAATTAAATCTTGGTGAAAAGATAACTCTTAAGCAGGAAGATTGTCATAATCTTAGTTTTGAAGATAACAGTTTTGATGCTGTTGTAGTTGCTTTTGGAGTTAGAAATTTTAGAGATTTACTTCAAGGGTTAAAAGAAATAAACAGAGTTTTAAAACCAAATGGAGAGTTTATTGTTTTGGAGTTTTCAAAACCTAAATATTCCATAATTTCTTTTTTCTACAATCTATATCTCAATAATATACTTCCTTTAATTGGAAGATTGTTTTCCAAACATATTTACGCCTACACTTATTTGCCTAACACAATCAATGAATTTTTTTATGGGAAGAAATTTATTGAAAAACTAAATGAGGCAGGATTTAAAAACTCTGCATACAAAGAGTTAACTTTTGGTGTTGCAACAATCTATAAAGCTATAAAGTAATGAAGAATGAAATAGTTAAATGGTTGAAATTAATTCGTCTTGGAACATTGATAATTTCATTTTGTCCAGTTGTTGTAGGGATTATTGTTGCATCAAAATATGTTGAAATTGATTGGATTGTTGGAATTATAACCATTATTTGTGCAATGTCTTTGCAGGCTCTTTCAAATATGATTAACGATTATTTCGATTACAAAAATGGAATAGATACTCCTCAATACAATGGATATGAGAAACCTTTGGTTGCTGGAATTTTATCAATTCAGCAACAGAAGAAATATATATTAATTGTTTTGGGCGTTTCAATTCTTTCTGGTTTGTTTCTCTCTTTAAAAGGAGGTTATTTTATTATAATAATTGGAATTTTTGCTCTTCTTTCAGCCTGGTACTATACAGCAACTAAAAAATCTCTTAGCCATTTAGGATTAGGAGATATATTTGTCTTCATCCTTTTTGGACCAATAGCAACCATTGGAACGGCTTATTTACAAACAGGAGATTTTAATGTTGAAAGTATGTGGGCAGGTTTTATTTGTGGATCAATTGCAACCTGTGTATTAATTGTCAATAATATTAGAGATAAAGAAACTGATGCATTAGCAAAAAGAAAGAGTTTTGCTGTAAGATTTGGCAAAAGAGCCTCTGAAGTTGAATATTTAATCTTTATTCTTTCAACATTCTTATTCTCTTTTCTTTACTATGGCTGGTCAATAACCAATATTGTAACATTGTTTGGTTTGGCATTATTCTTTATGCTGATTAAAGCAAAAGGAGAAAAATATAATATTGTTCTTGTTTTAACTTCAATGCTTAATGTAATATTTATAATTCTTTTGTTGATTAATAACCTTCTTCAATAGTTTGTAACCTTTTTTGAAATCTTTATATTAGAATTTTATGATAAGAAAAATCTGCATTTTTATAGCACTTAATTTTATTATATTAAGTCTTTATTCACAAAACAATAATTCTCCAATTCCTTTTGAGCTATTTTTTGGGAACAATAGAACAAATGCTCAACTTAGTTTAAATAAAAACATAAAAGGTAAATTTAATTTTGCCAATTTAACTGTTGCTGCTGCCGATTATAAAAATACTTTTACAGAAAATGAAGTAATTATGATGAACACTGTCAATTATCAGTTTCATAAGAATATTAATATTGGAGCAGGTTTAAGATATCATTATAAAAAAGGATTTATTCCTAATATATCAATGTCTTTTACTCACTTTAATCCAACTTGGTCTTTCATATTAAGTCCTTGTTTTGAGTTTTTGCCCAAAAGAGATATTGAATTTGTTGGTATAATTGAATTTAAACCTAAACTAACTGATAAAATTAGACTTTACACTCGTCTTCAAGGTCTATATAATCATAACCTTACTGATAATCTTCACGACAGAAGCTATGCTAATTTCCGTTTAGGGCTAAAGATTAATAGAATTGCTTTTGGAGGAGCAGCAAATATTGATTATTATGGTCCAAAGAAGATATATAAGGATAATTATGGAGTATTTTTCAAATACGATTTCTAAACAAATTAACCATTAATCATTAACAATTAACCATTAATAAAATGAACTCAATCTTTATTGTTATACCAGTACTGATATTTTTAATGTTTTGTATTGGATTGGAGTTAAAGTTATCCAACTTTAAACTTATTCTCCGTCAACCCCTGTCAATTATTATTGGCTCTTTAGCTCAACTTGTTATTCATCCTTTAATTGCATGGTTAATACTTAGCTTTGTTAATATCCCTAATGAGTTTAAGATAGGAATAATAATAATTGCCTCCTGTCCAGGTGGTGCTTCATCCAATGCCTTTTCCTATTTGGTTAAAGGAGATGTTGCTCTTTCGGTTGTATTGACTTCCTTGACAAGTGTTTTGTCCATTTTTACAATTCCAATTATTGTTTCAGCATTTATTTATTTTGAAATAGGAGATAGTGTTAATTTCAATCTTCCTTTTTTCAAACTTCTAATACAAAATGTTGTTTTCTTGTTAGTTCCAATCATTATAGGGATGATTCTAAATCATTACAGTGAAAACTTTGTAAAGAAAATATCTTTCCTGACTAAGAAACTTCCAATTTATCTTTTACTATTATTGATTACAGTTTTCTTTATTGAAAACAGAGGTGTGATTGTTGATAATTTTTCTCAACTTTCACTTATGGTTCTTCTTCTTGTGGTATTGGTAATGTTTGTCAGTTATCTTGTTTCTCGAATTTTGGGAATAAAAATAGCACAAAGAAAAACAATAATTATTGGTGTTGGAATAAAAAATGCTGCTCAAGCCATTTTAATTGCAACAAGTCCATTTATATTACATAATCCTGAAATTGGAATACCAGCAGTTTTATATGCTTTAATTATGAATATTGTTGTTCTAACTTATGTTGGTTTAAATAAATAAGAAAGGAAAACAAATGAATAAGATTTTAATTTGGATAAAGATAACAAGACCTCACACTCTTTTTGCAAGCATAGCACCAGTGGCAATTGGGCTAATTGCAGTTCCTAAAAGCGTTGATTTAAATTGGATGGTTGCCATTGCAACCTTTTTGGGAGCAATTTCAATTCAAGTTTTGTCAAATATGGTAAATGATTTCTATGACTACAAAAAAGGATTAGACAAAAAAGGAAGAGTAGGCTTTAAAAGAGCATTAGCAGAAGGAGAGGTAACTATAAACCAAATGAAAAGAGGAATTTATATTAACCTGTTTATATCAGTTCTTATTGGATTGTATTTAATATATGCAGGAGGAATAATAATATTGCTAATTGGTGTATTCTCAATTCTTTTTGCCTGGCTTTACACTGCAACCAGCAAATCATTAAGTTATTTGGGAATTGCTGATATTTTCTGTTTTGTTTTCTTTGGTCCTGTTGCAACACTTGGAACAACCTTCCTTCAAACAAATAGTTTCAGTTTTGATTCAATGTTTTTAGGATTTGTTTGTGGAGCAATATCCACTTGTGTTTTGACTGTAAACAATGTTAGAGATAGAGAAAACGATAAACTTGAAAATAAGAAGACCTTTGTTGTGAGATTTGGGAAAAGAGCAGGGGAGTTGGAATACCTTTTCTTTGTTTGCCTATCCCTTGTCTTTACATTTATTGTAAATGGACTTTCTTTCTCCAATCTTATCTTTGTTGTAGGCTTAATTCTCTTTATACAACTTCTCAAAGCTCAAGGAATGGAGTATAATAAAATGCTTATAAAGACAGGATTAATGAATGTTGTCTTTGTTGTTTTAAGCTTGATAGATTATATAATTAAATAGAATGTTATGAGTCCCTTTTTTCTTTACCTTTTAATAATAAATATTGTCTCAATATTAGTTTTTGCAATTGACAAAGTTCAAGCCAAAAACCAGAAACGAAGAGTCCCAGAAAAAATACTTCATCTCCTGGAACTGTTGGGAGGAGTTTTTGGAATTATTGTAACCATGTATTTGATACATCATAAGTCTTCAAAATGGCAATACTATATTATAACTTTCATTATTTTAATAGCTTGGATACGAAGCATCCAATATTTTAATATCTCAATTCTATAAGAAAACAAAAATATAGGTTTGTCGATTTAAACTTTAGTTTTACCTTTGCAAAATAAAGAACAACTAATATGAAGAACATTAAGATAGCAATTTCAGGTGATTTGGGAAGTGGTAAAAGTATTTTAAGCAAGAAACTAAACTCAGATTTAGGTTTTGAAATTATTTCTATTGGAGTCATTCAAAGAGAATTGGCTTGGAGATACGGAATGGACGCTTTGGAGTTTAACAAATTTATGGAAACACATCCTGAAATTGATGAGCAATGTGACAATATGGTTGTAAACTATGGAAAAGAAGAACGCAGTTTAATACTTGACTCACGTTTGGCCTGGTTTTTTATTCCTCATTCTTTCAAAATTCATCTAACAGTTGATAATAATATTGCTGCAAAAAGAATTTATGAAGATAATATTCGTAAGAATGAAAAATACAAAAGTGTTGAAGATGCAGCTGAAAAACTTTTAGCACGAAAAGAAAGTGAAAGACGAAGATATAAAGCACTTTACAAGGTAGATGTTGAAGATTTAACCAACTATGATTGTGTTGTAGACACCACCAATTCAACTCCAGAAGAAATATTTCAGAAAGTTATTTCATCCTACAACGCTTGGCTTGAAAAATAGCTCAAAACTACCGAAACTTTAAATATTTAGGGTAAATAATTAATGACAAATACAACACTATATTCAAAATAATTTTGTATATTTGCAGATATAAACCATTCATTAGGTTTATTTAGGACTATTTATCCTAAAGTCAATTTCTGAAAATAAACTTTAATCCCCCCAATATATTAAATAAAAAGATGCACATCTTTTATAGTGAAAGATGTGCATCTTTTGGTATGAAAGATGTGCATCTTTGGGGTAAAAAGTCTTTGTTTAATAAGTTTTTTATAAGGAGTTTTTAGTTTTATTCCTTGATTAGACAGAATTATTCCCTATTTAAATTTACTTATATAAAGGTTTTATTTTTTCTCTCTTAGTTTTATTATAGAAAAACAAAATTTTACTTTTTGCAAAAGACTCTAAGGAGTTTAAAGACTTTAATGTCCTTAAGGTCTTTAAACTCCTTAAGCACTATAGCAATAAATAAGATTACCACAAAGGGGAAAGGATTTGTAGAAAAATATATCCCATTTAAAAAATAAAACAAGAAAGGATTAACAATATATAAAACATTTCCCTACCTTTGGACTTTGAAAATAAATAAAAAGTTAGTAATGAATAAGAATAGGGTTGCAAATTCCGCTCGACAGAAAACCCAATAATAAAGACAAGCGAGAGGACTTATCTCGCATGACGAAAGTCGATAAAAATCCCATACAACGGTGAGATATTTTTAGATAATCATAAAAACAAGAAGAAATAATATTATTAATATGAAAAAAGTAATCTTTTTCTCAATAGCAATTTTGATACTTCTAAGTAGTTGTTACAATTATAACTATAAGAATATGGCAGGGACATTTCAATATAAAGAGCCAAATGCATATCATGGAGATAAAGTGACTCTAACGTTAAATAAAGATAAGAGTTTTAATTATAATTATTATCAAAGTATGGGAGGATTTGAATTTGATGGTAAGTACAGCATAAAAGATAATAAGATAATTCTTCATCCTAAAATTGAAAAACCATATTTGTTTTTTTCTTCTTGTGACACATGTTTACAAAGAAAAATTATTGTTTATGATCAAGATAAACAAATTTTAGCATTTGTAAATATTGAAGTCTTTGAAAATAATAAAACTATCTATAATACAACAACAGATACCAATGGTGTTGCTTCTGTCCCTTTAATAGGTGATACTTTGAAAGTGAGTTTTATTTCATTTGAAGAGTATATCTTTGCTTTATCAAATTCTATGAATATCATATCTGTATATATGGTAGAAAGTCAATATATTAGAAATGCATTTGATGGATTTATTTATATTATTAATTCTAAAGATAGTATAATTGATAATATTGATAAAGATGTACATGTAAGACTTGTGAAGTAAAAGAAATATTAGTCTGAAAAAAGGAAATAAAAAAAGGGTAAGCTACTTACATCGCACCGCTACAACCTAATTACCTTGCTGCATTCCTGCCCTGGGGAGATTCAAAGGGAGCTGGTCGTGTAAGACTTACCCGAGTGCAAAAGTACAACTTTTTTCAATATTAGCAACACTTTCCTATTAAGTTTTTCATTTCTTAAGTTTTTTTGTATTTGTTTTTGCTCTTGTTTTATGTTTATCTTTGCAAATTATTAGTTATGTAATATCATTACTATAACTTACGTTAGTAACTTATAATTAAATTAGATTGAAATGAATTTAGATAATATATTAAATCAAAAAGACTTTACTAAGGAAGAACTTGTTTTCTTGCTTTCTCTGGAAAATGATGATATGAAAAAGCTTTTAAATAAGGCTTTGGAAGTTAAATTAAGAGAAATTGGGAATGAGGTTTATTTTAGAGGATTGATTGAATACTCAAATCGCTGTGCTAAGAGTTGTCTTTATTGTGGTGTTCGTCTTCCTAATGAAAAAGTTGTTCGTTATACAATGAATGATGATGAGGTTTTGGGATGCGCTAAAATGGCTTTAGATATGGATTATGGTTCATTGGCAATTCAGAGTGGGGAAAGAAACGACAGGGCTTTTACAAGCAAGATTACTTACTTGTTGAATGAAATAAAGAAACTTTCTAATGGTAAGCTGGGAATTACTCTTTCCTGTGGAGAACAAAGTGAGGAGGTTTATAGAGAGTGGTTTGATGCAGGTGCTCATCGTTATCTTTTAAGAATAGAATCTTCGAATAAGGATTTATATTATAAGATTCATCCAAATGATGATATTCATAGTTTTGATACTCGCCTTAATGCTTTAAAGTCATTAATTAATATTGGCTATCAAGCTGGAACTGGTGTTATGATTGGGCTTCCTTTTCAAACAATTGAGGATTTAGCAAATGATTTACTCTTTTTTAAGGAACTGAATGTTGCAATGGTTGGAATGGGACCTTTTATTGCTCATGGAGATACTCCTTTGTATCAATACAAGGACTTGATTGGTGATGACCAGACAAGGTTTAATATGACTATGAAAATGATTGCTTGTTTGAGACTTTTAATGCCAAAAATAAATATGGTTGCTGCAACAGCTAACCAAACTCTTTTTGAAAAGGGAAGAGAGGAAGCTATTATGGCAGGCGCAAATATTATTATGCCTAACCTAACTCCAACTAAATACAGGGAAGAATATATGATTTATCCTAATAAGGCTTGTGTTGGTGACCAACCTCAAGAATGTCAAGGTTGTCTTGCACAAAGAATGAAATCAATTAATCACAAAATAGGTTACGGAAAATGGGGTGATTCAAAAGCTTTTACTAATCTTTAAATCTACCATAGAATATATTCATTTTATCACCATTATTGTCTAAGGTGGTTAAAAGCATATCAATCTTGTCAATATATTTAATATTATATACTTTAGTTGTATAGTCTTTAACGTATAGAATTTTTAAAGTGTCTTCTATTATTGTGTAGTATCCTAAAAGTTCAGTAAAAGGTACTTGTTCAATTGTATCTCCATTTTCATCTAATGTATAATCACAAGCATAATATTGATTAACTGTTCTTTTTTCCATTTCAATCTTATATTCAGAAAACTCAATATATGATTTCTTTTTACAAGGATCTATTAATGAGTCAGGAGTATTTAATATTTTATTATCAATCCATTTTCCTGTTATAACATCATTGTCAACTTTTTCTTCACAAGCAACGAAAGAAAATACTGAAATAAGAATTGTTAAGCCAAAAATAATACGTAAGGTGTTTTTCATGATTATTTATTTTATTTTTTGTGAAAAGTTTTTCAAGGTTATTGTATCAAATATAAGATATAGAACATAAAGCGAAAGGTAGGTGATGGTAAAAGGAATAAGATTCTCTTTCTTCAGGAAAACTATAATAAGGAAGACTATTATATAGATAAATAGTTTTCCAAATTTTGTTATCATAAATACGTTTTCAAATCTCATTTTCTTTTTCTTTAATGATAGATATGTGAAGATAAAGGATAATCCAGTGCAAAGATAAAATAATAGGATGTAATATGGAAGATTGAGCGAAATATAATTTTTTAGAAACAAAAGAGATATAAATCCAATAAAGCAAATTGCTATTGAAAACATTGAAAGTTTAATAATATAGGAGGTTAAAGGATTTCGTTGCATTTGTAAGTGTTTTTATTATTTTATTTCTGATGAAAGAGGTTGTTCCATTATTGGTTTGTTTGAGTTAGAAGTCATGCTGCATTTTCCGGTAAAAGCTGCACCTGGCTCAATGGAAAGTTTACCTATTGAAATATCTCCATTAATTGTTGCATTGGTTTGAAGTGAAAGAAGTTCTTTTACTAAAATATTACCTTCAACTTTTCCTGAAATATCTGCATTTTGGCAAGTTATATTACCAGATATTTTACCACTATCGCCAATAATTAATTTACCTTTTATATTTAGAGAGCCTTCAACATTTCCATCAATTTTCAAATCTCCATCAGAAATCACATCGCCCTTGATGGTTGTTCTATTGCTAATAATGTTACTTATGCCTGTGCTGCTTTCTTGTTCGTAATTTAATTTTGCCATGATTTATTTGTTTTAATAGTTAATAAATACTTTACGATTAAATTAGTAAATGGTTTGCTTTTAAAATTATTTATTTTCTTTTTCGAGAGGTTTGAGGTAGAATATTCTGAAGAATTTCATATAAGCAGGAATGTTTTTCTTGTTATAGAAGGTAGGGTAGTTCTGACTCGAAATAATAAAGTGATTGTATAGAGAAGGGTCAACATCTTTTAAAATATCATTAGAAATAACAGACTGATAATATTGCATTGCTTTATCAATATCACTAAATCTAATTACACTAATCATTTGTTGATTGATTGTAAATAATAAGCTTGTAAGTTTAAGCTGTTCTTCAGGGAAAAATGATGAATTGAAATTAGAAAATTTAATTTTCATATCCGAAGAATTGATTTTATCATCATCATATAGTATAACATAGAAATGATCCATATTTCTATATCTGTATATCAAACTTTCTGCATCTAAAATATCTTCATCATTTACAATTGTATGGTCAACTGGAATATCATTTTTCTTGGTAGTATCAGCTGGAGTGTTTTCTTTATTTGTGTTATCAGAAATATCCTTATTGCTTTGATTAGTTTTGCTTTCTTTATATGCTAAGTTTTGACTTGCAATATTATAATTTGCACTTAGATATTTTAGCTGATTTTCTATTGTTGGTGTTATTGGGTGTTCAGGGAAGTTATATACAATCATATTTAAGTTTTGCATCAAAGAATCAATACCATATATCTTACCTTTTGATATTGCTTCAAGGTATAATAGTTTTGGTATGTAAGCTCCAAAATGGATAGAATCTATTGCTTGAATAGCTTTAGTGATGGTTAAATTATAGTCTTTTGCAATATAGGTGTTATATACATTTTGGTAAATTTGTTCAGCTTTTGAGTTGATTGATGAAGATTCTTTCCAATAATCTGGGTTTTGAATCATCATTGCAAATTCACTTTCTGGATATTCTTTTAGTATTTTATTCTTGTAGTAATTAGAGTTAGGGGTTTGACCAATTTTATCATATATCTTATAGAGATGATAGGAGGAAGGAAGGGTTGTTGCATAGACAGGGTATCTCTTTTGCAATTCTAAGAAGGTTTCTATTGCTTTTCCATTATTTGCAAGCCCTTGGTAATAAATATATCCAGCAGCAAGAAGTGATTTAGCAATTTCGTGATGAATTGTATCTTTTTTACCTTGTGTTCGAGGAATATCTTTAGTGTAAAACTCTTTTGATTCAGGATTTTTGCTTGCAGCAAGAGAAGGTTTATTTGAAACATTATTTTCGTCTAAAGAGTCTAATTGATTATTATCAATAGAGTCCTCTTCCATATTGTCAAAATCGAAGGTTTGCTGTTTATCACTCAATCGCCAATTATCTTCATACTTTCTTGCACCCCAAATTCTCATAAATTCAGTTTTACCAGTTTGAACGGTAGTATTATTGTAAAAATACCAAGAACTTTGAGGTCTATACTGATCATATGGATTTTGTCTTGAAGTGGTGGCAAGAAGTGCTCTTTGGGCTTCTTCGGCTTTTCTAATTTCTTCTTGCTTTTTCTTATAGTCTTTTATCCAGCCTTCAATCTTTATGTCTAATTCAGCTTGACTTAATTCACTTAATGCAAGTAAACTATCCCAACGCGTAACAACTCTTAAATTTGATACTAAATTTCTTAATACTATTTGTTTGGAGTTAATTTGATTATAGTTTGGATAATCCTTCTTCATTATTACTAACGCTGTATCATAATAATCATGAGCTGGCTCGTACTTTTCTAAGAGTTCATAATTAACATCAGCATAACGTAGAGAAGAAGCTATTTTTTGATTTTCATTCTTAATGGAAGAAGTAACTGACTTTGCCCAATATTCACATGCTTTATCAATATTCTTGTCTTTGAAATATATTTCAGCTATTGCGTAGTAGATTTGGTCCTTTAATTCAATATTTTTAGTGTCTTCAGCCATTTTATCCAATTTAGATATAATTTTTTTGCTATTTCCCTTCTTAGGGTCATAACACATGGCTTGACGAAGCATTGCAGCAAATTGCATATCATATTTTTTAGAACGCAAGACTACTTTCCCAAATAATTTACTTGCATATTCCAATTCATTTGCCTGTTGGTAAAGTTGAGCTTCAATGAAAGTTAAGCGAGTATTAAAAGAACGTGACTTTGAATACTTTTTAGTCAGTTGCACATACTCCAATGCTTTTGCATATTTTTTTTGAGCAATTGCAGTTTCAGCATAAACAGAATAAAGAAATTTATTTAAGCTTTTAGGGGCTTTTTTCTCTTGAATTTTATTTTTAACTTGGTCTAAAATACTTTCAGCCTGAGAATATTCTTTCTCCATACAAAATGTTAAAGCTTGCCAAATCATAGCTTCATACATTATGTCTTGATTTGTCCATCCAGAAATAATATGTTTAAAAGTTGCTTGAGCTACTTTATAATCTTTTTTGTAGAAACTTGCTTTACCAATTAGTAAATAAGCTTTTTTTATTTCAGGATTTCGCTCTTTCTTATCAATAAACATGGAGTGCTTTTTTATCACTTTAGAGCTTTTTTCTATTGCTCTTTCCATATTTGGCTTTATTGATGCAGCTTGTTCTTGTGAACCTATTTTAAAGACAGGTAGTATTCTTGAAAAATCGTCAACTTGATTATCTTCAATAAATTTTATACCTTGCTTATAAGCATCATTGCCATTCCAATAGGCATTGTAGTGTGCTACAGTTGCGTGATATGCCCTATTATACCATTTGTTTTTCTTTGTTGAACAAGATAAACTAACAATAATTAATAAGAATAAAACAAATAATTTCTTGTATGTTTTAAGTTTTAGCTTCAAATTTTGATAAAATTCTTTTAGTTGTCTATAATAACTACAAAAGTAATAATTATATTTTAAGTAGAGAACAAAATTATTTAACTTCTATTCTTTCACTGGAATTTGAGTCTCATTTTCTACTTTTTCTTCTGTAATATTTTCTTTAAATGGATTATTATATCCAAAACTTGAATTTATACCGAAAAAGAAATTAACTCCAGTCATCTTTGCAACATTATATGAGGTGTTTAATGATCCCCCAAAATAGATGTTGAAGATTAATAGATTGGCATTAAATGCAATACTTGGATTGAATGGTTTGTTGTTTTTAAAGCTATTCTCAAATGAGAATGTATTTCCTAAGGATATATTCAAATATCTTTCAAGTTGAAGTGCGTAGAAAACTGATAGATAATTATCAAAATAATTACTTCCAATACTTGCCTTATATAAGGCATTTAAATGATGTTTTTTTGAAAAATTCCATTCATAACCAACATAAACTTTTGTTGGAAGCATAGTTGTATATTCTTCGCCTCTTCTTGTTGTAATATCTAAAGCATTAGTTATACTGTCACTTAATTGTTCAATTTGTTGTGAAAAACTTGAGTCAGCACTAATATTTTCAAATCCTGTAAAAGTATATGTTCCATTTGGATTTTTTGAAACGATATCTGTTGTATTTGCTGTCCACTTAATAAAACCTAAATCTTGAACGCTAAGGCTAAGTATCATTTTATCGTTCAATTTATAGGTAGCACCAAAATCAATACCAAAACCTTTGTTTTTCATTATACTGGATTTAATGCTATCAGAGTCAACATTAAATTCGATTGAATCACTTGAGTTTAATCCAGGTAAATTTAAACTTCCTATCATTGAAGATGATCTGATTAAAAAATTACTTTGAGCAGTTAACCCTTCATCATTTTGAGAAATTTGTAGCTTTGATTCTTCTGTTGTAATATTTGCTAATCCAAGAATAAATTTTGCTCTTAAACCTACATTTAATTTACTGTTAACTACCCTTGTGTATCCAATTGAAGTTGAAATATATGAATTTAGAGATAAGATTTCGTTATCAGATACTTGAATAGCTTCATTAGAAAATGTTTTATCTCCAGATAAAAATCCAAATAAATCTCTTGAAAACCTTAATCTTGAATCAAAATTCATATCAATACCAAATGAAATATAATTCTTTTTCCCAGCATTGAAACCAAATCCTAAAATTTCAAAATTTCCATTCATTTTGATGTAATTAGAATTACTAAGAGAATTATAAAAACCTTTGAAATCAAAGTATAAAGAATCATCATCTCTTCTTTTAATTAGGTCATTATAACTAAATCCAGAAGTTTTGAAATCAAGATTAATTCCTGAAAGGAAAGGAAGATTAAAATAGAAAGAGGAAGTAGGAATTTGAGCAGGATTCATTTTATATGAGTAAGGAGTGCTTCTCATAAAGTAAGTTATATCTGAATATTGAGCTTTAATACTATTGTTTAAAAGCAAAATAGATATAAAAAAAACTATGGTTATAAATATCTTTTTCATGATTGTTATTTCTTAAAAGGGTTAATTGAAATATTTGTTTTTAAGTCAACACCAGCATTAATAATAATTTTGCTTTCTTTTCTGAATCTAATAAATGGTTTTGTGCCATCATTTGTTGAAGAAGTATTAAGTTTAAGTTTTAATCTTATTTTTTTTGATTTTTTAAGTACAGAAACATTTGTTGAATTAGCAGAAATTGTAGTTTTCTTCATTGATGGAGAAATAACATTACCATGATTATCTACATTAGCGCCATTTATTATAACATCATCTGTTCCATTATTAAAATTCAATATTTTACCAATTTCATTTCCGTTTGTATCTACTCCATAAAGTTCAGCACCAATACTTATTGGAAAGTAATTTGTCATATCTAAATATATGGTAGCTTCTTTAATGTAATCAGCGTAATTATCTTCAGTGTTTTTCCCTTCATACAAATCGTTGTAAAATTCTACATCGTAGTCCAAATCATTAAGTTTACCTTTAAAAGGAATATGTATATCTGCTTGAACTTTTACATAAGGATTGTTTACAACAAAACAATTAACATTATTAGGATTTAAAGCAAGACTTGCATCAAATGAAAGTTTTTGTGGAAGAAGATTTAATAGATTTACATTGAATTGAACCCTTTTTGTGCTTGTGCCAATAGAGTTTAGGTTTGAAGCAGGATTTACATTAATTTGTCTATCTGCAGGATTTACAATTGCATCATGAAATACATTATCTTTGTCATAAACTCCAAATTGATTAATATTTATAACAGAAGGAATTCCATTATTTGTTTCAGTTTTAAAATCAATGAAAAGTTTTTCCAAATTAAATTTTTCTCCTTCAAAAAATCTTGAGATTGAAGAGCCTTTAAAGAAATCAATATCTATATTGTCAGAAAAATCAACATTAAATTTTCCCATTTTCCCATATGCAGCATCAAACTGTATGTTGTTAATTGCAATGTTTAATCCAACATTATAGTTGTGAAGTGCACCATTTGCTGAAATATGAAGTCTATATCTAAAATTAATTTTATTATCACTAAGTTTAATTTTATAGTCAGATAATTCTGTGGTATTAGTTCCTATACTTTTTCTTTTTGATTGAGATAAATATATGGTGTCATTAAATGTTGCATTATTATCTTTTCTGCGAATTTCATCACAAGTAATTATCATATAAGAAGAGTAATCAATATTGGAATTAACATTTATTTGAAGTTCTCCTCCTTTAAGATAAATACTATCTATAGTTTGTCCATGTTCAAGTTCAGGGAAGTC
Organism: Bacteroidales bacterium UBA5515; assembly: GCA_002423895.1. Classification (GTDB taxonomy): domain Bacteria; phylum Bacteroidota; class Bacteroidia; order Bacteroidales; family P3; genus UBA10566. The sequence goes on along the minus strand of DIOL01000019.1, from coordinate 123,797 downwards.
TACCTCAGCAGTAAACATATTCTGACTCAAATTTGGAAAATAGAAGTCTCCTGTATAGCTTGTTCCTTCCAAATTAAGTGGAGGGAGAACAACATTAGTTGGATTTACATTAATTACAGGAATACTTGGAATTACAGAGGTGTCAAATGAATAAGTGAATTCTAAATAATCACCTCCTGGGTCAGATTGTAGTGTAACATTAACTCCTTCAATGCTATCAATATTAAAAAAGTCATTTAATGAAATTTCTTCAGAAACTAACTTATTAAGTTGAACGCTTGGGTTAATTGTTACTGTGGTCATTCTATCAAAATCAAAATCTTTTTCATCAACACATGACGAAAAAAATATTGAAAAGAGAATAATCCCAATCAAATGATAAAAGATATTTTTTTTCATAAACTAAAGGTTTTAATTGTTTGTTAAAATTATTAATTGTTATATTTAAACCATTTCCAGATTTCTTTATAGGTTATATTTTTTCCATACATCAATATTCCTGTTCTATAAATTTTTGCAGCAAACCACATGCAAAAAATTATAAATAGGATAATAAGTCCCATTGAGGTAGCAATTTCCCATATAGGCACACCAAATGGAATTCTCATCATCATTACCATAGGAGAAGTCAGAGGAATCATTGAAAGCCAAAAAGCAACTCCTCCAGAAGGAGAATTAATAACAATAGGGAAGCAGACCATAGCAATTATTAATGGTATTGTTATCGGCAGAGTAAATTGCTGAGCATCGGTATCAACATCAATTAAAGCTCCAACTGCACCGAATAAAGCAGCATAAAGCAAGTATCCTGTAATAAAATAGAACACAAACATAAGAATAACTAAAGTGTAATCAATAGAGAAAAGTCCTTGAACAACTTGATTAACTTGAGATGAATCAGAAGTCATATCACCAACCTTATCTACGCTGATAACTCTTTCATTAATTGTAATGTTTTCTTTTTGAGGTTCAGAGAAGGTTTGAGGAGAAACTGTTCTAAGACCCCCAATAAGAACTACAGAAAGGACTAACCATAAAACTAATTGAGTTAAACCCACTAATCCAACTGCAACAATTTTGCCCATTAATAATTGAACTGGTTTAATGGAAGAAACCAAAACCTCGACAATTCTACTTGTTTTTTCTTCTGAAACACTTTTCATTACTTGGGCTCCAAACATAAAGATAAACATATAAATACAAATTCCAGCAATAATAGCTAAGAAGGTTTTTATTTCTTTATATGAATCTTTTCCAGAGCGAATGTCCTTTGAGTAAAAGCCAATTTTAGGATTATTAAACCATTCCAAATCCTTTTCATTCATTCCATAATCATATTTCAAAACATGATCTTTAAGAATGTTTGAAAGCTGAGATTGAATTGCTTCTTGAGCTGTAAGCGATGGCTCATTTTCGCTATAGAATAGAAATCCCTTAATTGGAGGCATATCATTTGTGCTTACAATTTCCAAAACTGCATCATAGTCTCCTTTATTCAGTTTATCTTGAGCTTCTTTTATATCATATCCATATTCAAAAATAAGTTCTTTGTCATTTTTAAACTTATTAAAGTAAAGAGATGATTTAACGCCATCCTTTTCCATAATAGTTTCATCAACAACCAAAACCTTAGATTGATTATCAGAGTTTAATGCTAAAAAGAAAGGAATAATCCATAATGAAGCAATAAGTATAGGCCCTAAAAAGGTCATAACTAAGAAAGATTTTTTCTTAACTCTAATAAAATATTCGCGTCTTATTATAATTCCTGTCTTACTCATTGCTTACTGTATCTATAAAAATTTCATTCATTGTTGGTAAAATCTCCTTATAAGATATAATATCTGTCTTTTGAAGAATTTTGCTTAAAAGATCTGCATTTCTTCCTTTTTCAATTTTAAGTGTTGATACTTGAAAGTTTAAATCAGTGTTCTTTTTAATTAATTCAACTCCATCAAATATATAATCTGAAATATTATTTTCTTTAGAGAGAATAATCTCAAATTCATTCTTTTTGAACCTTTGTTTTATTTCATCAACTCTTCCATCTAAAATCTTCTTAGATTTGTTTATTAGAGCAATTGAATCACAAATAGCTTCAACAGATTCCATATTATGAGTAGAGAAAATTATTGTAGCACCATTATTTTTTAGTTCTAAAATTTCTTCTTTTAGCAAATTGGCATTAATTGGGTCAAAACCACTAAAAGGTTCATCGAAAATCAACAATTCAGGTTCATGCAAAATAGTTGTAATGAATTGAACTTTTTGTTGCATCCCTTTAGATAGTTCTTCAACCTTTCTGTTCCACCAAGAATAAATATCAAACTTATTAAACCAATATTCTAATCTTTTCTTTGCATCTGCTTTTTTAATCCCTTTTAGTTCTGCAAGATAAATTGCTTGTTCTCCAACCTTCATTTTCTTATATAAGCCTCTTTCTTCTGGAAGATAGCCTATATGATGTACGTGCTCTGAACGTAGTTTTTCCCCCATGAAATATATCTCTCCTTCGTCTGGGGCAGTTATCTGATTAATAATTCTTATCAGTGTAGTTTTTCCAGCTCCATTTGGTCCAAGTAATCCAAAAACACTTCCTTTTTCTACGTTAATAGAAACTTGGTCCAAAGCTTTATGATTGGCGTATGTTTTTGATATATTATTTGTTGAAAATATAGTCATCAAGTTTTAGAGTTATTTATTAATATATTTATTCTAAATTTTATTCGCTTCTTACACATCTAATGCTTCTTCCAAAGCATCTAAAGCCAAAAATGCTAATGTTTGTAGTAAATTCTTCTTTATTAAAGTCAATGCAACCAGATGTACCTTTATTTATAGCATCACTTGCCCAATAATAACCTCTTGTGCCAATATGTTGGAAGTTTCCAGTATAAGCACTTCTTAAACCAGCACATGGTAATATTAGCTTTCCATCAGCAATACTTAAATAATAGTATCCACTTGAATTCAATTTTACTTCATATCCTAAATTAAGAACAGCTCTCCATTCTTTTTGAGTTGGTAATCTATATCCACAAGGACATGGATTATTTGTTCCATTAGTTCCTTGCCAAAGATCTTCTTGAGAATTTGAAAGCCAGTCATTGCTTTTTCTCTCATCAACAATAAATTTATTATGAGGTACTTCAATAATAGAAGACTTGGTTAAAGTTGTATCTGAGTATCTTTTTTCATGTCCATCAGTATTTCTTCCCCATTGATATAAATCACCCCAAGAATCAGATGTTTCGGGATTAGTTGAAACTGCTCCAAGATTTCTGTCTAAAAAAAATAAAACACCTGCTTCAGTTTTGATAGGGGGAAGCTCACCATAAATAAATTGACCTTTTTGGGATGTAATTGGTTTGTCAAAATTAGCGTCATAATTCTGAGCTTTCGTATATTTGCAAAATAAAACTGTACACGAAAGAATTAATACAGAGCTTAAAAATATTTTATTATTCATATAAAAATGTGTAGTTTAAGTGCACAAAGATATAAAATAATGAGAAAAAATCAAGTGTTTAATCTGGAAAATTTAATAAAAGTATACTAAATAATGAATTTACATAATCTAAAGCTTTTTGAATCACTTAAATATAGAAACTTTAAGCTCTATTTTTTAGGGCAATGTGTTTCTATGGTAGGTTCTTGGATTCAACAAATAGCTATGGGTTGGTTAGTTTATCGTTTAACTGGTTCAGTTGCACTTTTAGGGATAATAGTATTCTTATCACAATTTCCTACTTTTATAATTACTCCTTTTGTTTCTACTTTAATTGATAAAATTAGTAAAAAATCTATTTTAATATTTACTCAAACATTTTTTATGCTCCATGCATTAGTTTTAACTATTTTAGTTCTTACTTCAATTCTTAATTCTTCAAATGTATGGATAGTGTTGGTTTTAAGTTTATTGTTTGGAATTGTAAACGCTCTTGATGGTCCAACGAGACAAGCATTTTACACAAGTCTTGTCCCAAAGGAAATACTAACTAATGCAATTGCTCTTAATTCTGCAGTTATAAATGGAAGTAGATTAATTGGACCAGCAATTGGAGGTGTTGTAATTGGATTATTTGGAGAGGGAATTTGTTTTTTAATAGATACAATAAGTTTTCTTTTTGTTATTATAGCTTTGTTAAAAATTAAACTTCCAAAGGTAGAAACTCTTACAATGAAAATTCATCTTATAAATGATATTAAAGAAGGATTAAATTATATTTTTCAAAGACTGCCAATTATGGTATTACTAATAATTACTTTTTCTGTATCCTTTTTTATTTTTCCTATAACATCTTTCCTCCCAGCTTATGTTAAAGATACTTTAGGAGGAGGGAGTGAAATGCTTGGAAGTTTAATGTCTTTTTTAGGAATAGGTTCCTTTAGTGGAGCATTGATTTTGGCATCAAGAAAAAGTATAATTGGTTTGGAAAAAATTCAACAAATTGGTCTTTTAGGAGCATCATTGTCGTTAATTCCATTCTTTTTTATTACAAATTCCGTTCTTGCACATATATTAATTATTATTATTGGTTTTAGTATGGTGATTGCCATTGCTTCTACAAATACAATGATTCAAGCTCTAACTCATACTTATATGAAAGGAAGAGTGATGGGTTATTACACAATTTGTTTTATTGGAGGAAGTTCTTTAGGAAACTTGGTTGTAGGATGGGTTAGTAAATTTTATGATCTTCAAATTATAATAGCTTTTAGTGGAGCTCTTTGTCTTTTGTCAGTATTAATATTTTACCCATACAGAAAAGAAATTTCAATTCAACAAAATAAGATATATTCAGAACATGGTATAATTCCTGAAATTGTTGAAGGAATAAGTAAGAGCGATATTAAACCATAAAAAACAAAAAAACTAAACTAAATGGCTGAGAATTTACTTACAGTTGAAAACATAGGGAAATCGTTTGGAGAAAAGATACTTTTTGAGGATTTATGCTTTGGAGTAAATAAAGGGCAAAAAGTAGCTCTTGTTGCTAAGAATGGACAAGGTAAAAGTACTTTATTAAATATTATTGCTGGGAAAATTGAACCAGATGAAGGAAAAGTGTCTTTCAGAAGTGATATTCATTCAATTTATCTTGAACAAAATCCATTGTTGGATAGTGAATTGTCAGTAATTGATGTTATTTTTACATCCGATAATCCCAAAATGCAAACAGTTAGAGAATATGAAGATGCTTTGATTGCTGCTAATATCCAAGATAACGAAGAAACACATTTAAGATTAAGTGAAGCAATTGCTCAAATGGATAGATTTGAGGTTTGGGACTATGAAGCAAAAGCAAAAGAAATTCTCTCAAAGCTTGGAATAACCAATCTTCAACAAAAAGTTAGCACTCTTTCAGGAGGAGAACGAAAAAAGGTAGCATTAAGTAAGGTTTTGACAGAAAGTTCTGAATTTCTTATTCTTGATGAGCCAACAAACCATCTTGATGTTGTTATGATTGAATGGTTGGAGGAATTTTTAAAACGTCAAAATTTAACGCTACTATTAGTAACTCATGACAGATATTTTATAAATAATATTTGTACAGATGTTTATGAATTAGATAATTCAACAATATACAAGTATAAGGGAGATTATAACTATTTTATAGAAAAGAAGGCTCAAAGAGAAGAATTGCAAAGAATTGAAATTGAAAAAGCAAAGAGTCTTTACAAGAAAGAGCTTGAATGGATGCGCAGAATGCCTCAGGCAAGATCAACCAAAGCAAAAGCAAGAATTGATGCATTTTACGAAATTAAAGATAAAGCTTCTAAAAGATTAGAAAACAAACCAAATGACCTTTCTGTAAAAACTCAAAGAATAGGAGGGAAGATATTAGAATTAAATAATGTTACTAAAAGTTTTGAAGGGAAGAAACTTATAGATGATTTTACATACACTTTCAAAAGAGGAGAAAAAATTGGAATTGTGGGTAAAAATGGAGTAGGGAAGAGTACTTTTCTAAATATTATTTCAGGAAACATCAATGCAGATGCTGGAAAAATAGTTACAGGTCAGACTATAAAATATGGATATTATAGACAAGAGGGATTGGAAGAAAAAGACTCTTCAAGAGTTATTGATATAATTAAAGAAGTTGCTGAAAGCATTAAGATGGATAATAATTCAGAATTGTCAGCAACTTTGTTTTTATCATATTTTGGATTTTCAACTGACTTACAATACAACTATTATGGAAATCTTTCAGGAGGAGAAAGAAGAAGACTTTATTTGTTGAAAACCTTAATTTCAAATCCTAATTTCTTAATCTTAGATGAGCCAACAAATGATTTGGATATTTACAATCTTGCTATTCTGGAAAACTTTCTAAAGGAATATAAAGGTTGTTTGCTTTTAGTTTCTCATGATAGAAGTTTTATGGATAATTTGGTAGATCATCTTTTTGTTTTTGAGGGAGATGGTAAAATTAAAGATTATCACAGCAACTATTCAGATTACTTGGAGGAAAAGCAAATTAAAGAAAAAGAAGAGTTAAAAGAAGTTAAACAATCAAATTCTAATCCTGCACAGCAAAAAGCTAAAACAGAAAGAGAAAGAAAACTTACCTATAAAGAGCAAAAAGAATTCGAGGCATTAGAAATATATTTACCTAAATTAGAGAAAGAAAAACAGGAAATAACACAAGCATTATCCAATTCAAATCTTTCAAATGATGAATTAGTATCTTTTTCAAACAGATTTCAAGAAGTGATGAATGAAATTGAAGAAAAAGAGATGCGTTGGTTAGAACTTTCTGAATTAAAATAAAGAGTTATTATTTTACAAATATTTAATTGATAATTGATAAATCATCAAAAAGAGTAAGAATAAAATATAAGATATAAATTACTTATATTTTATAGGCTCATTATAATTAATACCTGTGCAGTTAAAACACGAAGGAACATTGTTAGAGGATACACAGTTGCATATGCAACAGCAGGTGAATCGTTAGGAGAAACACTATTTGCAAATGCAAGAGCAGGAGGGTCAGTCATTGAACCTGAAAGAAGACCTAAAAGAGTATAATAGTCCATTTTGTATTTCAAACGAGCAAATAAACCAACTAATAGTAAAGGTAAAATGGTTATTATTAAACCATAAATCACCCACATATAACCACCATTAGTAATTGTTTCTATGAAATTTTCTCCAGCACTAAGTCCTACGGAAGCTAAGAAGAGAGAAATACCAATTTCCCTTATCATCATATTTGCACTTGTAGTTGTAAAGGTTACCATTTTATAGTATGGACCATAACGCCCCATAAGAATAGCAACAATTAATGGACCACCAGCCAGTCCTAATTTAACAGGTTGAGGCAACCCAGGAAAAGCAAATGGAATTGAACCAACAATAATACCAAGAAAAACTCCAAGAAATATAGGTATAAGATTAGGATGATTTAATCTATTCATTGAATTACCTAATAAGTCAGCAACTTTTGCAATTGCTTCTTCTGAACCGACACAAGTAACTCTATCGCCCATTTGAAGTTTAAGGTCAAAAGTTGCAATAAGTTCAATACCTGAACGATTGATTCTTGTTATACTAACCCCATACAGAGAACGTATTTTTAAATTTCCAATTTTTTCGCCATTCAAATTATGTTTTGTAACAACAATTCTTCTTGAAACTAAATTCTTCTTTTCTCCTTCCCATTGCTGCTCATCAACAATACATTCTTCACCCAAAAACATAACAACAGCATTAACATTAGATGCTTCTGTAATAATTCTAAGAGTATCATTTACAGAAATAAGAGTATTATTGGTTACAATTTCAACGCTATTATCACTTCTTTTAATTCTTGAAATGATTACGTTTTTGCCAAGTATTTTAATAATTTCTTCAACAGTATGTCCATCAACACCTTGATTTTTTACAAGAATAGATAATCTCTTTGTAGCATTTTCAGATAATTGTTCCTGATCTTTAATTGCTTCTTTCTCCAATTTTATTTTACAGAAGAACTTAATAATCATTGGAGAAATAATAATACCAATAACTCCCAAAGGATAAGCAACGGCATAACCCGAAGCTATGTTAGGATTGTTTGATCCATAAATATCATGAAAAGTCTGTTGAGCAGCACCTAGCCCAGGTGTGTTGGTTACAGCGCCAGAAAGTACTCCTACCATAGTTGCAAGGTCTGTTCCAGTTATTATATGAATAACATAAGTTGTTACTACTCCTAAAAGAACAATCATTGCTGCCAACATATTGAGTCTAAGTCCTCCTTTCTTAAGAGAAGAGAAGAATCCAGGACCAACCTGAAGTCCTATAGAATAAACAAACAAAATAAGTCCAAACTCCTTAGTAAAATGCAAAACTTCTTCATCAACCCTTAGTCCAAAATGACTTAATGCAATTCCTACAAAGAGAATCCAGGCAATTCCAAAAGAAATATTTGCAATTTTCAGTTTACCTAATTGAATACCTAAAGCAATTGTAATTGCCAAAAGCATAATTGAATGAGCAACGCTCGAAGAGGTAAAGAGATCAATTAACCACTGCATAGAAACAAAAATTTAATCAGAAAATAATTTGCAAAGATACTTCTTGTTTTAATAATCTCAGATGTTTTTAGAAGAATTAATATTTTCTATTAGTAGTATTCTATTCTAAAAGATAAATTGATATAAAAATAGAATAAGGAGTTAGCAAAATAGAATAAGGTTTTAGAAAATTAGAATAAGAAGTTAGAAAAATAGAATAAGGAGTTATTTTTTTATTATTTTTGCACTTTCAAATTAATAACTACAAATGATTATGCCAATAGATTTTGCATTAGATATTAGACAGATTTTCACAGCTTTTATGGTTTTGTTTGCAGTTATAGATATAACGGGAGCAGTTCCAATTATTATTGATTTGAATTCGTCAGGCAAAAAAGTGCATGCAGGCAAGGCAGCCATAATTTCTTTCTTTTTAATGGTTTTATTTATGTTTTTGGGAGAAGGACTATTAAAAATCTTTGGAGTTGATATTGCATCCTTTGCAATTGCTGGGGCTATAATTTTGATTGCTTTAGCGGTTGAGATGACCTTTAATATTGAAATATTTAAGAATGACGGACCAAGTGGACATACAACCATTGTTCCAATGGTTTTTCCTCTTATTGCTGGTGCAGGAACTTTAACAACAACACTTTCCCTAAGAGCTGAAATTTCAGTAATTAACTTAATAATTGCTATTGCACTTAATATGATACTGGTATATTTTGTAATTAAAAAAGTTCATGTTGTTGAAAGAATTTTAGGTAAGGCAGGTATATATGTTTTAAGGAAATTCTTTGGAGTTATTCTTTTAGCAATGAGCGTGAAACTAATCATCACTAACCTTACAGCCTTACTTCATTAATTATCTGTATAAATATCGTTTAATCAAGTTTTTAATCTAACAAAACTTTCTTTTGAATTTAAAACTATGCCATTGTTTTTACATTGAAGTTTTATTTTGATTTTTTTTAATCCTTGATTTTCTGTGTATTTATCTTGTTTTTATCTATTTATAAGGGCTATTTATCTTGCCAAAGCTTGTTTAAATTTAGTATAATGCCATTATATCCTCGGTATAATGGCATTATACCATAACTATAATGCCATTATATCATAAGTTTAATGGCATTATACCGAGGATATAATGGCATTATATGAGATTTATTCCTTGATTAATTAGTTTTATTCCTTGTCTGACCCGTCCTGAATAAGGTTAACAGATTATTAATTTGTACTAAATGATATTTACACTTTTTTTCTTAGTACTAATTCAAATTTATTCTTAGTTTTTTTAACTGCAATAAGTCATTCATATCTTCATGTTAAATCAAATTTAAAAGTAAAATAATTGAAAAAATAATCTAATCTATTTTGATTATGCAGTTTTTTACTACCTTTGCAAAATGAATTCACATTTATTTATTATTTCTTTTAAATAGAGGATGCTTAACAGACATTTCATAAGAGCTAAAGTTCTTCAATCGCTTTATTCTTTCCAATTTAATGATTGCAATGGTGTTAATGAACACAACAAAAAACTTCTTGACAGTTTCAATTCTCTTTTAGATCTTCACACCTATTTATTTTCTTCTTTAATTTACATACATAGCTTAGCTTTAGAAAGAATTGAAGATAACAGACGTAAACTATTACCAACAGATGAGGATTTGAATCCAAATACTAAGTTTGTAGATAATGATTTTATTACTCTTTTACTCAATGACAATGAGCTTTTAAAGAGAAAGGAAGCTTTAAAAATAAATTGGAACGAGAATAGAGATTTGTTTATGAATATTTTGAAGAAATTCAATAATTCCAATTCATATAAAACTTATATGAACTCCGAAAAAGGGGATTTTGAAAGTGAAAAGAATATTTATATTCAGCTATTCAAAAACTATTTAATCTCCAATGAAAACTATTTCGACAATGTTTGCGAAATGAAAATGGAGTGGGAGTCAGACTATGATACAATGGCACTTTGGAGTTTAAAATCTTTGAAAGAATATGAAGGTAGATTTGAAAAACTATCTGATAACTTTGTTGAAGAAAATTTTATTACCAGTGTCTTTAAGAGAACAATAGAAAACGATAAGGAATACTCAGAGTTGATTAATGCAAAGGTTCACAATTGGGATATGGATAGAGTAGCATTAATGGATATACTTATAATAAAAATGGGTCTATCAGAGTTAATATATTGTCCAGAGATACCTATCAACGTAACCTTAAATGAGTATGTTGAATTAAGTAAGGAGTTTTCTACCCCAAAGAGTAAGTTATTTGTAAATGGACTTTTGGATAAATTAATGGTTGATCTTAGAGCAAAGGGTAGAATAAAAAAGCTCGAAGAAGAAACCAATGAAACAGAATTATAGTATAAATTATATGTTAAGAAAGAGTATTTTACTTTTTTTAGTTGTATTAAGTGTTTTCTTTTTTATGTCATGCAATAAAAAGGATAATACAATCACAACTGATTTAATTGAAAATTCAACTTCCGTTAAGTTTGAAAAGGATATAATTGATTTTGGCACTTTAACTTCTGGAGAAGTAGTTACTTGTAGTTTTAAGTTTAAGAACACAGGTAAAAACGATTTAATTATTTCTTCAGTTACTGCTAATTGTGGATGCACTGTTGCAGATTATCCAAGAAATCCAATTAAACCAAACACAGAAGGTCAAATAACTGTAAGGTACGATTCTGAAGGAAGCAGTGGAATAAGAATTATGAAAGAAATTTCAGTATTAGCTAACACAACTCCTTCAACAACTCGACTAAGAATTACAGCAGATGTAAATTAGAATACAAAAAATATTAAAATAACAATTAAAAACAACGAAAATGAATTTATTGAACATTTTTTTAATGGCAGGAAACCAACAAGGTGGAGCTTCAGGATGGAGCTCAATGTTAATGCTTCTACTTATTATTGTGATTTTCTATTTCTTTATGATACGCCCTCAAAGTGCAAGAGCTAAGAAGGAAAAACAATTTAGAGAAAGTCTTCAAAAAGGACAAAAGGTTGTCACAATCAGTGGTATGCACGGAAAGATAGTTGAAGTGAAAGAAACTTCTTTAATTCTTGAAATTGCTAATGGAGTTAATGTTGAAATTGAAAAATCAGCAATTGCACTTGAAATAGGAGCAGAAAAAAAGAAATAAAATAGTTTTTGAGGTGAAAAACATTGCCTTAACTGGTACTATTGGAAGCGGGAAGACCTTGATTTGTTCTGTATTTGAACGATTAGGTGTTCCTGTTTTTGTTGCTGATAAAGAGGCTATAAAATGCTATAAAGACAAAACTTTTTTGAGTGAAATAGCAACGGAATTTGGGAATAAGATTTTGGAAAATGGGCAATTGAATAAAAAAGCATTAGCTAATATTGTCTTTACAGATAACAAAAAGTTAGAAAAACTTAACTCAATGGTACATCCAAGAGTTTTGGAAATGTATAACTTATGGCAAGAAAGCCAAAAAGCACCATATACCATAATGGAAAGTGCAATCGTTTTAGAAATTGGATGGGGTAAAAAATTTGATAAGATAATTACAGTAGATTCTCCTAAAAAGATTTCTATTGAAAGAGCAATGAAAAGAGATAATTTATCTTATGATGAAATTGAAGAAAGAATGAATAATCAATTTTCAAATGAAGAAAAGATTAAAAGAGCCGATTATATTATTCATCACGATAACAAAACAATGCTTCTCCCTCAAATACTTGAAATAAACAATCAAATAATAACAAAAAAATAGAATAACAATTATAATTATGAAAAGAATATTTTTACCAATTATCATACTATTTTTTAGTGTGATTTCATATGCTCAAATAAGTATTGAATCAACTCCTAAATCTTTTTTAAATAAAGATTTGAGTGCCTTACTTACAGCAACACTTGAAATTGAAGAACCCGATTTAACTCAAACAATAGAATACAATAATAACCCTCAAAATCTGTATAAAACAAGAAGATTTGGAGTTGTTCTTCCATTGAATGTAAACTTCTTTGAAAAGGCCGATATGTCAGAATTGAAAGATGGAAAACTATGGATTTTGAGAGTTAAATCACCAAATGCAAAGGCACTAAATCTTTATTCAAAAAACTTCTATCTTCCAAAGGGATCAGAACTATTTATATATAATTCAGACCATTCTCAAATAATAGGAGCATTTACATCTTTCAATAATGATGAATCTAAGACTTTTGCAACCGAAATGGTTAATGGAGAAGAAATAATAATAGAATATTTTCAACCTAATTATGTTAAGGAAAATGCTCAAATTGAGTTAACAGAAGTAGGATATGCATATAGAGATTTTGGGTATGATATAACTAAATATTCCGATGAATTTGGTTCATCAGGTTCTTGTAATGTTAATGTAAATTGTCCTGAAGGAAATAATTATAGAAATGCTCAAAGAGGAGTTGTAAGAATTATGCTTAGAATGGATGATTATTCAATAGGATGGTGTACTGGTTCACTTGTAAATAACACTGCAAGAGATTTAGCTCCTTATGTTCTTTCAGCTGCACATTGTGTTGAAGATGTGGCTTCTTCATACTATTACAGCTATTTTGTTTTCTACTTTAATTACGAAGCAGCTGGTTGTACAACAGGAAGTGTTGAACCAACATCCAAAACAATGAATGGAACCTCATTAAAGGCTTTAGGTTCTTCATCTGATTTCCTTCTTCTTCGTTTAAATCAAAATGTACCAACTAACTATAATGCATATTGGAATGCATGGAATAACACAACCAATGCTTCATCAAGTGGAGTTTGTATTCATCATCCATCAGGAGATATTAAAAAGATTTCAACCTATAATACAGCACTTCAAAGTGTTAATTTAGGCTATGGACAAACACATTGGCAAGCAAAATGGGTTCAAACTCAAACAAATTATGGAATAACAGAAGGTGGCTCTTCAGGAAGTCCATTATTTAATGCTTCAAGTCAAATTGTTGGAACACTAACAGGAGGAACATCTTCTTGCTATGCTGCAAATGCTGATAAATTGGATTATTATGGAAAATTATCTTATTCATGGAGCTCAAATGGGACAACAAATGATAAAAGACTTCAACCTTGGTTAGATCCTACAAATTCAGGTGTAAGTACTTTTAGAGGAGATGATTATTCAACTTTATCAAATCCATTGGTAGAGACAAGTCAAAATACTTATTCAACAATTTATCCAAATCCAGCAAAGAATGAAATAAATATTTCTCTTTCAATGATTCAAAACTCAACTCAAGTTGAAATCTTTGATGAAGTTGGTAGAGTTGTTCTAAGAGATATTATTCCAGCAAATACAACATCTTATTCAATTAATGCAAGTAATCTAAAAGCAGGCTACTATATCATTAAATATGTTTCTCAAGAGAAAATTTGGACAAATAAGCTAATTGTAGAATAATTTTTATCATTTTTCTGAAAGTGAGAAATGGATGAAGAAAAGTTAATATCGAACAAAGAGCTTGAACTTGCCAAGAAATATGTTGAATATACTAATACAAATATTTTCTTAACAGGGAAAGCAGGTACAGGTAAAACAACCTTCCTTAAAACACTAAAAGAAACTACATCCAAAAGAATGGTTATTGTAGCTCCTACAGGAGTTGCAGCCATTAATGCTGGAGGTGTTACCATACATTCATTTTTTCAAGTCTCTTTTGGGCCTTTTGTTGAGGGAAATGAAAGAGATAAAGACAACAAATTCAAAATCTCCAAAGTCAAAAAAGAAGTTATTAGGAGTATGGATTTGCTTGTTATTGATGAAATATCAATGGTTAGAGCAGACCTCTTGGATGCTATTGATTATAGATTAAGACAATTTCGAAAAGATAAGAAATTTCTCCCCTTTGGTGGAGTTCAGCTCTTGATGATTGGAGATTTACAACAATTACCTCCCGTTTGTAAAGATGAGGAATGGGGATTGTTGCAGTTGAGATACAATTCACCCTATTTTTTCTCTTCCTTAGCACTACAAAACTCCCATTTCATAACAATTAATCTTCAGCAGGTTTTTCGTCAAAAGGATGAGCGCTTTATCAATATTCTAAACAAGATTAGAAATAATCAAATTGATGAAAAGTTAATTGAAGCTCTTAACGATAGAAATAATGTTGATTATGACCCTAACGCCGATGATGCTTATGTAATTCTTTGCACTCACAACTATCAAGCAAACCGAATTAATGAAAACAAGCTTAGGCAAATTGATAATGAATCTTATAAGTTTACTGCCTTTGTTGAAGGCGAATTTCCAGAATCATCCTATCCAAATGAATTTGAATTGGAGTTAAAGCTTGAAGCACAAGTGATGTTTGTAAAAAACGATATTGGTGCTCCGGAACAAAGAAAGTATTATAATGGAAAGATAGGAAAGATTGTTGAAATAAGTGAGGATAGAATTTTAGTAAGGAGTAAGGGGGATACAGAAGATATTGTTGTTAAAAAATACGTTTGGCACAACTATCATTATAGAATAAACCATGAAACCAATGAAATAGAGGAAGATGTTTTGGGAACATTTGAGCAATATCCTCTTAAACTTGCTTGGGCAATAACAATTCATAAAAGTCAAGGATTAACATTTGAAAAAGTAATAATTGACTCCAATAAATCCTTTGCAGCAGGACAGGTTTATGTTGCTTTAAGTCGATGCAAAAGCTTGGAAGGAATAATTTTAACCTCACCATTTGAACCTCAATCAATAATTAAAGATCCTCTAATTGAAGAGTTTGACTCTTATCAAGAAGAAAATAAACCAACAAAGGAACGTCTTGACAGCGATAAACTAATTTTTACTCAAGAGAATTTACTTGATTTATATTCCTTTAAGGAATTGAAATGGAGAATAGATGAACTAAAAACATTAAACAATACTGCCTATCATACAACTTACTCTCAAACAAGCAATTTGATTAATGAAAAAATAAAAACTTTTGAATCAGAAGTATTTGAAGTAAGTCTTAAGTTTGAAAATCAAATTAGAAACCTTTGCTTAAAGGAGTTGGATGCCTATGCAATTGATAGATTGGTAAAGGCTAAGGAATATTTTTCACAAAAATTAGACATAGTAAAACAAATCCTTAGATTGCTTGATGCACTTGAATTTGATAATAGGCAAATTGAAATGCAAAAAGACCAAAATTATTTGGATATAGCCTACGAAACATTTTTTAAACTTACTCTCTTTGAATCTATTACTTCTGAGTTTTCAATTGCTGAATATAGAAGTCATAGGAATAAAACCTTGATTAAAGAGCCAAAAGAGTTTGTAAAAGAATATCTAAAGAAAAATAAGCCAAAGAAAGAAGAAACAAAAACTACAAAGGAAACTTCACAAGCAGAAGATAGGGAATTACCTCCAGAAATTGAAAATGAGGAATTGTTTGAAGTATTAAATCAATGGAGAAGAGCAAAGGCAGAGGAAATAGAAAAGCCAGCCTTTATTATTATGCATCAAAAAACCTTAATTGAAATTGTAAACACAGAACCAAAATCAGAAAAGGAACTATTGGCGATTAAAGGATTTGGTAAAAGTAAGATGAAGGATTATGGAGCAGAGATATTAGAAATAATTGAAAGTTATTCATTCGAAGATACTAAATAATTCTCAAATTAAGTTTTAATAAGGAAAGCAAAGAAAAAAATAGTTATAGAAATGAAATTGAATAAAAGACATATAAAAATACTACTTACTTCATTTATCATAATTTTTGTACTATCATCCTGTGCAACTCAATCACGCACAAAAATGAAACCCAAAAAGAAGAAGAAATGCAATTGCCCAACTTTTTCTTATATGGAAAGTAAAAGAATTACTCCAAAGAATTGTTATTTTATTTCTTAGCAAAACAATTTAATTTAACACATAATATAGTCTATTTTTAATCTCTTTATCTACGAAAATTAAAGTAAGGTTTCAGTAAATTAGAATCAAGAGTTAATAAATTAAAGTAAGGTTTCAGTAAATTAAAGTAAGGAGTTATTTTCATAAATTCAAATAAAAAAAGGCTATCATTTATGTTGATGATAGCCTTTCCTGCATAAATACTTTTGTGAATTATTTACTTGCAGTTTTTCATATATTTTTCTAATTTTTCTTTTGGAGCTCCTTTACTTTGAGCTATTTTGAAGAAAATACAAGCATTTCCATAATCTCCTTGAAAATAATATATTTCTCCTTTAGTAATAATTGCAGTTACATAATCAGGTTCAAGAGCTAATGATTTTTCAATATCAACAAAAGCTTCATCATAACGTTTCATATTCATTAAAATATCTGCTCTATTATTATATACATTTGCTCTGTTTTCATAAAGAAATTCATTAGAAGGTATTTTTTCAATTAATTTATTCATATCAGATAATGCTCCTTCAAGATCTCCTTGTCTTTTCTTTACAATAACTAAGTTTACTGCAGCAGGATAGTTTTCTTCAGGATTTGATGCAATAAGCTTTTCATAATATACTTGTGCATTTGCATAATCTTCTCTTTTACTGAAAAGCATTGCTAAATCAAAAAGAGCTTCTTCATTATTAGTATCTAATTTAATAACATTTTTATAATCAATAATTGCATTATCAAATTGTTCAAGATCTCTATATGTTTTAGCCCTG
Source organism: Bacteroidales bacterium UBA5515 (assembly GCA_002423895.1). GTDB lineage: Bacteria > Bacteroidota > Bacteroidia > Bacteroidales > P3 > UBA10566. Next base: position 106,644 of record DIOL01000019.1, on the reverse strand, counting down.
TTTAATAATGCAACGCCATATTTATCATTTAATTCGAAAGACTTAGAGAATGATTTAAGTGCTTCCTTATTATTTCCCTGATTTGATTGAAAAGCTCCTAAATTATTCCAATATAAATGAATATCCTCATCATTTGTATAATTCTTAATTAATTCTTTTGTGGTTTTTTCTGCTTTCTTAAAGTCATTTGCATTAGCATACTTTATTGATTGATTAAATAGTTCACTTGCACTTTGAGAATAAAGGTTAAAGCAAAATAATGAAATGATTAGGGTTAATAAAAGTTTTTTCATGTTTATTTCTTTTAAATTTCTGCAAATATAGGATTTTAATTATTAAAACAGACAAGAGCTGAAAAATTTTTCTTATTGCAAAATCAATTAAAAATTATGATTTGTTTTGTAATTGATGTTTGCTTTTCTTGCTTGGGAATGTTGATAGGGGCGTTTGATTCTGTATAGTTTACCATCTTTTCTTAGTCTTGCACCAGTTTGATGGAACCAAAAGGGAATATCTTTTTCAATACATTGATTACGAATATTTAATATCCAATTGTAATTACATTCTCTTGCTTCATTGCCAGATTCACCACCAGCCGAAACTTCTTCAATTGTATTGTCAAGATAAAGTGTAAGATTAATTTCTTCTAACAAAGGTGCACAAGTTATTAGTTTATGTTTAATTGGAAGTTTCTTAAGAATAGGAATTCTATAATCCGCCATTTCTTGGTTTTCAACCGTGGAAGCAATTACAACATTATCATAACCATCATTCCAGTCCTCAGGCAATTCAACCGTAAACCTGTCAATGCGTTTAGTGATAATAAAAAAGATCAGGTCACTACGAGTTTTAATCATTTCCCAGGCTTCCTTTCTCCATTTGTCAGCACCTTCAACAAAAAAATCGGAAGTAAAGCAAGTGTAAACAATTTCTCCTGAAGGAATCTTATATGATTTATCTCTTTTCCTTTTTATTGGAAGATTAAAATTGGCTGTTTTAGTAACCACACTGCTATCTTTTCCATGTTTTTCATCTTGACGATAAACATAGCAATTCTTACATCCTTGACTAATCTTTTGACAACCATGCCATAAATTCCAAGTAACTGACATTTCCAATAGAATAAAAAGACAATAAAACTTAAATCACTGCAAAGATAAAGAAAACAATTAAAAAAAGCAGTAGTTAAATAATAAAACTACTGCTCTTAATGAATGTATTATTAAACTAATTTTAATCTTTAATTTTATTGCTTAGTCTTTCAATTAAAGCTGGAATAATACTTTTGCAATCTCCAACAATACCTAAATCTGCAATTTGCATAATAGGAGCATAGCGGTCTTTATTAACAGCAATAATAAAATCACTTTCTTCCATACCTGCAACGTGTTGAATTGCTCCTGAAATACCAAATGCAAAATAAAGGTCTGGTCTAACAGTTTGTCCAGTTTGTCCAACTTGACGTTTATGGTCAACAAGTCCTGCATCAACCATAGCTCTTGAAGCAGAAACTTCAGCATCTAATATTTTTGCAAGTTCTTGAAGCTTTTTAAATCCGTTTTCAGTTCCAACACCACGACCTCCAGAAACAAGAACTTTAGCATCAGAAATATCAATCATGCTGCTTTTTTCTTTAACTGTTTCCTTAATTCTAACTTTAAACTTGTCTTTGTTGAAGTTAATGGTTGTTTTGATGATTTCGCCTTTTCTGTTTTCGTCTTTATCAAGAGCTTTCATAACTCCTGGACGAACAGTTGACATTTGAGGACGATGTTCAGAGCAAACAATTGTTGCCATAAGATTTCCTCCAAATGCTGGACGAGTCATAAGTAATTCTTTTTCTTCTGAAATTTCAAGTTTTGTACAGTCAGCTGTTAATCCAGTTGTAAGACGAGCTGAAAGTCTTGGACCAAGATCTCTACCAATTGTTGTTGCTCCAAAAAGAATTATTGAAGGCTTAAATTCATTTGAAATTTGAGTTATTGCTTGAGCATAGCTTTCTGTTGTAAAGTTTTCCAATTCATCACATGAAGCAACAATAACTTTGTTTGCTCCATAAGAAATTAAAGTTTGAGCTTTTTCTTCAATATTTTTCCCACCTAACAAGATAGCATAAACATCTTCTTGAAGGTCGTCAGCAAGATTACGTGCTTTACCTAATAATTCAATAGCAACACTTTGAATCTTACCTTCTCTTTGTTCTGCAAAAACAAATACGTTTTTATATTCTGATTTATTCATTTTAGTTACTCCTTATTATTAGATTATAAATTTTTCTTTTAACTTGCTAATTATTATACCTATTGCTTCTTCAGTACCTACTTCGTAAACCTGACCAGCAGATTTAATACCCTTAGTGAATGCTTTTTTAACTTTGGTAGGAGAGCCCTTAAGTCCTAATTTAGCTTCATCAACATCAATTTTATCTGCTGACCAAACTTCAACTTCCTTATCAAAAGCTTCCATAATACCTCTAACTGACATATATCTTGGTTTGTTAGCATTTGAAAGAACAGTAACTAAGCATGGACCATCAACTTCAACAATTTGATATCCATCTTCAGTTTGTTTTTTAATGGTGAAAATGTTTTTACCATCATAATCCAAACTTAGAAGATAGCTGACTTGAGGTATATCCAAATGTTCTGCAATTTGAGGACCAACTTGTGCTGTATCTCCATCAATTGCTTGACGACCTGTAATAACTAAATCATATTCTAATGTGCGAATTGCTCCAGCCAAAGCATTTGAAGTTGCAAGAGTATCAGCTCCAGCAAATTTTCTGTCTGAAAGGAGTATTGCTTTATCAACACCCATTGCAAAAGCTTCTCTTAAAACAGCTTCTGCTTGCATAGGTCCCATAGTTATAACTGTAACCTCTGCTCCAAATTTATCTTTTAGTTCAAGTGCTAATTCCAACCCACTTTTATCATCAGGGTTCATTATACTTGGAACTCCATCTCTAATCAATGTTCCTGTAACTGGATCAAGTTTAACCTCAGTTGTGTCAGGAACTTGTTTTATACAAACTACTATTTTCATTTTTGTTTTGTTTTTACTTTAATAAATTACCTGCAATAACCATTCTTTGGACCTCTGATGTTCCTTCGTAAATTTCAGTGATTTTTGCATCTCTAAACATTCTTTCGACAGGATATTCTCTTGTGTAGCCATATCCTCCATGATATTGAATAGCTTTTGTTGTTACTTCCATTGCTGTTTCAGCAGCAAAAAGCTTAGCCATTGCAGCATCAACAGAAAAAGGTAATTTTTGATCTTTTTTGAAAGCAGCACTTCTAACAAGCAGGCGAGCAGCCTGAACTTTTGTTTCCATATCTGCTAATTGGAATTGAGTATTTTGGAATTTTGCAATTGCTTTTCCAAATTGTTTTCTTTCCTTAGTATATTTTACAGTTTCGTCCATTGCACCTTGAGCAATTCCTAATGCTTGAGCTGCAATTCCAATTCTTCCTCCATCCAATGTTTTCATTGCTAAAGAAAAACCTTTTCCTAATTTTCCTAATAAGTTTTCTTTTGGAATTTCACAGTTTTCAAATATTAGTTCACAAGTGGAAGAACCACGAATACCTAATTTCTTTTCTTTCTTTCCAATAGTGAATCCAGGAGTTCCTTTTTCAACAATGAAAGCAGAAATTCCCTTTGTTCCTTGAGACTTATCGGTCATTGCAATAATAACATATACATGAGCATATTCTGCATTTGTGATAAAGATTTTTGAACCATTCAAAATCCATTTATCTCCAGCATCTTCTGCAGTAGTTTGTTGCATAGCTGCATCTGTTCCAGCATTCGGTTCAGTTAGTCCAAATGCTCCAACCCATTCTCCTGAGGCAAGTTTTGGTAAGTATTTTTGTTTTTGTTCTTCTGTTCCAAAGTTCATGATTGGATCAGCACAAAGTGAAGTGTGAGCAGAAACAACAACTCCAGTAGTACCACAAACGCGTGATATTTCTTCAACAGCCATTGAATAGATTTGATTTGTACTTCCTTGTCCACCGTATTCAACAGGAATAGGAATACCCATAATTCCTAATTTGCCCATTTTTTCAACTGTTTCAACAGGAAATTTTTCCTGCTCGTCAATTTCTGCGGCAATTGGTTTAATTTCGTTTTCAGCAAACTCTCTTATCATTTGTAAAAAGAGTTCTTCTTGTTTTGATATATTAAAATCCATAGTTATTAATTAATTAAAAGGCGAGAAATAATAACTCGCCTTAAATTTGTTGTTTAAATCTTTTAGAGTTCTTTAAAAAACTATACAGTCATTCCTCCATCAACACTTAGAGTGTGTCCATTTATATAGGATGCTTCATCTGAAGCTAAGAAACAATATGCATTTGCAATTTCTTTTGGATCTCCCAATCTTCCAATTGGAACCTTAGCTTTCATTCCAGCCAAAACTTCCTCAGGCATTGCAGCAACCATTTCTGTTGAAATAAAACCAGGAGCAATTGCATTAACAGTAATACCTTTTTTGCCAAACTCTCTTGCAAAAGTCTTAGTCATACCAATTAAACCAGCTTTTGTTGCAACATAGTTTGCTTGACCAAAGTTTCCATATAAACCAACAACAGAGGATGCATTAACAATTCTTCCCCAGCCATTAACAACCATATATTCACTAATTATTTTTGAACAATAGAAAACCCCTGAAAGGTTTACATCAATAACTTGTTGCCATTGTTCAACAGTCATTTTCTTAACACTGCTGTCGCGAGTGATTCCAGCATTATTGATTAGGATATCAATTCTGCCAAATTCATCATTAACTGCTTTTGCAGCTTTTTCAATATCTTGGTAGTTTGAAGTGTTAACCTTAGCAAATTTTGCTCCAAGTTCTTTAGCCACTTCGTTTCCTCTTTGTTCGTTTAGGTCCCAAATAATTACTTTTGCTCCTTCTTGAACAAATTTTTCTGCTGTTGCTTTGCCAATCCCAGAAGCTCCTCCTGTAATGATGGCTATTTTATTTTCTAATCTTTTCATTTTACTAAATAATTAAAATTTTTCTTTGTGCATTAATTTAGCTTGACCGGAAATAAGAACTTTTCCTTGAAGGTCTTCTAAAGTACATTTAATAACTCCACGATGTTTTTCTTCATTGATTTCCATTACTTCAAATTTAGCAATGTAGTCATTTTCAACAAAAACAGGAGCTAAGAAAGCCATATCTTGGAACATGTATATTGTTCCTTCTCCTGGCCATTGTGTACCAAAAACCTTTGAAAAGATTGCTCCAGCAAAAAAACCATGAACAATTGGCTTGCCAAAAGGTGTTTTTGCTGCATAATCTGCATCAATGTGGATTGGGTTGTTGTCACCAGATATTTTAGCAAACATATCAACATTTGCTTGAGTATATCTAACGTTTTGCGTGTAAGTTTCGCCTACTTTTATTTTTGTCATATTACATCAAATATTAAGTTTTGTGTTTTTCACAATAATAGCGGTTCCCATTCCTCCTCCAATACATAGAGATGCAAGACCTAATTCTTTTTTACTTCTTAGCATTTCGTGAATTAGAGTAACAATGATTCTACAGCCAGAAGCTCCAACAGGGTGTCCAAGTGCAATAGCTCCACCATTAACATTACATCTTTCATTTATCCATTCAGGTGTAACATTATGTTGTTGACATAACAATTGACGAACTCCAAGAGCTTGAGCTGCAAATGCTTCGTTTAGTTCAAATAGTTCTATATCTTTTAATTTTAATTCAGTTCTTGAAAGAGCAGATTTGATTGCTGGAACAGGACCTAATCCCATCTTAGCTGGATTAACACCACCTTGACCAACAGCAACAATTTCTACTAAAGGTTTTAAATTATATTTCTTAACTGCTGATTCAGAAGCCAACATAACAAATGCAGCTCCATCGTTAATACCAGAAGCATTTCCAGCAGTTACTGTGCCTGGATTTTGGAAAGCAGGTCTTAAGAAAGAAAGCTTTTCTAATGAAGTTTCTCTGTTAGGAAATTCATCTTCTTCAAACATTTTTGAGAACTTTTTGAATTTAACCTCAATTGGAACAATCTCATCTTTAAACTTTCCATTATCAATTGCATTGATTGCTCTTTCTTGAGATTGAATAGATAAAGCATCTTGTTCTTCTCTGTCAATTTCTAAATCTTTAGCAATATTTTCAGCAGTTATACCCATATGAAGATTTGAAAACGCATCAGTTAAAGCATCAGTAATCATATGATCTTTAACGTTGAAATCAGCCATTTTAGTGCCATTTCTTATTGTTGCAGGAATAATAAATCCTGCACCAGACATACTTTCAGCACCTCCAGCAATAATAATTTCAGCATTTCCAACTCTAATGGAATCAAAACCATTCATAACGGCTTTCATACCACTACCACAAATCATATTAACACCATAAGCAGGAACTTCGTAAGGTATTCCAGCATTAACTGAAATTTGACGAGCAACACCTTGAAGCTGACCAGCCATCAACACATTACCAACAATAACTTCGTCAACATCAGAAGCTTTAACTTTTGTTTCACTTAAAATTGATTCAACTACAGTAGCTCCAAATGCTGAAACTGGGACAGTTGATAATGAACCTAAAAATTTTCCGATTGCAGTTCTTTTTGCTGCTACAATATATACCTTTTCCATATTGCTCATGTTTTTATATTAATATTTGTTTTAATTGTTTTGTTCAAAAAAAGTCAATCATAATTGAAAATAAGTGCCGAGTTTTTTAAAATATATCAGATATATTTTGAAATATATCAGTCATATTTTTGAATATATCAAGTCTTTTTTTATCGGTACTTATTTTTTATTTCTATGATAATTGCATTGGTTTTAAATCATCTGCAATAATTAAAGTTGCCTCTGTAGCTTCTTGAACTTGTTCAACAGTAAACTCTGGGTGAATTTCTTTTAAAACAATTCCTTCTGGAGTTATTTCCATAACACCCATTTCAGTAATGATTAAATTAACTTGTTCTTTTGCAGTGAGTGGGAGAGTGCATTCCTTAAGGATTTTGTGACTACCTTTTGCAGTATGTTCCATTGCCAAAATAACATGCTTTGCACCAACAACCAAATCCATAGCTCCACCCATTCCAGGAACTTTTTTACCAGGAATCATCCAGTTTGCCAAATTACCTTTTTCGTCAACTTGCATAGCTCCCAAAATTGAAGCATCAACATGACCTCCTCTAATAATGGCAAAAGAAGTAGCACTGTCAAAACTTGCTCCTCCTTCAACAATAGATGTGTAAGAACCACCAGCATTTACAATTTCTTTATTTTCTTCACCTTCTTTTGGATTTGGACCCATTCCAATAATTCCATTTTCTGATTGAAGTAAAACCTTAACATCTGGTTTCAAATAATTTGGTATTAGGGTTGGAAGACCAATTCCTAAATTTACAATATATCCATCTTTTAATTCGAGGGCAGCACGTTTTGCAATAACCTCTCTTATCTCATTTTTATCCATAATATTTAATCTTATTATTTTATTTCAATCTTTTATGCATCTCTTGAGCAATGTATGAAGCAACATCATCAGCATAAGTATTCATTCCAAATCCAGCATCATATCCAAGTTCTTTTGCCAATTCGTGAGAAATTCTTGGACCACCACAACAAAGAATTACTTTATCTCTTAGTCCTTCAGCTTCCAACATTTCAACCAATTCAACCAAATTCTTAATATGAACATCCTTTTGAGTAACTGTTTGAGAAACCAAAAGAGCATCGGCTTTTAGCTCAATAGCTTTTGCAATAAAGTCTTCGTTTGTAACTTGAGAACCCATATTTATGGCTTCAATCATTTCATATCTTTCCAAGCCATAGTGACCTGCATAACCTTTCATATTCATGATTGCATCAATACCTACAGTGTGGGCATCAGTACCAGTGCTTGCTCCAATAACAACAAGAGGTCTTCCAATGTTTTCTTTAATAAAATCATCTACCTCATGCATATCCATTGTTGAAGTTTCAACTTTTGGAACTGAAATTGTTGTGTAATCAACAGTATGAGTGCAAGAACCATAGCAATTGAAAAAAGTGAAACCTTTTGTGAGTTCTTTGTAGAACACAACTTGAGGGTTTTCAAATCCCATTTTCTTCATTAGTTGTTTTGCTGCCTCAATTGATTCATCTCCACAAGGCAAAGGTAGGGTAAAGCTCACTTGAGTTTTACCATCGTTCATAGTATCACCATAAGGTTTTACTTCTTTAAGATTTAGTTCTGTACTAAATTCTTTTTTATCCATTGAATATAATCCGCCACTCATATATCTAATAATATTTTATTTCTCTTTCAATTATTTCTGTTATTTCTTTTTTTGTGTCTTCTAAACCTTGTTTATATATTGTTTTAGTAATCCAATTGCCTTTATTATCAAATTTATATTCATAGTTATTTCTATTAACTCGAGTTCCTATAGAATTAAATTCACTTTTTTCAATTAAATTTCCTTTTTTGTCATATATAAATTTATAAGTTACATCTAAAGAAGTATCATAGTATATTTTTAACTCAATTAAATTTCCTTTATCATCGTATTTATACTTTTCTATAATTGGTATTTCATCGTGAAGTTTTGATGTATATTCACTTAATTTACCATTTTTATCATATTCAATAATACCTTTTGAAAAAGGAATTTTATCTAATTTTTGTCCTAAAAAATTTGTACCATAATCTTCATATTTTACACTTTGAACATTACCATTTAGGTTCTCTCTAACAACTTCGTAGTATTTTTTTTCTTTATTTGAGCAAGAAAAACATAAAATTATTAATAAGAAACTAAGTAATCTCATTATATAAATATTTATTCTCCTTTCATTAGTTTAATAAATGGGTTATAGTAGTGTGAGTCTTTTTCAAATACTCCAGCTAAGCCCTTACCTCCATTTTTAGGTCGTTTAACATCTCCAAAAATTCCTTTTTCCAAAGCATCAAACAAACTTTCATGATCAATTTTTTCAAGCAAGTTGATTGCATCATCTAAAACTGTTTGAGCTCTCTTTTGAATAATACCATCTTTCTTATATTCAACTTCCTCTCCAATATTTTTCATATTGTTGAAAACATATTTAGCATTTTCAATAGCCAAGTATCTGTCGCTCATAAAAGGAGTGTGGATTGCTTCAGTCATCATACCCAAAAGTTGCAAACCTTGATTTGTCCAAATACTGATAGCATTAAATAAAGCATTTTGAATTTGACCTCTAAATACATTACCAGTCATAAACTTTGTAGGTGGCATATATTTTAAAGGAGCTTCAGGGAATATTTCACGAGTCATTTGTGCTTGAGCAAGTTCATAAAGGAAACCATTTTCCAATTCAGGATTCATTTCAAAAGCATGTCCAAGTCCCATTTGACTTGAAGGAAGTCCAGCAGCAAAAGCTAATTGTTCATTAATAAGGTCTGAAGCCAAAACAGTGTGAGCTTGTTCAAAAGCATCAGCAGTAGTCAAATAGTTATCTTCACCAGTATTAATAATAACTCCTGCAAAACCATTTATTACTCTTGAGAAGTATTGGTCAACAAGTGTTCTTTGCATATTGATGTCGCGGAACAAAATTCCATAAAGAGCATCATTAAGCATAACATCCAAACCTTCCAAAGCACCCATAACAGCTATTTCTGGCATGCAAAGTCCGGAACAATAGTTACATAAACGGATATATCTACCAACTTCTTCTCCAACTTCATCCAAAGCTGTTCTCATTATGCGGAAGTTTTCCTGAGTTGCAAAAGTGCCTCCAAAACCTTCAGTTGTAGCTCCAAAAGGAACATAATCTAATAGGGATTGTCCTGTTGTTCTAATTACTGCAATAATATCAGCTCCTTGACGAGCAGCAGCTTGTGCTTGAACAACATCTTCATAAATATTACCAGTTGCAACAATAACATAAAGATAAGGTTTAGCACCTTCTCCAATTGTAGCAATATAGTTTTCTCTACGTTTACGATTATTTTTAATTCTTTCTATGCTTGCATTTACATAAGGTTCAAGAGCTTTATGAGCTTTTTCTTCTTCGCCCAAAGGAATAGTTGTTATGTCAAGTTCGTTATTTGAAGTTTTTTCAGCAATTTGTTGAGGAGTTAAAGATGTGGAAAGAATTGCATTGCCTAAAAGGTACAAAACACCATGACCAAGCATTCCTTTATCTTTAATAAAATCAACCAAAACATTTGGAAGTGGTACATCGTTGCTATCAACGCCATCAATTCCCATTAATCTGCACAATGTTCTTTCAACAGCAACAGTTGAATAGTTATCAACAAAAGTTTGAACATCATTGGAAATATTTTTAGCTATACTTTTAGCATATTCAATCTTTTTAAAATCTAATCCTAATTTACTTTCTTTCATATCAATCAATTATATAATAAAATCAAATTTATCCAAAGTCAAATTGCAATTAATCAAATCGCAATAAAAGTCTTGAAAATGGAGCTACAAAGATAGAAAGAAAAACTCATTTGACCTATAAATATGTAAAAAATACTTAATCTTTTGTTATATATAGAGTTTTACTCATCCTTTCCCTTATGAAATAAGTATTGTTTTCTTATAAAAACAAATAAATCTAAATACTTAGTTTTTCCTTTTTCTATAAGACTTTTTAGAATAAGTTGGATTCAAATTTTACTCAACCTTATTCTTCTTGAATGTGAAATTAAATAAGGTTTAGACGAAACTTAAACCTTATCTTTATGAAGGTGAAATGCCATTTCGTTGAGATGAAATGGCATTTCACTTATATCGAAATGGCATTTCGCTGCAACGAAATGGCATTTCATATTCAACAACTCCTTATTAAAATTTGCAAACTCTTTGTTTTGAGGTCATTAATTCCTTTTCTTTCTTTGTTTTAATAGATGATAAAAATAATAAAAGAAAGAATCAAGTTTTGATGAAAACAAATAAGAAGTTATTTTACAGAACAAGAAATAATTCTGCTAACTCCTTATTTGATTTCTACATTAATATATAATGTATTTGAGAATTTGAAACAGTAAATACAATAAGTTTATTTGCCAATTGCTTGAAGATATAAACTTAACTTTGTTTGATAATTGGTTTTTGCTTCAGTTCGTTGGTCTAAAGTGTTTTGTAAGGCAGTTTGAGCTTCAAGTAAATCACTTAAAGAACTAATACCAGCATTATAATAGTCTTTACTTATTTTAAGATTTTCTTGTGCAGAGATAATACTTTTCTCGCTGATAAGAACTTGTTTATAGGCTTCCTCCAATTCATTCCATTTAGCTTGAATTTCCACTTCCATCATTTCTTTAGCATTTTGGCTTGTGTTTTGAGTTTGTTGAAGTTTTAATTCTTCTCTTTTAATTGCATGAGCACCTCCCCACCAAGAAGAAATAGGAACAGAAACAGTTGCAAACACCATTCCAAAATCTGTATTATTATTTAATAAGTCATGATAAATATAGTTTGCTCCAACAGCAAGTATTGGATAATTTTTACCAATTGCCATATCTTTTTGAATAATTGCTGCTTCTACACTCTTATCCAACAATTGACTTTCTGTTCTATTCAAAACTGCACTGTTTGGAGAAATGTAAAATTGTACAGGAGAAAGAATTTGAGGAAATTCATTAAAAGAAATATCAAACAAAGAATCACTAACTCCAATATGTTGTTTTAAAAGTATTTTACTAACTTTAATTGCATTTTCAACCTTCAATCTTGCACTCTCAACACTTTGTTGTTTTAGTTCAACTTTCAAAAGATCATTATTTGTTGCAATTCCAGCTTGAACAGCAACTTTAACTGTTTTGTGAATTTCATTAAGTTGAGCTTCTATAGCATCAATAGTTTTTGTTTTTTCTTTTAAAGATACAATTTGCCAAAAGTATTTCTCAGTTAGTTGGTTAACTTCATTTTCAGTCATCTTAACCTTAAGTTCATTAACCTCAACACCAATGCGAGCTAATTTATTTCCATTAACAATTTGTCCTCCTGCAAACAATGGTTGTACTGCAGAAATGTTTGCTGTCTTTCCCTCTTTGAAAAATTCAAGGTTAATAGGATCTAAAAATGATGAAAGAATAGGAGGCATGTGAATTTGTTTTTGAAGCATACCTTCATTCGATTTGGCTATAAAGCCCATTGATGAAACGTTAGGGAATAGTTTAGTGAAAACTTCCTTTTGTGTTTGCTTGGAAATTTCAACATCAAGAATACTATTTTTAATCTTTGTATTATTCTCAAGAGCAAGTTTCTTACACTCTTCAAGAGAGTAAATGCTTTGAGAAAATCCTGTCATATAAAAAGACAGAGGAATAATTATAAATAAAAATATCTTTTTCATAAACTAATCAATTTGTTGTGTTTGAAGTTTCTTTTTCTCTCTACTTAGTTTTCTCTCTTTAATTTTGTCAGCTCTAACAAATATTATCCAATATGAAACAGGAAGAACAGTAATAATTAATAGCATAGAAATTATTGTTCCAAAGAAAATAACAGAACCCATAGGAGACCATAAAACACTTCCTCCAAGAATCATTGGAATAACTCCCATTGAAGCAGCAGCAGAGGTTAAGAAGATTGGACGCATTCTTCTTTTAGCAGAATTTAAAGCAGCATCATAAACTTTCATTCCTTCTTTTCTTAATTCTTCAGCATAGTCAAGCATAATTATCCCATTCCTAACAACAATACCCATCAAACTAACAATACCTAAAATGGCAGTAACGCTAAGTTCAAGTCCCATAACCCAAATTCCAAAGGATGCCCCAAACAAACATAAAGTAACCGATAAAAGAATAAGAAGGGCTAAATTAATTCTCTTGAAGTGGAAAAGAAGAATAAAGAATATAATTAGAATTGCAATTACAAGTCCATAAATAATTTGAATAAGAAATTCTGCATCAGCTTCAGCAGCTCCACCAACTTCATAACTGACTCCTTTTGGAAGTTTTACTTTCTTAACCTCTTTAACAACATCTTTGGTAACCTCAGAAGCAACTGTTCCTCTTTTTATGTCAGACTGAAGAGAAATTGAATTTATTCCATTTCTATGAACAATATTCCCGTCATTCCAATCGGGTTTTACTTCAGCAATTTGTCTAAGAGCCACAGCAGATGCACCACCCCAGGCAGAAATATATTCATTAGAAATATCATTGAAATTAGTTGAGTGATTTCTGTCACTTTTCAAAACAACACTCATTGGATAGTCTTTATCCCAAACTGTTGTAATTGGAATACCACTACTATATTTCATAGCCATATTTAAAGCAACCGAAGTACGATTTATTCCCAAACGACTAATTTCATCTTCATCCAAATGAATTGAAACACCAGAAAGTTGTTCTTCATTATTTGTCTGAACTAAAGTTAAAGCATCTACCTTTTCCATTGCTTTTCTTACATCTTCAGATGCTTTCTTCAGGTCTTTTTTATCATCTCCTTTAAGTCTAATTTCAATTGGATATGCAGCAATAGTATATTCCAATTGCTTGAAACGCACTTTAGCATTAGGGAAATGATTCAAATACTTATCTGTGTACTTATCAAGCATATCCTCAGTGTCATCATTACTCTTAGTGTTTACAATAAATTGAGCATAATTATTCCCTGGAAGTTGAGGAGCATATAAAGCATGAAAACGAGGAGAACCTTCTCCAATAAATGCAGTTACAGAAACAACTCTCTTGTCTTTTTTCAAAATGGCTTCAACGCTATCTGCGATTTGACCAGTTTGGTCTAAGGAAGAGCCTTTAGGAAGATAAATTTCAACAGCAAATTGATTTCTTTGAGCATAAGGCAAAATACGCATTGGTAAAACACCAAACATCATAATTGCTCCAAGAATAACTGAAATAACACCAATAATTATAACTTTCTTTGGATTCTTAAAACATTTCTCAATCAAAACATCGTAATACTTTTGAATGTAATCAAGAAAGTTTTTCCTTTTTGCTTTTTCATTAGCTTTAAATTCTAAACTATTTCCCTTAAAGCCTGTTTTTATAAAGAAGAATTGCATATAAGGAATAAGTAGGAGAGCAACCAAAAGAGAAACTGCCAAAATTATGGTAATAGCCCAAGGGAAAGAAACTAAAAAGTCTTTAATTGTTCCGCTTGTTGTTATCAAGAAAGGGAAGAAGGTTATTGAAATAGCAAGAGTTGCAGAGAAGATTGAAGGAAAAAACTCTTTTGCACTATGAATGGAAGCATGCCAACGGTCTTCACCCTTATCAAGTTTTTCCATATAGCAGTCAATAATAACAATTGAGTTATCCACAATCATACCCAATGTTGCAATTAGTGCAGCCAGAGTAACAGTGTTTAGTTCAAATCCAAAAGCAAAGAAAATTCCTAAGGAAATAAAAATAGTAATAGGAATTGTTGAAGCTGCAACCGAAGCAACTCTAAGAGGCATAAGTAGAATAACAACAAGAATTACAGCTAAAATAGCAATAAGCAATTCTTTTAAAAATGTAGAAACACTTTCTCCAACAACTTGTGATTGGTCAGTAATTTTATATAAAACAACATCATCAGGCAAAGTTTTTTCAAATTCCTTTAATACTTTATTTACATCCTTTCCCATTTGAACAATATTATGACCTTCTCTCATTTCCATTGAAAGCAAAATACAGTTCTTTCCATTATTGGTTATATAATTATTACCATCGGGATATTCCCTGACAATACGAGCTATGTCTTTAAGCTTAATATTATTTCCCATTGGGTCGGAATAAACAACCTGCTCAGCAACATCATATTCACAATTATATGTACTCTTAATATGAATAGGGGCAATGTATTTAGGATTTTTGATTGATCCACTCACCGTTGTAAATCCCTGCGAGAAGAGATTTGCTGCAAGAGTTGTGTTGTTTATTGCATAAAGAGCTAACTTATCCTGATCAATATAAATGCTTATCTGTTCTCTTTGAAGACCAGCTTCTCTTAAATTTGAAACCGATTCAATTGTTCTTAGCTTACCTTTTAAATCTTTTAAATATTCTTCAAGCTCTTTATAACTCTTATCATTAGATTCCAAAGTTAAAAGAATTGAGGATGTGTCACCAAAATCGTCCTTTGCAATTACAGCCAGAACTCCTGAAGGCAAAGAAGCCTTAAATTCAGATAAACGAAGTTTAAACTTAGCCCAAAACTCTTCTTTGTTTTTAACATCATCATTCAATTCAACCATAATAAAAACCATTCCATCACGACTTTGAGAAATAGTTTTTGCTTTTTTTACATCCTTAAAGCTAAAGATAAACTCTTCCAATGGTTTTGTTAGTTGTTCTTCAATTTCTTCAGATGTGGCACCTGGATAAACTCCAACAACCAATCCTTGACGAATGGTAAATACTGGAAACTCCTGTTTTGGCATAACAACAAGAGAATAAACACCAAATAAAACCAATAATGAAACAAAAAGTATTATTATCTGGCGATACTTCATCGCCCATTCAATTATTCCTATTTTCTTTTTCATTTCACACTAATTTTCATTCCTTGACTAACCTTACTATTACCTTCAATAATAACTTTATCACCTTCACTCAAACCTCCAGCAACAATAACTCCATCACCAACAAACCCACCTGTAGAGATAATTCTTTTTTCAGCAACACCATTTTTGTCAATCCAAACAAACTTATTGTCATTATTATCTATTTGAATACAACTATTTGGCAAAACAATGTTTTGAGTTTCTCCTTCTTTAAGAATAGAAACATTACAAACCATGCCAGGTAAAAGTTCATTATTGCTATTATTGATTTTAATTCTTGCATCATAAGTGTGAGAAAGCATATCACCTGCAACTCCTTTTTCAGTTATCTTTGCATTAAATACTTTATTGCCAAGAGCAGAAACGTTTATTGAAACAGGATCTCCAATTTTAATTTTTGAAATTTCTTTCTCAGGTATAGAAATCTTTATTTTTACATTATCAGTCTTAACCAAAGTAAAAACGCTCATTCCCATAATTACATTAGAACCAACTTCAGCATTCTTCTTTGAAATAATTCCAGAGTAAGGTGCTCTAAGTTCAGCATTTTGCAATCCTTTTCTTGCAATTTCTTCAGAACTTATGGCTTGTTGTAAACTGGTTTGAATTTCAACCCATTTAATTTCAGGTAAGCTGCCATTATCATGCAAAAGCTTCAATCTCTCATACCCATCCTTAGCTCTTTTCAAAGTTGATAGAGCCATATCGTGAGTAGATTTTAAATTAGCTTTATTTAAAGTTGCCAACAATTGACCTTTACTAACTCTTTGTCCTTCTCCGACATAGATATTTTCAATATTGCCAATTGATTGAAAACTTAATGATGTAGATAATTCTTCTTCTACCAGACCAACATAACTATTGCCAACAATATTATTGGAAGGAGATACAGTCATAGTTTTAACCAAAATAACCCTTTCTTCATTTTTGGATTCAAACTTAGAACAACCAACGAAGAAACTGCCAGCCAATAAAATAGCAATTAATAAATTTAACTCTTTCTTGCTCATAATTATCATCTTTAAAATTTTTTGCAAAATTGAACATAAATAAGCGACAAACAGCGTTCTTCTTTTCATAATAAATGTTCTAAAAGTCGAAAAATAATATAAAATGACAATTATTATCAATTTTATTTATACTTTTGACCAAAATTCTAAGATTTCATTTATAAACAAAGTAAAATTAAGAATAAAATGAATAATCAGGGAGTAAATAATTTTTCGTTATCTCAATTAAAAGAGAAATTAACATTAAATCAGGTAATAGGAATGGAAGATGAAGTGTTTTTACTTGATGAATCTTTCTATGATTTGCAACTTTTCAACTACCCATGCAGAATAGATATAATGTTAGCAGCTTTATGTACTAAAGGTAGAATGAAGATAAAAATTAATCTTAAAGAATATGAAATAACTGAAGGTATGTTAGCAATTTATACTCCAAGTAATATCATTCAAATAGATTATACCAATAACTTCAATGCAAAAGTTATTGTTGTTTCCACTCAGTTTATGAAAAGCATTCATATTGATATTAAAAACATACTTCCACTATATATGCAAGTACATAATCAATCATGCCAAGCGCTTGATATAGAATACATCCGACTATATAATAAGTTTTTTAATATCACCAAGCAGATAATTGTTTCACCAAATATTTCACATAAACTGGAAGTTGTTCAAGGCTTAGTTTCTGCAGTTTGTTATGCACTAATGGATGGACTTCATAAGTCAAATCCAGTTGATCCCAATCTAAACATTAATAAAAATATGAGACAAACTCTGCTCTTTGAACAATTTATGACTCTTTTAAACGATTATCACCAAACAGAACGTTCAGTAGGATTCTATGCAGATAAATTAAATATTACACCTAAATATCTATCAAAACTTATTAAAGAAACTTCAGCCAAATCAGCAGCTGAATGGATAGACCAGTATGTTGTGTTGGAAGCCCAAACACTTCTTAAATACTCCGAAATGACAATAAAAGAAATAGCTGATTATTTGAACTTTGCATCACAATCGTTCTTTTGCAAGTATTTCAAGCACCAAACCGGGATAACTCCAGGAGATTATAAGAAGTCATAAATAAGTTGTAATTTTGTAGCCATTAAACTATAAAATATAACAATATGAAAAAACTATCAATTCTTTATTATGTTATACCTTTCCTGTGTTTAATGCCGTTTTTCACAGCACCAATAGCATTAGCAGCAGGAATACTGTTAACATTATTAAAAATAGAAAAACCATACGAAATAAAGAAATACACTTCTAAAATCCTACAATGGTCAATTGTGTTAATGGGATTTGGAATGAGCCTCGAAAAAGTTATTGAAACTTCTCAAACTGGAGTTTTATTAACAGCAGCCTCAGTGTTATTAACCTTCCTGTTTGGAATGGTTTTGGGTTATCTATATAAAGTAGATAAAAATACCACTATGCTTATTTCGTCTGGAACAGCAATTTGTGGAGGAAGTGCCATAGCTGCAGTTTCACCAATAATTAATGCCAAAAACAATCAAATTACCTTTGCCTTAACAGTGATTTTTGTATTAAATGCTGTTGCCCTTTTTATATTTCCAGTTATTGGGCAAGCACTTAATATGAGTCAAGAAAATTTTGGTTACTGGTCAGCAATAGCAATTCACGATACTTCAAGTGTTGTTGGAGCAGGAGCAGCCTATGGAAAAGAAGCCTTAGAGGTGGCAACAACTGTAAAACTTACCCGTACACTTTGGATTATTCCACTTTCATTTTTAGTATTGTTTTTAAATCGAAAGGAAAACAAAACAAATAAAATAAAAATTCCCTGGTTTATACTTTATTTCGTAATAGCAATTGTTATTGCTTATTTATTACCACAATATCAAGAAACCTACAATCATATGAATTGGTTAGGAAAGAAAGGAATGGTTTTAGCATTGTTTTTAATTGGAACATCCTTCTCTATAGAAGACTTAAAAACAGCAGGGCTTAGATCCTTCCTTTTAGGAATAACCCTATGGATAATAATTAGTTTAGGAACTTTATTTTTCTTTCTATAGTTAAGTTTTGAATTAATACTTATTGTCAAATAATAAAACTTAGTTTGCGGTAAAATAAAATAAGGGCATTAAAGACTTTAAAGACTTTAATGCCCTTAAATATCTAAACGAAAAAACACCTAAATAACTAAACTTTCAAAAAAACACAATCATAATTGAAAATATATCCCTTATATTTTTATTTATCTCCCTTATATTTGTAAATATGTCCCTTATATTTTTGTATATGTCCCTTATATTTTTCTTTATGATTGATATTTTTTGGGGAGAGTGATTAGTGAAGAGTGAAACCTTATTTCAGTAAATTAAAACCTTATTTCAGTAAATTAAAACTTGATTCTATTTGATTAAAACAAAGTTTCATTGAGTATATATAAACAAAAAAAAGGTAAAATGTTTTAATCATAAACACTTTACCTTTTCTTTTAAGTCTAAAATCCTAATTGATTTACAATGTGATTTTGGATTTTTAGAATGATACTATTTAACTATCTTCTCCTACGAGCCATATCAAGTTTCATTCTTGCTGATTCTGTTAAATAAGGTTTGTAAATTTTCTTACTTCCAGTTGATGAACTATTAGTAATATTAAATTCCATAATCTTAACAGCTCCAGTTGTATCACTTCCTATTTGATTGGTTGGTTCACCAATAGGGAAAATATGAGTTGAAGGATTAACACCAAAAGTTGGAGTAATTAATTGAGAAGCATAATTTGCAGTAACTACACAAGTAGTAGCAATTGAAGTATCGCAATTCTTATACATATTTATCCAAACTTGATAAGTTCCTGTTTGAACAAGAGAGTCAGGATAGAAAACATTTTCATTGTTGATACTATCAATATTACAAGCAGGATTTGAGTCTAAATCCAATCCCCAATAGTAAACATATTGTTGAGAAACTGAATCATAAACATGACCTCCCTTATTACCATAAAAAATTATTGTACCATCAGGTTGTATAACATATAAGTCAACGTCTTTTTCATTGTTGAAAGAAAGGCTAACTTGCAATCCACCAGTACCACCAGTACCAGCTGTATGGTAAATAATTGGATTTGAATAAAGAGAAGTAGTTGATCCATCTCCTAAAAGAGCAGAAATTTGAATTTCAAAATTTTGATTAAGGTATTGGCTTAAAAGAATAATAAATTCATAAACATTACTCTTAGTTTGATTAGGAGTGATTGTATAATACTGATTTGAACCTTTAATGCTTACATATAATTTTTGGATATTGTTATCACTTGTTATAGTAATATGAGAGGAACCTCCAGCAATAGCAGTACTGTTAATAACCACTTCACCTAAACTTACTCCACTTGGATTTGAAGGAATAGTTCCTTGAGCAACAGTTGAATTTTGAATAGCAAAGTAATTGCTTAGTACTGGTGCTGCAGGTTTAACAATTGGATCTTCTTCATCTGTACAAGAATAAACACCAACTGCTCCAACCGCCACAATGAAAATATAGATGTGCAGTTTTTTTAAAAGTTGTAATAGTTTTGCATTCATCTTATTTCTGGCAGTATTTCAACTGTTGCCTGCAGCTTTATTATTCAGAGTTCTATATATTATTAAAAAAGACTTAGGTGTGAACTCCATTTTAAGCCCCTAAGTATGAGTGCAATATTACAAAAAAAATAATGCAATAACTATTTTTAAGACAAAAAAATGCAATCACAAATCTTGAAAATAATTAACTTCCACTAAAATAATAAGATATGAAGAGAAAAATATGAAATAATTTCTAATAAATAAGCTATAACCTACTTGAGAATAAGTATATTACTCGGGCTAATTTTTATTTTGCAACAATTGGTCTTTTTTACCTTTGGGGATTTTAATTTTAATTCCTAATAATATTGAATCCT
Organism: Bacteroidales bacterium UBA5515; assembly: GCA_002423895.1. Lineage (GTDB taxonomy): Bacteria > Bacteroidota > Bacteroidia > Bacteroidales > P3 > UBA10566. Next base: position 86,203 of record DIOL01000019.1, on the reverse strand, counting down.
TTATAGCAAAAGAAAAAGGTTATCCTTTAAAGATAACCTTTATTCAAAATCAACAAAACAGGAAAAAATTACGACTAATTATTTTGCAATAACAAGTTTCTTTACTTTATTGAAATCATTATTTTCAATTCTAATATTATAAACCCCATCAGAAAGATTATTAAGATCTATTTTCAATTCTTTTTGATCAGGATATAGTTTCAATTGTTTAATCATTCTACCACTTAGGTCGTAAAGAGAAACATTAGCCATATCTTCCAATCCTTCTACTTTAAGTGTTGTTGTACTTTTTGCAGGATTAGGATAAAGTGTAATCAATGGTTCATTTTTGCTAATTGAGTTAAGTCCAATAAAGTTTTTGCATAAAGTTTCACTGAATTCACTTTCGCAAGAATTGTTAATTGCTTTAATCCTGTAACAATAGTTTTCACCTTGAACAACATTTGGGTCAACATAGATTGGAACTGTTGTGGTTGCAATATAAGTTTCATTTCTGTAAATATCATATTTTAATGCTTCTGATTCCCAAGAAAGAATAATATTGTTTTCAGAAATATTAATTTGAGCATCAGTTATTATTGGAACAGCAGGAGTAGGGTTAAAAGTAATTTGAATATAATCGTATCCATAGCAATTAGTTTGTTGGTATGTGTTAAATACTTCAACAGCATAAAGCATTATCGAGTCACAAGTCAAAATATTTGGAGTTGTAAAACTTGAATTAGAATCTAAATTTGGTCGCCAAACGTATGAATAATTATCCACAGTACTTGTTGGAGCATAAAGAGTTATTGGATCAAAAATTGCAGTATCATTACCAAGATTAACAATTGGAGTTTGAAGTATATTTAAATAGAATGAAGTATCCCATGCACAACCAAAATTATCAATTAAATTAATCTTATATCTGTTTGAAACATTTGAGTCATTTACTATAGGAGTTGAAATTGTAAAAGCACTATCTTGTTGATTAATTACATAAGCACCATTCATTGTAACAGTATTAACTTCTGGAGTATTTTGATTACTTATTGAACCACCAGTATTAAATTCCAAATTCCATGAAAATATATATCCATTATCAATTCCCCAATAGTCACATATCCTTATTTCCCATTCACCATTTAATGGACAGCCAATTAGATTAGTAAATCCGTTCAAATCAACTGTTTCCCATCCATAAGCCATTGAAGTTGCTGACTGATTTGGAGTTTGAAAATAACCTGTCCCTTCTAAAATATGAGTTGAATCAACAGGGGAGCCCATATTGTTTCCATTTATAACACCTCTTTGACCATCAAGCAATTGATTTGAAAAACAATAGTTCCAACCAATACCAGGAGGATTCATTTCAGGATAGCAACTATTTCCAGTGCCATCAATTGGTTGACCAAGATATGCACCACCTGAATTTGTGAAATGTTTTAATACAGCACTTGTACTATTAGGACAAACAAGTTCTATGCTTAAATCCCCAACAAATGAATGTTCTATATTTATACAAACACTTAAAATATCAGACACATTTGTAATTACTGAACCTGAAGGAAATGCATCTACATTTATTTTAGCTTCCAGGCAAGGAATTGTGCAAACTGGTCCATCAGGAATAAAAGTAATACTGTCATATCTGAATGGATTATTATTATGGCTTGAATATAGTCTTAAATTGTTATTGCTGCTATAACCTAAATTATAGTTAAATGTAGTTCCAGAACAGATATTCAGAGTGTCAAGCATTGATCTGACTGGATTAGTGCTTTTTCTTGTTATTATTTTTAAATTATTTGTGCTTTGACACATCTGGTTAATATCAGTTATTTTAAGCTCAACAAAACTGATATTGTTTCTGTACTTGTGACCAATTATATTTGAGCCAACAACAGTTTCAACAGTTCCATCACCCAGATTCCAGTTAAATATGCAGGAGCTTATGCTTTGAGGATAAGGAAGATTGTTGTCAGGGAACTGAGGCTGAGCAATTAAAACAATTGAATCTCCATCACAAAAATCTATTGCCTTATAATTATTTACTGTATAATTACTGCCAGTATAATCATAAACCGTATCATAAATATCCTTTACTGGAACATTAGAAGCCTGACCGGCAGCATTATATTTTGTAAAGAAAGTATCCAAGGCAGCAACTGGGATTTGACATTTGTCAATGCAGGTAAAGTATGATTTAAAACCACTTGAAGTTAAGGTAGAATCACTTACAATGCGAACTGTCATACAGCCAGTTGTATCAGTTAAAGGAACCATAATTTCCTTTCCCAGAAGTTCATTACTGGTAAAATAGGGCTGTTCAGGATTTTCAACATAAGCTGTTCCATTAATACCCACTCCAAAATAAAGTTCAATTCTGTCGCTTGGATGAATATCAAATTTAAGGAAGTTAACCTTCATTCTCCTATTTGAATAGTTTGGACAGAAAGCAATCCAGTAATCAGTATTATCGGAGTAATTTAGATAGCTTCCTCCATTATCAACTAAATATGAACCACAACTGAAAACAGTTCTTTTATTGTAAATAGTGTCTAACTTGTAAACGGTTTGGGAATTGCCGATGAATGGGAAAAAACATGCAAAAGCAAAAACAGATAATAATAATTTTTTCATAATATGCTGGTTTTTGGTGATTACAAATTAATTTGCTACTTAATAACTTTATTAACAACCAAAAATACAAAAAAGTAAGTGAAAAGAAATTAAAAAATATATTTTTATAAAACATATATTGGAAATAATACTTAAACACTTTGATTATAAAAGGAAAAGGTTATCCATTAAAGATAACCTTTATTCAAAATCAACAAAACAGAAAAAATTACGACTAATTATTTTGCAATAACAAGTTTCTTTACTTTATTGAAATCATTATTCTCAATTCTAATATTATAAACCCCATCAGAAAGATTATTAAGGTCTATCTCCAATTCTTTTTGATCAGGGTAAAGTTTCAATTGCTTAATCATTCTACCACTAATATCATAGATTGAAACATTAGCCATATCTTCCAAACCTTCAATTTTTAAAGTAGTTGTACTTTTTGCAGGATTAGGATAAAGAGTAATCAATGGCTCATTTTTGCTAATTGAGTTAAGTCCAATAAAGTTTTTGCATAAAGTTTCACTGAACTCACTTTCGCAAGAATTGTTAATTGCCATAACTTTATAACAGTAGTCTTCACCCTGAACAACATTTGGATCAATATATATAGGATAAGTGGTAGTTGAATAATAAACATCATTTCTATAAATATCATATTTCATAGCTTGAGATTCCCAGGTAAGAATAATATTGTTTTGAGGTATATTAATTTGAGCATCAATATTTACAGGAACAGTAGGAGTAGGGTTAATTGTAACAGTTATATCATCATATCCAGAGCAGGTTATATAAGGTTTTAAATTAAATACTTGAACAGAATAATTAATAATAGAATCACAATCCAAAATATCAGGAGTAGTTGTTTGTGCATTAGTTTGATGAGTAGGTTGCCAGAAATAGGTGTATTGATCGACCAAACTTATTGGAGCATAAATAATTGTTGGTTCAAAAACTGAAGTATCGTTACCAAGATTTACAATTGGAGTTTGAACTAAGTTTAAATATAATGAAGTATCCCAAGCACAACCAATATTGTCAACTATATTGACAGTGTAAATATTAGATATATTTGGATCAATTTCCAAAGGAGATGTTATTGTAAATACGCTATCTGATTGACTGGTAACATAAGCACCACTCATATTAACATTACTGATAGTTGTAGTGTTTTGATAATCAATTGAACCATTTTCAGCAAATTCAATATTCCAAGAGAATAAATATCCATTATCACTTGCCCAATGATCACATATTCTTATTGTCCAATCACCATTTATTGGACATCCAATAAGGCTTGAAAAACCATTCAAATCAACAGTTTCCCATCCACTGGACATACTTGTTGCATTTTGAACAGGAGTTTGGAAATAACCACTTTGTATATCAATGTGAGAAGAGTCAATAGGAGAGCCCATAGTGTTCCCGTTAATAACTCCTCTTTGACCATTAAGTAAATAATTAGAAAAACAATAGTTCCAGCCAATACCTACAGCATTTTGAGGATTATCCGGGTTACAACCATTACTTTGATCAAAAGCTTGTCCAAGATATGCTCCACCTGATTGAGTAAAATGTTTTAAAATAGTGCTTGAACCATTAGGACAAATAAGTTCCATATTTAAATCTCCAACAAAAGAATGCTCAATATTCAAACATACACTTAAAATATCATTTGCACTTCTTATTGTTGAACCTTCAATAAAATCATAAATATTTAATTTAGCCTCTAAGCAAGGCAACCAACAATTAGGACCATCAGGAATAAATGATAAGCTATCATATTCATAAGCCCTATCAATTCTATTTGTGGAAAGACGTAAATGGTAATTATTTCCATAACCCACCAAATAATTGAATGTATTTCCTGAACAAAGATTAATGGTGTCAAGCATAGATCTAATTGGATTGAAGCTTTTTCTTGCTCTAATTTCCAAATTATTTACGCTATTACACATTTGATTAGTATCAGTAACAACTAATCTGACAATATTAACATTATATAGAGTAAACTTATGACCAACCATATTTGAGCCATAAACAGTTTTAGTTGTTCCATCGCCAAAATCCCAATTAAATATGCAAGAACCAATGTTTTGAGTATAAGGAGCATTGTTTTCAGGGAATAAAGGTTTTGCAACAAAAACAATAGAATCACCCTCACAAAAATCAACAGCCTTATAATGTGTTATTCTAAAAGTACTGTCTATAACGTTGTAAATGGTATCATAAACATTATCAACAAAAACATTCATAGCTTGATTTGTGGTGTCATAAACACTGTATTTGATAAAGAAGGTATCCAAATCAGCAATTGGAGTTTGGCAACGATCAATGCAAGTGATGTTTGCTTTAAATCCAGTGGAGTTAAGAGCCGAATCGCTAACAATACGAACAGTTAAACATCCACTTGAATCAGTTAATGGAACCATAATCTCTTTTCCCAAAAGTTCTTGATTAGTGAAATAGGGTTGTTGAGGATTTTCTATATAAGCATTCCCATTTATCCCAACTCCATAGTAAATTTGAACATTATCACTTGGATGAATATCAAAATCACTGAAATTAATCTTCATTCTCTTATTTGAATAAGAAGGACAAAACGAAGTCCAATAATCAATAGAATTGGAGTAATTTAAATAACTTCCTCCATTATCTATTAAAATAGCATCACAATTAAAAACAGTTCTATGATTAAAAACAGTGTCTAATTTATAAATAGTCTGTGAATTACCAATTAAAGGTAATAAAGTTGTAAAAGCAAAAACAACTAATAATAATTTCTTCATAATATTTTTGATTTTAATGATTACACTTTTCTCGATTTATAAATATATAAACACCCAAAATTATAAAAAAGTAAGTGAAAAGATTAAAAAAAATAACTTTTTTTTAAAAAAGATAAATAGGAAATATTACGCAAGCCTTTATGGACAAAAGAAAAAGGCTATCTAATAAAAGATAACCTTTTCTCATTTACATTATTAAATTAACTATGACTGATTATTTCACAATAATAAGTTTCTTTGTTTGATTTATGGTTTCAATTACAATTAAAATATTATAAATACCTTTTGGTAAATCGCTGATATTAAGCTCTAATTCTTTTGTTTCTTTAGCAATAACTTCTCTTTTAACTTCTTTACCCAAAATATTCAAAACAATAATATCAGCCTTAGAGTTTAAATTATCAATCCTTATTTTTGCAATATCTTTAGCAGGGTTAGGGTAGACTAAAACTTCAATCTTATTATCACTTTCAATATCATCTAAAGCTAAAGGAAGAATATTAAAGTCTTGCCATTGGTCTGCTGCTTGATATAATGGTATAGAATTTGAAGGAACATAAAGAGGAATTGATTTATCAACATTTTGAAAAACATCAATACCTAAACTTGGTGGTGTAACAGCTAAACAAGTTATTGAAGTTAATCCAGTACAATTACAAAAAGCCAAAAAAGCAATTGAATCAACATTACTTGGAATTGTTATTGAAGTTAATTTATCACAATAGAAAAATGCCATATCTTTAATTAAAGTAACAGAATTTGGAATTTGTACAGAGGTTAATTCACTACAACCCCAAAACAAACCACTACCAATATTTGTAACAGAGTCAGGGATAATTATCGAGGTTAATCTATTGCAATCCATAAAAGTGTTAGCACCTATTGATGTTACAGAGTTAGGAATAGTAATTGAAGTTAATCCACTACATCCTGAAAAAGCCAATCCAACAATACTTTTTGTTCCTTCTTGTATATTAATAGATGTATTTTCTGGCATTATGCCTTTATATGAATATAATACATTATTAATATAAACTAATCCATCAGGTTTTGAATTATACCATGGAGTATTTTCAAAAGCACTACTGCCAATAGAAGTTACTGAACTTGGAATTGTTATTGAACTTAAACTTGAACAATCATGAAAAGCACTATTTCCAATAGAAGTTACTGAGTTAGGTAATATTATAGATTTTAAACTGGAACATTCCCAAAAAGCTCCTCGACCAATTGAAGTAACAGAATTAGGTATTGTAATTGAAGTTAATCCAGTACATCCATTAAATGCCCAATCACCAATAGAAGTAACAGAATTAGGAATATTAACTGAAGTCAATCCAACACAAAAAGCAAAAAAACTATCTCCAATTGAAGTAACAGAATTTGGAATTGTTATTGAGGTTAAATTTATACATTGAGAAAAAACTTGATTACCAATTGACATAACAGAATTTGGAATAATTATTGAAGTTAATCCAGCACAATTTCCAAATGCAGCATTACCAATTTTAGTAATAGAGTTTGGAATATTTATTGAAGTTAAACTATCACAACCAGAAAATGTATAATCATCTATTGATGTAACTAAATAATAATTTGCATTATAAAACACAGAATCAGGAATAATTACACTTTCTTTATATTCATTTGAATAAGAGTATAAATCACTTCCTCTAAAAGTCACTGCAACAGTATAAGGAGAAACATTTGAGGTGATATTATAATAAATAGTATCTCCATTATATACAACAGAAAAGTCTTCTGCTTGAATATTTAAGTTAAATGCAAAAACAATTGCCAATAAAATCAATAATAGCTTTTTCATAATACAATTTCTTTATTTATTGAACAATAAGTTTCTTAGTATGTTTAATACTATTGTTTACAATTCTTACAAAATAAACTCCTTTATCAGAACTTCTCAAATCAATCTCCAATTCTTTTGTGTTTTGATTAACTTTATGCTTTTGAATAACTCTTCCAACCATATCATAAATCAAAACATCAGCCTCAGAGTTTAATCCTTTAATTTCCAATTTTGATTTTCCTTTGCTTGGATTTGGATAAAGCTTTGTAGAAACGTTATTTGTTTGAATTTCATTTATACTTAATGGATCGCATAAAAAATTAGTAAAATAGCTCCATTTTGAATCCTGTTGATAAAGACTTAAAGCACTGCATGGAAAATAAACAGGAACAGTATCATTAACATTTTCAAAACAGTTTAAATTTCCAATTACTGGAGGAATGGGAGCATCACAAGTTATTGATGTTAAACCGCTGCAGTCCCAAAAAGCAGAATCTCCAATATAATTAACAGAGTTAGGAATATGTATTGAAGTTAAACCACTACAACCTTTAAAAGCATTTCCAGAAATACTTACTGTACCATCTTGAACAGTTATTGAAGTGTTTTGTGGCATACTACCTTTGTAATTGTACAAAACATTATTAAAATAAGCTAAACCATTAGGTTGATGGATATAAAAAATTGTATTATCAAATGCATAAGCACCAATTGAAGTAACTGATGAAGGAATTGTAATATTATCTATATACATACTGTTATAAAATGCAAATTCGCCAATTGAAGTAAGTGAGTCAGGCAAATTAACTGTGGTTAAATGAAGACAACTTTCAAAAGTTGAAGGATTAATTCTTTTTACAGACTCAGGAATTGTTATTGAGTATAAACCGTGACAACCTAAAAAGCAAGCAGCACCAATATGAGTTACAGAGTTGGGAATTGTAACTGATTCTAAAAAAGTGCAGATGGCAAAAGCACTGTCTCCAATTGAAGTAACAGAATTTGGAATATTTATTGAATGTAATCCCCAAATGGTATTGAAAGCTTGATTACCAATTGAAGTGACAGAGTTTGGAATGTTAATTGATCTTAATCCAGTACAAAAAAGGAAAGCGCTGTCACCTATTGCTGTAACTCTATAATAATTTCCATTATAATGAACTGAATCAGGAATTGATACGCTATCAATATATTCATTTAAGTAACTCAAATAAGTTTCACCTCTAAAAGTCACTGCAACAGTATAAGGAGAAACATTTGAAGTTATTTTATAATAAATAGTATCTCCATTAAATACAGCAGAAAAGTCTTCTGCTTTAGTGTTTAAGCTTATTGCAAAAACAATTGCTAATAAAACTAATAATGATTTTTTCATAATAGATTGTTTTTTTATGATTATACTTTTCGTTTATATCAATATATACACCCAAAATTATAAAAAAGTAAGTGAAAAGAAATTAAAAAATAACTTTTTTTTAAAAAAGATAAAAAGGAAATATTACGCTTAGCTTTATGGGCAAAAGAAAAAGGTCATCTAATAAAAGATAACCCTTTCTCATATACAAACACATTGAAAATTATGTCTAATTATTTCGAAACAACAAGTTTCTTAGTTTGATTTATGGTTTCGTTTACAATTAAAATATTGTAAATGCCTTTTGGTAAATCACTGACATTAAGCTCTAATTCTTTAGTTCCTTTAGCAATAACTTCTCTTTTTACTTCCTTACCCAAAATATCCAAAACAATAATATCAGCCTTAGAGTCTAATCCCTCAAACTCAATTTTTGCTATATCTTTTGCAGGGTTAGGGTAGATAAAAACTTCAACATTCTTAGTACTTGCAATATCATCTAATTTTAAAGAATGAATATTGTAGAAGTCTTCCCATCCATCAGCTTCCTGATATAGTGGGATAGAAGCAGTAGGAACAAAAAGATATATTGTTGTATCAACATTTTGAAAAACATCACTTCCTAAAACTGGAGGAGTTGTAGCCAAACAACGAATTGTAGCTAATTCACTGCAACCATAAAAAGCCCAAAAACCAATTGAATCAACAGAGCTTCCAATTACAATTGAAGATAATTCATAACAATTGGCAAAAGCATTGCATTCAATAGAAGTAATAGAATTTGGAATTGTTATTGAGCCTAATTCTGAGCAATTCATAAATGACCCCTCTTTTATTAACGTAACAGAGTTTGGAATTGTAACTGAGGTAAGGTTTACGCATTGACTAAAAGCGAGTTTGCCAATTGAAGTAACAGAGTTAGGAATATTTATTGAGTTTATGCTGTAACATTGATAAAATGCTTGTTCACCAATAGAAGTAACAGATTTAGGAATATATATTGAAAATAATGCATCACAACCAGAAAAAGCTTGATCACCAATAGAAGTAACTTTATAGTAATGCCCATTATAAGGCACCGAATCAGGAATTGAAATATTACCACTGTAACTGTCTTGAGTGCCATTTTTATAAGTTACCGAAGCAGCGTAAGGATAAACATTTGAGGTGATTTTATAATAAATAGTACCTCCATTATTTTCCGCAGAAAAGTCTTCTGCTTTAGAACTGAAATTTATTGCAAATAGAAATGCAATAACAACTAAAAATAACTTTTTCATAATAGATTGTTTTAATGAATAAAATTTCTCGTCTATATCAGCATAAACACCTGAAATTCTAAAAATGTATCCAAAAAAAATAAAAAAATAATTATTTGTTTAAATAAATAGATAGGAAATATTACGCAAGCCTTTATAAGAGAAAGAAAAAGGCTATCTAATTAAAGATAACCCTTTCTCATTTTAACAAACACATTAAAAATTATGACTGATTTTTTGCAACAATAAGTTTATTGCAAATTCAAAACTAAATTATTTCATTTATTTTTCAAATTACACAAATATAAACAATCAAAAAACATAAAAAGTAAGTGAAAAGATTGTAGAAAAATATTTTTTATTATTAAGTTGCGGATTATCAGACTGAAAAATATTCAATAAAATGATGCTTTGGGGTGTTAATAAGTTTTTTTGAGCTATGACTATGCATTATTATTTATTATTATTACTTTTGCATAAATAATAATATAAAGATTTAGGATTAGATGCAAATTGTTACTCTTACTACAGACTGGGGTATTTCTGACCATTATGTTGGAGCAGTAAAAGGCAAGCTCTATTCAACTATTGATGATTGTAATGTTGTTGATATAACACATCAAATCAATAAGTTTGATATAATGCAGGGCGCTTTTATTGTTAGAAATGCATGTTTGGGTTTTCCTAAATCAACCATTCATATAATTGATGTACATTGTTCTGAAAACACGCAAAAGCAGTATCAGCATGTTGTAATCAAATATAATGATCAGTATTTTATTTGCACCGATAATGGAATGCCAAGTATAATTTTTGATGGATTGGAAGTTCAGGAAATTATAGGCATAACCAATGTCTTTCAGGAATCTAACTATTACACCTTTTCAGCCTTTGATCTCTTTTGCAAGGTGGCAGCCCTGATTTCTTACAATTCAAATATTGAAGAATTTGGCTATAAGATGACTGCCTTTGTGAAGAAAACCACAATGAATGCAACAATATACCAAGATGCAATTCTTTGTACAGTATTTCATATAGACAGCTATGGTAACATATTCCTTAACATAACCATAGATGAATTTACCAAGTGCATAACCGATAAGAGATTTGAATTGAAATTGGAAGGATTTAGCATAAATGCAATATCCCATGCCTACGATAATGTAAGGGAAAACACACCAGTTCTAACAGTTTCATCCACCAATCACCTCCAATTGGCAATCAACAAAGGCAATGCCTCAGCACTTTTGGGACTTAATGAAGGAAGTCCAGTGAAATTTAAAATAATTAATCAGAAATCTTCTCAGAAATAAATTCAATAGCCTTAATTGTTCTTGGCGAAAGAATATCCATAAGGTTGCTTTCAATCCCAAACACTTTGTTTTCTTTAACAGCTTTCAGTTGAGTGTAGGGGTGAGTTTTCACAAATTGAGCAGAATCCTCTTTTCTTATGAAAATATAATCAGGTTGATTTGCAAAAATCTCTTCCTTGGAGAATGACCAGTTGAGACTTTCTTTTGCAATATTATCTCCCTGAGCAAGGGTAATAATTTCATTAATAAAAGTATTTTTCCCAGCTGAAAAGTCGCCCATTTGTCCAAAACCAACAACATAATAAACCTTAGGCAAGGTGGTAGTTTTTCTTATTTTTTGAACACTGTCACGTTTAATCTTCACATTTTTTAAATCCTCTTTAAAACTGTCAATTATGCTTTTAGCCTTAGTCTCCTTATCCATCACTTCACCCAACATTTCAATTGTTTCATACAAGCCTTCAATGGTGTTTGTCTCCCTGAAAGAGATAATTGGTATGCCAGCATCTTCAATTGTTTGAAACATCTTTTTAGTGAAAATTGATGAGGTTATAACCAAATCGGGTTTAAGCTTGATTACCTCTTCCAAATTGGTATTATTTATTCCTCCAATTGATTTAATGTTTTTAGCCTCAGGAGGATAATTGCAAAAATCTGTTCTTCCAATCAATCTGTCACCACAATCCAAAGCAAAAAGAATTTCCGTAACCGCAGGAGAAACAGAAACCACCTTCATGGGAGTTTTCTTTAAGGGATTCTTTTGTGAGATAACACAATTAGGCTTAGTGTCTTGAGTCTTGTTGCAAGAGAAGAAAAGGAAGGGAAGCAGAAGAGAAACAAAGCCAAAGTATTTAAGATTAATTTGCATATCCAAAAATGAAAAAGTTTATTTATTGATTATTATATTATCCTTGTCAATAATCTCAGCATCAACATTAAAGAGATTTTGAATATTCTCCTTGTTAATTATATCTCTTGTTTTGCCAAAATGCACCAAATGACCATCCTTAAGGGTTATAATTTCATCAGAATATTTCAATGCAAGAGAAAGGTTGTGAAGAATAATGAAAATTGTTGTTCCGTTCTCACGATTAATCTTTCTTAAAAGCTCCATAACATCAAATTGATGTCTTATATCCAAAGACGAAATAGGCTCATCCAAAAGCATTAAAGGACTTTCCTGAGCCAAAGCTCTTGCAATCATAATGCGTTGCAACTCACCACCGCTAAGCTGTTTAATTGATCTGTTCCTTAAGTGCCATGTGTTGGTCTTTTCCATTGCCTCTTGAACAATTTTCAAGTCCTTTTCGGAGTCAGCTTGAAGAAGTTTTTGATAGGGCATTCGTCCCATCATCACAACTTGAAAAGCAGAAAAATCGAACAAAAATTCATTATGTTGCCAAACAATAGAAAGCTCCTTAGCCAGTTGTTTAGGGTAGTATTTCTTAATGGGTTTTCCATTAACCTTAACATCACCAGCATTTAACTCAACATTATTTGTAATTGACTTCAGCAAAGTAGTTTTCCCACTTCCATTTGTACCTATAACACAATAGAAACCACCTCTTTTAAGTGAAAAACTAATATCCTCAATAATCTTCTTTTCCCTTACAAAATAGGAGATATTCTTAACCTCTAAAATCACATCTTTTTCTTCCATAATATCTTAAGGGTTAAGTTGTTTTTTAGCATTATAAAGAAGATAAATAAAGAAAGGAGAACCAATCAAAGCAGTTATGCTACCCACAGGCAATTCGCTTGGAGCAATCAAAACCCTTGAAAGAATATCTGCCATGAGCATAAATATCATACCTCCAAAAATTGAGAAAGGAATAATTCTTCTGTTATCAGACCCAACCAAAATTCTAACAATATGAGGAACAATTAGTCCAACAAATCCAATAACACCACTCTTAGCCACAATAATACCAATCATAAGAGTTGAGAAAAGCAAAATAACCTTTTTAGTTCTCTCCACATTCACACCCAAACTCCTTGCACTTTCGTTTCCAGTTAAAATGGCGTTGAGTTCCCTTGCGTAAAGCCTTATGGCAATAATGCCAATCAAAACAAACACAAACACAATCCACAAATCCGAAAACTTAGTGGCACTCATTGAGCCCATAGTCCAGAAAATAATCTTATCCATGTTCTCGCTGTTCAAAACCATAAGAATGGCAATAAGGGCAGCAATCAAAAAGTTAATGCTGATACCAGCCAAAAGCAAAGTGGTGGTATGAAGTCGATTGCCAACGGAAGCAATTTTAATAATAATCCAAACCGTTGCCAAAGCAAACAGAAAAGCGAAACCACCAATGCCGAAGAAGAAAGACTCTAACCCCAAAATAATGGCAACAGCAGCCCCAAGAGAAGCTCCAGAAGACACACCCAGAATATAAGGATCGGAGAGAGGATTTTGGAAAATGGACTGATAAGCAGAACCACAAACAGCCAGTCCCGCACCGCACAGAAGACTCATAATGACCCTTGGAAGGCGAATGTTTTTGATAATGTAAATTGAATTTTCATCCAAAGAGCTAACATCCACACTTCCCCAAAAAAGTCCCAGAACAACAAGTCCCAAAACAATCAGAGTCAAAACAAAATACCATATCAAGTCTTTCATCAACAAGTGATTATTTGTTTTTTTATATATACTATTTAAGCAACTCGTTAGCCTTATCCATAGCCTTAGTGATATGGTCGAAAATAAACTCTCTGCCAAGCTTATCCACAAAACCACTCTTTTCCAAAGTAGCATACACCTCAGGAGTAACACCAGAAAGAATAACTTGAATCTTTTCCTTCTTGGAACGATTGCACAAATTACCCAAATTCTTAATACCAGTTGAGTCAATGAAAGGAACTTTTCTCATTCTGATAATTCTCACCTTAGGTTTTTGCTTTATTTCGTAGTTGATTTCATCAAACTTGTTAGCAATACCAAAGAAGAAAGGTCCATCAATTTCATAAACTTCCAAATTCTTATCAAGTTTAGTATATTCAATATCACTGTCTTCAGGATTTTCAGTTCTTGCAATTTCTGTTTCAATAACTCTGATTTGAGAAGTTTCCATAACACGTTTGATAAATGAAATGGCAGCAATCAAAAGACCAATTTCAATAGCAATTGTCAAGTCGAAAATAACAGTAAGGAAGAAAGTAACCAAAAGCACAATAACATCAGTAACAGGGTTTTTAAGCAAAGCCTTAAAGTTTCTCCACTCACTCATATTATAAGCCACCACAACCAAAATACCAGCCAAACAAGCAAAAGGAATATAAGCAGCCAAAGGCATCAAGAAAAGATAAATAAGCAAAAGGAAAACAGCATGAACAATACCAGACACTGGAGTTTTACCACCATTATTTATGTTAGTCATAGTTCTTGCAATAGCTCCAGTAACAGGAATACCACCAAAGAAAGGAACAACCAAATTAGCCACACCCTGACCAATAAGCTCAGTGTTGGAATGATGTTTCTTACCAGTTGCACCGTCAGCCACCATAGCAGAAAGCAAACTTTCAATAGCACAAAGCATTGCAATGGTGAAAGCAGGAGAAATCAACAAACGGACAGCATGCATGTCAATATTAGGAGTAACAGGCTTTGGAAGAGGAGAACCACCAGAAAGTTCAGGATACTTACTTCCAATAGTTTCAATATCCAATCCAAACTGATTCTTCAACAACATACCAATCAAAGTACAGGCAATAATGGCAACAATACTGCCAGGAATTTTCTTAATGAACTTTTGCCAAACAATAATAATAACAATGGTCAAAACAGCCAGCAAAGTAGCCCAAGGATTTATGGTAGAAAAGTTTTCAAAATACACAGCCCACTTGCTCAAAAATTCAGAAGGCACACTAAGTTCACCACCACCCACAGCAGTAAGACCAAAGAAATCCTTAATCTGAGTGGAGAAAATGGTTACAGCAATACCAGAAGTGAAACCCACAATGATAGGGAAAGGCATAAACTTAATAACATCACCCAACTTCAAAAGACCCATCAAAATAAGCATAATACCAGCCAAAACAGTGGCAATAATTAACCCAGTGAAACCAAACTCAGCAATAATGCCAGCAATAATAACAATGAAAGCACCAGTAGGACCTCCAATCTGCACATGAGAGCCACCAAGAAAACTCACCAAAAACCCACCAATAATGGCAGTTATCAAACCTTGCTGAGGCGAAACCCCTGAAGCAATACCAAAGGCAATAGCCAAAGGAATGGCCACGATACCAATAATAATACCAGCAATAAAATCTTGAATAAATAATTCCTTAGAATAGGCCCTTTGCTTTATTATTTTAAAAAGTTTAGGTTGAAAAACATCAGTTAAATTAAGCTTAATCATTACGTTACTAAAATAAAAAGTTTTTAAATTCGGTGCAAAGATAGTAAAAAAAAGAAGGGCAAACCCAAAGGTTCGCCCAACTTTTCACTTTTCACTTAAGGAGCTTAAAGAGTTTAATGTCCTTAAAGTCCTTAGACTCCTTATGGCTCAACAGGAGCCTCCGGATCCACAGCAGGTGTTTCTCCAGTTTGAAGACCTTTAATATTAAGATCTACTTCTGAAAAAGCTACCTTTGACAAAGAATCTTTAAACTTTGTTGAAGGATAGAATCTGCAAGATGCTGCCTTAATGGTTGTAGCATCCACTTCTTCCAATGTGCCCATTGCAGTTGCTTTTATCTTAGGGATAAATGAGCCTAAGATATTAAACTTAACAGCACTACCATTTTGAATATGGCGAGAGATATTAATCTCCAAAGCCTTCAAGCATGCCAACACATCAGGGTAACTCAATGTGGTACTTTCCACAATCTCTTGACACAACTGGTCAATTGACACATCGTTTCCACGGAACAATCTTGCAAAAAATTTCATTCCCTGGTTCTGTCCTGTTACAATCTTCTTTGTAACCTTTATGTATCTAATCATAATACATCAGCAGTTAACCCTATATCACCGCAAGGTTTTAAAATGAATAATTAATAATTAATAATATCAGAACTTTGATTTAGCTGATTTACTGATTTACTATGATTTTGATTATTCTTTCATGATAATCACATTAATCAGTTTAATCATAGTTCATGAAATTTTTTCATACAACAAAGATACAAAAAAATATCATTATATAACTATATTACAACCATATAGATCTCATTTGAATTGTATTGAAATCCTTTGAATTGAAAAAAGAATGAAAATAATACAATTTTATTATAAATATTAGTCCTTTTTTGATGAATTATAATACATATTTATCCCTCAATTTTTATGTTATAACAACACAACATAAAAAACAATAATGTATTCAATATGAATTAATTTTTATATCCCAACCTTTACTTCTTAAGATTAATGAATTACTCCGTTAATAACAATGGTATGTGGAAAACTTTTTGTTTTTATATATTTTTTGTACAATTCATTGCTAAATAAATTTGTAATTTTGTAAAAGTTGATAATCAAAGATATATAATTTGATTTTTCGAGTTCAAATTGGACATTTTGGAAGTTTGTAAATCCTTAATCAAAAGTTTGTCTCTTAAAGATAAGTTAAACAAAAGTTAAAACCAAAATAAAGATTTAATTGGATAAATATCAGAGATATATCGACGAAAACATTGAAAATTTTTAAATAACCCATATTTATGATACAAGAAAGTAAAATTCCAAAGTACACACAAAAAGATGTGTTAAGGATAATGCAAATTTCTCAAGCTACCCTCTATCGTTTGAGAAAGAAACACGGCCTATTGACAAAAAATGTCAAAAGAAGATACACCGAAGAAGAGATAGAGGAAATTAGTAACATTATAATTAATGAAAACAAATAAGCTCATGGAACAGATAACAATTTTTAATAACCTTGCAGGCTCTCCAAATCTTGATATAGATTGGGATGACTTAATTACAGACATCAAATCCGACACCTATAAAGATATTGTTTTAGATATTAGAAAGGCTAAAAGTAATGGAGACAGACAAACATACGATAAGCTTAAAAAGAGCCTTCAATCTTTCACCTATTGTTCAACCTATAAAGCAAAAAGAAGAAAAGAATACATTGATAGTTTTCAATATATTGTTGGTGTGGATCTTGACCATGTGGGGGATAAAGAAAGGATAAAAGAAATATGCACCTTGTTAAAAGAAGACAAGCATACATTTTCATTCTTTATTTCTCCAAGTGGTGATGGAATTAAAATTTTCTACAGGTTGAAAAAAGATGAAAAGGTTGATAAGTTTCTGAAAGACAAAAACTATGATGCCTTAGCTATATATTACGCTCAAAAGTTTGAACAGGTAAACAACTATGTTGAGAAGAAATACAATGTTGTTGGCGACCCACAAGTTAAGGATTTAACAAGACTTTGTTTTGTCAGCTATGATCCAAATGCCTATCTTAATTTGGAAGCAAAGCCTTTGGACATCACCAGCAAAGAATTGAATTTACTATACGATGAAACCCTGATAACTCACCCCAATCAGGAAGGCAATAGAAATAACTCGTTATATTACTTCAGTCAAAACGCTTTTTCAAAAAAACACGATAAAGCTGTTGTTTTGGATTTCTGTTTGGAGAAATATTCAGATTTAGATTATGATGAAATAAAAACCACAGTCAATTCAGCTTACAAGTCCAGCAAGCAGGTCAATAGAGAAAAGAGCAATAAAGAAAAGCCAAAGAAGACTGATGATATAAGCAATGACCAAATTAGAGAGTTGTTTAATAAGCGATTTGATATAAGGAATAATGTTGCAACAAATTGCTTTGAAGTGTTGGATAAGAAAAATAAGAATCCAAAATGGGAAATGTATGACACTATTATAGGTAACACCATTCAAACATACATAACAGACCAGTTGACCATTGCAAGACGAATAAATGTTGAGAGGATGATACAAACAACGGAGGTGAAAGAATATGATCCATTTATAGAAAAGCTCAATTCACTTCCACCATGGGACAAAAAAGACCATCTTGTAGAACTTGCCAGCACAATCAAAACCACCAATCAAGAATTGTGGAATAGTGATGTAAAGAAATATATTGTTGGAATTGTTGCCACACTTCTAAATCCTAATACCATTCATCACTATTGCCTTGTACTTTCTGGGAAAGAAGGAATTGGTAAAACAACTTGGATAAAGAAACTAATCCCAAAAGAATGGTCAGAGTACTTTACCGACAGCCCTTTAGACCTTAAGCACAAAGACACCAATTTCAAGCTAAGTCAAAATGTGCTAATTAGTATTGAAGAACTGTCACGATACACAAAAAGCGATATAAACTTCATCAAAGAACTGTTAACAAGAGGAAGCATACAGGAAAGAGGACATTACGAAAAGAACCAAAAGAAATACAATCGTAGAGCTTCCTTTGTTGCCACCCTCAATGAAATGCAATTCCTTTCAGGAGAAGATGGAGAAAGAAGATTTTGGGCACATGAAGTATTGGAAATTGACTACAACAAGCAAATAGACATAGATCAAGTTTATGCACAAGCCTTAGCACTCTTCAAAAAAGACTTTGTATATTGGGAAACCAAAGAAGAAATTGCCCTTAGGAAAGAAGAAAACAGCAAATTTGTTCAACCCAACTTTGTTAAAGAACTAATAGAAAAATACTTTAAACAACCATCACCTAATCCAAAACTAATGAGATTAGAAAAAGCAGAGTACTATTCAAGCACTGATATTTTGCAAGAGTTAATCTTTAGATTTGGATATTGCCATAAAGATTTAACAGCCATGAAGATTGGAAAGGAATTAGCAAAACTCAATCTAACAACCAAACGAATTAGAGGAATAAGTAAATATCTATTAATAAAAAAGGATAATGCAGATATAAGTAGAGAAAGTGAGGGAGGTGATTATGATTTAGAAGAAGCAATCTAACAGACTGAATAATATAAATATAAACCCAAAAGTGAGGGAGGTGAGGGAGGTAAAAGTGAAAATTAGAAAGTTGTATACAAAATTTTAAAACCATAAAATGTTTTGAGTATAAATTGTAAGAAAGTTATAAAAACGCAAATTTACTCCCTCACCTCCCTCACAAAATCACTTATAAAACTATAAATCAATTAGTAAAACAATAATCTAAAACCCTTTTTTCCCCCTCAACCTCCCTCACTTTTTCTCCTTTTCCTAACTCCTTATTCTATTTTACTAACTCCTTATTCTAATTTGCTAACTCCTTATTCTAATTTACTGAAATAAGGAGTTATTTTTTGCTTAGTATTTTAATATCCAATTCCTAAAGCACTATTATATCAATCGCTCCAATTTCAAATTAATAAAAGTCATTCAATCTATAAAAATATCTTTTGCCTTTTTTAGAGTTGTAATTAAATTATTCTTATTATCTTTGAAGATTGGAAAAAAATATAAATACGTAAGTAAAATCAAGTTAGATAAATGGCAATTAAGAAATCGGAATTATATTCTACCCTTTGGAAGAGTTGTGATGAGTTGCGTGGTGGAATGGATGCTTCACAATATAAGGATTATGTGTTGGTAATGTTATTCGTTAAGTATGTTAGCGACAAGGCAAAAACAGATAAAAAATATTTATTGGTTATACCTGAAAGATGTAGTTTTGATGACTTTATTGAGTTGAAGGGAAAAGAAAAAATTGGAGAACAAATTAATATTAAGATATCTGCATTAGCTGAGGCTAATGGACTTACTGGAGTTATTAACCTTGCAGACTTTTCTGATGAAACAAAATTAGGTAAGGGTAAGGATTTAATTGAAACAGTTAGTAATTTGATTTCTGTGTTTCAAAACTCTAAATTAGATTTTGGATCAAATAGAGCCTCTGATGATGATTTAATGGGTGATGCTTATGAGTATTTGATGAAAAACTTTGCTCAAGAAAGTGGTAAGAGCAAGGGACAATTTTATACTCCTTCGGAAGTTAGCCGTTTAATGGCAAAGGTTATTGGTCTTGAAAAATCAAATGATGTAAAAGATACAATTTACGATCCAACATGTGGCTCAGGTTCTTTATTGCTTAGGGCATTGGCTGAGACAAAAAAGGGAGCATCAATTTATGGTCAGGAAAAGGATGTTGCAACAGCAGGTTTGGCAAAAATGAATATGATTCTTCATGGTCATCTAACACCTGACATTCTTCAAGGAGATACATTAAATAATCCTTTACACCTTGAAAATGGAGACTTAAAGACTTTTGATTATATTGTTGCAAATCCACCTTTTTCAACCAAATCATGGCTTAAGAGTGCCAAGCAAGAAGATGAACATAAGCGTTGGGGAGGCGAAATTGGTCTTCCTCCTGAAAAAAATGGAGACTATGCGTTTCTCTTGCATATAATACGTTCTCTTAACTTCAAAGGTCAAGGAGCTTGTATATTGCCTCATGGGGTTTTGTTTAGAGGTAATTCTGAAGAGATTATTCGTAGAAACATAATTAATAAAGGGTATATTAAGGGTATTATTGGCTTACCTTCAAATCTATTTTATGGAACTGGCATTCCTGCCTGCATTATTATATTGGATAAGCAAGGAGCAGGAAACAGAAAAGGAATTTATATTATTGATGCAAAAGAGGGTTTTGTTAAGGACGGAAATAAAAACAGATTGAGAGAGGAAGACATTCAAAGAATTGTTGATGCATGGAACAGTCATAAGGATATACCTTATTTTGCTCGATTTGTGCATATAGATGAGATTAAGAAAAATGAATATAATCTTAATATACCAAGATATATAGCCCCAAAGGACAAAGAGGTTATACATGATATTAAAGCACATTTGCAAGGTGGATTGCCATTGAGAGATATTGAAGAGTTAAAACAATATTGGATGGCTTGCCCTAATATGAAGGATGATTTATTTATTGAGCAAAAAGACAATAAGGGCTATTTTGATTTGAAATGCAGCAAGGAAGAGATAAGGGATATTATTTGGAATCATGAAGATTTTGCCAATCAAAAAGAAATATACTCCAATCATTTTAAAAATTGGGTAAATAATGTTTTTGAGAGATTAGAATCAATTGATTCAGAAACAAAACCCAAGCTTTTGATTAGTGATATTAGTATTGATTTATTATATGAATATCAAAATGGAGAGTCTTTGGTTGATGCTTATGATATTTATGATCATTTGATGAACTATTGGAATGGTGTTATGCAGGATGATGTTTATATTGTTATGCAAGATGGTTGGAAGGCAGAGCTTTATGTTCCTCAACCACAAGCTCAAAAAGGAAAGACACCAAAGGAAAAGGTGGCATCTTCGGTAAAGGATTTAATGTGTGATTTATTGCCTGTGGAGATTGTAGTTAATGAGTTTTTTGGTGAATTAAATAATAAGATTCTTTTAAAAGAGGAAGAAATTGCAAAAAAGGAATCCGATATAATGGATTTAATGGAGAATGAAGAGAATATTCAATTTTTCGATGAAAGCAATTTCAAGGATGATAAGATTAATGATGCAAACATTAAGAAGAGAATAAAAGAGCTTGATAAAAATAAAGATAAAGAAGAAATTGAAGCTCTTAAAAACTATTTGAAATTAAAAAATGATATTTCCAATATAAACAAAGAGATTAAGAATCTTAATACAGAACTATTAAATGAAGTTGAGAATAAATATGCAACATTAACCGAAAATGATATAAAGTATTTGGTATTAGATAATAAATGGGTGAGAACATTAGAGAATAACCTTCAAAGTCTATTGCAAAGCGTGACTCAAAACCTTACAACAAACATAATAGACTTAGCCGAAAGATACGAAACTCCACTACCTGCAATAACTAATAAAGTAATTGATTTGGAAGAAAAAGTAAAAGCAAATCTTCAAAAAATGGGTTACAAATGGAACTAAAAAAAGGCTATAAACAAACGGAAATAGGTGTTATCCCTGAGGATTGGGAGGTGAAGGAGATAGGTAGTATAATAAATTACACTAAAGGATTTGCTTTTAAATCCAGAGAATATAAAAATTATGGTATTAGAGTAATAAGAGTAAGTGATACATTATTTGATACTATAAAAAAAGAAAATGCTATATATGTAGATAAAAATGATTCTGAAAAGTATAAAAATTGGAAGCTTAAAAAAAATGATTTAATAATTTCAACAGTAGGTTCTAAACCACCGATGTATGATTCAATGGTTGGAAAAGTAATAAGAATTACTGAAGAAAATGAAGGTAGTTTACTGAATCAAAACGCAGTATTAATTAGGTCAAAAGATAAGTTGAAAGAAAATCAAGGATTGCTGTTTTATAATTTAAAAACAGAAAACTACATAAATCATATAGAATTAATATTTAGAGGTAATGCAAATCAAGCAAGCATCACTTTAAAAGATTTATTTGAATACAAACTTCCTATCCCTCCAACACAAGAAGAACAGACTGCAATTGCTAATGCTTTAACCGATATAGATGATTTAATAAATGCTTTAGAAACTAAGATAGAGAAAAAGAAAAACCTAAAGCAAGGAGCAATGCAAGAATTACTTAAACCAAAAGAGGGTTGGGTAGAAAAACGTTTGGGAGAGATTGGAGAAACGTATGGAGGATTAACAGGAAAATCTAAAGCTCATTTTGGACAAGGAAATGCTTATTATATTCCATTTATGAATATTCTAAGTAATCCAATTATTGATATTAATAATTTTGAAAAGGTAAGTGTAGGAGAAAAAGAAAAACAAAATAAAGTAATTGCAGGAGATTTGTTTTTTAATACTTCATCAGAAACACCCGAAGAAGTTGGAATTTGTTCAGTAATTATTGAAGAAGTAGAAAATTTATACTTAAATAGTTTCTGTTTTGGATTTAGATTAAAAGATAATGAAGTATCAGGATTGTATTTATCATATTTTTTTAGATCTAAAATAGGTAGAGAATTAATGACTTCATTAGCTCAAGGTGCAACAAGATATAATTTATCAAAATCACTATTTAATCAATTAAAAATAACATTACCACAATCTATTGAAGGACAAAATAGAATTACAAATATATTATTTGATATGGATAAAGAGATTGAGGGTTTGGAGGGTGAATTGGAGAAATATAGGATGATGAAAGATGGAATGATGAAGGATTTACTTACTGGTCGAATTCGTTTAATTTAAAAATACTAACATTATGGCACGTTTAATTGAAGTAGAAGAAAGAGATATAAATTATATCTTTAGCAAACCAAAGCCTTATAGTCTTGATGTATATCAAAGAGATTACAGATGGAGTGATGAAAAAGATTATAAAATTGTAAGTCAATTATTAAAGGATATTGAATTACGTTTTGAAAACAATATAAAGTTTTACAAGAAAAATGGAAATCCTGATTTAAAATCAATTTTAAAGGATTTAGAAGAAAACTTTAAACCATATTTTCTTAATACAATAATGTTAAATGAACAAGCAGGGAAAATATATATTGTAGATGGGCAACAAAGATTAACAACAATTCTTTTGATTCTTATAAAATTATATCATATAGGAATAGATAAAGGTGATTTAGTTTTAAATGTAAAGAAGTTTATTGGAGAGTTAATATATGAAGAAGATATGGCAAGTGAAAAACATTTTAAAATATCAAATTCAGATAGAAATTCTATCATTAAGAAGATATTTGAACAAAAATCAATAACAAATGATGATATAACAAATATTACTCAAGCTAATTTAAAAGACAATTATTGGTTGATATCAAAGTACTACGATTCATATTTCTTTGATATAAATAATCAATTTAATGATATAAAATACAATTATTATGTTTATTATTTACTACAAAAAGTTCTTATAATTGAGCAAGTAATTAAGAATAAAGAGGATGTAGCAATGATATTTGAAACTGCAAATGATAGAGGTAAAGAGTTAGAACCTCATGAAGTTTTAAAAGGAATGCTTTTAGGAGTTTTAGATGTTAATGAAAAGGAAAAATGTAATGATATTTGGAACGAAGGTTTAAAAACTTTCTTTAGTATAGATAATAATTACAAAAATGTAGATACCTTTTTTAGAACATATTTTAGAGCAAAATATGCTGATAATGCATTTCAATATGAGCAATTTTCTGGCAAATATCATAGAAACCTACTTACCAATGAAAAAATAGTAAATGATTTAGACAGATCTAAACCATCAAAAATTGAAAATTTCATAAAAGAAGATTTTATATATTTCTATAAGATATTTTTAGAAATTCAAAAACATGCAAAGGATAGAACTAATTTATACATCGAATCAAATTTTGCAAATGATCAAGGTCATCAAACATTATTAATTATTTCTGCTTTAAAATTAAATGATACTGAACGTAATGAAAAAATTGATTTAGTTGCTAAAAAATTTGATCAATTTTATACTATATCTACATTGGTAGGTGCAGGAGATAACAATGCAAGACAAAAAATAGTTTATGATTTAAACAGAGCCATTAGAAACAAACCCATTACTGAATTAGAAAATGCATTTGATAACATCATAATCAAGTATTTTAATGATAATCATTTCCCTATAACTTCATTTAATGATATATTCCAGTATAAATATTTTGAGAAAGCAAAAATTGATGGAAGATTTACAAAATATCTTTTAGCAAGAGTAGATATTTTCTTAGCAGATATATTAAAAGAGAATTCATTTGCAAAACAGGAATCTTTAAATTTTATTACTCGTAGTGGAACAAGACCAATAAATGGATTTCATATTGAACATATATTCTCAAATAATGAAAAAATAATGGCACAATTTACTGATGAAGATGGTGAATTTGATGAAAAACAATTTATTGATGAAAGAAACCGCCTTGGAGCAGTAATATTGTTAAAAGGAAATGAAAATATTAGAACAAGTAATAGAGTATTTGGAGAAAAGTTTAGTTCTTATCAAAATAGTGGTTTTATTTGGAATAAAATTTTAACCAATTCTATAAATCCAGCATCTTTGAATAGTTGTAATGATGATATTAAAAATCTATTTAAAGGTTATTTGCCAGATGAAAATGGACTACTAACAAAAGATGCAATTAATGAAAGACAAGAGTTATTATTTGAAATAATTAAAAGGATATATTCTAATTAAAAGGATTAAATTATTCTAAATCTTGGATAAGATTGAAAAGTATGAGGATTTGCTTACTGGTCGAATTCGTTTGATTTAAAAGGAATTTACTTAAGATAACATTATAATATTTTTGTAAAAATGGAATTAGTTAAACAAGAACAAATTGAAAATAAGATATTTTTTATTAGAAATGTTTATGTAATTTTAGATAAAGATTTGGCATTGTATTATGATGTTAAACCAATTAGACTTAGGGAGCAAATGAAAAGGAATCCTAATAGATTTCCTGATGACTTTGTTTTTCAACTCAATAAACAAGAAGTTGATTTTCTCCTATCGCAAAATGCGATACCTTCAATAAGAAGTCTTGGTGGTACTCTTCCTTATGGAGCATCTTTAAAGGATTTGGGGAAGAAATGGTTTGCCTTTTCGCAAATGAATACACTTATAACCGACATATTAAATAGATTGTAAACTTATTTATCAAAAAAATAAACATTATGGCTGAGATTGTAAAATATGAGGATTCTAATGAATTACAGAAGTTTAATAACTTTGTTATCTTTAAAACTGAGGATGGGAAGGTAAATATTGATGTTTATTTTAAGGATGAAACTCTTTGGCTTACACAAAAGGCTATCGCTATTCTTTTTGAAAAGGATAGAACTGTAATTACTAAGCATCTGAAAAGTATTTTTGAGTCAAATGAACTTGATGAGAAAGTGGTATGTGCATATTTTGCACACACCACTCAACATGGTGCTATTGAGGGGAAAACCCAAGAAAAGGATGTTAAGTATTATAATCTTAGGGCTATTGTTTCAGTTGGTTATAGGGTAAATTCTCATCGAGCAATTGAGTTTAGGAAATGGGCTACAAATGTTTTACATGAGTATATTATTAAAGGCTTTGCAATGGATGATGAACGCCTAAAACAAATAAAAAACTTTGGGCAAGACTATTTTGATGAGTTGCTTGAAAGAATTCGTGAGATAAGAATTAGTGAACGCAGACTTTATCAAAAGATTACTGATATTTACTCTCTTAGTGCCGATTATGATAGTAAGGCAGATATTACAAAACAATTTTTCTCTACAGTTCAAAATAAATTACATTGGGCAATTACAGGAAGAACGGCTGCTGAAATAATTTATAACGAGGCTGATGCTGAAAAAGTAAATATGGGACTTAAAACATGGAAGCAAGCCCCTAAAGGTAAAATACTCAAAAGCGATGTTACAATTGCAAAGAACTATATTAATGAGGAACATTTAAAAGCATTGGAAAGAATAGTCAGTGCATATTTGGATTTAGCTGAAACAAGGGCAATGAACCGTCAGGTAATGAATATGAAAGATTGGGAAACTTTCTTAATTAAATTTCTTGAGCTTTCTGATTATCCAATTCTAAGAGATTCTGGTAAAATATCTATGCTTGAAGCAAAATTGAAGGCAGAGAATGAATATGAGAAATTTCGTGTAGTGCAAGACAGGTTGTTTGAATCGGACTTTGACGAATTTATTAAACAGATTGAAAAAAAATAATACCTAAAACAATAAACATTATGGCTGAAATTGGTGCTTTGGAGGTTGTTACTCAAAACAGATTGGTGAATTTATTTCAAAAGGATTTGGGTTATATTTATATTGGTAACTTGGAAGACAGAACTGATAATAGTAATATTAATGAAACATTACTTAGGGAGTATCTTGTTAGCAAAAAATATAATGAAAATCAAATCAATCAGGCTATTCGTCAGTTATTGTTAGAGGCAAATAATCAGGGTAAGGATCTTTATGAAGCTAATAAGGAGATTTATGGGTTGTTGCGTTATGGTATTAATGTTAGTAATGAGGTTGGAGAACATAGAAGTTATGTGAATTTGATTGATTGGCATAATCCAATGGCTAATAATTTCTATATTGCTGAAGAGGTAACAATTTTTGGTAATAAGGAAAGAAGACCTGATTTGGTTATTTATGTTAATGGTATTGCTTTAGGGGTTATTGAATTAAAACGCAGTAAGGTTTCGGTTCATGAGGGTATTAGACAAAACATAAGAAACCAACAGGATAACGAAATACACAGATTTTTTACTACCATTCAATTAATTTTTGCAGGTAGTGATAGCGAAGGTTTATATTATGGAGTTATTAAAACTCCTGAAAAGTTTTGGCTTCGTTGGAAAGAAGAAAACCCACAAGGAGAAAATGAATTAGATTATAATTGCAAAAATTTCTTTGACAAAACAAGGTTTCTTGAGTTTATTCAAGATATGATAATCTTTGATGCTGGAATTAAAAAAGCTGCAAGACCTAATCAATATTTTGCTTTAAAGGCTGCTCAACCAAGAGTGAAAGAGAAAAAGGGAGGAATTATTTGGCATTCTCAGGGCTCAGGAAAGAGTTTAACTATGATATGGTTGGCAAAATGGATTCGTAGAGAAATTGGTGGTAATGCAAGAGTTGTTATTATTACTGACAGGGATGAGCTGGATAGACAGATTGAAAATGGATTTAAGAGTACGGATGAAAAAATTGAAAGAGCAAGGTCAAGAAAAAATTTGATTAATTTTTTAAATCATGATAGTCCTTGGTTAATATCTACTCTTGTTCATAAGTTTGGGGTAAAGAATGATGAGGATTCAATTAAGGTTGGTGATAAAAAAGCTGAGTTATTTATTGATGATTATATTCAGCAGATTGAAAGAATGTTGCCAAACGATTATAGCCCTAAGGGAGATTTTTATGTTTTTATTGATGAGTGTCATCGTACTCATGGAGGTAGGTTGCATGAAGCAATGAAAAAGATTATGGGAGATAATGTTATGCTTATTGGTTTTACTGGAACTCCTTTATTTAAAAAAGACAAAAAAACATCGGAACAAACCTTTGGCTCAATAATTCATTCCTACAAATTTAATGAAGCTGTTAAAGACAAAGTTATTTTGGATTTAAGATATGAGGCAAGAGATATTGAGCAACGTTTGGCAGATGAAAACAAGTTTGACAATTGGTTTGAAACTAAAACAGAAGGATTGTCGGAAATTGCTAAAAGAGAATTGAAAGAACGTTGGGCAAGATTAGAAAATATATTTAGTAGTAGAGAAAGAATTCAAAGAATTGTTAAAGATATTTGCTACGATATGGATATGAAACCAGCACTAAAAGGTGGTTATGGTAATGCTTTATTGGTGGCTGGAAGCATTTATCAAGCTTGCAGATATTATGAAGAATTTGAAAAGACTGAATTGAAAGGACATTGTGCTTTGGTTACGAGCTACGAACCTTATGGAGATAATAATCCTGATGATATTAGAACTGACGGAGATATTGAAAAGGCTTTTAAGAATAGTATTACTAAGAAACTATTGGGTGACAGGTTTAATGATATTAATGCTTATGAACAATGGGCAAAGAAGGTATTTATTGAAGAGCCTAAAAGATTAAAGCTTATGATTGTGGTGGATAAGCTACTAACTGGTTTTGATGCTCCAAGTGCAACATATTTATATATAGATAAACAAATGCGTGATCATAATCTTTTTCAAGCAATTTGTAGGGTAAATAGAGTTGATGTGGAAGAAAAGGAATATGGTTATATTATAGACTATCAGGATTTATTTGGTGCTATTAAGGATAGTATAAATACTTATACTGGTGGAGCTTTTGACAATTATGATGAAAAAGATATTGAAGGGTTATTGAATGACAGGTTAGAAAATGCAAAGAAAGATTTAGAAGATGCTATTAATAAGGTAAATTATATTATTGAGCCTGTTATTAAAAAAGATCAAGAGGGCTATTTTGCTTACTTCGTTTATAAAGAATCAACACCTGTTAATGAACAAGAAAAAGAAGCAGAAGAAAATGCACAAAAAAGAGAGAAATTATATAAGGCAATAAATAATTTAGTAAATAGATATATTGCTATTGCAACAGAAATGACTAAGGCAGGTTATAGTGAAGAAGAGGCAAGAGAGATTAAAAGAAAGGTTGATTACTATAATAATTTAAAAGATGAAATAAAACTTAAGAGCGGAGATAAATTGGATTTAAAACTCTATGATCCTGCAATGAGAAAACTTTTGGATGATTATGTAAGAGCTGAGGATAGCCAGTTATTGATTGATATGGAAGATATTTCATTTTTGGATATAATATATAAAGAGGGTGAAGAGGGCTTAAATAAACTTCCAAAGAGTATTAAAACTTCTGAGAAAGCGGTTGCTGAAATTTTGGTTGCAAATATGCGTCAAATAGTGAATAGTGAAAGACCTACTAATCCAATATATTTTGATAAGCTTTCAACTCTTATAAATGAATTGCTTGAAGAATTGAAGAATGGGAAAATTGAATATAAGTATTTAATCAAGAAATTGATAGAACATATTAGAGATGCAAAGAATACTGTTAATCCAGATCTTCCTCCAAGCATAAATACTAATGGATTAAGGGCTTTATATATGAATTTGAATAATAACGAAGAGTTAGCTTTAAAGGTTCATAATGCGGTGAAAGAAAACGCTGAAACTGATTTTAGAGATAGTAGAATTCCTTTAAGAATGCGAAGAGTTAGATTTGCTGTTAGTGATGCATTGGGTGAGTATTCAGATAAGTATTTAGAAGATATTATGAAAATAATTTATGCTCAAAAGGAATACTAATGGATTTTATACATATTGAAAATATAATAATTGAGGTTGAATGGAAAAACATTAAGAATATTCATCTTACTGTTTATCCTCCTGATGCTCGTGTACATATTTCAGCTCCCAAGTCAATGAGTATACATGCAGTTAAGCTTTTTGCAATAGATAAGTTAGGTTGGATAAAAAGCAAGATTAAACTTGTTTCAGATAGACCAAGACAAAGTAAAAGAGAGTATGTTAGTGGAGAGAATCATTACTTTAAAGGTGTTAGATATAGATTGAATGTTGTTGTTCATAACTCACAACCAAAAGTTGAGCTTAAGGGTACTCAATTTATTAATCTTTATGTTAAAGAAAACGCTTCAGTTGAAAAGAAAAAAGATGTAATAAATCAATGGTATAGGAATGAATTAAGAAAATTACTACCTGAACTAATAAGTAAATGGGAAGGAAAGCTTAATGTAAAAGCTGATTCATGGGATATTAAGCAAATGAAAACTAAATGGGGTTCTTGTAATATTAAGACTAAAAAGATATTGTTTAATTTAGAACTAATAAAGAAACCTGTTCATTGTATTGAATATGTTGTTGTTCATGAATTGTCTCATCTAATAGAAAGATTACATAATGATAAATTTACTTCAATTCTTGATAATAATCTACCAAACTGGAGAACAATAAAAGAAGAATTGAATAATTTTATAGCCTCAGAATATGAATAAAATTTATTGAATATTCGTTGTGAGAGATTTACAATCAGATATTTCTTTCTAATATTAAATAAATACCATATCCCACACAACCAAATAAAATAATTTAAAATCAAATCATGAGAGATGGCAAAGTTCGTTTTACAATAATAGTTACCATTGTATTTGCTATAATGTTGTTCTTTGTTATTAGAGAAACTATAAGTGATGAGAAAGAAGCGAAAAAAATAGAATATCAGAATTAGCTAAATTATCTGAATTAGATAATTATAATCGTGGTGTTCACTACTATAAAGAAATGAAATTTGATTCTGCTTTTAAATATTTTAATCTTGCTTGTATGGATAGTAATAAATTGGCTTTCTTTGTTGTTGGTAGGATGTATTATGATGGGGGTGGTGTTGGAAAGAATTTAGAAAAGAGTTTTGAGTATTTTAAGAAAGGGGCAGAGTTAAATGATTCTGTTAGTCAATATTATTTAGGTTTGTGCTATTTTCATGGAATTGGTGTTGATACCAATTTAATTGAATCGAAATATTGGCTTGATGAATCTTCAAAAAATGGGTATGTGTGGGATAGCATCCCAACTGCCTTTCTTTCCTCTAATCTACATCTTCAATTATAATTCCAAAGGAAAGAAGTAGTCCTGAAAGGCCATATTTTGAGAATCGGGCTTTTCTTATGGTGTTGTTGTTTGGATCTATTATGTAGTTGTGGGATGTTGTGAGGTCGGCTTTTTCAAGATTGGTGTTTGAGAATATGGTTCGCTGCAGGTCGCAGTTGTTGAACTGTGCCATTGTGAGGTCGGTCTGGGTGAAGTCGGCTTCCTGAAGGTTGCAGGTGATGAATTTGGTGTTTTTCAGTTTGGTTTTTACAAATATGGCATATTGCAGATTGGACTGTTCAAAGCTAAAGGTGGAGAAGGGGTTTATTTTGGTGAAATTGGCTCCTGTAAGTTTGCATTCTTTAAATTGAACATCTCTCCAAAAGGCATCCATTTTGGCAAGGCTGAAATTACATAACTCAAATTTGCAGTCTTCAAATACTACTTCTTTTATTTGCATTTCTGAAAAATTGCAGTTGATGAATGTGCAGTTATTGTACTCATCTTCCAGTGCTTGCCCTCTGAAATCTATATTGCTTATCTTTTGGTCTTCAATCATTTTTTCGGTTGTTCTTTTTGCTGATTTTTATTTCTTGCTTTTGCTTGCTGAATTGTGGATAGGGGTTTGCTTTTGTGTTATGTGGTTTGTTTAGCTAAAAGGTTTTTTGGGTGGCTAAATTACATTTTTTCTTATAAGTGTCTGTTTTTTTATTATTTTTTATCAAATAATTTCTTTTTTTTACATTAATTATTGTAAGTTTGCAGTGTTGAAAAATAATTTCTTAGCTTGTTTAATTAAGAATTTGATTAACTGTAAAATCAATCTATTATGAAGAAGTTATTAATAGTATTTATTGCCATAATTTTTGCATTTAGCTTTAACGCTAAGGCTGAAGACTTTTTTTCTGTTTATAATGGTGATACAATATATTATAAAATAACTTCATTAACTTATCCTTATAAGGTTTCGGTTACTTGCAAGGGGATTTCTTCTTACTCTTATGCTGATGAATATAGTGGGAGTGTGTTTATTCCTGATTCTGTTTTTTATGATGGCAAATTCTTTTTGGTTAGTTCTATTGATGAAAATGCTTTTGAGAGTTGTTATAATTTAATTTCGGTTAAAATTCCTTCTTCTGTTGTTATTATTGGGGCAAGAGCTTTTTTTGATTGTACTGAATTGAGTACGATTGATATTCCAAGTTCGGTTACTACAATTGGTATGGGTGCATTTTATTATACTCCCTGGTATGATGCTATTCCTGATGGGGAGGTGTATATAAATAATTTCTTGTATGAATATAAAACCTCCAGTACTGAGTATTTATATATTAATGTTCGTGAGGGTACTGTCAGTGTTTCTGAATATGCTTTCTACTGGGCTACTGGTTTAATTACAATTAGCTTTCCTAATTCGCTTACTTCAATTGGCAGGTTTGCTTTTCAAAATTGTACTTTGTTAAGTTCAATTACTTGTTCGGCTACAAGACCTCCAAGTTTGGGACAAGATGTTTTTAAAAATGTTAACAAGTCAATTCCTCTTTATGTCCCTGCATCTTCCGTTGCTTTTTATCAAGCAACTGATGGGTGGAAAGATTTTAATATTCAAACAATAGGATTGGATGATATTGAAGATGATAATAATTTTAATATTGTAATTTCCCCAAACCCTGCAAAAGATAAGGCTAAAATTGAGTTTAAGGGTTTAAACTCTAAAGCAGATATTATTGTTTATGACATTATGGGCAAGGAAGTTAAAAGAGAAGTTGTTTCAAAAGGTACAAAAGAATTGGAGCTTGATGTTAAAGATTTTAAAAGGGGAGTTTATAATGTTAGAATTGTAAATGAGACAATTGATGAAACTAAGAAACTGGTTGTCGAGTAGGGAGTGTTGAGGTGTTGAGTTGTTGAGCTGTGTTTGTCCACAGATTTCCACAGATTAACGCAGATTAACTTTTGTCTGAATCAGGATTTACTTGATTAAAGGATTTATAGGATTATTAACCAACTGACCTTTTGCAAATAAACTTTTTTGTTATCAACTTTTTCTTGATAAAAAGTAGCAAAAATCAAGACTGTTCACAAACAAGCTAAAAATTGAAGCCCTGAACTAAAAGTTTATAAACTCGCCTTCGGCTCAAACAAATAAACTTTCTTCACGTTCAAAACTCCAATTTTCTTCACGCTTATTTGTAAAATGTCACTCTTATATAATGGTAAATGGATAATGAAGAGTGACTTCCACTTTAGGGGAAAGAGGGGTAAGTTAAAGTGATAAGTGAAAAACTAAAAGTGAAAAGTGATAAGTTGACCCGAAGAACGAAGTTCGAGAGCATCGAAGATAAAAGTGGGGTTGAGTTGTTGACTGTATATGTAATTTTTTAAGGGCATGAATTAATCGTGTCCTTTTTTTCTTTATTTTTGCTCCAATAATATTTTATTTTTTGCTTTATGAAGAAATATGATTTCGATGAGTTGATTGAGCGTAGGGGTACTGATTCGCTGAAGTATGGTATTTGTGATGAGATTTTTGGTACTTCTGACCTTATGCCTTTATGGGTGGCTGATATGGATTTTAAAACTCCTGACTTTATTGTTGAGGCTATTGAGAAGAGATTGAAACATCCTGTTTTGGGCTATTGGAACTATTGGGAAGGTTATCATGATTCCATTTTGTGGTGGATGAACACAAGACATGACTGGAGTGTTGAGAAGGATTGGATTATTTTTTCTCCTGGCATTGTTCCTGCTTTGGGACTTTGCGTTATGGCTTACTCTGAAAAGGGGGATGATGTTTTGGTTCAATCGCCTGTTTATCATCCTTTCTACTATGCTATTGAGTCGCAAGAGAGAAACATTGTTTATAATCCTTTGATTGAAAAAGAGGATAGGTTTGAAATAGACTTTGAAGATTTGGAGAATAAACTTAAAAAGGGTGTTAAACTTATGCTTTTATGCAATCCTCATAATCCTGTGGGTAGGTGTTGGGAAAAGGATGTTTTGAAAAAGGTTGCTTTTCTTTGCAAGAAGTATAATTGTATTTTGGTTTCTGATGAAATTCATGCTGATTTAACTATGCCTTTTTTTAAGCATAATCCAACTCATTTATGTGCTGAAACGGATGAAGAGAAAGCAAATATTATAACTCTTATGGCTCCTTCAAAAACTTTCAATATGGCTGGTTTGGCTACTT
The DNA here is from genome assembly GCA_002423895.1 of Bacteroidales bacterium UBA5515. Lineage (GTDB taxonomy): Bacteria > Bacteroidota > Bacteroidia > Bacteroidales > P3 > UBA10566. The sequence continues at coordinate 51,830 of DIOL01000019.1, read as the reverse complement.
CGGAGGTTATTATTCCTGATTTTGAGTTAAGGAAGATGTTTATTCATTTAACTCATAATGTTCTTCATATGTTTAATGGGAATGTGCTTGGTGCTTATGCTTTAGAGGCTGCTTATTCTGAAAGGGGTGCTGAGTGGGTTGATGAGTTGAGGGATTATATTTGGGATAATATTTGCTCTATGAATGTTTTCTTGAAGGAGAATTTCCCTAAGATAAAAACTTATAAGCATGAGGCTACTTATTTGCCTTGGCTCGATTTTTCTGCTTATGGCTATTCTCATAAAGATTTGATGCACAAACTTGCATATGATTGTAAGATTGGATTTAATGATGGTATGATTTTTGGGAAAGAGGGTGATAACAAGATGAGAGTTAACGTTGCTTTGCCAAAAAGACAACTTCTTTTGGCTTTGGAGGGCTTAAAATATTTGTAGTTTGTGGGAGAAAATAAGTTATTTTTTAAAAGATATATTTGATTTTCTTTGCTTATACTATAAACTATTAGTAATTTTGTTGCTCAAATTCTATAATTCAAATAATTTATAGATTCTTATTTATTAATGTTTGCGAAATGAATAAAGATAACTATTGTATAATTATGGCTGGTGGCATTGGTTCAAGATTTTGGCCACTTAGCAAGACTTCAAGACCTAAGCAATTTATTGATATTTTGGGCACTGGAGAAACTATGATTCAAACTACTTTTGCTCGTTTTGAAAAGATTTGTCCAAGAGAGAATATATTTATTGTTACAAGTAGCATTTATGCTGATTTGGTTAATGAGCAAATTCCTAATTTGAATCCAAATCAAATTATTGCTGAGCCGACACGTAGAAATACTGCTCCCTGCATTGCTTATGCAAATTTCAAAATTGCTCAAATGAATCCTAAGGCTAATATTATTGTAACTCCTTCTGACCATTTTATTGTTAATGAGGAAAAGTTTATTGAAACTATTCAATTGGGACTTAGGGCAAGTAGGGAAAAGAATGCTTTAATTACTTTGGGGATTAAACCAACTTATCCTAATACTGGATACGGTTATATTCAATATAGGACTAATGAATATTTGCAGAACTACTCTGATCAAATAAATAAGGTTAAACTTTTTACTGAAAAGCCTAACTATGAAATGGCTGTTCAATTTATTGCAAGTGGCGATTTCCTTTGGAACAGTGGTATGTTTATCTGGTCTTTGAATAGCATTGATAGTGCTATGAAAACTTATTTGAATGATGTTTATTCTATTTTTGAAGGAATCAAAGTGCATTTAAATACTCCAAAAGAGGATGCTATTATTAAGAATGCTTATTCTTTTTGTCCTTCCATTTCAATTGATTATGGTGTTATGGAAAAGGCAGATAATGTTTATGTTATTCCTTCTGATTTTGGTTGGAGTGATGTTGGAACATGGGGAGCTATTTATGAAGTCAGGGATAAGGATTTGAAAGGAAACAGTGTGGTTGGTAAGAATATTATGCTTTATGATACTGATAAATGCGTTATAAATAACTCTTCAAGTAAGTTGATTGTTTTGCAGGGTTTGGAAGATTATATTGTTGTTAATACTGATGATGTTTTGATGGTTTGCAAGAAAGATCAAGAACAGAGAATTAAACAGTTTGTTACTGACGTTGAAGTTGAAAAAGGAAACGAATATCTATAAATACGATACATTAAAACAAAAGAATAAATAAATAATAATGAAAGATATTAAGAGAATTGAGATTATTGACCTTTTGAAAGGCAATAAAAATGAAGAGATTGGTAAAGAAATCTGCGTTAAAGGATGGGTTAGAACCAAAAGAGGTAACAAGAATATTGCTTTTGTTGCTTTAAATGATGGTACTATAATACATAATATTCAAATTGTTGTTGAATTAGGTAATTTTGAAGAAGATTTAATTAGAAGAATAACTACTGGTGCTTGTTTGAGAGTTAATGGAAAGCTTGTTGAGTCTGTTGGTCAAGGACAACATGTGGAAATTCAAGCAACAGAGATTGAAGTTTATGGTGAGGCTGATGTTGAAACTTATCCTTTACAAAAGAAAGGTCACACTTTAGAGTTTTTGCGTGAGATTGCTCATTTAAGACCTCGTACAAATACTTTTGGAGCTATTTTTAGAATGCGTCATGCTATGGCTTATGCTATTCATAAGTTCTATAATGATAAAGGATTTTTCTATTGGCACAGCCCTTTAATTACTGCTTCTGATGCTGAAGGTGCTGGAGAAATGTTTCAGGTTACAACATTGGATTTGAATAATGTACCAAAGACACCTGAAGGAAAGGTTGATTACTCAAAAGACTTCTATTCAAGACAAACTTCATTAACTGTTTCAGGTCAATTGGAAGGTGAACTTGGTGCTTTGTCATTAGGTAAGATTTATACTTTCGGACCTACATTCAGAGCTGAAAACTCCAACACCCCAAGACACTTGTCTGAGTTTTGGATGATTGAACCTGAAATGGCTTTCTATGAATTGGAAGATAATATGAATTTAGCTGAAGAGTTCATTAAATATTTGGTTAATTATGCTTTGGAAAACTGCAAAGATGATTTGGAATTCCTTCAAAATATGTATGATAAGGAATTAATAGGCAGGTTGGAGTTTGTTGTAAATAATGATTTTGTTAGATTAAGATATACTCAAGCTATTGAGATTTTGGAAAAGGCAGATCAAAAATTTGAATTCCCAGTGGGTTGGGGTATTGATTTGCAAAGTGAACATGAAAGATATTTGGTTGAAAAACATTTCAAGAAACCAGTTATCTTAATTGATTATCCAAAAGAAATTAAAGCTTTCTATATGAAACAGAATGAAGATGGAAAGACTGTTGGAGCTATGGATGTTTTATTCCCTAAGATTGGTGAAATTATTGGAGGAAGCCAAAGAGAGGAAAACATGGATAAACTGGTTGCAAGAATGAAAGAGGTTGGTATTGAACCTGAAGATATGAAATGGTATTTGGATACTCGTCGTTTTGGTTCAGCTCCTCACAGTGGTTTTGGTTTGGGATTTGAACGTTTGCTTTTATTTGTTACAGGTATGTCAAATATTAGAGATGTTATTCCTTTCCCTCGTACTCCTAATAATGCAGAATTTTAATAATTTATAGGTTTAGATGATTTCAAATAGGATTCTTCAACGACTACAACAAAAACTCTCACCGCAACAAATTCAGTTGATGAAGTTGTTGCAACTTCCAACTATTGCTCTTGAACAAAGAATTAAAAATGAAATTGAACAAAACCCAACTTTGGAGGAAGATGACTCTACGGTTGAAGATGAATCAATAGACAATATTGAAGATAATCAAGAGGGTGATGATGAGGAAAATGATGTGTTTGGTGATGAGGATATGTTCCCTAATGATGATGATATTGTTTCATATAAGAATAATGATGGAAGTGAGAAAACGGATAAGAACCAATTATTTGTTTCGGAAACTTCTTTTCACGAAGATTTAATTTCTCAACTTCAACTTAAGCCTTTAAGTGAATTGGAAATGATAATTGGCTTGGAAATTATTGGTAATATTGATGAGTCGGGTTATTTGAATAGGAGCATTGAATCTATTGTTGATGATTTTCTTTTTAGACATAATATTGAAGTAACAGTTAAGGAGATTGAAGATGTATTGGCAATTATCCAAACTTTCGATCCAATTGGAGTTGGGGCAAGAGATTTGCAGGAATGTTTGTTGATTCAGTTAAATAAGAAGGAGAAAACAAAAGCAATTTCTTTGGCTAAGAAGGTCATTAAGAAATGTTTTGAATATTTCAAGAAGAAACAGTATAATTTTATTGCTCAAAGACTCAATTGCTCTGAAGAGGAGCTTCAAGAGGCTATTGATGAAATTATTAAACTTAATCCTAAGCCAGGCAATTCTCTTTCAACAGATGTTGATAGTTCCATCCCAATTATTCCAGATTTTATTGTTTGGATGCAAAATCAAAAAGTAGATTTTCAGGTTAATAGTTATGGTAATCATAAACTTAAAACAAGTAATTACTACGAAAATTTACTTAAAACTGTTTCTCAAAGCAATTCCCCTTCAGATAAAGAAACGGCTACTTTTTTAAGAGAGAAACTTGAATCGGCAAATATATTTATTGACGCTTTAAATAGGAGGAGTGATACTCTTTATTTAATAATGAAAGCTATTATTAAGTATCAGTATGAATATTTTCTTGAAGGAGATATCCAAAAACTTAAACCCATGCGTTTAGTTGATATTGCTGAAATGGTTGATTTGGATATTTCAACAATTTCAAGAGTTGTTAGTAATAAGTATGCTCAAACTCATTTTGGGATTTATAAGTTAAAGGATTTCTTCTCCAATTTTATGCTTAATGAACAAGGGGAACAGATTTCTACTGATAAGATTAAGGATGAAATTGTCAGTATAATTAGAAATGAAGATAAGTCTAATCCTCTAACTGATGACAAATTGGTTGAAATGCTTAAAGATAAAGGCTATTCAATTGCTCGAAGAACGGTATCAAAATATAGGGAGACATTAAATATCCCTGTTGCTCGTTTAAGAAAATAAGATTTAATAAAAATGAATAAAGAACAAATTATAGCCAAGAAGGTATTATTTTTATTTAATCCTTTGTTTTTGGCAGTTTATGCCTTTGTCTATTATTTATTGCTTTTAGTTCTTTTTAGTGGGTATCAGGATTCTCTTACTTTGGTCTTGAAGTCTTTTACTCTTTATGTTTTGGTTTCTTGTTTGGTTCCAATTCTAATTCTTTATTTGCTTAATGGGAGCAGTTTTGAAAATTTCAAAGAGAACTCCTATGAATCAAACGTGTCTTATATTGTTGTTTCTACAACATATTTTATTTCATACATTTATTTTTCTATTCTTAATGTTTCCATTTGGTTTGAAATGGGGCTGCTTATTCCTGTTTACACTTCAATTGCTCAAATGGTTTTAAGGAAAAGAGTAAAGGTTTCTTTAGATATTATTCTGATGGGAGCAGTTTTATTTTATGTGTTTTTGCTTACCATAGAATTTTATTATGTTTTGTCTATTTTTCCTCTTTTAATTGCAATTGCTTTCGCTGGTATATTGGCTTATTCTTATTTGATTCAAGATTTGATGACTAATAGGGATATTATCAAGAATTATATTATTGGTGCTATTCTATCAGTTTTGATAATTTTATTCGTTCTAATTCTATAGTATGAATTGTTTTAGCCTACAAAGAGGCGTAAAACTTTAGAGAAAAAACATCCCCCTATTTTAATTAATTGACTTCATATTAAATATTATTATTATTTTTGCACGTTATAATTGAAGAGTTGACTTTATTTTAATGAATAAACAGATAACATTATTAACATTTTTATTGATTGCTTTGAGTTTAGTTTCTTATGCTCAAAACAATAATTCTATAGATGCAAGAAGTGCAAATAGAAGGTTTGCAGATTCAATGTATGCAGCTCATAATAGCAAAAAAACAATTCAAACTCCTTTAGTTGTTAAAGATACTTTTAATACTGAAATTAAGACTGTAATTAAAGCTAAAGCAAACTCAAACTCACCTACTAACTCTCAGATAGCAGAAACTAAGTATGGTAATTCTCTTTCAAAGGTTATTGAAGAAAGTCAAGATAGGGAAGAGGTTAGAGAAAATTTACATGCTCCTTGCAAAACTTTATACAATAATACTTGGTGCACTAATAAGGTTAAAATGCCTTCATTTAAGTTTGGAGAATTTCCTGATGAATTTAAAATAAAATTGGTAGACGAGAAGAAAAACCAAAATTTTCATTTCCCATGCAAGAAAGGGGTTAAATCTTCTTCTTATGGATGGCGTTGGGAGAGACCTCATGGTGGTATTGATTTTGCTATAAATATCGGGGAACCTATTTATGCTGTTTTTGATGGTGTGATTAGAGTTGCTCAGGTAAATGGAGGTTATGGTAAAATGATTTTAATTCGCCACTATAATAATCTTGAAACTCTTTACGGGCACTTAGACAGAATAATGGTTAAGGTTGGTCAGGAAGTTAAGGCAGGAGATATTATTGGATATAGTGGAAATACTGGCTTCTCAACAGGACCTCACTTACATTTTGAAAGCAGATGTTTATATCAAACTTTTGATCCTGAATGGATTCTTGATGTTGAAAAAAGAGAACTAAGAACAAAGAAGATAAATATTGAAAAGACTTTCTTTGGAATTGAAAGAGCAGAAAAACAGTTGAATAAGAAAAACATTGTTACTAATTTAGTGAAGGTTAATAAAACTTTTGAAGGAAAGCCTTATTTCTCATTTAAAGAAAAATATTCAAAGAAAAATAATACTCAATTTTTAGCAAAAGGTGGAGCTGAGCCTGTTGAGAAATACATTGAAATTAATTGTGATGATAAATCAAAATGGAGATATTGGAGGGTTAGAGAAGGAGATACAATCACTAAGATTGCTCAAAAGTTTAACATTACTCCAAGTCAAATTATTGAGATGAATAAATTAAAATCTGAAAATTTAACTCCAAATACAAAGATTAGAGTTAGGTAGAATTTTTTCTTATTTCGCTTATTGCAAACAATCAAATATATTTTACTAATAATAAATACGTATAGAAATGTCAACAGCATTAAAAAACCTTTCATCATTTAATAAAGATGAAGTCCCCTCGGGCAAAGATGGAATTTTTGGAATAGTGGTTTCGGAATGGAACTCAGAAATTACTGATGCACTATTAGAAGGAGCAATTGAAACTCTTAAAGAAAATGGTGTAGATGAAAAAGATATATACATTCAGTATGTGCCAGGAAGTTTTGAGCTCCCTCTTGGAGCATCTAAATTGGTTGAAAAGAAAAGATTTGATGCAGTTATCTGTCTTGGATGTGTTATTCAAGGAGAAACAAGGCATTTTGATTTTATTTGTGATGCTGTGGCTCATGGCTTAATGGAAGTTAGTTTAAGAAAAGATATTCCTGTTATTTTTGGTCTTTTAACCACAAATACTTATCAACAAGCTCTTGACCGTTCTGGAGGAAAGCATGGGAATAAAGGAGTAGAAGCAGCAATTACTGCAATAAAAATGTCTAATTTATAATCCATATATATTTACATGAGAATAGTTTTTCTTGGAACTCCAGAATTTGCTGTAGCTTCCTTAGATGCTTTAGTTAAGCAGGGATATAATGTTGTAGGTGTAGTTACTATGCCCGATAAACCAGCAAATAGAGGTCATAGGATAACTTACTCGGCGGTAAAACAATATGCATTAGATAATAATCTTAGATTGCTTCAACCTGCAAATTTAAAAGATAAGACTTTTCTCGAAGAGTTGAAGTCATTAGAAGCCGATTTGCAAATTGTTGTTGCTTTTAGAATGTTACCAAAAGAGGTTTATGCAATGCCCAAAATGGGAACATTTAATCTCCATGCTTCTTTATTACCTAAATATAGGGGGGCAGCTCCAATTCATTGGGCTGTTATTAATGGTGAAACTCAAACTGGGCTTACAACCTTTCTTTTAAATGATAAAATTGATGAAGGGGAAATAATCTTTCAAGAAAAAATTGATATTTTAGAAGAAGAAACAACAGGGGAGTTGCACGACAGAATGATGATTGAAGGAGGTAAACTTGTTGTTAAAACTGTTAAAGCTATTGAAAGTGGAAATTTCTCAACTATTTCTCAACAAAAAACTTTCGTTCAGCCAAGTCTTGCTCCCAAAATATTTAAGGAAACAACGCTTATTCCTTGGGATAAAAAAGGGAAAGAAATAGAGAATTTTGTTCGTGGAATGTGTCCTTTTCCTTGTGCAACTACTGTTTTTTGTGATGGAAATAGCAATTTAGAACACTTTTTGAAGGTGTATAAAGTAAAATTTAATCCTTTTTCGCATAAAAAAAATATTGGTGAAATTGAGATAAATACAAGGCTCGGATTTAGAGTATATTGCTTAGATGGATTTGTGGAAATACTTGATTTACAACAATCAGGCAAAAAGAGAATGAAAGTTGATGAGTTTCTAAGAGGTACAAGGCTGGAAGGCGATTTTATGATAAAAAAATAAAAATATAATTTTTTTCGTTCAAAAGTATACAAGTTAAATAAAAATTATATACATTTGCAGCACTAACCATTTAAATTTTTATTGACATGACAAAAAAAGATTTTATTCATTTAATGTCTGCAAAAGCAGATTTAAATTTAAAACAATCAGGTGCAGCTTATGACGCTTTCCTAAAAGTTGTTGAAGAAAAATTGAAAGCAGGTGAAAAAGTAAGTTTCATCGGTTTTGGATCTTTCAACGTAGTTGATAAACCAGCTCGTACAGCACGCAATCCAAGAACAGGAAAAGCAATTAAAGTTGCAGCTAAAAAAGTTGTTAAGTTTAGACCTGGTTCAGGATTAAAAACCCTTAAAAAAGGTAAAAAATAATATTTAAATATTATTTATCATCAAGCATCTTTCACCTTATGGTGTAAGGTGCTTTTTTTTATTTCTAAATTTCCTGCCATTCAATTTAGATTGATTAATTTTGCAATATATTTTCAATTTTAGAGTTTTTGTATGTGAATTGATAATTCCAAGTTGTAATATATTTATTTACCAATTGATTTTAGTATGAATAAAAGTATGTTTAGGTTTCTTGTTATAGGATTTTTTTTAGTTGCTGTAGGGTTTTCTGCCAATGCTCAAATTTTTAAAGGGATGGTTATGGCTGGAGCTAATTTTGCTCAAATGAATGGTGACCAAACTTATGGTTTTAATAAAATTGGTTTAAATGCTGGTGCTGGCGTTATGGCTCCTCTTAACGAAAAACGTAATTTTTTAATGAGTTTGGAGGTTCTTTACAATGAACTTGGTGCAAGAGAAAGTAAAGACCCTTTTAAATATAATACTAAACTCCAATATGTATCTATTCCAGTTATTGCTCATTTTGAAGATAGAAGAGGAGGATTGACTTTTGGATTAGGTCTTCAATATTCAAGACTGTTTCAAGTAAATGAAGATTGGGGATTACCTGTGAAACCTATTCAATATATGGATAGACCAATCTTTCCAGTTAATGATTTTAAACGTGATGACATATCTTTAATTCTTGATTTTAGGTTTAGAGTTTGGGAGAGATTGAAATTGAACTTCCGTTACCAGTATTCAATTGTTCCTATTAGAGAAGATGTTGCATATAATAATAGTTTTGCTCCAGAGCATATGGATTATTTTACATGGAAAAGAGATTTTTATCATAATGTGCTTTCTTTAAGATTGATTTATGTTATCAATGAACGTTCTTCAAGAGAATTAGATAAAAACATTAATAGAGATTCATATTAAAATATATTGTTATGAATACAAAACATATTGCTATTTTCCCAGGTTCTTTTGATCCAATTACCAAGGGTCATGAGTCTGTTGTTCTTAGAGCTCTACCTCTTTTTGATGAAATAATTATTGCAATTGGTGAGAACACTGCTAAAAAAGAATTTTTTCCTTTGCAGCAGCGTTTGGAGTGGATAGAGAAGACTTTTGAAAATAATCCAAAAGTGAAAGTTGAATCATTCTCGTCCCTATTAGTTGATTTTTGTAAAGAAAAGAATGCAAAATATGTTTTAAGAGGGTTGAGAAACTCAATAGATTTTCAGTATGAAAGAAATATTGCATTAATCAATCAAGAGCTTTATCACGATTTAGAAACAATTTTTATTTTAACCAAACCTGAAGATACTGCAATTAGTTCGTCCTTTGTTAGAGAAATTCTTTCTTTTGGAGGAGATGTGACGAAATTTATTCCCTCAAAAATAGAAATTAAACCTATTAAGTAGTTTTTTACCTATGTCGAAAGTTAGTTTTAAGCCTGGTACAATGATTTATCCATTGCCAGCAGTTATGGTAAGTTGTGGAGAAACTCCAGAGGAATATAATATTCTCACAATTGGATGGGTTGGAACAATATGTTCAGAACCTCCAATGTGTTATATATCTGTTAGGAAATCAAGGCATTCTTATGAAATTATTTCAAGAACTAAATCATTTGTTATTAATCTTACCACAAAAGAATTAGCAACAGCAACAGATTGGTGTGGAGTTAAATCGGGAAGAGATTTTGATAAGTTTAAGGAAATGAAGTTAACTCCAATTAAAGCATCGGTTGTTAATGCTCCAATGATAATGGAAAGTCCTTTAAATATTGAATGTGAGGTTGTGGAGATAAAAGAATTGGGTTCTCATGATATGTTTATTGCTAAGGTCGTAAATATTAATGCTGACGAAAAACTAATTAATCCTAAAACAAATTCCTTTGAACTCGAAAAGGCAAATCTTTTAGCCTATTCGCATGGAAAATACTACACCATTGGTGAAAAGCTTGGTTTCTTTGGATATTCTGTTCAGAAGAAAAAGAAGAAAAAATAAGATAATTGATTTTGAATGTGGAGAAGTTATTTAAAGGGTTTTAAGTCTTATTTGCTTTTAGAAAGAGGTTTTTCTCAAAACACAAAAGATGCATATTTAAGAGATTGTGAGAGACTTTTCTCCTTTTTAGAAGAATATAATCCTTCAATAACTCCAAAAACCCTAACTTATAAACATCTTCAGGTTTTTCTAAAAACAATTCAAACTCCCGATAAAGATAAGGAAAGCAAATTGCTGAAAATTAGTACTCAAAAACGATTGATTTCGGGAATTAGAGCTTTCTATAAATATCTTTTAATTGAAAATATTGTTGATTTTGACCCAACAGAACTTATTGAGCTTCCTCGATTAGATATGCGTCTTCCAGTTGTTTTGACAAATGAAGAAATCATTAAAATGATTAATTCCATTGATAAATCAACTTATAGAGGTGCATGGACAAATCTTATGTTGGAAATACTTTATGGAGCTGGATTAAGAATTTCGGAACTTTTAAACCTTAAAATAGATGATATTTATCCAAAACAAGAGCTAATTAAGGTTATTGGGAAAGGAGATAAGGAAAGATGGGTACCTTTAAATAAAATTGCTTTTAAACAATTAAATCTTTTTTTGGAGAATAGTCGTACCCAAATCAAAGTAAAACAAGGTTGTGAAAAATATATCTTTCTTAATCAAAGAGGAGGGAAGTTAACCAGAATTGCAGCCTATCAAGCCATTAAAGAAATTGCAGAAAAGGCCGCAATAGAAAAAAGTATTCATCCACACACTTTTCGTCATAGTTTTGCAACAGAGCTAATGTTAGCAGGTGCAGACATAATGGTTGTTAAGGAATTGATGGGGCATGCCAGCGTTCGCTCAACAGAAATTTACACCCACTTAAACACAAAACATCTAAAAGAAACTCTATTGCTCTATCATCCACTTTACAACAAACATTAATCTGAGTGTATTATTTATAAAGGGAAGTTGAAAATTATACCCTATTTTTTGAATATCTAAAAGTGCAGATTAGTTCAAAATAATCCTTATTTAAAATCGCTTAAATCAAGTATATAACTATAAAAATCCTATATAAAACTTTTTATATAAGGTTTTAATCTCCAATTCATGCCATGAATTGGATGAAATCATGCCATGAATTGGATGAAATCATGCCATGAATTGGGTGGAATCATGCCATGAATTGAGTGAATTCATGCCATGAATTGGAGAATATCATGGCATGAATTCAACATCAAAGTCAATTAAAAAAAGTTCTAAGTCTAATTTAATTATTTCAATACTTTGTTTTCTGAGATTTATATCAACATTTTTTTCTTTAATCTTAACTCAAATTCTGGATGTATTAATTTTAATTGCTGTTTTTACCCTTAAGCTATCTATTTAATGCAGATTAGATAAATTGACGATAAAGATTTTTCAGTATTTATAAATGATATTTCTTCGAAAATAATCTTCTTATGTGACTGATTTATTGTTTATATATAATAACCAAGACTTATTCTTTTATAAGCAGGATAAGGAAGAATATGCAAAAAAACATTTCACCTATAACCAAATAATAAAAAAATATGTATCTTTGCAAGCTCAAATGTTTTAAAATAGATTGGTAATGATTAAAGGTTATGATTACACAATTAGTTTTACTGCTCTTGAAATAGGAGAACATAATTTTGATTTTAAAGTAGATAAATCTTTATTCGAGAAGTTTGAAAATGAAGATTTGCTTGATTCAAATGTTGATGTAAAGGTAAAACTGATTAAAGAAGAAAGAGTTTTGACTTTTAATTTTTATTTCAAAGGGGTTCTAAATGTTCTTTGTGATAGATGTCTTGAACCTTTAGATTTTAAAATAGAAGGAGAAAAGAATTTGTTCGTAAAATTCGGAGAAGAATTTATGGAAGAGGAAAGTATGGATGATGATATAATTATTATTCCAAACACTGAACACGAAATAGACCTTTCTCATTATATTTATGAACTTATTTTATTGCAAATTCCAATTAAGTGTTCTCACCCTAAAGGAAAATGCAATAAAGATATGATAGATAGAATAAATAATGCTGAGCCACAAATAGAACAAGAGGTTGATCCTCGTTGGGCTGAGCTGAAGAAAATAAAATTTGAATAATAACATTTTAAAAATAAAAAGAAATGCCAAATCCAAAACACAGATTCTCTCAAACGAGAACAGCAAAAAGAAGAACTCATGATAAGGTTGAAGCTGTAGCTTTATCAACTTGCAGCAATTGTGGTGCTTCAGTTGTAAGCCACAGAGTTTGTCCTGAATGTGGATATTATAGAGGAAAATTAGCTATAGAAAAAGGCGCAAATTCATAATTCAATCTTCTAAGTAATGAGGATAGGATTAGATGCAATGGGTGGAGATTTTGCACCCAAAGCTACAGTTTTAGGAGCTATCTTGGCTCAAAAAGAACTATCTTCTGAAGACAGAATTGTTCTTTTTGGCAACAAAGATTTAATTGAAGAAGAGATTAAACTAAATAATGCTTCAGTTAATGATTTTGACATTGTAAATGCTGAAGATATTATTGATATGCACGATAAGCCAATTAAGGCTCTATCAAACAAACCTAATTCTTCAATAGCTGTTGGTTTTCAACATTTAAAAGAAGGCAAGATTGATACCTTTGCAAGCGCTGGTAACACTGGCGTTATGTTGGTAGGGACCATGTATAGTGTTGGAGTTACCGAAGGTATTCTTCGACCTTGTCTTGCTGCACTATTACCTAAAGAAAAAGGAGGTGTTACAGTTTTGGTTGATGTTGGGGTTAATCCTGATGCTAAACCAGAACTGATATACCAATTTGGACTTTTAGGAAGCATTTATGCTCAATATGCTCTAAAGATTGATAATCCAAGAGTTGGGTTGTTAAATATTGGAGAAGAAGATGAAAAAGGTAATGCTCAATGTTTGGCAGCTTTTCAATTAATGAAAGGTTCAAAAGACTTTAACTTTATTGGAAATGCTGAACCAATTGAAATCTTCAAGGATAATTTTGATGTTATTGCTTGTGATGGTTTCGTTGGTAACTTAATGATGAAAAATACTGAAGCTTTTGCAAGAACAATGGTAAAAGGAGGAATGATAAATGATTTCATTAAGAATTGTAATTATGAAATCTATGGAGGTTTGCCACTTTTAGGAGCTAATGGAGTTGTTATTATTGGACATGGAGTATCAAATGAGAAAGCTATTAAAACAATGGTTTTACAATCAAAATCTATATCTAATTCACATATTAACGAGCATATTGATAAAGTCTTAAGAGGATAATAAAAGTTTTTATTAAATTAAATTGACATGGCAAAAATAAGAGCCGCAATAACAGCAGTTGAAGGATATTTACCTGAATATATATTAACAAACGAAGAATTAAGCACAATGGTTGATACTACTGACGAGTGGATAATGACTCGTATTGGTATCAAGGAAAGGCATATTCTTAAAGAAGAAGGAAAGGGTTCTTCTGATATGGGAGCAATTGTTGTAAAAAATATTCTTAAGAACAAATCAATTGATCCTTCAGAAATTGAACTTATTATCTGTTGTACTGTTACTCCAGATATGTTATTCCCAGCAACAGCAAATATTATAGCCGATAAATGTGGAATTAAAAATAGTTTTGGCTTTGACGTTAATGCTGGTTGTTCAGGATTTTTAAATGGACTAACAACAGCAGCAATGTACATTCAAAGTGGAATGGTGAAAAAAGCTATTGTTGTTGGTGCTGAAAAAATGTCTACTATTGTTGACTATCAAGACAGAGCTACTTGCCCAATTTTTGGAGATGGAGCAGGAGCAGTTTTGTTGGAAGCAACAGAAGAAGAAACAGGAATAATGGATTGTGCTTTATATGCTGATGGAGTTGGAAGAGTTCACCTACATCAAAAAGCAGGAGGAAGCATAAAACCACCTACTCATGAAACAATAGACAAAAGAGAACATTATATTTATCAAGAAGGTCAAGCAGTTTTCAAATGGGCTGTTGTAAAGATGGCAGAAGCTACTGAAGCCATCATGAAAAGAAACAATCTTACAAAAGATGATATTTCTTTTTTATTACCTCACCAAGCTAATTTGAGAATAATCAATGCAACAGGAGATAGATTGAGCTTAGATCCAAACAAAGTACTTATTAATATAGAAAAATACGGAAACACCACTTCAGCAACAATTCCAATTTTAATGTGGGAGAACCAAAGTAAATTCAAAAAAGGCGATAATTTAATTCTTACAGCCTTTGGAGCAGGATTTACTTGGGGTGCAATTTGGGTGAAATGGGCAATCTAAGAATAACTTTTTTAGGAACTGGAACCTCGCAAGGAGTACCCTTAATTGGGTGTCATTGCGAGGTTTGTTCATCTACTGATATCAAAGACAAAAGACTTCGCACTTCATGCCTTATTGAAAGCGATCAAGGAACAGTTTTAACCATTGATTCAGGACCAGACTTTCGTCAACAGATGTTAAATTACAATGTTGACAGGTTGGATGCAATTTTAGTTACACATTCTCATAGAGACCATATAAGTGGATTGGATGATGTTCGTTCATACAATTACTTACAAGATGAAGCAATGCATATTTATAGCAATAAAATTGCTTTAATAGAAATTAAAAAAGCATTTGCTTATGCTTTTTCTGAAACCAAATATCCAGGTTTACCAAACTTTGAACTTATAAACATTGAAAATGAAGAAACTTTCAATGTCAAAGAACTTGAAATAATTCCTATTGAAGTTATGCACTATAAGCTTCCAATTATGGCATATAGAATAAATAATTTTGCTTACATAACAGATGCCAAAACAATTTCAAAAGAAGAAAAAGCAAAACTAAAAGGAGTGGAATACCTGGTGGTAAATGCACTTAGAAAAGAAGAACATTTCTCTCATTTTACTTTAGGTGAAGCTTTGGCATTGATTAATGAAATTAAGCCAAAACAATCTTATCTAACACATATTAGCCATAATTTGGGATTAACAAAAGATTTGGAGAAAGAACTACCTTCAAATGTATCTTTAGCCTACGATGGCTTAACAATAAAAGTCTAATTTTCCCTTATTAAAGGAGAAAGAATAGTCTTATCCAAAAATATATCAATCATAATCAAAAATAAGTCCATCATATTTGGAAATATGTCAATCATATTTATAAATATGTCCATCATATTTTTATTTTTGATGGACTTATTTTTGATTATGATTGATGTTTTTTAGAAAAGCAGAATTTATAAGGTATTTTCAAGCAATCTTTGAGCTTTTTCTATAGCTTCAATTTTTCCAACATCAACCCAAATATCTTTAGAATGAATATATGAATAAATAGGATAGGAGGCTGAAAGCTTTAAATATTCTGGAATTATAGGGAATGCACCTTTGTTTTCAATCAAATCAATTAGTTCGGGTTTAATTATTTGAATGCCACTAAATCCAAAAGGAATTAATTCATCGCTTTGGTTAGAAATTATCTTTTCATTTGTCTTTGTGTTTTCCCAACCACAAAGTTTATTGTTATTGTCAAAAAGTAAATACCTTGATGTTTGCCTTTGACTTACTGCCAGGGTTGCTAAATTGTTTTCTGCTTTGTGATGATTGTAGAAATCATTGAAATCAATCTTTGAAAGAATATCAACATTATGAACAAGAATATCCTTTGAAAAATCGAAGTAATTTTTAGCATTCAACAATGCTCCACCTGTATCAAGTAGTTGATTCGTTTCGTCAGAAATGAAAATATCGGCATTATAATTTTTGTTTGCTATGTGCTCAATAATCTTTTCTGAGAAGTGATGTATATTAATTACAATATGTTTACATCCGAAAGATATTAGTTTATTTATATTGTATTCCAATAAACTAACTCCATTTACTTCAACTAAAGCTTTAGGCAATGAATTTGTTAATGGTCTAAGCCTTGTGCCTAAACCAGCTGCTAAAATAAAAGCTTGAAACATATTATTGAATAATGTAGGAGTAGGTTAATCCAACAGAAAAATGTTGTTGTTGTTCCAATCTTCCTAAAGAAAAATAGTGTTGATAACCAGCTTCAAATCCAAAGGCATGGCGTTCGGTAGCAATCAATAATCCTATTCGAGGAAGAATACCAACTCTAATTCCAGCTTGACCTTCATATTCTCTTAGATAATATCCAAAAGAGTCGTAGTCTTTATTAGCTTCATTGCTTAAACTATAGTCATATTTTCCCCATATTGCTCCAAAACCAATTCCAATATATGGTTTTAATCTATCTCCAAAATTGAAATAACTTTCTTGATTATGAAGATAATAGTTAGCATAAACTGTGAAAGGAATTTGGCTTGCATCATTTAAAAATTTACGAGGTAAGTATTGAATTTTGTATGTATTAGACTTCATATAAGTATAGCCTAATTCAACACCAACACCAACTTTAATTTCTTGAAATTGATATTCTAATGCAAAATTTATTCCAGCACCATTGTGATAATTTACTGGGAAATAATCACCATAGGCTGTAAAGAAAGCAGGCTTAACCATATAAAAGATATCATAAGGTTCTCCATTAGCCAATCTATGATAATCCTGTGATTTTGCTGTATTTGAAAAACAAAGCATTAAAGCAAAAACTAATAATACAAAAAGCTTTTTCATTATAATTTAATTTTGTTTAGTCCAAGAATCTTTTAATGTACAAGTACGATTGAAAACTAAGTTATCTTCTTTAGAGTCGTAATCGACACTAAAATAACCAAGTCTTTCAAATTGGAATTTATCTAATGCCTTAACATCTTTTAATGAAGGCTCCAACTTAGCATTACTTACAATTTTCAATGAATCAGGATTCAGGTTATCAAGGAATGTTTGTCCTTCTTCAACCTTTTCTGGGATTTCATTCATAAATAATCTGTCAAACAAACGAACCTCTGCATTTATACAGCTCTTTGCACAAACCCAGTGAATTGTTCCTTTAACTTTTCTTCCATCAGGAGAATTTCCACCCTTAGAAGCTGGGTCATAGGTACAGTGAATGGCAGTGATATTACCTTCTTCATCTTTATCTACTGAAGTGCAGGTTACAAAATATGCATAACGAAGTCTTACTTCTTGATTAGGAGCTAATCGGAAATACTTCTTTGGAGGATTTTCCATAAAGTCATCTCTTTCAATATATAACTCTTTAGAGAAAGGTAAAACTCTTGTTCCTGCAGTTTCATCTTCAGGATTATTTATTGCTTCCAATTCTTCTGTTTGGTTTTCTGGATAGTTGTCAATAATAAGTTTAATAGGATCTAAAACAGCCATAACTCTATTTGCTCTTTTGTTCAAGTCTTCTCTTAGAGCAAATTCCAAACGTCCGTAATCAATTATATTATCTCTCTTTGCAACCCCAATACTATCACAGAAATTTCTAATACTTTCAGGAGTAAATCCTCTACGGCGAAGTCCGCAAATTGTAGGCATACGAGCATCGTCCCAACCACTTACATAATTTTCCTTAACTAATTGTAAGAGTTTTCTTTTACTCATTACAGTATAGGAAAGATTTAAACGTGCGAATTCATATTGATGGGAAGGGAATATTTCAAGTTTTTCAATAAACCAGTCATATAGTGGACGATGAACGTCAAACTCTAAAGTACAAATTGAATGAGTTATGTTTTCAATTGAGTCAGACTCACCATGAGCATAATCATACATTGGATAAATACACCATTTATCTCCAGTACGATGATGATATGTATTTATAATTCTATACATAATAGGGTCTCTCATATGCATATTTGGATGAGCCATATCAATCTTTGCTCTTAAAATCTTTTCTCCATCAGCATATTTACCTTCACGCATTTCAGAAAAAAGTTTTAAGTTTTCTTCAACGGAACGATTTCTATAAGGGCTGTCTTTTCCTGGCAATTGAACGGTACCACGATTTTGACGAATTTCATCTAAAGTTTGGTCATCAACATAAGCAAGTCCTTTTTCAATAAGTTTAACTGCCCATTGATAAAGTTGTTCAAAATAATCAGAAGCATAAAATTCATTAGCCCATTGAAAGCCCAACCATTGAATATCTTCTTTTATGCTGTCAACATATTCAACATCTTCCTTAGTTGGATTGGTGTCATCGAATCGAAGATTAGTTTTTCCACCATATTTCTTAGCCAAACCAAAGTTAAGGCAAATACTTTTAGCATGTCCTATATGCAAATATCCGTTAGGTTCTGGAGGGAAACGAGTTAATATGCTTTTATGAACTCCGTTTTTAAGGTCATTTTCAATAATCTCTTCTAAAAAATTCAAAGAAGGTCTTTCGTTACTATTAGTTTGAACTTCCATTTGTTAAATATAAAAATAAAAAATACTTACGATAATCTGCAAAAATACATTTTTTTCTTTTCAAAAAGAAGGACTTAATACGTATTTATTAATCTTTGATAAAACACAAATCAATTAAGCACTTGTAAAACAAACCTTTCTCATTGTATTTTTAGACTATAAATTCTTATAAAATTGAACTATATTTTTCATTAGCAGTACTTGATTCTTTTAAATTAACTTCATTTCTAAAAAAACCTTTTTATTACACCCCATTTCAAAGACTTTACATAACTTTGCAAATATTAATCAATAAATCCTATTATTATTATGAAAAAAATTATTATTAGTTTTATTTTATTGTTAATTGGAACCTTAGTCATCAATGCACAAACTCTTGATAGTGTATTCCAAGATAATTATTCCAAAGTTCTTAAGTTTGATTCTGGTCGGTTTTATAGAATTATAGAAAATAAGGATAGCGATAATGATGGTATTTGGCTAACGACAATAGATACTAATAGATCTATTCTTCATATTGATAAGGATTTGAATATTGTTCATTATACAAACACTTCCGATGGGAATGCTCTTCGTAGGCTTTTTAAGGCTAATAATAAACTTTATTCTATTAGAACAAATTTTTATGATGGAACAGAGTTTTATTATAAGTATATGGATTTAGTTTGCCATGATACCTTAGGTAATTTATTGTTTTCACAGAGAATTAAAAATGAAAATGATGATACAATAAAATGGCAGAATTGGGATGCTATTATGTTAGGTAATTCTGAAATGATATTTACCTTATGGGGTGATTTGAGCTCTATAATTGATGAAAAACCAGTTCGATTTATTAGGGTTGATACTTCAGGAAATGTTTTAGCAGTTAAAACATTTTGGACAAATATTCTTTATATGGATATGATCCCATTTAATAATAATTATTTTTTATTCTCGAAATCAAGGTTTTTTGATCAAGTGGATAATAAGGTTTACTTTATTAATAACAATAATTTAGAAATTGAAGATAGTATATGTGGAAGATATGCATATAATATGAGAAAGATAAATGATTCTATTGTTGCTTTTAATAGCATCGAACATAGGGCATTTGATGATGGAATTATTACATACTATTATTTTTATACTTATTTATATCTAATGAATACAAGAGCTAAATATAGTTATTCAATTGAAGACATTAGCAATCCTTTATTGGATAGTGTTTTTTACGAAGCAGATGTAGAAAAGATTAGATTTAATACAAATAATATTGATTTTATTAACACTGATTCAATTTTTTCATACTTTACTATAAGCAAGGAGTGGTTTGATATAACTGATCAAAGATTAGGAACAGGAATAATTAATTTTAACTCTCAAGGAAGTTTAAACTACTTTTATCAAATTCCTGTTGATATTGGTTGTATGACATTAAAGGCTACTTCGGACGGAGGGTTAATAATTCCTTATAGTGGAAACACAGGACTATATCTCTATAAGTTTATGCCTAATGGTTATAATTCAATATTAAATCTTGAAACTAAAGAGAAAGTAAATATTAATATATATCCTAATCCAGCAAAAGATTATATTAATGTTGATTTTGATGCAAATAATTTTACTAAGGGAGAGATACAATTATTTGATATGCAAGGTAAATTAGTAAAGAAATTCAAGTTAAAAACTCAAAAAGGAAATAGAGTAGATATTTCTTCTTTAAAAGCAGGGAATTATTCTTATAATATAATTATAGATGGAAATGCTTTTGGGGGAATGATGATTGTTGTGGAATAAAAGAGGAATAAAGATTAATTATAGAATAGAAAACTTATTGTTGTTTTAGATTAGTAAAGGTATTTTGATGCTTGAGGCTCTTTTGTAACAATTGTATAAAATATTAACTACTGAACAAAAAGTTGCATTTGCAACTTAAATCCTGCTTTTTAAATTATAATATTTCCCAAAATATCCTTTTTACTTAATCACAAACCAAAGATTTGCCTAACTTTGCAAATAATATAAGTATGTTATATTATTTAGTATCAGATTAAATTAGAATTGAAAATGATTGTTGTAGAGAATTGCATTATCAGTGAAGATATTAGAGATGTAAAGTTTTGTTGCAATTTGCATAAATGTAAGGGAATGTGTTGTGTGGAAGGTGATGCTGGCGCTCCTTTGGAAAAGAATGAAGTTAAACTTTTGAAGAAATTATTACCTAAAATTAAACCTTATTTAACTGAAAATGGGCTTAAAGAGATTGAAAAACATGGAGTTACAGATTTGGATATAACAGGAGAATTATGTACAAGAATTATTGATGATAAGGATTGTGTGTTTTTGATTTATGATAATGATATTGCAAAATGTGCAATTGAAAAAGCTTATGAGGAAGGTAAAATTGATTTTCAAAAACCTATTTCATGTCATCTTTATCCTATTAGAGTTCAAAACTATGGTGAGTTTTATGCTTTAAACTACAATGTCTGGGATATTTGTAAATCAGCACTAATTGAGGGTAAAGAGAAAAATGTTCCATTATATAAAATGCTTAAAGAACCACTTATTAGAAGATTTGGAGAAAAATGGTATAATGAATTAATTTCACAAATTGAGAATAAATAAATTTATATCAAAGTCTTTTAGTAATTTTGCAATAATAATTACACAAATTCATATATATTAATTTTATTTTTTTATGATTAAAGACAAATTTTTTAAGGGAAAAAATTTAGCAATTTTATCAGGAGGTGGGGATACCTCTGCAATTAATGCAAGTATTGACTCAATTAGAAATAGAGCTTCAATGTTAGGTTATAGAGTTTTTGGTATTCGTCAAGGATGGAAAGGACTTTTAGGAGATGGAGATATTGTAGATTTAACAGACCAACCATACGATGGATATTATGGTGGTTCTGCTCTTCGTTCTTCAAGAACTAATCCTTTTACTAAAAGCAAAGATACTAATGAAGATAGAGTTTCTCAAATTCTTAGAAACATTAAAAGATATAAAATTGATGTTTTAGTTACAATTGGAGGGGATGACACAAATGGAGCAGCAAAAAGACTGTATGAATTGGAAGGAATTCCTGTTATTGGTTTTCCTAAAACAATTGATAATGATTTAAGAACACATACTTCTCATAATTTTGGTGGAGTTGAAATTGAATCAGTTATTTGTCCTGGTTTTCCTTCAGCAGCAAATAGAATTGAACAATTTGCTTCAATTTTGAAAACAAATGCAGAAAGCCATTCAAGAGTTATGGTTATGGAAGTGATGGGAAGAGATGCTGGTTGGTTAACAGGAGCTGGTACTTTTGGAGGTGCTCAAATTGCACTTGTTCCTGAAGTTGAAATGACTAAGGAAAGAAAAGAATTTTTTTTTGATACAGTAAGAGAAAAATATAATATTAATGATACATTAATTATCTCTGTTTCTGAAGGAGTGAAAT
Source organism: Bacteroidales bacterium UBA5515 (assembly GCA_002423895.1). GTDB lineage: Bacteria > Bacteroidota > Bacteroidia > Bacteroidales > P3 > UBA10566. The sequence continues at coordinate 29,651 of DIOL01000019.1, read as the reverse complement.
GGTATGATGATGAAACTCAAAAAACAGAAATAGTTTATGCTTCTTCAGAGAAAGATGAATATGGTCATGCACGTTTGGGTGGAATTTCAGGAAAGATAGCAACAGAAATAACTCAAAAACTTAAACTTTCAACACGTTCTCAAGTTACTGGATATTATCCAAGAGGTGGAAGATGTTATGAATATGACAGAAGATTGGTTAGTGCTTTAGCTGATAAGGTTGCTGATCTTTTGTTAAGACAAGATTATGGTCAAATGCCTGTTATGTCAAAGATTTGTCAAATTGAAGAATTGGAAGAATATAACTGTTCTTCTGTTGATATGTCTTCAATAGGGAATCTTTCTCTTCCTAAGGAGTATTACAATGAAAAAACTTTTACTTTTACTCCAGCTTACAATGATTTTCTTTCAAAAATAATTGGTAATCCAATTAATCCTCATTTCTATTACGACTTTCCAAAGATATTACCTGATGATTTATAGTTTAAATTAGTATTAATTAAATAATTACTCAAGATGAATAATAGTTTATCAAGCGAAGAAATTAAATTCTTACAGCAGCTTTCAAAGCAATTTCCAACTGTACAGGCAGCAAGTACAGAAATCATAAACTTAGAAGCAATTAAGCTTTTACCAAAGGGAACAGAACATTACGTAACAGACATACATGGAGAGTTCAATACATTTAATCATATACTCTCAAATGCTTCAGGTTCTTTAAGAAGAAAAATGGATGATGTCTTTGGAGATTCAATAAGTGATGATGAAAAGAAACAGCTTGCAACAATTATCTATTATCCATCTGAAAAATTAAGCCTTTTGGCTTCTCAAGGCAAAATTGACAATAATTGGTATGCAGTTATTCTTAATAGATTGGTTAGTGTTGCAAGAGAAGTTTCAAATAAATATACTCGTTCAAAGGTTCGTAAAGCAATGCCTAAGGAATATGCTTTCATTATTGATGAGTTGTTAAATGAGGCAAGTGTTGACAAAAGAAATTATTACACAAGTATTATACGTTCAATAATTGAACTTAAAAGAGCCAATTTCTTTATTGAATCAATAAGTATGTTTATAAAAAGAATGCTTATTGACCATTTGCATGTAATTGGTGATATTTACGATAGAGGTCCTCAAGCTGTTGATGTTGTTGAATTGATGAAAAATCATCATTCATTAGATATTCAATGGGGTAACCATGATATAATTTGGATGGGTGCAGCTTGTGGAAATAAGTTAGATATAGCTGAAGTAGTTAGATTAACTGCTCGTTATGGAAGTTTAGATACAATTGAAGACGATTATGGAATTAATGTAATGTCTTTAGTTACTTTTGCTATTGCTTTTTATGAAAATGACCCTGCAGTACCTTTTATTCCAAAAGGGACTAAACCAGAAAACTATAAGGATGCAAATGTTCGATTAATGACCATTATTCATAAAGCAATTGCAGTTATTACTTTTAAATTGGAAGGTCAATTGATTAAGAGAAATCCTTGTTTCGATATGGGACATCGTTTACTTTTAGATAAAATTGATTATGAAAAAGGAACAATAATTGTTGAAGGAGTAAAATATAAATTAACTGATTACTACTTTCCAACAATTGACCCAAAAGATCCATATAAACTTACTCCTGAGGAAGAATATGTTATGGATAAACTTCAATATTCTTTCCTTAACTCATATAAAATGCAAGACCATATTGCATTCTTATTCTCAAAAGGAAGTATTTACTCAATAAGCAATAATATTCTTATGCTTCATGGATGCTTGCCAATGAAGAGTGAAACAGAATTCAGAGAATTTAATTATAAAGGACATAAGATTAAAGGAAAAGAATTATGTGATATCTTAGAACTTACAATAAGAAACGTTTGGCAAAACAGATTTAGTAAAATTAAAAAGAATAATGATGGAGACTATTTCTGGTATTTGTGGTGTGGAGCATGTTCTCCAATCTTTGGTAAACATAGAATGGCAACTTTTGAAAGATATGTAATTGATGATAAAGTTGCTCAAGGAGAAACTCTTGACCCTTATTTCACCTATAGGCATGATGAAAAGTTCTGTGAAATGATTTTGAAAGAGTTTGGATTAGATAATAAAGAAGCAAGAATTGTTAATGGTCATGTTCCTGTTAAGGTAAAAAAAGGAGAAAGTCCAATATTAGCAAATGGTAGACTTTTAGTTATTGATGGAGGAATGTCTAAGGCTTATCAAAAAGAAACAGGAATTGGAGGATATACATTAATTTACAGTTCTAAAAGAATGTTCTTGGTTGAACACGAACCATTCACCACTCATCAAGAAGCAATTGAAAACGAATCGGATATTATTTCTAAAAACTATATAATTGAACAAAGAACAAGTCCAATTTTAGTTAAAGATACTGATATAGGTAAGGAACTTCAAAATCAAATTGATGATTTAAAGAAACTAATATTAGCATTTAATAGTGGTTTGATTAAGGAAAAGATAGTTAAGCTATAAGTTTATTTGAAATGGGGAGTTAAGAAATTAACTCCTTATTTTTTTGATATATTATTTCAAATTAAATCTCATTGAAAATCCAAGTGATGGACCTGAATTGGGAGAAAGAACAGAAGGGAGGTAGTAGGGGGTAAGGTTCATTGAAAGGTTGGGAGAGATATCAAAGTCAAAAAGATGTGCATAAACCATTGCATCAACAATATTCAAAATATAAACTAATGCTCCTGCAACAATGGAAAGTTCAAAGTTTTTCTCATAAGCATAATATAAGTTATAAATGCTTTCGTCTGGGTAATTGGAATAGTTGGGATTTCTTCCTGCTTGAATGTTATTGGAGCGTAAAAGATATTCGTCTTTAAATTTCTGAGCTCCATTATAGTTTGTTACTGCCAAATAGAGCAATGCTCCTTCTGCAACATAAATTACTGGAACTTTCCAAGCTTGACGATTATAAATTTGTCCTAATCCTGGAACAACAGCTGAATAAAGAGATGCTTTTAGGGGTGAATGTTTCTTCTCTATTTCCGAAATTTCTTTCTTTTGTACATCAATATTACTAATTGTATCTTTTGGAGATGAATTAATAGTATCAATCACTTGTCCTTGAGAACATAAAGCAATAAGGATAAAAAAGATTGATAATAGAAATCTTTGAAAAAACATTTATTCTTTTCCTTCTATAATAGAAATTATTCTTTGGAAGTCTTTATCGTTAGAAAATGGTATTGTTATTGTTCCTTTTCCTCTTTGTGAGCGTTTAATTTCTATTGTTGTTGATAGTTTATTAGATAATTTGGTTTTAAATTCATTATGAGTTTGAGGTAGGGGTTTAGAATCTTTAGTTGATTTAGGAGTTTTTTCTTTTGGGTTTTTCATTTGTGCAACCAAATCTTCCACTTGACGAACAGATAATTCTCTTTCAATAATCTTATTCATAATGTCAAGTTGTTCCTGTTCTGATTGAAGATTTATTAATGCTCTTGCATGTCCCATAGATATGGTGTCTTCTTGAAGTGCAATTTGTATTGTTGCAGGAAGTTTTAAAAGTCGAAGATAATTAGTGATTGCAGAACGGCTCTTGCCAATTTTCTCACTCATTTGTTCTTGAGTAAGATTAAAGCTTTCAATAAGTGCTTCAAGTGAAAGTGCAATTTCAATGGCGTTAAGGTTTTCTCTTTGAATGTTTTCAACCAATGCCATCTCCATCATTTCATTCTTTGTAGCAACTCTAATATATGCAGGAATTTCACTTAAACCAGCTTTTTTGGCAGCTCTCAATCGTCTTTCACCAGCAATAAGAATATAGTTTTCATCATCTCCCTTTGTAACTGTGATTGGTACAATTACACCTTGTTCTTTTATTGATTGTGACAATTCTTCAATTGCCTTTGAGTCAAATTCTTTTCTTGGTTGATTAGGGTTAGGTTCTATTTTTAAAATTGGAATAAAAGCAATTGAAGCAGTAATTGAATTGTTATATTCAATTTCTGGATTAGTCGTTTCCATACTTTGCAGTAATGCTCCCAAACCTCTTCCTAATACTTGTTTTTTTGCTGCCATTGTGTAGTTTATTTAGTATGTTTACTGTTTGTTATTCAATTTGTTTTTCTGTATAATTTCTTGAGCTAAATTAATATAGTTAACACTTCCTGTGCTTGAAGCGTCATACATTATTGCTGATTGACCATAACTTGGAGCTTCTGCTAATTTTGTATTATTATATATTAATGTATCAAAAACCATTTGTTTGAAATGATTTCTAACATCCTCAACAACTTGACGTGCTAATCTCAAACGTGAATCAAACATAGTTAAAACAATACCTTCAATCTCCAAATCGGTGTTAAGTCTTGTTTGAACAATACGAATAGTATTTAATAATTTACCTAATCCTTCAAGTGCAAAGTATTGACATTGTACAGGAATTAGAACACTGCTTGCAGCTGTAAGGGCATTTATTGTAACTAATCCTAAAGAAGGAGAACAGTCTATAATTATATAGTCATAATCGTTAATGAGTTGTTCGGTTATGAGTTTCATTTTATATTCTCTTTCCTGAAGTTTAGGAAGTTCAATTTCGGCACCAACCAAATCAATTCTTGCTGGTAAAACATAGAGGTTAGGAGTGGAGCTTTCGCAAATTGCTTCCTTTGGAGATGCTCCTTCAATCAGACACTCATAAATACTGACACCTACATCCTCAGGCATAATTCCTAAGCCAGAAGATGCATTTGCTTGAGGGTCTGCATCTATTAAAAGAGTTTTTTTCTCCATAACAGCTAATGCAGCACTTAAATTTATTGCTGTAGTAGTTTTCCCAACGCCACCTTTTTGATTTGCAATTGCAATTATCTTACCCATATTGTTTTTTAACTAAAAAGCTGTCCTTTTGAACAGCTAATATATTTGTTTTAATTAGTCTTTAAGGTCAAAACTAAAGTCGTCTAAAATATCTGTTTTAAATTCATTTTCTTGAGTATCATCTTCAAAAACAGGTTCAATTCCTGTTTCAATAAAAGAAATTACTCCTGAAAGAGCCTCTAAGAATTTTTTGTTATCCTCCTTATAAAGAAAGATTTTATGTTTTTCGTAAACAAAGGTTCCTTCTTCATTACCAAACTTACGCTTGCTTTCTGTTATGGTTATGTATTTATCTCCTGATTTTGTTTCTTTTACATCAAAGAAATAAGTCCTTTTCCCTGCTTTAACTGCTTTTGAAAACACCTCGTCTCTATCTCTTGTAGGTTCCATAATGGTATAAAATTGTTAAATAAGTAAATTTGAAAGAGCAAAAATAATGAATTTATTCAATATAATTGCCTTTGAAGACATATTTTTCTCAAATAAAAAATCTTAAAGCTTGATATTTACACTACTTTAAAATAGTCCCTTTGTCCAAAAATAGAACTTCCTATCCTAACAATTGTTGAACCCTCTTCAATTGCAATATCATAATCGGAACTCATTCCCATTGAAATTTGAGAAAAGTAGTCCTCATTTTTGAAAAACTTTTCTTTAAGAGTTGAGAAAGTTGTTTTAAGATTTTTAAACTCAGAGCGTGTTTTGTTTCTATCGTCAGTAATTGAACCAATACCCATAACTCCACATATCCTAATGTTTTTTAACTGAGCGAAATCATCAGAAGAAAGTAATTCAATTGCTTCCTTTTCCAACATTCCAAACTTAGTTTCTTCATTAGCAATATCAATCTGTAAAAGACAATCAATTACTCTATTATTCTTAATGGCTTCTTTGTCAATTTCTTTTAAAAGTTTCATGCTATCAACACTATGAATCATTGAAACAAAAGGAGCAATATATTTTACCTTATTAGTTTGTAAGTGCCCAATCATATGCCACTCAATATCCTTAGGAAGAGCCTCATACTTATCTGTCATCTCTTGAGCTTTATTTTCTCCAAAAACTCTATGTCCAAAATCATAAACTTCTTGAATCATTTCCTTTGGATGAGTTTTGGAAACAGCAATAATCTTTACATTATTAGGAATTTCTTGTTCAATTTTCTTTAAATTCTCAGCGATACTCATACTCTTAATTATTTTATGCAAAGTTATAACTATTTTTATATCTAATCAACCTCAGAAATATATTTTAAAATAGCTTTATATCCTTAATATTTTTTAGCTAAATAAGGAAAAGAACAATTTAAATCAAGAAAAAATATATTAAATCAAGGAATAAATTTAATAAGTACGTACCTTAATATCATTATGGTCGTACCTTAATCAATTAAGGTCGTACCTTATTTAATTAAGGTCGTACGTTAGTAGTATTATGGTCGTACCTTACTAAAATTATACCTTATCTTTTTCAATCAGAATAAGGCTTTGATAAACTTATATCAAATAAACTCAAATTTATAACTTATAATGTAGTTTATTTTTGCCAATAATCTATGGTTTAATAAAAAAAATTATCTTTGCACTAATAATTTAAAAATACTTTATTTAACCATGCATAACATTAAAAGAATTTTTCTAACAATTATCGTTTTTTGGTTTAGTATTAATTTCCTTTACTCTCAAAGAAATATTCAAACAAGAGAATATCTGGATACAACCAGTGTTGTTTTCCAAGATATTTATCAATTATGGAAAAGCTATGGGGACGATATGTGGTTCAATAATTTTTTAGGAACTAATATTGACACAAAAAAATACTGGGCAGAAAGCGAGATTGAAGAATATGGAGATGGTTGTAATTTACATCAATTATTTGCCCCCAATTATTTCATTTTTGATGAGTTCTTTATAGGAATTAATAAAAGAAACGATACTTTGTATGAGTTACAAACATCATTTCATAGTAATTATCTGACTACTTACGATCTATGTTATGTTATTACAGTTCCTGTAATTAAAACAAAAGAGGGATATAAATTTATTAATAAGTTCTCGCTTAATAAGAAAAATCTTAAGAAAAAGAAAATTGATTTTATTGAGTTTTACTATCCAAAAGATTATTCATTAAATAAAAAGCAAGTTAAAAAAACAATAGAAAAGGTAGAATTGTTTGCAAATAACATTGGAATAAATGAAATTAAACCAATAAAATACTATATTAATAATATTTATACCGATATCTTATTTAGTTTTGGAATAACCACAGATTTAGGTGATTATGTTATTGCAGATAGAATTACAAATGGAGGAAGAGCATATTCTCAAGCAAGGTTAATTACTTATACAAAAGGAGGAGAAAATTCTTCTCATGAAATTATACATGTTCTTATAAGTGATATTAGAAATAATAATAGTTATTGTTCATTTGATGAAGGTGTTTGCAGTTATTTTGGAGATCATTTTTCCTTACCTTATACTTTTCATGTTAAAAAGCTTAAAAGTTTTTTGAACAATAATCCTAAGGTAAATCTGTCACAAGACTTATTTGATGCTTATATGATTTCTAATAATATATATACATCAGATACGACTGGCCAAGAAAACAATATGAAAACATGGATGATAAGTGATTCAACATCTTATTCATATATAATTATGGCAACAATATGTGATATTGCTTTTCGCCAGGGAGGTTATGATAAAGTGAAGAAAATGATTATAGATGCAAAAGACGGAGAGGCAATGTATGGAGTAATTGAAAAACATCTTGGAATTAAAAGAGAAGAAGTAGATAAATACATAAGAGACTTTTTGAATAATACCTATTAGAGTTTTTTTTATTATTAAGCTTTAACCTTTTGCTATTAATTTTCTTTCTATCTTTGCAAACTGCAAAGCAGTCCTTGTTCTATCGCTGGTAGATTTTTTTCTACGAGAGGAAAGTCCGGGCAACATAGAGCACCATACTACCTAACGGGTAGGCAATAATTATTTTATTGACAGCAAGTGCCACAGAAAATTACCGCCTTAATTTTGTTAAGGTAAGGGTGAAAATGTGAGGTAAGAGCTCACACAAGGGTATAGTGATATTCTCTTGGGGTAAACCTTATGGGTTGAAAGACCAAATATATTAGTCTTAGAGTTGCTCGCTCGTTATGGCTAAGGGGTAGGTCGTTGGAGGCTTATTGTGAAGTAAGTCCTAGATTAATGATAGAAACCTTCTTTTGAAGGTACAGAACCCGGCTTATAGAGGATTGCTTTGTTTTTTTATTCTAAATAATGTAAACATTTTTTACACTTGTGGTGTTATTATTGTTGAATGAACTTGGAAGAAATAATCGAAGGATGTAAAAAAGGTAAACCTAAAGCACAAAAAGCTCTTTACGACATGTTTGCAGGAAAGCTTTTTGGCTTAAGCTTAAGGTATTGCAAAAACAGAGAAGATGCTAAAGATGTCTTTCAAGAAGCGTTCGTTAAGGTCTTTAACAATATTCAAAAATATGAAGATTTTGGTTCTTTTGAAGCTTGGATGAAAAGAATTTTTGTAAATCATGCTTTGAATTTTTATCGCTACAGCAAATCAAATATGTATGTTTCAACAAATGATATAGATATTCCTTGCGAGGCTAAAGATAATGACTCATACATAGATAATTACACAAATAATGAAATACTAAAAGCTATTCAAAAATTACCAAATAATCAACGTTTAGTTTTTAATATGGTTGAAGTTGAAGGTCAATCTTACGAAGAGGTTGCAAGTTTTTTGGATGTAAAAGAAGGAACTATCCGTTCTCAAAATTCAAAAGCCAAAGCCAATTTAAGATGCCTTTTATTAAACCTTGAAAATATTGATAATTATAAATTAGAATAAATACATTATATATATGTCAAACAGATTTGAAAAACGATTTGAAAATTTTGAACAAACTCCACCTGAAGAGTCTTGGAGCAATATTCAATCTAATCTTTCTAAGACAAAATTTAATTGGTTAGCTTTTTCAACAATTATAGGAGCCATTGTTTTAATTGGTCTTACTTCCATTTTATTTTTACCTTCCAATACAGAAAAAACTACTCAAAAAGATACAATCAATAATAAAGAAATCAATCCTAATGTTAATGTTCAAAATGCAGATAAAGAATTGATTGCAAGAGTTGATAATAAAGTATTATTAGATAACTCTAAGAAAGAAATAAGCCCAATTAATAAAAATCTTTCTTCAGAAAACACTACAACTTCTAAATCAATTTTATTATTACCAACAACTAAAAAAATTATTACACCTATTGAAAACTCTTTCCAATTGAAAGAAGTAGCAAAAGTTTCTAATAAAGACATTAATTTAGATTATATATCTCTAAAGGATAACCAAACTAATGAGACATCAGAAGTAGAAAGAGATATTCAAAATGATATTGAAAATAAAGTAAGCAGTGTAGTTGATACAACATCTCAATTCAGATTATATATTCCAAATGGTTTCACTCCAACTTTAGAATCAAATAATATTTTTAAACCTGCTTATTTAAGCCTAATATCCTATGAGATGTATATTTATCATAGAAATGGAAATTTACTATTCACTTCTAAAGATATTAATTATGGTTGGAATGGACAATATAAAGGAAAACTTTGTGAACAAGGAGCTTATGTTTACATCGTTAAATTTATAAATCTTAAGGGAGAGCAATTTGTTCAAAAAGGAACTGTAAATCTTATTAGATAGTTAATTATAACACTTTCTCAATCTCTAAAATAATATCTCTTATCGATTTATTCTTTGGTTATGCTTTTTTTTGCTAATTTTGCAGTCTAAAAATATATAACTATATGGCTACAATTGCAGAATTAGAAAACATTGCTTCTCAAGTAAGAAGAGATATAGTAAGAATGGTTAACGCTTGTTCTTCAGGTCATCCTGGAGGATCATTGGGATGTGCTGATGTAATGTGTGCATTATATTTTGACGCATTGGAATGTAATCCTGAAAATTTCACAATAGAAGGTAAGGGTGAGGATATGTTTTTCCTTTCAAATGGACATATTTCTCCCGTTTGGTATAGTGTGTTGTCACGTAGAGGATTTTTCCCAGTAAGTGATTTAGCAACATTTAGAAAATTGGGTTCACCTCTTCAGGGTCACCCAACTCCAAAATATAATTTACCAGGAGTGAGAATTGCTTCAGGTTCTTTAGGACAAGGACTTTCAGTAGGTGTTGGAGCTGCTTTAGCTAAGAAATTAAATGGTTGCGACCATTTGGTTTATACTCTTCATGGAGATGGAGAATTGCAGGAAGGACAAATTTGGGAAGCAGCTATGTATGCTGCAGGTAATAAGGTTGATAATTTAATTTCAATTATAGACTTTAACAACGCTCAAATTGATGGAAAAGTTGAAAATGTATTGCCAAACGGAAGTCTTAAAGATAAATTCATAGCTTTTGGATGGGAAGTATTGGAAATGCAAGGAAATGATATGAAGGATTGTGTTAGAGGATTAAGCGAAGCAAAGAAACTTACCAAGAAAGGAAAACCAGTTGTAATTTTAATGCATACTTTAATGGGATATGGTGTTGATTTTATGCAAGGTTCTTACAAATGGCATGGTGTTGCTCCAAGCAATGAACAAACAGTAAATGCTCTTTCTCAATTAAAAGAAACATTAGGCGACTATTAATGAAAAGCTTTCCAAAAATACTATTTATTTTCATAGTTTTATTTTCTTCTTTTGTTTCTAATGCTCAAACAAGAAATCAAAGGCCAACAATAAAATTAGAAAATCAAAAGACAAGAATATTATTTATTGTCGATTGTTCATATAGTATGTATGGAAAATGGCAAAGTGATACCAAAATAAAAATAACTCAATCCATACTTTCAAATGTTATTGATACATTGAATGGAAAAGCAAATGTTGAGTTAGCTCTAAGAGCTTTTGGTCACACACAAAGCTACACATTGCAAGATTGTAATGATACAAAGCTTGAGATTCCATTCTCAAACAATAATAATGATTTAATAAAAGATAAACTTAAAGGATTAGTTCCCAAAGGTTCTTCTCCAATAGCCAATTCTTTAAAAGCAGCAAAATTAGATTTTCCTGAATGTAAAAATTGTAGAAATATTGTAATACTTATAACTGATGGCATTGACGATTGTGGTGATGATCCATGTAAGATTTCTCAAACAATGCAAAATCAAGGTGCTATAATTAAACCATTTATTATTGGTATTGGTAAAGGAAATTCTGATTACTTTAAATGTGTAGGTAACTATTTTGGAGTAAATAATGAAATTGAATTTACAAAAAAACTTAATGATATTGTTAATCAAGCAATTTATGGTTCAACTTGTCAAGTTGATATGTTGGATTCATATAAAGCTCCAAGCGAAACAAATGTTCCAATGATATTTTATGAATCAAGGAGTAAACAACCAAAATATTCTTTTATTCATACAATGAATTCAAAGGGACTTTCTGATACTTTAGAAATAGATCCTTTAATAAGTTACGACATTGAAATTCAAACCTTGCCTAAGGTAAAAATTGAAGATGTTAACATAAAGGCTGGATCACATACAATTATCCCCATTAATGTATCTCAAGGTACCTTGGTAATAAAATATAAAGGTAAGGAACAAAACACTAAGCCAATTGGTGTTTTGGTGAAGAGAAAAGGAGAGAGGGAAACAATAAATTTACAGAACATTAATTCATCAGAGCGTTATCTTGTTGGAAAATACGATTTAGAGGTTTTAACTCAACCAAGACTATTTTTGGAAAACATAGAAATAGTACAAAGTTCAACCACACAAATTGAAATACCAGCAACAGGTAATGTTCAAATAACTAAACCTAATGATTCATTTTCTACTCTTTTTGTAAATGAAGATGATAATTGGAAATTTGTTGCCAATTTATCTCGAAAACAATTAGAAACTATATCTCTTTTACCCGGCAAATATCAAGTAGTTTTCCGTCCAAAGAATAGCACTTTAACTAAGGATACTAAAGTTATTGAGTTTAAAATTGAATCATCAGAAACAACCATAATAACATTTGAAAATAAAAATAAATAATAATCAATGAGAAAATATACAATTTTAGGAAGTAACGACACTCGTTCAGGATTTGGACAAGGTCTTTTGGAAGCAGGAAAAAGAAATCAAAATGTTGTAGCTTTATGTGCTGATTTAACAGAAAGTGTTAAAATGGGAGCTTTTAAAGAAGCTTTTTCAGAAAGATTTTTTCAGATAGGAATTTCAGAAGCTAATATGGTTGGTGTTGCTTCTGGATTAGCTTTAAGTGGAAAAATTCCTTTTATTGGTTCTTTTGCAGCTTTTTCAACAGGTAGAGTTTATGACCAAATACGTCAAAGTGTTGCTTATTCAAATACTAATGTTAAAATTGCTGGTTCTCATGCAGGAATAACTCTTGGAGAAGATGGTGCAACACATCAAATTCTTGAAGATATAGGATTAATGAAAATGTTACCCAATATGGTAGTTATTAATCCTTGCGATTATAATCAAACTGTTCAAGCAACAATTGCAGCTGCAGAACATGTTGGACCAGTTTATTTAAGATTTGGAAGACCAAAAGTTCCAATATTTATTTCTGAAGACACTCCATTCCAAATAGGTAAAGCTCTAATGATAAATGAAGGAAAAGATGTAACTATTTTAGCTACTGGACATTTGGTTTGGGAAGCAATTCAAGCAGGGGAGATGTTAGCAGAGCAGGGGATAGATGCAGAAATAATCAATATTCATACAATAAAACCATTAGATAATAAAGCAATTCTTAAATCTGTTGCTAAAACTGGTTGTGTTGTTACTTGTGAAGAACATCAATATAATGGAGGTTTAGGAGATTCTGTTGCACAGTTATTAGCTCTTAATAATCCAAAACCAATTGAATATATTGGAATTGATGATAAATTTGGTGAAAGCGGAAAACCAGAAGATTTAATGGTTAAATATGGACTAAAATCAAATAATATTGTTGAAGCAGTTCAAAAAGTAATCAAAAGAAAATAAATCATAATATCTATTTCTGAATAAATAAATTATTAGAATAGAAAATTAATAGTAATTATTACAAAAATAGATTTCTGAATAGAAACTATATTATAAGAAAAACCTTCTTTATTAAGTTAAAGGAGGTTTTTTTTAATACATAGGGAGTAATTAAATATATAATTTCTATAACTTATACTTAACATAATTGCAATTATAAAATGTAATTATTAAGGCAAAATATTGATTTTTTTAATTGAAATCTGTAATTTCTAGCTCAGATTAATAAGATAATTAATCGTGATAAAAGAAAAAATTAAAACAAAGAGATAGAAAAATATTATAACGTTTTAGATCTTGAAATTTGAAATAAAATATTGTTTACATTCAAAATATGAATTATTGTAAATTAAAAACCTCAGTAATTATAATATTACTGAGGTTTTTATTGATAAATTAGATTTATTATCTAACCTATTTTTTATTTACTATGATTATTTAGTTCTTAATGATTCAAGTTTAGCACTAATTTCTTTATATTTTTCAGTCATTTGAAGTCTTGAATATATAATTTTTAATTGATTTAATGTTGCAATATCATTAGGCTTTTTAGCTAAAACTTTTTCAAAATATGGAATTGATTGTGAGAATTTAACTTTAGAATCTTCCATTAATCTATTATATTCCTTATCAGATTCTTCACCAACTGGTAAATTGGCAGCTTTATCTAATTGATCAACAGCCATATTAAAATATAATGCTCCTAATCCAAAGTTAGCATTTGTTTGAGTTGAAAGAGCTTCATTTTGACTTGGATCTATACTTAAAGATTGATTATACATTGCAATTGCATCGTCTATTTTGTTTGCGTCACGCAATGAGTTTGCAATTATAACTAAAATTGTTGATTTGTTTTGAGAAATTGTATCAGCAATTGACTTTAATGTTACAATACATTTATCAGCTTCTTCTATGTTTCCTGCTTCAACATATGCTCCAGTTAACAAACCTAATAGTGTGTAACTTGAAGGAATGTTTTTTACCCCAGCTTTCAAAACATTAGTTGCTTTTTCTATTTCTTTTTCTTTCTTATTTGCAATAAAAAGATTAATATATATTGATTCTTCAGTTGTTTTTTCTTTAACTAAATTACGATATAGTTCAACAGCTTTATCTTTTTGACCGATTGCATCGTAAGATAATGATAGACATGCTTTAGATTTCATATAGATTTCTTTATCTCCTGCTATTTGAGAGATTTTAACTACATTTTCAAGCATAGGAATACATTCTTGATATTTTCTATCTGAGAAAACTTTAAAAGCTGTATCGAATTGGAATATAACAATGTATTTTAATGTGTTAATATTAGCATTAACATATTCTATAGTATTAGCTGCTTTTTCCATCTCAATTGATTTTAAAATTGCTTGAGTGGATGTTTCTGCTAATACAAGAACTGGAGTTTCAATTTTTTGTTTCTTAAATAATTTTGCATCAGTTTTAGATACTTCAACTAATTTAGCGTATATAAGTCCAGCATAGTGCCATGTTTTAGGATCATTTTTAGTGCTTTCATTTTCACAAGCTGCATCAATATTTTTCTTTGCATTTGCTAAACGATTATTTTTCATATCGGCATAAGCACTTTGAACTTTCATAGTTTGAGCCGTTGCACTAAATCCAAATGCGATTAATGCTACTAAAAAAATTACTCTTTTCATTTTAATCTGTTTTATTTGATTTATTTTAAAATTAATTTCTGCTAGATTTATTTTATTTTAATTTTCTTCTTCAATTGTGTCTTCTTCTTGAATTTCTTCATCAGATTCATCAATTTCTTCTTCAACTTCAACATCATTCAAATCTATATCCTCATCAATAATTTCTTCTCCATCAATTATTGCTCTTTCAATATCTTCATCGTCTTCAGTAACATCAATTCTGCAAACTGCTGCAATTTGGTCGTCTTCTTTTAGCTTAATAAGTCTTACTCCTTGAGTTGAACGTCCCATTACTCTAAGGTCTTTAACTGCAATTCTAATTGTTATACCTGATTTATTAATTATCATTAAATCATTTTCATCTACAACATCTTTGATTGCAATTAAGTTTCCTGTTTTATCAGTAATTTTTAATGTTCTTACTCCTTTTCCTCCCCTATTTGTATGTCTGTATTCATCGATATTAGAACGTTTTCCATAACCATTTTCTGATACAACCAAGATATTTCTTTCTTTATCTTCAACACAAACCATGCCAATTACAAAATCACTTTCATCTTTTAATGTAACACCTTTCACTCCAGAAGCATTTCTTCCCATTGGTCTTACTTTGCTTTCTGAAAAACGGATACAGTTACCACTATTTAATGCTAAGAATATTTCATTTTCACCATTAGTAAGTTTTGCTTCCAAAAGTTCATCTCCTTCTCTAATAGTAACTGCAATAATTCCATTTACTCTTGGTCGAGAATAAGCTTCAAGGGTTGTTTTCTTAACAATACCTTTTTTAGTACATAACACAATATAATTATTGTTTATATATTCTTCATCTTTCAAATCCTTAATATTAATGTATGCCTTAACAGTATCATCAGGTTCAATATTAATAAGATTTTGAATTGCTCTTCCTTTAGAAGTTTTTGTACCTTCTGGAATTTCAAATACTCTCATCCAATAGCAACGTCCTTTTTCAGTAAAGAAAAGGATGTAGTTGTGCATTGTTGCTGTATAAATATGTTCAATAAAGTCTTCATCTCTCGAGTTAGCACCTTTTGAGCCCTTACCTCCCCTATTCTGTACCTTATATTCTGACAAAGGAGTACGTTTAATATAACCAAGATGTGAAATAGTAATAACAACATCTTCATCAGCTATCATATCTTCAATCTTGAAGTCAGAAGCAGAAAATTCTATTGTTGTTTTTCTTTCGTCACCATATTTTTCTTTAATCTCCAAAAGTTCATCTTTAATAACTTGCATTAAAACGTCTCTATTATTAAGAATTTCAAGACAACGTTTAATGAAAGCCATCAATTCATCATATTCAGCTTGAAGTTTTTCTCTTTCCAATGCTGCCAATTGACGTAAACGCATGTCAACAATAGCTCTTGTTTGAATTTCTGAAAAGCCCCATCGTTCACTCATTGTTTCTCTTGCTGCATTAACAGTTTCACTTGAACGAATTATTGCAATAATTTCATCAATAAAATCTAATGCTTTAAGCAATCCTTCCAAAATATGAGCTCTTTTTTCAGCTTCAGCAAGTTCAAATCTTGTTCTTCTTTCAACAACTTCAATTCTGTGCTCAACAAAGTATTTGATAATTTCTTTTAAGTTTAATAAAAGAGGTCTTCCATGAACTAAAGCAATACTATTAATTGAGAATGATGTTTGAATTTCAGAATATTGATATAGTTTATTTAAAACAACATTAGTGATGGCATCTTTTTTTAGTTTATATACAATTCTAATACCATCCTTATTACTTTCATCCTTAATTTCAGAAATTCCTTCAATTTTCTTTTCATCAGCAAGTTGTGCTTGACGACGAATCATTTCTGACTTGTTAACCTGATAAGGAATAGAAGTAACTACAATTTGATCATGACCATTTGGAGCTTGCTCAATGTTAGCTTCAGCTCTAATAACAACTTGTCCCCTACCTGTTTGATAAGCTGAACGAACACCTTCGTATCCATAAATAATACCTCCAGTTGGAAAATCAGGAGCAGTTATATGTCTCATCAACTCTTCAATTGAAATATCTTTATTGTCGATATAAGCAATTGTTCCATTAATAACTTCAGTCAAATTGTGAGGAGCCATATTAGTAGCCATACCAACAGCAATACCAGAAGTTCCATTAACTAATAAATTAGGAATTCTTGTAGGTAAAACGGTTGGTTCCTTTAAACTGTCATCAAAGTTGTTTTGGAAGTCAACAGTATCCTTATCAATATCTGCCAATATTTCGTCAGAAATTTTAGCTAAACGAGCCTCAGTATAACGCATAGCAGCTGGAGGGTCTTGGTCAACAGAACCAAAGTTACCTTGCCCATCAACTAATTTATAACGCATTTGCCATGGTTGAGCTAAACGCACCATAGCATAATAAACAGAACTATCACCATGAGGGTGATACTTACCAAGAACCTCCCCTACAATTCTTGCACTTTTTTTGGTAGGTGAATTATAAAACATTCCCATATCATTCATAGCATACAAAATTCTACGATGAACAGGTTTCATGCCATCTCTCACGTCAGGTAAAGCACGAGAAACAATAACACTCATTGCATAATCAATATATGCACTTTTCATTTGTTTTTCGATGTTTACCTTAATAATCTTTTCGTTTTCTGAGTACATTTTCAATAAATTTTCTGAGTCAATTTCAATCTGCGAAGATACAATTTTTTTTTGAAAGAAGATATGATAATGTTCTTTAAAAGAAAAAATGCAAAATAAATATTAAAAAACTTGCAAATTGAATAAAAATGTTGTAATATTGCAAAATAATTTAGTTAACCAAATCATAATTGATTATGCCCTCAACACATCTGTGAAGACAAGTTGAGGGTTTTTAATTTATATTAGTTCTATAATATTACTTACTGGATACAATTCTAATAAATCCAACCATCCAAAACCCAAAATTTAAAATAACTATGTTGAAAATCTATTGACATAATAACAATAGATAAGAAATATCAAACCATTTAGAAGTTAAGTTATTAGGATATCCCCTATATAATTTCAATTTATGAATTACCAATTAACTTTAAACTAATGGTTGGTCAGTTTATTTATACAACCACCATTAAAAATTGTTAAATATAATAGATAGATACTATGTAATTATGCAATACAATAGATAGAAATAAGTTTAAGATAAGAAATATAAATTGATTTTAATACTTAAAGGCATTAATCATAATATGTAATCCTTAAAAATAAATCAGACTTAAGTGATAAAACATCAATCATAATTAAAAATATTCTTAGTCTTTTTTTAAATATACTTAGTCTTTTTCTAATTATATCAACTCTTTTTTAGAATTTGATAAGATAAGAAAAATAAAGCTTATGTATTAGGTTATTTTTACAAAAAATCCATTGTAGACCATTTAACATTTATATAATAAAAACAATCTAATTTTACATAAAAATGCAAAATTTATAATTCGGATTAAGAGATATTTAAAAAATTAGATAAAGGAATGGCTCAATTATTATTAAATAAAATTTGTTTTAGTAGAATTAATAACGTACATTTGCCGCATCTTATAAATAAAGAGTAATTGAGTGGTTTTGAGCATGTGAAGTGATTTGTTTATAGTAATACAATGAAACGTGAGTATAAATATACATATAATATAAATAAAAAAATGTTTAACTTAAAACAAATCTATCATGAAAAAACAATTATTTTTTTTGATGGCGATTATTTTCGCCATTCAAGGCTTCACGCAACAAGGTGAGATAACAATAGGAAATGGGACTTCTACGACATCGTATGTCCCGATGCATTGTAATTACGACTATAGTTATTCCCAAACTATTTACACCTCTTCAGAAATAATTGGAGGAACTATCTCCCAAATTGCCTATTACATGACATCTAGTACATCTAGAACAGAAGTAATTGATATTTATGCAGGTAATACTACTAAAAATTCATTTTCTTCAACTACTGATTATGTGCCACTTTCTTCTTTAACTCAAGTTTATAGTGGTTCATGTACTTTTGTTCAAGGATGGAATTATATAACATTAACTACTCCATTTATATATAATGGAACAGATAATTTAGTTATTGCTGTTGATAAAAATACTGGTGGTTATTCTTCTCGTTCTTGGCAATCGCATACTGCTAGTTTTACATCATGTATGTATTTTTATCAAGATAATACAAATATTGATCCAAATTCACCTACTACTACATCATCATATAATAGAGGTACAAATAGTGCAAGACCAAATACAAAATTTGTAATTACTCCAAGTGCACCTGGTTTTTGTTGGGCACCTAATAATTTAGGATATTCTGATCTTACTTCAAATAGTGCAAAAATTTCTTGGAGAAACGATTTAAATGTATCATCATATTCAATTTCACTTAAAACAATTGATCAAACATGGGAGCAAGCTACATTAATTGCTACATTATCTGATACTTCTTATACTTTCACAAATTTACTACCTGACATTTCTTATGATGTAAAAGTTACTCCTGTTTGTACAACTCCACTTTCATCTATAGTTTCTTTTACCACTCCTTGTGCAATATTGACTACACCAACAAATACGGAAGAATTCAATTTAGTTCCTCCAAGCAGATGTTGGGAAAGGAAATCTGGATTACTTCCCGCATCTGGTCCTGCAACTTTAACTACAACAACATCAGGCTGGATTTTTAGTTCTTATGTAACGCCAAATAATGCAAAGATGAATATTTATAGTACAAATAAGTATTGGTTAATTTCTCCATCTATTGATTTAGGAAACGGTACATCTCCTATGCAATTAGAATTTGATGTTTTCTATACTGATTATGATAATGCTAATCCAGTTGAATCATTAGGCGATGATGATAGATTTGCAGTTGTCATTTCAACAGATAATGGAGTAACTTGGGAAGCAACCAATGCTTTTATTTGGTCAAGTGATATTAATTCTTCAAGAATATTAGGAAATATTACAAATACACCATCTCATGTAATTATTCCACTATATAATCAATCTAATTCATTGCCATATACAGGTACAATTAAAATAGGTTTCTACGGAGAATCTACTGTTTCAAATACTGATAATGATTTGCATATAGATAATTTTGCAATTTTACCATATGAATCATGTAGAAAACCATCAAATGTTGCTGTTTCTTCACTAACTTCAACTTCAGCAAATGTTTCATTCCAAGAGAATGGATCATCAACTACATGGCAATATGTAATATCAAGTACGGCAAATAATCCTAACGAAATAACTCCAATTACAACAACCTCTAATCCTATTCTCCTTACAAACTTAACTCCAAATACTCAATATAAAATTTGGTTACGTTCTGATTGCTCAACAGAAACTTCAAATTGGTCAAATCAATTGTCATTTACTACAGATGCTTTACCAGCAGCAATTCCATTTATATGTGATTTTGAAAACCAATTAGAAAATTCTGCATGGAGAAATTTAAGTGGAAGTGTTAATAATTGGGCTATAGGTCAAGCAGCAGGTAATGGTTCTGCAACTCAAAATACTTCAGATAATACTTCAGCATATATCTCTAATGATGAGGGATTATCCTATGCAATGACAAATGGGAGTATTTATGCTTATGGTTATAGAGATATAGATTTTGGAGCAACACCAGCCTCCTATTCACTTAACTTTGATTGGAAATGTCAAGGATATGTTTCAGGGACATCTGCATATTCAGGTTTAATTGTATTCTTACGCAATGTTACAGATACATTAAATCCAACAGGATATCCATCTAATGTAAATAATAATCTTGCTTTGCTTTCTCAATCAGCAAATTGGCAAAACAAAGAAATAACAATTGATAATGTTTCAGGAGTTAAGAGATTAATTTTCTATTATTATGATCAAAATTATAACTATGCTCCACCAGCTGCAATAGATAACATATCAGTTGATATTTTATCTTGTCCAAGACCATTTAATGTTACGGTTAATTCATTAAGCTCTACACAAGCACAAATTGGTTGGAGTTCAAATGTGGGAAATTCATGGTATTTATATTATAAATCTACATTTGATCCTTTTTATGATTCTATTTTAGTAAATGCAAATACATATACTTTACAAAACTTAATCCCTCAAGCTACTTATACATATTATTTAAGAACAAAATGTGGAACAGAACTTTCTGATCCAACAAATATTTATACATTTACTACTCCTCCAATTCCTTGCGAGTCAGTTACTGTATTCCCTTGGATAGAAGGATTTGAATCAGATTGGACTGCAATAAGTGCTCAAGGAAATAAACCTTCACCTAGTTGTTGGACAGTTATAGATAAAGGAGGTACATATAGCTCTTATGAATATTGGTGGAAAAAAGGAACATCTTCTTCTCATTCAGGAACTGGTCATGCAGCATGTTACACAGATTATGGTACAACATCACATAATGATTGGTTAATTTCACCTCAATTTACATTAACAGGAAATCAAAAACTTAGTTTTTGGGCTATGAGATATAGTTCATCTACAAGTGAACCTGATGAAGTTTCAGTTTTTATTTCAAATCCAAATACTATTATTAATTCATCAGGAATGGGTACATATGATACTCTTTCAGGTTTTACTCGTATTTTTAATCAATTACTTCCTGTAGGTGATTGGCAACAATATGAAGTTGATTTAAGTCAATATTCTGGTAATCGTTATATAGCATTTGTTCGTCAAGGAACACCAGATGGATGGTATCTTCGTTTAGATGATATTCTTATTGATAATATTCCAACTTGTTTAAAGCCAACTGCTCTATTAGCATCTAATCCAACTTCAACAGGATTTACTTTAGATTGGACTGATGCAAGTGGTAGCTTGTATAATATTCAATATATGCCTTCAACTCAAACTGATTGGGCAAATGCTACAACTATTTCAGGAGTTGCAAAACCATACACATTTAATATTCTTAATCATTCGACTTCTTACAAAGTAAGAGTACAAACTGCTTGTGGAACTGTGCAAAGTGAATGGTCTACTCCAATAACTTATACTACTGCTTGCGGAACTATTACTGAACTTCCTTGGACAGAAGGTTTTGAAAATACATTTGTCCCTGCAGTGGCTCCAGGAAATAAAACTTCTCCATTATGTTGGTATATAGTTGACTCTACTATTGCTAATTCTGCTTCTTATTATTGGCAAACTACTACTTCTCCAAAATCAGGAAGTAAGTCTGTTTATATGTATGGAGCATCTGCAGCCTCAACTTCAACAAATACTACCTTTAATAATAATGATTGGTTAATTTCTCCTATAATTACTCTTACTGGTGCAGAAAAACTTAATTTCTGGGCTAAGAAATCTTCTGCTTCTTATAAACCTGACTTATTAATTTATGCATTAAATGTTTCTCAAGGAGATTTAAATACAACAACTCCAAATACTAATTTTGTATTAATTGGACAAATTGATACAACCGTGCTTTCTACAACTTATGCTGAATATGAATTTAATTTATCTTCATTAGTTGGGGATTATCGTTTGGCATTTGTAAGAAAGAAAATTGCAAATGGAAGTGTTTATATTGATGATGTAAAAGTAAGTGAAATACCTACATGCCTTATTCCAACAGCACTCACAACTTCAAATCCAACAACAACAGGATTTGAGCTAGGTTGGGCAGATGTAAGTGGTAGCTTATATAATATTCAATATATGCCTTCAACTCAAACTGATTGGGCAAATGCTACAACCATTACCGGAGTTTCTACAAAATCATATACATTTAATAATTTAAATTCTGGAACTATTTATAAAGTTAGAGTACAAACAGATTGTGGCACTAAACAAAGCGAATGGTCAGCAATAATAACTGATACTACATTCTGTGCAACAATAAGTACATTACCTTATACTGAAAGTTTTGATAATTATGGAACAGGAAGTACAATTTATCCTTTATGTTGGAATAGATTGTATAATGCAACTTCTGCAAATCCATATATTTCTTCTACTAATTACAGTTCACCTGGTTCAATGTATTTTACAGCTACTGCTATTGGAAAGAATTCATTTGCTATCACTCCTCAGTTCGATGCATCAATTCTTATCAACTCATTATCTGCAAAATTCCAATTAAGAACCACTAATTCTACATCAAAAATAATTGTAGGAGTATTGAGTGATCCAACTGATTCTTTAACATTTATTGCTATTGATACTCTAATACCAACAGCTTCAAGTACATGGCAAGAATTTGAGGTTAATTTTGCTGATTATACTGGAAATGGTCAATATATTGCTTTTAAATCAGAATATAATACTGCAGCTAATACTTGCTATATTGATGATTTAAGTATTTATGATACTCCGACTTGTGAGAGACCTTTGGTTATTAGTGCAAATTCTACTACAAATACTATCACAATTAATATTACTCCTGCTGAAACTTCTGATAATGAATGGAAAGTTTATTATAGAGATGTTAATTCAGCAAATTGGGATTCAATAAATGTTTCTACAAATCCTTACATAATTCAAAACCTTCAACCACAAACTGTATATGAAATTTATGCAAAAACACTATGCTCAGATGCAACTTATTCTTTTGCGAATAATTCAATATTTGTAGAAACAAGACAAATACCAGTTCAAACTTCTTATGCAAGTAACTTTGAAGCACAAGGAGATAATGGTTGGATACTTAGAAATGGAAATGCTGTAAATAAATGGGTGATTGGAACTCCTGTTGGGGCCCGCTCAAATGCATTATTTATTTCAAATAACAATATTAATGCAACATATAATACAGGTTCACAAAGTGTTGTTATAGCAGAAAAATTATTTACAATTAATTCTCCAGATAGCTTAGAATTATCATTTGACGCTTTAGTTGGAGGAGAACCAGATTATGATTATTTGAAAGTATTCTTAGTTGATAAAGATACAGTATTTTCTCCTTCATTAGCTGCAACATATTTTTCTGATTATAGTTATTCTGAAGGTGTTATTATGCAAAATGATGCTAATAGCTATATTAACTTAATTCCTTCTACACATTTCAAAACTCGATTTGTTAGTCCAGGAGTTGGAGTTCAAAAGAAACTTATTTTTGTTTGGACAAATGATAACGGTGGAGGAACACAACCTTCATGTTATATTGATAATGTTGCATTATTAAATATTATAACTCCTTATCCACCAACAAATCTTCAAGCAGTACCATCTATATCTACTTGTCAATTGACTTGGACTCGTGGAGCTGCAGAACTTGGATGGCAAGTAAGAAAGGGAGAAACAGGAGTTCCTGTTTATATTACAACTCCAAGTTATCAAGTAAACGCATTAACACCAAGTACTCAATACACATATTATATTAGAAGTTACTATGCAGATGATACTCTATTCTCAGCATGGGTGCCTGTTTCATTCAGAACTTTAGCAATTCCTCAAAGAGTTACTACAATTAATGCTTCAGCAATAACTCAAACAACAGCAACTTTAAATGCTGCTATTATTGCTGGAACTGATCCAATAACTAGCCAGGGATTTGAATATAGAGTTCTTGGAGGAACAGTATGGACTCCAATAAATGCAATATTAGATGATACAATTACATCTAATGTATCTAATTTGTTACCTAATACTCAATATGAATTTAGAGCTTTTGCAACAACTGATTATAATTCAGTTTATGGAAGATCAGTTAATTTCACCACTCTTCCTACCCCTCCAACTGCTATAACAAATACAGCTACTCAAATTGAACAAACAATTGCAACATTAAATGGAAGTGTTGCTCAAGGAAGTTTACCTATAACACAAAAAGGTTTTGAATGGAGATTAGCTGGAACAAGTAATTGGACTACCATATTATTAACTTCACCAGTGGGAGCAATTTCTTTTAATTTGACTGGCTTAACAGCACTAACAAATTATGAATATAGAACATTTGTTTCTACTGCTTCTGAAAATATTTATGGAACAACACAAAGCTTTACAACTCTTGCAATTGTCCCTCCTATCGTTACAACAACTCCTCCAACAGCAATTGCACAAACTGTTGCTACTTTAAATGCAAATATTGTTATAGGAAGTGAAGTTATGACAAATCAAGGATTTGAATGGAGATTATCTGGTCAAAATACTTGGAATAATGTTACTTCAGCTTTAGTTGCTGGAACTGTAACAAATAATTTAACTGGTTTAGTCGCAAGTACTGATTATGAATACAGAGCTTATGCAACAACTGAATCAGGAACAATTTTTGGACTAACTCAAAGCTTCAGAACATTAGATATTGTTCCTCCAATTGTTTTAACTGGTAATGCAATTGCAGTTGCACAAACAATTGAAACATTGAATGGATCAATTACATTAGGAAGTGAATTAATCACTGATAATGGATTTGAATGGAGGCTACTTGGAGAAACTATATGGACTCCAGTTTCTGTTGTATTGAATAATAATGCAATGATTTATAACTTAAATGGCTTAACAGCTAATACAGAGTATGAATTTAGAGCTTATGCAACAACTGAATCTGCAACAACATATGGTGTTGTTAATACATTTAGGACTCTTGCTATGCCTCCTCCAATTGTAATTACAGGTAATGTGTCATTATTAACACAAACTTCTGCATCTTTGAATGGTACTGCTTTAGAAGTTTTAGCTCCAATTACATCTCAAGGTTTTGAATGGAGAGTTTTAGGTGAAACTTCATGGACAATAGTAAATACTACTTCAAATAATGGAAGTATAATGTACAACCTAAACAATCTTACAGCTTATAGTAATTATGAATTTAGAGCTTATGCAATAACAGCTGAAGGAGTTACTTATGGAGATATTCAAAGCTTTAGAACTCTTCCAATTATGCCAGTAGTAAATACTAATCCAGCAACAGCAATAGCTCAAACTATTGCTACATTAAATGGTGATGTAACTATAGGTAGTGAAATAATTTCAGCATATGGATTTGAATGGAGACAACAAGGAGCTTCTTCTTGGACAATTGTAAATCTTCCAGACAACTCTATGGTTTATAATCTAACTGGTATTATTGCAAGTAATAATTACGAATTTAGAGCCTTTGTAACAACTGAATCAGCTAATACTTATGGTTCTATTCAATCATTCAGAACACTTGATATTGTCCCTCCAGTAATTGTAACAAATTCTGCTACATCTATTGAACCAACAAATGCAACATTAAATGGATTACTTACTCTTGGAAGTGAAGAAATTCTTGCTCAAGGTTTTGAATGGAAATTAGTAAGTGCATCTGCTTGGATGAGAGTTGAATTAACTCCTGGTAATAATATATTAGCTCATACATTCATAGATTTAGTTCCAAATAGAGCTTATGAATATAAAGCTTATGTTACAACTGAATCAGGTACAATTTATGGACAAATACAAAACTTTACTACTCCTGTAATTCCTCAAGTGGTTTCAACAAGTTCTGTTACAAATATTACTCAAACCAATGCTACACTTAATGCAATAATTAATTCTGGAAGTGAATCACTAATTACACAAGGATTCGAATTGAAACTTTCAAGTGCTTCAACTTGGACAACAATAACTTCTCCTTTAATTAATAATGCAATAACTCATAATTTATCAGACTTAGCTTCTTATACATCTTATGATGTTAGAGCATTTGCAACTACTGCATCAGCTACTATTTACGGAGCAGTTCAAAGCTTTACTACACAAGCAATACCAACAATAGTTGTTACAAATGCAGCTACATTAGTTAATCAAACTACAGCTACATTAAATGCTACAATTAATGTGGGAAGCAAACCTTTAACTTCTCAAGGATTTGAATGGAAATTAGCAAATGCAAATACTTGGACAAATGTTTCACAATCTCTTACAGGAAATACTATTTTACATAGTTTAACTGGTTTAACTGCAAATACAGCGTATGAATTTAGAGCCTATGCAATAAATGCAGATGAAACAATTTATGGAGATGTTCAAACATTTACAACTCTTGCAATTCCTCCAACTGTTGTTACCGATGCTGCTACATTAGTTACACAAACTACGGCAACATTAAATGGAACAATTACCACAGGAAGCGAATCAATAATTTCTCAAGGATTTGAATGGAAACTTTCAAGTGCTTCAACTTGGACTCCGTTAACTTTAAGTGGAAATTCATTAACTCATAACCTAACTGGATTAAATCCAAATTCAGCTTATCAGTATAGAGCTTATGCAACAACTGCTTCAGGTACTGTTTATGGAACAACCCAAAACTTTACAACTCTTGCAGTAGTTCCTCCTACAGTTGTTACAAGTCCTGCAACAGCAATATCACAAAATGTTGCAACTCTAAATGGTACAGTTACAATAGGAAGTGATGCTATTACAGTTCAAGGATTTGAATGGAAACTTTCAAGTGCTTCAACATGGACAACAATAACAACTACAATAAATGGAAATGCAATTACTCATAATCTAATTGGCTTAGCACCTAACACAGCTTATCAGTATAGAGCTTATGCAACAACATCCGCAGGAACAGTTTATGGAACAACTCAAAACTTTACTACTCTTGCAACAGTTCCTCCAACAGTTTTTACAAGTCCAGCTACAGCAGTTGCACAAACAACCGCTACATTAAATGGAACAATAACTTTAGGAAGTGAAGTAGTTTTAACACAAGGTTTCGAATGGACATTGTCAAATTCTACTACTTGGAATGTAACTGCAGAAAATCTTAATGCAAATGCAATTACTCATAATTTAACTGGTTTAACTTCAAATACTGCTTATAAGTATAGAGCGTACGCAGTTACTCCATCAGGAACAATTTACGGAACTGTTCAAAACTTCACAACCCAATCAATCACTCCTCCTACTGTTGTAACAAATGCTGCAAGTTTAATAACTGAAAATTCAGCTACATTAAATGGAACAGTTACTGCAGGAACAGAAACAATAACTTCAAGAGGATTTGAATGGAAATTGTCAAGTTCTACAACTTGGATGCCAGTTACAGTTAGTGGAAGTGCTTTAACTTATAATTTGACAGGATTAACATCTAATTCATCTTATCAGTTTAGAGCTTATGCAACAACATCTACAGGAACAGTTTATGGAACAACTCAAAACTTTACAACTCTTGCAGTAGTTCCTCCTATAGTAGTTACAAGTCAAGCAACAGCAATATCACAAAATACTGCAACTTTAAATGGAACAGTTACAGCTGGAAGTGGTACAGTTAATGTTCAAGGATTTGAATGGAAACTTTCAAGTGCTTCAACATGGACAACTATAACTACAACAATTAATGGAAATGCAATTACTCATAATCTATTAGGCTTAACACCTAACACAGCTTATCAGTATAGAGCTTATGCAACAACATCTTTAGGAACAGTTTATGGAACAACTCAAAACTTCACAACTCTTGCAGTAGTTACTCCTACAGTTGTTACAAATGCAGCAACATTAATTGCTCAAAACTCTGCAACAATTAATGGTACAGTTACAGTCGGTAGCGAATCAATAATCTTTAAAGGATTTGAATATAAATTAGCAACTAACTCAACATGGATACCTATAGTTGTAAATGTAAGTGGTAATGCAATAAATTATAACCTAACAGGATTAATTCCTAACTCAGCTTATGAATTTAGAGCTTATGCTACAACTGTTTCAGGAATAGTTTATGGAACAACTCTAAACTTTACAACTCTTGCAGTTGTTACTCCAGTAGTTGTTACAAATCCTGCAACATCAATTGCACAAACAACCGCTACATTAAATGGAACAATTACTATAGGAAGTGAAGTAGTTACAACACAAGGTTTCGAATGGACATTGTCTAATTCAAGCTCTTGGAATATAACTACAGAAAACTTAACCGCAAATGGAATTACTCGTAATTTAACAGGCTTAGCTCCAAATACTGCTTATAAGTATAGAGCATACGCAGTTACTGAATCAGGAACTATTTACGGAACAGTTCAAAACTTCAATACTCTATCAATCACTTCTCCATCAGTTGTAACAAATGCAGCAACTTCAATAACTGAAACTTCTGCTACATTAAATGGAACAATCTCTGCAGGAACAGAAACAATCACATCTCAAGGATTTGAATGGAGAGTTTCTAACACTAATATTTGGATGCCAATAACAATTACTGGAAATTCTTTAACTCATAATTTGACAGGTTTAATACCTAATACATCTTATGAATATAGAGCAATGGCAACAACTCCAACAGAAACTGTTTATGGAGAAATCCTAACATTCACAACTCTTGCAGTAGTTCCACCAGTTGTTATAACTAATCCTGTAACACCTACATCTTCAACTTCAGTTACTTTAACCGCAACAATTACTGCTGGTTCAGAAGCAATTTTATCACAAGGCTTTGAATGGAAACAAGCTGGAGCAAGTCAATGGACAGTTGTTAATGCAACCTTAAATGGAAACACAATGACTTATGACTTAACAGGCTTAACTCCTAATACATCTTATAGATTTAGAGCTGGAGCGATAACTGCATCTGGAGTAACTTATGGTTCTACAGAAACATTCACAACATTAGGAATTAATGAGGTTCAAGGAAATGATGTATCAATTAAGATGTATCCAAATCCAACAAATACTCAAACTAAATTAGTTGTAAATGGAATAAGTGGAGATGTTAAGATTGTATTAAGTGATGCAAGAGGACGTATCCTAAGAACAATCAACACAGAAGCTATTGAAGGTAGTCTTGAACAAGTTATTGATGTTAATGATTTAGCAGAAGGAATTTACTATGTTAGAATTCTAAATGC
Organism: Bacteroidales bacterium UBA5515; assembly: GCA_002423895.1. Taxonomy (GTDB): domain Bacteria; phylum Bacteroidota; class Bacteroidia; order Bacteroidales; family P3; genus UBA10566. The sequence continues at coordinate 249 of DIOL01000019.1, read as the reverse complement.
TGATATTAATAGAACTCAAAAGCTTATTGTTAAATAGCTAATTCTATAGAGTATAAATTACTCTAATCTTTAAAGAGTGGTTACTTTGAAAATTGTAGCCACTCTTTTTTTATTTACACAAAAGAGTAATTCCCTTTTTAGTATTTCTTAAAGAGCAAGGATTTTTAACTTGTTATTTTCAATTTAATCTTAAGAAAAAACTAACTAAATCAAATATAGAACTAAGAAAACTGACTTGTCCTGAAAAAA
>DIOL01000025.1:80382-127377 GCA_002423895.1 Bacteroidales bacterium UBA5515 | reverse complement strand
AACCTTATTCAGGACGGGTCAAATCAAGGTTTGATCTCCAATTCATGGCATGATTTACTCGGAATCATGCCATGAAATGAGTCAATTCATGCCATGAAATCAATGAAATCATGCCATGATTCCGAGTAATTCATGGCATGAATTCAACATTAACATCAAGTAAATAAAGTTTAAAGTCTAATTAACTGAGTTCAATACTTGGTTTTCAGAGATTTATGCTTTGACTTTTTGTGCTTAAATTTAGCTTAAAAAAAGGTTATTTTGGAGAAAAAATAGATTGTTTTTCTCTGTATTTTTTAGCCGTGATTTTTGTATTTACTTTAACTTTTTAGAGATAAAAAAAGCTCTTATCCTCTAATAAAATGAGGCATATCCACAGGAATTACAATTGAAAATTCCACCAATCCTCCAAATTCTCCATTTTCATACCATGGAGTTTGATATATTAGTTTCTTCAATCCTTCTTTTTCAATTGTGTAAGCATTAGTTTTATTGCTTTTAATCATCTCTTGAATCATATCTTTTGACCTTTGAGAATGGCAATCCAACAGTTCTTTGCCAATAAGTTCTCTTCCTCCAGATTTTTGAAATGTCATAACACTTCTTTCATTCATTTCAATAATCTTTCCATTTTTATCTGAAATTGTTATAGCCACAAAAGGCAGTTCATTAGCCCAGTTTTCCATATTTTTTGTTTGTTTGATTTTTTATAACAGAATATCAATTACTCTTATTATATAGTTGGTTTAATCTTTTTATATTTTCTTCAATTTCTTTGGTCTTTTCAGTAAAATAATAACCATTTTTTGCTAAAGTTTCATATATATCTAATGAAGAGTAGTACATTTCTATTGCTTTGTTATACTTTTCTGTGTATTCGTAAACATTTCCAAGATTATTTTGGATGTCAGCAACCTTTGCCAAATTATTATCTAAATCTATTTTTGCAAGTAACTTTCTTATTTCAAGAGCTTCATTAAGTATTTTTTCTGATTTTACATATTCTCCAATACTTGAATATAATAATCCTAATATATTTTGTGTTGAACTAATTTGAGAAAGGCTTTCTATTGGTTTTATGTCTTTTAATTTACTGAAAATATCTATTGTTTCTAAATATAATTTCTCTGCACGCAAATGGTTCGATGTTTCCTTGCATATTGAAGCTAAATTTAGTTTTATGGTTGCAAGTTGTGATAAATATTGAATTGGATATTCATTTGATAGTTGTTCAAAAATACTACTTGAAAGATCCATTAAATCGATTGCTTGTTGATATTTCTGATTTTTATAGAAAATAAGGCCAAGATTATTTAATGAAGTTGCATGATAGATTTTATATTCATCTTTATTTAGCAAACTTATACTATCAAAAAGCGATATTGCTTCAGTGTAAAGATTTATTGAAAGAGAATCGTTCCCTAATTCATTATGCAATGAGGCTAAATTAATTATATTTATTGCATATTGAGATATATATTTCTCTGGATATAGAAAAGAGAATTCTTTATTTATTTTTAATGCCTCTTCAAATGGATTTAATGCTTCATTATAATTGCGAGTTGACTTATATAAAGTTGCAAGATTAGTCAAAACATCTGCCTTGGTGGGAGAGTATGAGTAGTAGTTTTCTGTAATTATTGAATCGAGGATTTCAATTGCACTTAAATATAATTCTTCTGATTTTGAATATTCTTCTTTAATAAAATAAATGCTTCCCAGAATATTATTAATATTTGCATAGATAAATGGTGAATTGTTTCTTTTTATTATTTGGTTATACCAATCAATTGCTTTATCAAATTTTCTCTGTTCGTATAGGAAATTGGCATATTCCATTAAGATTGGGATACTTTCTAAATTATATATAGCTAATTTGTAGTAAATATCACTAATTTTTTCATATTTATCACTTAAAGAAGAAAACCTTAAGAGATTTATTTCAAAATCAATATGCTGTTTATAGTATTCTTTCTCACTTTTATCGTAACTATCAATATATTGTTGTGTGTAGTTTTGCTTTAAACACAAATCAGTAGCCTCTTGAATTTTATTATCTAAAAGAAGAGAAATACAATTTTGATAAATACTATCAAATTCACTTAAACATATTCTTACCATATAGTCGGAAGTATTATTAATTGATTTCTGGTAAGATATATAATCATCATAATAATTACTTAGCAATTCATTGTATTTTTTTTTAGAGATTATTTTTTCCTCCTTTTGAATCATAAATTCATTTAGTCTGAACTTATTCCCATCTTTATAATTACTTATTCCAATGTTTTTGAATTTATTAAATAAAGTATTATAGGCTTCTTGCTTACACATCAATACTTCTAAGTTTGAAGTTTTTTCTTTTAGCTCAATTTCGTTTTCGTTTTCGTTTATAACCATATATCCTTCTTTTCCTATCTTCCTTATATATGGTTTTGGTATATTTCCCTTGTATTTAGAAGGTGTTTTTATTTCAAAATATCCATTTGAATCGGTACTATATGATAATGTATCTATAACTGTATAAATAGAAACACTACTTAGAAGTTTCTTCGTTTTATTGCTTATTTCAAAAATTCTTCCTTTTATTATTTCTTGAGAAAATGTCTCAATAGAAAATATTAATATAATTACAATAAAAACAAGTTTTCTTATAGAAAAACAACTATTCATAATATTGATTTTGAGTAAGCACAAAGATACATAATTAAATTATAATGCTATATTATTTGCATTACAAGAAACAAAAAAAGCCTTAAGACAATTAGTCTTAAAGCTTTTTTGATTTTATTTGATTATCTTTATTCTTACTTGCAAGAAAGAGCTGCAAGAGCTATTGAATACATTTTTGTTTTTGTTGAATCGCCTCTTGAAGATAAAACACAAGGAACTTTTGCTCCAACAACCATAGCTGCTAATTCTGCTCCAGCAAATTTAGTAGATGTTTTATAGAATACGTTTCCTGCTTCAATGTTAGGGAATACTAAACAGTCAGCATCTCCTGGAACTTCACCTTTAAGTTTTTTGATTTGAACACTTTCTTTGTCAATAGCAACGTCCATTGCAAGTGGCCCATCAATAATAGCTCCTTTAATTTGACCTCTATTTCCCATAGCAGCAATAACAGCAGCATCAACGCAAGCTGGCATACCTACAGAAACTTGTTCTGTTGCAGCAATAAGAGCAACTTTTGGATTAGGGTTTTGAAGAACTTTTGCAGTATTAATTACATAGTTAGTAATAGCAACTTTTTGTTTAAAATCTGGAGCAGGAATAACTGCAACGTCAGAAGTAATTAAAAGTTTATGATAAGTTGGAACTTCAAAAACAGCAACGTGAGATAAAACAGCTTTACCCCCTGGCATAAGTCCACTTTCTTTATTTAAGATTGCACGCATATATTTGTCAGTTGTGCAAAGACCTTTCATTAAGAAATCTCCTTCTCCTTCGTTAATAAGTTTAACTGCTAAATTTGCTGCAGCTTGTTCATTTGCTTCTTGAACCAATTTGTATTTATTTACATCAATTCCTTCTTCTTGACATACTTTTTTAATTGTTTCAATATCTCCAACTAATGTAGCTTCAATAATTCCTAAATCTATAGCCATTGATGTAGCTCCAATTGTATGAGAATCGTTTGCATAAGCAGCAACTAATCTTTTCTTTCCTTTTTGCTTTACAGCTTCAATAATTTGATCTAATTTTGTAATCATTTTGTTTGAATTTTATATTTGTATTATTTTCTCTTTTAAAATTTTTGCAAAGTTAGTTAGTTTATTGCAAACTACCAATCTTAAGATTGTTTTTTACTCTTATTTAATATTTGTTTCGCAAATATTCTCATATCTTATACTTACCAAAATTTTAGTATTTATTGATGTGGTAAAAAAGCAAAATAGAAATAATCTTAATTTTTTATATTGAGATATAGAATAATCATTTAACTAAAAATAAACCTTCAAAAACTTGCAAATTTTGTCAAGATTTATTATTTTTGTTTAATAATAAATCAAAAAGGAGGGTGCTATGAAAAAATTATTATTAATTCTATTCTTGTTTTCAATTCCATTGAGTTTACAAGCTTACGATTTTGCTGTTCAATCAGGAACAAATACAATCTATTTTAATATAATAGATAATGTAAATAACTATGTAGAGGTAACACATCAAAATGTTTCTGCCCCTTTTTATAGTATTTATCCAACTGATACTGTTATTATACCAAGTAATGTTGTTAATAATCAAATAAACTATTCTGTTAGGGCTGTTGGAAATCAAGCTTTTTCAGGATGTAATGCAATAAGAGTAGTTTTTTTACCTAATTCAATACTATCAATAGGTGTAGATGCTTTTTATAATTGTACTAATCTTAATAAAGTAAGCATTTCAAATTCGCTGAAATCAATAGGAAATTCTTCATTTAACAATTGTATTTCTCTTGATTCAATTTCTTTACCAAACTCTCTGATTTCAATTGGTGATTACGCTTTCAAAAAATGTAGTACTCTAACTTCAATTATTATTCCTGATTCAATTACTTCAATAGGTTATTATTCTTTTGATAAATGTATAGGATTAACCTCAATCTCTTTCCCTAATGGACTTACTACAATAAATAGTTATGCATTCAATGAATGTTCAGGCTTAACATCAATAACATTTTCAAATTCATTACAAACGATAGGAGATAATGCTTTTTACAAATGTAGTGGAATATCTTCAATTAATTTTTCAAATTCACTCACAACAATTGGATATGGAGCTTTTTCTAATTGCTCTTCTTTAACATCAGTTAATCTTCCTAATTCACTTTTAAAATTGGGGCATAGTGTGTTTAGTTATTGTTCTCAGTTAAGTTCAATAAATTTGCCAGATTATCTTCAAACTATTGGTAATAATACTTTCAATAACTCAATAATTACTTCAATTAAACTCCCTTCTTCTTTAGATTCAATAGGAGTTTCTGCCTTTGCAGGTTGTCTTGAATTAGATACAATATATTCTTATGCTTTAAATCCTCCAATAATTAGAAATAATTCTTTTACTGGAGTTGCTGCATCAGTTTTAGTTATTGTCCCTTGTGGTTATAATTCATTTTATCAATCAGCAAACTATTGGAGCAATTTTACAAACATTAGAGGAATTAATGATATAATAACAGAATATTCAGATATAATTTGCAATGGAGAAAACTATAATCAATATGGTTTTAATTTTATAGCTGACACTTCGGGAATATATACTCAAAATTTATCAAGAGTAGATGGTTGTGATAGTATTATTAAGCTAAATCTTTTCGTTGTTCCAGAACTTGTAAAACCATTTAATATGTTTGTAAACTTGCATGATAGCTATATTGAAGTTACTTGGTTAGGATATTCTGAAAATTATGAAGTATATAGAAATGATACTTTAATAGCTTTAGTAACTCAAATATATAATTTACAAGCATCCTATATTGATAGTAATTTAATAAGTGGAACAAGATATTGTTATAAAGTTAGGGCTGCAATGGGCAATTGCTTTAGCCAAATGACAGAAGTTTATTGTAAAACATTTATTGGAATCGAAGATGTAGAGAGTCAAAACAAAGAAATAAAGATATATCCAAATCCAAATAATGGAAGATTTATTTTGAGTTCAGAGTCTATAATTGAGAATACATTTATAGAAGTTTTTGATATACAAGGAAGATTATTGATAACCTACAATTTAAATCCAAGTGAAAGAGAACATAATATTGACTTGAGCACATTATCAAAAGGAATATATACTATAGCTCTAAAAACAAATAATCAAAAGACTTTTAAGAAATTAATAATTCAATAATTATATCCAATATATTTTTTTTAGTACTAAAATAGGTTGACACTTTGTTAAAATGTGTCAACCTATTTTATGAAAGAGTAATGATTTATTTTTTTTGTTTTTCAGATTTTATTTTTGAATTAAACTAAGCTTTTACAATAATAATTTCATCTAATTTTGTGGTGTATTGAGGAGATAATCTTTCTTGATTCATTTTCCAAACTCTACCTGGAGATTGGGAAGCAAGTCTAACTTTTTGATATCCGTAAGTCGAATTTAAATAATCTACTGAGGACATTAGTTTTTGATGCGTTGGATTAGAAGCTTGAAACAGGGTGTATTGAAAATTATCCATAGGTTCTAAATCCATAACCACAACTCCTGCCTTCTTATAATTATAGCCTTTAATAAATATTTTTTCTAATGCCTCAATTGCAAATTTTGCTAATTCAATGGAGCTATTGGTTGCAAAGGGCAATTTATATACATAGCTTTTAGAATATTGTTCTTGAGTTTTGTTGTGGAAATTGCTATGAAGGAAAACCATAATTGTTCCTGCAAATGATTTTTGTTTTCGTAACTTTTCAGCACATACAACAGCAAAAGTAACAATTCTTTCTTTTATATCTTCAAATTCTGTACATGTGGTTTCAAAAGAACGTGTTGTTGCAATTGTTTTCTTTGGTCTTAAATCTTCAATTTCAATTGTTGGTATTCCTTTCAAATCCTGCTTTAATCTCAAACCAACAACTGACATAAATTTTTTAACCCAACTATCCTCAATCATTGTAAAGTCCAAAGCATTCTTAATTCCTGACTCAATAAGTTTTTTTGAATATCTTCTTCCTATTCCCCAAACATCTTCAACCTTAGTCCATTTTAAAGCTTTTTTTTGTTTTTCTGTGCTGTCAATTACGTAAGTTCCCATTGTTCTTTGAGGAAATTTCTTAGCTATTTTATTAGCAACCTTAGCCAAAGACTTTGTTGGAGCAAATCCAATGCTTATAGGTATACCTGTACATTTTTGAATTTTCTTTACAATCTCTCTTCCAAACTCATCTAAATCTATATTATTAGAATCTTCTATATGGAAAAAAGCTTCATCAATACTATATACTTCCATCATTGGTAAATACTCCTTAATCAAAGAAAAAACTCTGTTGCTCATATCTCCATAGAGTGCATAATTACTCGAAAATACCTCTATAGAATATTTATCCACCAAAGTCTTACACTCAAACAAAGGTTGTCCCATCTTAATTCCAATAGCCTTAGCTTCATTGCTTCGAGCAATTACACAGCCATCGTTATTTGAAAGCACAATAATTGGCTTGTTTTTCAAATCAGGCCTAAAGACTCTTTGACATGAAGCAAAGAAATTATTACAATCAATTAGAGCAAACATAATTTATCTATTTAGAAAGCCTTTATAACAAAAGTAACAACACCCCAAATAATAAATTCATTGTCTTCAGTAACTCTTTTTGGAGGATATTTTTCATTTGAAGGGAAAAGCCAAGCTCCTTCTTTATCTTTTTGAAATCTCTTTAGTGTATATTCTCCATCAATAAAACAAACAACAATCTTATTATCAACAAAATCTATACTCTTGTCAATAACCAACAAATCACCATCATTAATACCACTATCCTTCATTGAATCTCCACTTACTCTACCAAAATAAGTTGAGTAGGGGTGTTTGATAATATGTTTGTTAAGGTCAATACCTATATCTTCAAAATCCATTGCAGGAGATGGAAAACCAGCACTCAAACCAAAAGGAAACATTGGTCTTTCAATTTCAGTTTCATTTTTCATAGAAATAATCTCAATGCTTAACTTATCCTCCTTTTTCATGCCTTTGAAAAATTATTATTCGTAATAAAGAACAAAAATAAGAAAAATAATTAAGAGTTAAAAATCATAAATTAAAAATTGATAGATGTTGTTCTTAGGTTGTGCAAATACCTACAATAATAAAGCCGAACTATTGTAATTAATAGTTCGGCATTATTATTAGTTATCCTGCTAGGATTCGAACCCAGAATAAATGAACCAGAATCATCTGTGTTACCATTACACCACAGGACATTAAATATGTAATAAGAAAAAAGTCAAAGTTAATACTTTGACTTTTTTCTTTTGTTATCCCGCCAAGGCTCGAACTTGGAATGTATGAACCAAAATCATATGTGTTACCATTACACCACGGGACAATCAGTTTCGTTTAAATTGAGGTTGCAAAAGTACTATATTTTTTTAAACCTGCAAATTTTTTTCTACTTTTTTCTGCAATTTTTCTTGAAATAGCTTGAATTCAACATATATTTATATTGCAAAATAAAACTTTTATTTATCTTTGCACATACTTAAACTTTATTTATGCCAGACCAAAAACTTATTCAAGTAGAAAATTTAAAAATTTCATTTCTTCGCCAAAAACAATGGTTTGAAGTTGTTAAAGGTATTGATTTTTCTATCAATAAAGGTGAAATTGTAGGTTTGGTTGGAGAAAGTGGCTCAGGGAAAAGTGTTTCTTCTTTGGCAATTATGGGACTTTTACCTGAGAAATATTCTAAAATCAATGAAGGAAAGATTCTTTTTTATGAAAATGAGGATAGACCTATTGATTTAACTTTATTGAGTGAAAAGGAATACCAATCTTTTAGAGGAGATAAGGTTGCTATGATTTTTCAAGAACCTATGACTGCTCTAAATCCTGTTCAGAAATGTGGCAATCAGGTTATGGAAATGATTCTTCTTCATATTAAAACAACAAAAAGCAAAGCTAAACAAAGAGTTTTGGAGCTTTTTAAGGAAGTATTATTGCCTGATATTGAAAGAATTTATAATAGCTATCCTTTTGAACTTTCTGGAGGACAAAAGCAAAGAGTTATGATTGCAATGGCTTTAAGCTGCAATCCAGACTTACTTATTGCTGATGAGCCAACAACAGCTTTGGATGTTACTGTTCAAAAAACAATTTTGGAATTGCTAAAGTCCATTCAAAAGAAATATGGAATAGGTGTTTTATTTATTACTCACGATTTGGGCGTAATTAAACAGATTGCCGATAGGGTTATTGTTCTTTATAAAGGAGAAATTGTTGAAAAGGGTGATGTGAATGATGTTTTTTATAATCCACAGCATTCCTACACAAAAGGTTTGCTTGCATCTCGCCCTCCAATAGAAGAAAGACCAAAGAGATTGCTTACTGTTTCAGATTTTTTGAATAATAATGCTCAAGAGGAAATTTTAATTACAAAAGAGCAAAGACAAGAGAATCACTTCCAGCTCTATTCTCAAGAACCATTACTAAGGGTTAAGGATTTATCAGTTGAGTATGTTGTTCAGAAAAACTTGTTTGGAAAGATTAAGAAAAAAAATGTTGCAGTAAATAAGGTTAGTTTCGATGTTTATAAGGGTGAAACCTTAGGTCTTGTTGGTGAAAGTGGTTGTGGTAAAACAACTATTGGAAGAGCAATTTTACAATTAATTGATTCAGCAAATGGACAAATTGAGTTTGATGGCAAGCTTTTAAACGAAATTAAAGGAGAAGAATTAAGAAATATAAGAAAAGATATTCAAATAATATTCCAAGATCCATATTCTTCCTTAAATCCTCGTTTGACAATTGGTCAAGCAATTGAAGAACCTTTGATTGTTCATAATATTTACTCAAACGCAAAAGAAAGGAAAAAAAGGGTTATTTCTCTTTTAGATAAGGTTGGACTTGATTCTTCACAATATGATAGATATCCTCATCAGTTTTCAGGTGGACAAAGACAAAGAATAGGTATTGCTCGTTCATTGGCTTTGGAGCCTAAGATTATTATTTGCGATGAAAGTGTTTCGGCTTTAGATGTTTCAGTTCAAGCTCAAGTTTTGAATTTACTTAATGATTTAAAAAACGATTTTGGTTTTACTTACATATTTATTTCTCACGATTTGTCTGTTGTTAAATATATGTCTGATAGAATGATTGTTATGCAAAAGGGAAATATTGTTGAAGAGGGTGAAGCTGACTCAATTTATGCAAATCCTCAAACTCAGTACACTAAAAAACTTATATCCTCAATTCCTGTATAAATAATTTTGGTTCTCAAATTATATTTATTTGACTTATTAAATGCTTAATTAATAATGATTTCGTCATTTGCTTGAAATAAATTATATTTTCTGAGAAAAACTATTCCTAATTTTAGTCTTTAAGTCAGAAAACTTTTTAATTTTGCAGTAAATAATTATAAACTTTATTGATAACAGCTTATGGAATTAAGTAAAAAAACTATTGATTTCTCAAATTATGAGATAGCTTTTAGAAACAAAACTAATGCACAATTAAGAGAAGCTTATTTATTGTTTAAGGTAATGAATAACTCTTTTATGGTGAAAATTGGTAAAAACTTAGTTAAGTTTGCTTTTTCAATCCATTTCCCTATTGAAGGAATTATACGCAAAACAATTTATAAATTCTTTGTTGGAGGAAGAACTATTGAAGATTGCTCCAAAACAATTGATAAACTTTCTGAAAGAAATGTGCATTCAATATTAGATTTTGCAGCTGAAGGAGAGGAAGAAGATGAACTTTTTGACAATGTTTGCAATGAAGTCCTTAAAACAATTGATTATGCCAAAGCAAATGACAATACTCCTTTTAGTGTATTTAAAATTACAGGAATTGCTCGATTTGATCTATTAGTAAAACTTAGTGCAAAAGAAGAACTGACTAAAGAAGAAACAAAGGAATACCAAAGAGTATATAATAGAGTAGAATCTGTTTTCAAAAAAGGTTATGAGCTTGGTGTCCCTGTGCTTGTGGATGCAGAAGAAACTTGGATTCAACCAGTTTTGGATGATTTGTTTTTAGAATTTATGAAGAGGTACAATAAAGAAAAAGCAATAGTTCAAAACACTTATCAAATGTATTGCCATAAATCAATAAACTCTTTGAAAGCACATCATCAAATTGCATTGGAGAATGGAGTTAAGTTTGGTTTAAAGATTGTTCGTGGAGCATATATGGAAAAAGAAAGAGCAAGAGCAAAAGAAATGGGGTATCCATCACCAATTCAGCCAGACAAAGCTTCAACAGATAGAGATTATAATGCAATTATTCATTATTTAGTTGATAATATTGATACAATTGACTTTATGGTAGCAACTCATAATGAAGAAAGCACTGACTTATTAGCAAGATTAATTGAAGAAAAGAATCTTCCATTAAATCACCCTTCAATTTATTTCGCACAGCTTTATGGAATGAGCGATCATATAACATATAATGTTGCAGAGAAAGGATATAATGTTGCAAAATATGTTCCTTATGGAGCAGTTAAAACAATGATGCCATATCTTTTCCGAAGAGCAGAAGAAAATTCATCAGTAAAAGGACAAACCTCTCGTGAATTGCGATTAATAGAATCAGAAATTAAAAGAAGGAAATCAAAAGCATAAATTATTTTGGATCCTTTCCTTTTTAACGCTTAAGTATATTATATGACGAAAACTAATATATTAGTTGATGCTTATTTATTTTTTCTTTCTCATTAGAGAATATTATACTTAGGTAAAAGAAATTTCCTATATTTGCACCTTACAAATGCCCTATAATTAATAAAATTTAGGGTTATGTTGAACGAATACTTTTATTTATGACGATTGACGTTAGCTCAGAAATTGGACATTTAGAGGGGGTTATACTTCATCAACCCGGAATTGAAATTGAAAAAATGGTACCTAATACAATTGAAGAATGTTTGTATAGTGACCTTTTAAACCTTAACATAGCAAAAAAAGAATACTTTTATTTTGAAAAAGTGTTATCTAAATGGACTAAGACTTATCAAATAATGGATCTTCTTACAGAGATTCTTAAAGACCAAAATGTAAAAATCAAGTTGGTTAATGAGATTTTAGAAAGGGAAGAAAAGAACCATTTAGCAGAAGAACTCCTTAGTTTAGAATCAAAAGAATTAGCAAGAGTACTTGTTGAAGGATGGAAAGATGAACTTTCTCCTTTATATAATTTTTTCTTTACTCGAGACGCTTCTTCAACAATATATGACAAGGTTTTAATTCATTCTATGCAGTTTGATGTAAGAGTCAGAGAAAGCATTATTATGGATTATATTTTTGAATATTATTTTAAGACAGAAACTTTCAGTCCAAGTAACTATTCTCCAAAAGCAAACACAGAAGGAGGAGATATTTTAATTGCTAATGAAAACACTCTTCTTTTAGGTCATGGAATGAGAAGCAATAAAAAAGGAATAGATTATTTAGTTGAGCATTATTCCAAAATCAAACCTAAATTCAATATCTTAGTTCAAAATCTTCCTCATTCTCCAGAGTCATTTATTCATTTAGATATGGTATTTACATTCTTAGATAAGGATAAATGTATGGTATATGAGCCTTTAATTGCTAAGAATGAAGAAGGTTTTGAAGTGACGCATATAGAAATTGACAATGGAAAAGTTACCTATCACGAAAAACCTAATTTTATGAAAGGTTTGAAGGATTTGGGATTTAACCTTGAACCAATTAGCTGTGGAGGAGATAATAAATTATATCAAGACAGAGAGCAATGGCATTCTGGTGCAAATTTCTTCTGTATGGGAGAAGGAAAAATAATTGGCTATTCAAGAAACACAAATACAATTAATACGTTAAATAAAGCTGGTTTTGCAGTTCTTAATGCAGAAGATATATGTAATGACAAAATTAATATGAATGATTATAATCGTTTTGTTGTTACAATTGATGCTGCAGAATTACCTCGAGGAGGAGGAGGAGCAAGATGTATGACTATGCCAATCAAACGTTCAAAAGTTAATTGGTAGAATTGAAACATAAAATAAAGAAATTAATTATATATTTAAAAGTAGAATAGATGAAAAAGTATTCTTTAATTAATAATGTCTTAGGCTGGGTAGTCTTCCTTATTGCAAGTGTAGTTTATTTGGTTACTGCTGAACCTTCTGCTTCATGGTGGGATTGTGGAGAATATATTGCAACAGCTTACAAATTTCAAGTAGGTCACCCTCCTGGAGCACCAACATTCCAGCTTTTTGGTAGAATATTCTCTCTTTTTGCTGGTGGGGATGTTACAAAGGTAGCTTATATGGTTAATGCATTGAGTGCAATTTGTAGTGGATTAACTATTCTTATGCTATTTTGGACAATTACAATGCTTGCAAAGAAGCTTATTGCAAAAACTCAAGAAATTACAACTTCTCAAATGATTGCTATCTTTGGAAGTGGTGTTGTTGGAGCTTTAGCTTATGCTTTTTCAGATACTTTTTGGTATTCAGCAGTTGAAGGTGAAGTTTATGCAATGAGTTCTTTCTTCACTGCATTAGTTTTTTGGGTTATTTTAAAATGGGAAAGTCAGGCAGATGATAAACATAATTTGCGTTGGATTATTTTAATAACATTCCTTATTGGTATTTCAATTGGAGTCCATTTGCTAAACTTACTTGCTATTCCAGCAATGGCTTATGTATTCTATTTTAAGAAATATCCAAACACAACAAAGAAAGGATTTATTTGGGCAGGAATTTTATCAGTATTTATGGTAGCAATAATACTTTATTTTATTGTACCAATGATTGTTTCTTTAGCAGGTAAATTTGAAATATTCTTTGTTAATTCAATTGGATTACCTTTCAATTCAGGAACAATAATCTATTTTGCACTTTTGATTGGACTAATTGTATGGGGATTAAAATATACAAGAGATAAAGTTAAACCTCTACTTAACACAATTATTCTTTCATTCCTTTTCCTTTTAATTGGATATTCAACATTCTTTATTTTAGTTATTCGTGCAAATTCCAATACTCCAATTAATGAAAATGCTCCTAAAGATGCAGTTGCACTTTTAACTTACCTTAATCGAGAACAATATGGTTCTACACCTGTATTTTATGGTACATATTATACAGCACAACCAAATGGATCTAAAACTACTTCAAAATATACTAAAGATAAAGCAAGTAAAAAATACATTAAAGAAAGTGCAGGTATAGAATATACTTATGCTCCAGAAGATAATACTGTTTTTCCAAGAATGTATTCTGCTCAAGAAGAAAAACATATTGTATTTTATAAGTATTGGGCAGGTATAAACGGAGATAGAAAACCTACCTTTGCAGAAAATCTTCGTTACTTCTTCCGCTATCAAGTCAATCATATGTATTGGAGATATTTTATGTGGAACTTTGCAGGAAGACAAAACGATATTCAAAGTTTTGGAGTAAATCATTCTAATATTGATCCTGAATCTAATGGAACAAAAGACCTTATAAATGGTAACTGGATTTCTGGAATAAAGTTTATTGATGAAATGCGTCTTGGACCTCAAAGCAATTTGCCTAAAGAAATGGCAAATAATCCTGGTAGAAATACTTTATTCTTCTTACCATTATTATTAGGTATTGCAGGACTAATATATCAATTCAAGAAAGACAAGAAAGATGCTTTTGTTGTATTTCTATTATTCTTTATGACAGGATTGGCAATTGTTCTTTATCTAAATCAACATCCAACTCAACCAAGAGAAAGAGATTATGCTTATGCAGGTTCATTCTATGCTTTTGCAATTTGGATTGGTTTGGGAGTTTATGGATTATATGATTGGTTAAAAAAAGTAAAATTACCTGAAAACATTAAAGCAATTTCTATTTCAGTAATATGTCTTGTTGCAGTTCCAGTGTTAATGGCATTTCAAGAATGGGATGACCACGACAGAAGTGGAAGATATATGGCAAGAGAATTTGCAAGAAACTATTTAGAAAGTTGTGAGAAAGATGCTATTTTAATAACATTTGGAGATAATGATACTTTCCCTCTTTGGTACATACAAGAAGTTGAAGGAGTACGTCCTGATGTTAGAATACTTAATTTTACTCTTTCTGGAATGCATTGGTATGTAGAACAACTTTATAATAAGCTTTATGATTCTGAGAAATTACCTTTTACTTTACCAAAAGAATATTATAGAATGGGACTAAATGCTTCATTAGTTTATCCAAGTACTGATCAAACTGTTGAACTTAGAGATGCTTTAAAAAGCTTTACTACTGATCCTAATACAACAATGTTCATTCAAAGTGGAGATTCAGTAAAGGTTCTTCTATATAATAATTTCAGAATTTCAACTGATAAAGATACTATGACTTTCTCTATACCTGTTGATTCAAAACAAGGGAGACAAATTGCTCGTAATGATTTGATGCTTTTGGATATTTTGGCAACAAATGCTTTCAAACGTCCAATCTATACTATGAGTCCTTCATATTTTACAAAATTAATTCCAAACATTAATGAATATGTTCAACAAGAAGGTTTGGTATATAGAATAACTCCTAAACCTCAATCTGGAAATATTGCATTAGAAAAAACCAATAATCTATTCTTAAATAAGTTCCAATGGGGAGGAATTAAAGATCCGAAAACATATTTGGAAGATGCAGTAACAATAAATAATTCAAGAAACATGCGTCAACAACATATGTTTATTGCAAGAAATTATTCTGCAAGAGGACAAAAGGATAAAGCAATAAAAATATTGGATAAAGCACTTCAAGAATTCCCTTCATCAAAAATTTATTTTGACAGATATGATTTACAGTTTGCAGAACAATACTGTGCAAATGGACAAATGAAAAAAGGAGAAGATATGTTTAATCAAATTGTTGATTTATACATTAACGATATTAAATATTATAATCGATTTACAGGCTCTAAAGCAAGAAATGTAGCATCAGTTAAAAATGAAGCTTTACAATATCTTGCAATGGCTTATTCTTTGGCAGAAACATATAACCTTACAAATGTATTAAATAAAATCAAATCAATTCCTGAAATCCAATCATTCTTAGGACTTCAAGAAATGCAAAAGGATTATAATGATTTAATTTCAAAGGTTAATTCTGCTGCACAAATTGCACGTGCAGGAAATAAAGAAGCAGCAAATACTCAATTCCTCGAAATTTTAGTTCCTTTAGAAAAAATATTACAAACACAATCTGAGGAATTATTTAGTCGTGGAGCTGAATTATTAATGTTTATTTATTCCAATTCTATGAACTTCCAGTTAAAAGCTGTAGAAGATAAAATTATGTCTAATCAAACTTTCAAAAAAGTTATTGAAGAGTATGCACGTCAGCAACAAGCTCAAATGCAAACTCAACAACAAGGGCAACCAAATGTTGCAGTACCAGGTGTGAATTTATAAAGAAAAAAATAATTAATGAATATTGAAGTTTTAAAGTCGAAGATACATCGTGCAGTAGTGACTCGTGCGAATCTTCACTATATTGGAAGCATAACTATTGATGAAGATTTGATGGATGCTGCTAATTTGATTGAAAACGAAAGGGTATATATATTTGATATTAATAACGGAGAGCGTTTTGACACTTATGTTATTAAAGGAGAAAGAGGTTCTGGAGAAATTGGAATTAATGGAGCAGCAGCAAGAAAAGTTCAATTAGGAGACTTGGTAATAATTGTTTCTTATGCTTCAATGGATTTTGAAGAAGCAAAAACCCATAAACCAATAGTTGTTTTCCCTCAAGAGAATAAACTATCTTAAGAGAATAAACTCTTTATTGGATTAACTGTTAAGTTGAAGAAATATGATTATTAGTTTTAAATAGTATATGAAAAAGACATTAAGACTAATAATCTTTCTCTTAATTGGTTTAGGTTTTATTTGGTGGTTTATATCAAAACTGTCACATGAAGAAATAAAACAATTATTTGAATCTTTCACTCATGCCAATTACTTTTGGTTCTTTGTTGCATTATTAGTAAATGTTTTTAGTGCAGTTATTAGAGCCTTTCGCTGGCAACAACTTATCAGACCAATGGGCTATAATCCTAAACTAATGCCTACATTCTTAGCTGTTATGTCTGGTTATCTGACTAATTTGGCAGTACCTCGTTTAGGAGAAATTGTTCGTTGTGGACTATTGGGTAAAAATCAAAAAATTCCTTTTGAGAAAACTGTTGGAACGGTAATTGTTGAAAGAACAGTTGATACAATATGCTTTGCATTATTCTTTTTTATAGCTCTAATGATAGAGTTTAACTATATAAAGGATTACATCTACAACAATTTCAATAATATTATCAACTTTTCTTCCCTTAAGGTTTTTCTTATTTATGGATTTATAGCTATCATTATTCTTTGTTCTATTCTTTTCATCTTTAGAAAGAAATTAAAACAAATGAAATTCTATAAGAAGATAATAGAATTTCTATCTGGATTTATGGAAGGAATAAAATCTATCTTTAAGCTTAAGAATCCTTGGCTTTTTATTTTCAATTCGCTTTTTATATGGTTTCTATGGATACTTGGAACTTATGTAATTTTCCTTTGCTTTGATCAAACATCTCATCTTGCTTTTAAAATTGCATTTGTTGCAACTATGTTAGGAGCCATTGGACCAGCTGTAACACCAGGAGGAATAGGATTATTCCCAGCCATAATTGCGGAAACATTACTTATGTATGCAATTTCTCGTCCAGTTGGCTATGCTGCTGGATGGTTACTTTGGATAGTTTCTCAAATAGGAATACTAATTTTTGGATTAACTGGTTTTGTGTATTTCTCAAAAGACAAAAAAGAAAATGAAAGAGATAGAAAAGATTAATAATAAGATATTCTCCATTGAAGATATAAAACAAGAAGTGTCAAAATGGAGAGATGAAAACAAAAAGATAGTTTTCACAAATGGCTGTTTTGATATAATTCATAGAGGACATATTGACTATCTCTCAAAAGCCAAAGACTTAGGCGATAAACTTATTATTGGACTTAACACCGACCTGTCTGTTAGAAACATTAAAGGAAATACTCGCCCAATTCAAGATGAACAATCAAGAGCTATTATTTTAGCTGCTATGCAATTTGTTGATGCCATTGTCCTTTTCTCTGACTCAACTCCATATTCCCTGATTAAAGGAATTCAACCAGATATTTTGGTTAAGGGAGCTGACTATAAGAAAGAAGATATTGTAGGTTATGATATTGTAAGTGCAAGAGGAGGGAATGTGATTACAATTGAATTCTTAGATGGTTATTCAACAAGCAATATTGAAAGAAAAATCAAAAACGCAAACTAATATTTCTTTTTTATTCCCAAAATTCTCTATTTTTGCTGCAAAATAGAAATAAAAAGATAATTTCAAAACACTAATTTTATGGCAAAACTTGCAGAAATAAAAACTAAAGAGAATGAAGCTTCTGTTATGGAGTATCTTAATAGTTTGGAAGATGAGCAACAGAAAAAGGATTCTATTGCTATTTATAATCTTATGCTCCAACTTGCTAAGGAGGAAGGGAAAATGTGGGGAGACAGTATTATTGGGTTTAAGAAATATGTAATTACTTCACCTTCAAAACGCAGTGTTGAATGGTTCAAGGTTGGTTTTGCTCCAAGAAAAAACAATATATCACTTTACTTTAGCATGATGATGTATGGAAATGAGGCTCAAAGTTTAATTGACCAATTGGGCAAAGTGAAATTGGGTAAAGGCTGTGTTTATATTAAAAGATTAAGCGATATAAATATTGATATTCTTAGCCAAATAATTCTTCTTTCTCTAAAGGATTACTCTTTTTAGGTTGTTGCTTTTTTCTCTGATTTCTTAGTCAAGATTGATTAAGGTTAATAACAACAAAACTAATATATATCAATTTCATCTAAAGCTTTTTGATATTTCCTTGCATTGGCGTAATGCTCATTAATGTCAGCAGTAAAGTTATGATTGCCTGAAAAGTCTTCTTTAGCACAAAAGAAAAGGTAGTTATGCTTTGAATAATTGAGAACAGCATCAATTGAACTTATACTTGGAATACAAATTGGATAGGGTGGAAGTCCTGCATTTCTATAAGTGTTAAAAGGAGAATCAACACCAAGCATATTTCCTGTAATTCTCTTTATTGTAAAATCATTTAATGCATACTTTATTGTTGGGTCAGCTTGAAGTGGCATATTTATTTTTAACCTGTTAATATAAACTCCAGCAATAATTGGTTTCTCTGCATCTTGATTAGTTTCCTCCTCCACAATGCTTGCAATTGTCAAAACTTGAATTTTATTAAATCCAGTCTGATTAAGTTTAGCAAGACGCTTATTCCAAAAAATATACTGCTCTTTATTCATCCTTTTGAAAAAATCTTCAACGCTTATATCCCAATAAACTTCATAAGTGTTGGGAATAAACAGGGTTAAAGAAGTTGAGGAGTCTAATCCAAATTGTTTAAGAAAAGCATTATCATTAAGCTTTGTCATAAGTTGCTCTTTAGAAAAAGCCAATTCTGGATCAATCTTTGCTGCAAATTCATCCTTAGTTCTCGACTTACCAATAACAAGTCTTAAAGGAGTTTGTCTTCCCTTAGCAAGCATATTAACCATTCGCCCAACACTCATCCCATTTTTAATTTCATAGCGTCCAGTATGTGCTCTATCATAATTTAGTAGGACAGAATATGCTTTAAAAACAAAAGAATTAAAAACTATATCCTGTTTCTTAATATTTTCAATAACTTCTTCTTTCGTTGAGTTTGGATAAACATAAATATAAGTTTTGTCTCCAAGCACATCAACCTTGGCACTAAAGAAGTAAATACTAAAGAATACAATAAAAGTAACAACAATTAAAACAGGAATAATCCATCCAATATTCTTTTGAAAATAATTCATAAATTAGAGGTAAGTTTAATTATTAACGATTAGAACTTAAAAACTTTTGAAATACCAGAACATCTAAGAACTGATTTTCTTTTTTAATCCAATCTTTTAAAACAGAAGTTTGAGTGTAAGATGCTTTATTGAAAAGTTTTATGCTTGAAGAATTATCTTGTGAAATATGAGCAAAAAGTTGGTGAAGATTAAGAATTTCAAAAGCATAATTCTCAATCCAAAGCAAAGAATTAAGAGCAATATGCCTTCTTCTGTAATCGCCTTCCTCAACAAAGATTCCAACTCCAGCCCTTGAATGTTGTGGATCTAAATCATACAAATCCACACAACCAACAGTCTTCACAACTCCATCATCTTCCACATCAATCATAAAACGAATTTGTTTAACAGAATAAATATCTTCATTCTGAGTACTTTTCACATATTGTTCTATTGCATAATGAGAAAAAGGAGCCCTTGTGGAACTAACTCCCCAAAGCGAATAGGAGTTTTCCCACTTGTAAATTAAGTCAGCATCACTAATTTCAACAGCTCTCAAACGTAAATTCATACTACAAAGATACAACTATTCTCAAATACGAAATATATTAAAAGGTAAAAAGTAAAAGGAAAGAGGTAAGAAGTGAAAAATTAAAAGTGAAAAGTTAAAGGTAGTGATTACAAATAAAAATACTAAGTTTTGAACTGAATTGATAAAGGATTAAAGTGCTAAAATCCAATAAAGAAGAAATTAAACCTTATTTAGAACTCAAAACAATGCCATTGTTTTGTCAAAACAACCGCATTGTTTCGGGCAAACAATGGCATTGTTTCAGTAAAACAACCGCATTGTTTTGAGTAAACAATGGCATTGTTTTGACATTGAAAAGAAGTTTAAATTTTTCTAAATAAGCTTTGATTAGATAGAAGTCTCATTTAAATAGATTTATATAAAGATTATTTGGGTATAACTAATGAATAATTAGATTGAAAAAAGACTTTTGATTATTAATTTTTAGAGTTGTTTAATTTGCTTATCCCTGAAATAGGTTTACACTTTATTTTAATATTTGAATATTAAATAGAAAATATTACTTCTATTCAAAATAAAACCTTTAACTTTGAACTTGGAAATTATATACATAGTCACCCAGTTAAAGAAGAAATTGTATATTTGGTAACAAATAAAGGAAATAATGAAAAGACAAAATAAAATAAAGTTTTCAATCAAGAAGAAGATAATAATACTATTGCTATCATTAATTTTAATAATCTTTTTAGGTTTTTTTATTTTTTCAATCTTCAAAACTTATCAATCTCCAACAGAAAGAAAATTAATTGGATTTTGGAATGTTGAAATGGAAAATTCTTTTTGGGAAAGAGATAGTGTTTATGATTGGGGTACAACCATTATGGATATTTCAGAAAAAAACATATGTAAATTACCTACCTTGTGTGATACAAATCTTACTGTTGATGAGAATTGGGCGAAAGCAACTGGTACTTGGGAATTTATAAGTAGAAACCCTGATTCTATATTTCTTAATGTCCCTAATAATCCTTTGCATGGTAAATATGCAATTCGTTTTTTTATTGATGAAAATGGATATGGTGAAGCAAAGAATAATATTTATAAAATTGAATTAAAGAACGATTCAACATACTTGATTTGTAATAAAGGTGATTTCATACAAAAAAATTGGAGAAAAGATTGGGAAAAGAATTAAAGACAGTATATCAAATTTGGATGTTGAAGTAATAAAATAATATGTATGAATAAGTGTCGGATTGAAAATCCTAATAATAAAGAAGTGCGGGATTGCAAATTCCGCACAACGGAAACTCTAACTAAACTATGGGCAAAAATTAAAATGCCTGAGAGTATAACGCTTTCATTGATTATATTAGTAATCATGGGTATAGGTATTGGGTTTACTTTGCTATATCTATGGTTAATAACAAGATTTGAATGGAAAGCTATAGCATTCTTTATAGGATATATAATAGTTTTTAAGGGTTTACAGTCGTTAATAGGCAAAAATAAAAATAAGATATTAAAAATTTTCGACTTTATTGTTTCTTTGCCAATGGGGATTACCATGATATCTTTCAAGCTGATGTTTCCCTCAATTACAATCTTGACGAGCTATATTTGTTTAGGGGTATACGCATTCGGAATACCT
Source organism: Bacteroidales bacterium UBA5515 (assembly GCA_002423895.1). GTDB lineage: Bacteria > Bacteroidota > Bacteroidia > Bacteroidales > P3 > UBA10566. The sequence goes on along the minus strand of DIOL01000025.1, from coordinate 105,686 downwards.
ATGTTGGGAGTGAAAAGCTTAGATTATTTATTTAAACTGAATATATCATGGGAAACTTTGCTCTTCATTGCACTAGCTGTAGGCTCTATTGTTAGTGTATATGGAACGAGACTTATTCATTGGGTAATTAAAGAACATTCACCATTAAAAAATTGGGAAAATCATAAATATGAGGCAGTCAAAACAGAATTAGCGCTCTATGTCATCAGTAAGAATAATATAAATTTTTTCATCTATCTAGCTTACTTTACATATTTGTCTATATCTGGACTTATGCAGATACAGTATAATGAGCCGTTGATAACTATTAATGTTGATGGTGCAATATTGAAAGCTTTTCTTGTCTTTATAGCTTTTTCAAATATGGTTAGTAAGTCTAAAGATGTTGAGATAAAAGCAAAACCATTATTGAGTAAGATAATAAGGTTAATGACTACGCATGATAAATAAACGTGGATGATTATTGTACCAGGTTTCCGTTGTGAGGGATTTACAATCCCTCACTATATTACTATAAGGATTTATAATCCTTAATATTTAAATCTTACGGATTATTCATCGGTTTAACGATAGCACTGGTAAGTTATCGACTTTGTCGCTTTGCAAAGCAAAGAAATCACGCACGAAGGAAACTTATAATTTGAATTCTATTTTTTCTTCTTTGTTATTTCTGATAACTATTAGAACAAGGTTATCTATTTTGTCCCAAAGTTCTTCCTGTTCTTTATTAGATATATTGTGTATATCCTTGCCATTGACAGATATTATCTTATCGTCAATTTGTAATCCTGATTTTTGAGCATTGCTGTTTTCATAAAAGCCTGTTACAATCCAAGAATTCATAGTTTCACTTCTGTCAACATAGTTAAATCCATGTTTATTTGGTTTAAAAGGATAATTGTAATTTGAATTAGGTCTTAGGTATAAATCATTATTAATGAAATCTATTATTACATCAAAACGATCAAGTATATCATTACCTAATAATCCAATATTATGATCTTGTTTTGATAAAAATCCGCTCTCATCAGCAGAATAATCCATAATAACACTGTCTAATTTAAAGTTCCCAATTTCAAATGAACTTGCCCTAAAGTTATAAGAAGTAGAATTTCCACTTAAACCACCATACTTTGTAAAGTATTTTACTTTATCTGTAATTTCATCTTTAAAATTATATTTTACTGATGTTTCATTTATTATATCTACACTTCCTCCTGAACCAATATCCAATAATAAATAATCTTCGATTACTATATTCTCTTTGATTTTAATAGTAACTGGTACATGGAGACGATTTCTCTTCTTAATCATTCTTATTCTTGAGTATGTCGTTTTATCGATATCTTTAAAATCTTTATGAATTCTAAGATATTCATCTTTGTAGTTTATTTCTAAAATACTTTTTGCAAAGGCATTTATTCCTATTAAACCATCTGCAAAATCGCCCAAGATAGGTTTAAGTTTAATGACAGGAACAGAAAAAAAGGTCTTAGCTAAATTAGGAACAGAAAAATTAAGTTTGTCAGTAATTACTTCTACTTTTTGTCCTCCTGAAGAACCAATCCCAGGTAATATTGCATGTATGTATTTAAATTGACCAAAAGAGTTAGTCTTAAAAAAGATACTGTCTAAATATAATCCATCTGCTCCTGAATCAAATATAATATTCCCAGTAACAGAGTCAACCTTACTTATTATACTAATGTGATTACGTATATAGTTAAAAGGAATTGCGTCATGAGGAATATTTAATGTGTCTTTATTTTCTTGTTTATTTAGAGTAATAGGGTTTGAAGCAATAGCACAAGAGGACATTATCAAAGATAATGTAAAAAGGATGATTTTCTTATTCATTATTTACTTTATTTGCTGACAAATATACAAATTAATTTTGATTACTTATCGCCTTTGTTGCTTTGCACAGCAAGTTATCGACTTTGTCGCTTTGCAAAGCAAAGAAATCGGTTTACCGCTTGCACAGCAAAGAATTCCCTCACAACGTAAATAAAATACTAAGTTTAGAACTGAATAGATAAAGGATTAAAGTACTAAAATCTCATAAGGAAAAAATTAATCCTTATTTAGATCTCAATATAATGGCATTATATTCTCAGTATAATGCCATTAAACCAGTGATATAATGCCATTAAACTTAAACTATAATGGCATTATATGAAGATTATAATGGCATTATACTACTTTTACATAAAGAGTTATTTGTTTTTCAAGCTATTACAGACTGTTGAAATTAAGTTATTTTTCCAGTAAAGTCTTCAATTGTAAAATTATGATTTTCTTCCAGCCATCAAGAATATCATTTAGGGTTTTATTATCTTTTTTAAGAATGTCTTCTATTATGGTTTTTGCCATAAAAGGAAAGGTTATTTGAGAGATAAAGGTCATAATAAGATAGTAAATTGGTACTTGTTTTATTGTTCCTTTTTCAACTTCTTTGTCTATGATTTCAATAATTGTGTCTATATAAGTTTCAAATCCTATACTATAAGCTACAGTTGTAATGTTTTCAACATCTCTGTTTATTTCATCTAATATGAATTTAGGTAGGCTTGGGTTATGAATAAATATTTGAAAGTAAATATCAATTATTGCTTCACATTTTTGAAAGAACTCATTGTCTTGTTTTAATATGTCTTGTATTTGGGGGAGGAAAGTTTCTACAATTTGTCCAAACACTGCATGAAACATCTTTTCTTTGGTGTTATAGTAGTAATGAAGTGTGGTACGATTGATTCCTGCCTTTTGTGCAATAAGACTCATATTGGTGTTCTTATAGCCATATTCTAAAAACATTTGCCTTGCAGATTCTATTATCTTTTCTTCCATTGTTTTCGTCGTTCTTTCCTTTTAATGTTTAATGTTATCGGTCATAAGGTGAAGTCTGTTGATTATATTCACATCGCTAACTCCACTGTCGAAGTCCAATGCAAGCAAATTCATTTGTGGGTAAAGTGTTTTTATTTTCTTTTCTACTCCTCTTGCAATTATATGATTTGCAATGCAACCAAATGGTTGAAGGCTTATTACATTATTCACTCCATGTTTTGCGAAGCTCACCACTTCTCCAGGCAGTAACCAGCCTTCTCCAAATTGTGCAGTTAGAGATATTACTTCTTTCGCATTATTGGAAGTTTCAAAGACATCATTTAATGGGGTGTAGTATTTGAAGTTGGAGCCAATGGTATTGAATTTGTTTATGATTTTCTTTAGCATCAAATAGGCTTTGTCCATAACAAATTGTGGTATTGAAGAGTTTTCCAAATGCTCTTCTTTCCTTATTTTACTATTTACAAATGACTGGAAGAAGAAATCTGATAGCATTGGTGGAACAACTTCAAGTTTCCTGTCGGTTAGCCATGTTAGAATATCTTTATGTGCAAAGGAATTGAACTTAAGAAATATTTCTCCCACAACTCCAATCTTTGGCAAATTACTTTCTTTAACAATTGAATTGAAATCTTCTGCTGCCTGCTTTAAAAGTTGGGTTAGTTCTTTGGAGTTGTTTTTAAGTATTATTTTATTTGCTACTTCCAAATAGTAGTCTTTTAGTCTTTGAGCATCTCCAACATTCTTTTCTCTCACTAAGGCTGCATGATAGAATTTTGAAAGACAATCTCCAAACAATATTGCATGGATTGCCATTTTGATATATCTTATCCAGTTGATTTTAAATCCAGATTGCTTATTGCTCATATCATCACCAAAGGCTACTGATATAACTGGCACTTGTTCAAATCCAGATTCAACCATTGCACTCTTTATCATTGCCAAATAGTTGGATGCTCTACATTGTCCTCCTGTTTGTGTCATTGCAATGGCTGTTGTTTCCAAATCATATTTGCCCGATTTCAATGCTTTAATTATATCTCCAATTATTAATGTTGCTGGATAGCATACTTCGTTATTGGCGTATTTCAATCCTTCATTTGCTGATTCAGTATTGCTTAATGGTAACACTTCAAAGTCGTAGCCAGTTAGCTTAAAGAATGAGGACATAATGGGAGAAACAAAATCGGTGAAATATGGTGCAATTATCTTTCTTCTCTTTTCGTTTTTAGTAAAGGTTAGGGTTGAAACAAATGGTAATTGTTTTCTTTCCCTGTTGGTTTCATAGTTAAGGCTTTCAATTAGAGAACGTACCCTTAGTTTTAATGAGCCTATATTATTTACATCGTCAATTTTAAGTATGGTAAGACTTTTGCCTCCTCTTTTCAACACTGCCTTAACTTCATCTAACAAGAAAGCATCGGGTCCACATCCAAAGGAAGTCATTTGAACAAAATGAATATTATTATCTCCTTGAGCAACCCAATGAGCAGCTTTTAGTATTCTGTTTATGTAAGCCCATTGTGAAACATAGTGATTGTCTTCAAAATTAATGTCTTCCATGCTTCTAACAATATCTTCTGAAATAACATCTGCTCCCATATCTGAAATCATTTCAGATAGTTTATGTTGAACAAGTGGATCAGTGTGGTAGGGTCTTCCTGCTAATAGAATGGTTAGTTTATTGTTCTTTTTGTTGGAGTTATAAATTGTTCTATTCCTTTCTTCAATTTCTTTGTTATACTTTTCTTGAGCTTTAATTGCTTCATCTATTGCAATATTAATCCTTTCTTTGCTTATGCCTAAGGATTGTAAATATTGATTGCAGCATTTTTTAAGAAGGTTCTTATCTTTAAAGTTGAAGGTAGGAGAGTCAATGGGTATTGAAGGATTAATGGAACTTTTTATTACATCGGAATAACCAGAAACAATTGGGCAATTATAACTGTTTACTGAGTCTTTGTTTTCTTTTTTCTCAAAAATAACATAAGGAATAAATATTCTGTCTGCCTTTTTCTCAATTAAATTATATATATGGCTATGCATCAATTTTGCAGGAAAACATATATTGTCGCTCATAACGGAATGAATTCCTTCTTCATATTGCTTATAGATCGATGTTTCGGAAAGAATTGTTTTTATGCCACAACTTTCAAACAAAGCATGCCAAAAAGGATAGTTCTCGTAGGTGTTCAATGCTCGAGGAATGCCAATTGTCAGGTTGTTTTGACTTTCTTGAGTTTTAACTTTTCTATCAAAAATTAAATCGTATTTTTCATTATAAATATTCTTTCCCTTTTGTCTTTGTTCTCCTGCATTGGTGAAAATCTTTTCACATTTATTGCCTGAATAGAAAGTGTTTTGGTTGGAGAAGGTGTATTTGTTGATTATGCAATGGTTTTCACAACCTCTACATTGCAATTCTTGTGTCGTATAGGAAGCAGTTGAAATTAAATCTTCAAGTGGTGAAGGTTGGCTTAAAACAGAGTTTTTTGCGTAGATTGCACAACCATAAGCACCCATTAGTTCTGATATATTGCTTCTGAATACATTTGTGTTTGTCAGTAGTTCAAAGGCTCTAACAACTGAATCATTTTTCATTGTTCCTCCTTGCAGAACAATATTCTTACCCAATTCTTCAGTATTTTTAATTTTTAAAACCTTATAGAGACAGTTTTTTATAACGGAATAGGACAAGCCTGATGAAATATCTTCAACGGAAGCACCCTCACGAAGCACTTGTTTGATTTTAGAATTCATAAAAACTGTGCAACGAGTTCCCAAATCGCATGGTTCTTTTGATTCAGTAGCTTTTTGTGCAAAATTCCCTATATCATAACCAAGAGATTTTGAAAAGGTTTCTAAGAATGAACCACATCCTGAAGAACATGCTTCATTTATCTCCATTCTGTTGAGTGTGCCATTTTCAACAAACATAGCTTTCATGTCTTGTCCGCCAATATCCAGAACAAAAGAAACATCAGGAGAAATCTTTTTGGCAGCAGAATAGTGAGCAATTGTTTCAATTATTCCACAATTCAAGTTAAAGGCAGCTTTAATTAAGTCTTCTCCATATCCAGTTGAACAACTCGCTTTAATATTTAAAGAATTGTTCCCACTCTTTTCAATTAATCTTTCTAATCCTTTTTTTACTGCTTCAATTGGATTTCCATTATTTGGAGTGTAGTAGGAGTAGAGTACTCTTTCATTCTTGTCAATTGCAACTATCTTTGTTGTTGTTGAGCCAGAATCAATTCCAAGCCAAATTTCGCCATTATAGTTTTTTATATCAGTTTTTTCAATTCTATGCTTTTCTTTTTCCTCTTTCCAAATTTTATATTGCTCTTTATTTCCAAAAAGTGGTTGTAATCTTTCAGTGGTTTTTAGGTTTTCGCCCTTATCGTTTTTGAAAAGATTTAACAAGTCATCAATATTGAAAATGGATTTGTTTTCATTATATATTGCAGCTCCCCATGCAGGAAACAGATTGGCATGTTGTGGAGTTATGGTGTCTTCTTCGTTTATATTTAAATAATTAACAAAAGCTTTTCTTAGTGAATTAATAAAGTTAAGTGGACCACCACAAAAAAGAATCTTTGGCTCAATTTCAAAACCATGTGAAAGTGTTACTATTGTTTGAACAGCAACAGCATGAAAAACTGACATTGCTATATCTTCTCTGTCAACATTCTTACTTATCAGGTTTTGAATGTCGGTTTTAGAAAATACTCCACAACGTGATGCAATGGGATGAATTCTTTTTGAGTTTTGTGCCAAAGTATTTAGTTCATCAATAGAAACATTTAATAAAGTTGCCATTTGATCAATAAAAGAACCAGTTCCACCTGCACAATTACCATTCATCCTTAAATCAATATTTCCATCCCTTTGAAGATATACAATTTTTGAATCTTCACCACCAATATCAATTATGGTTGAAATGTCAGGAAATTTACTCTTAACAACTTCAACAGTTGCAGTAACTTCTTGAATAAATGATAATGAATACCTTTCTGCAATACCCATACCAACAGAACCTGTTATGGATAGTTCAATTACACAATCCTTTAATTCATTTTTAAGTTCCTCAAAAAGTGATATTACTGATTGAGATACATCAGCACAATGTCTTATATATTTTGAGAATTTAATTTCTCCTTTATTATCTATTGCAACAATCTTTGCAGTTGTAGAACCAACGTCTAAACCAACTCTGAATCTGTTCATTAAAAGCTTTCAACAATTTAGTTTGACACTATTGTCAGATGCAAAAATACAACTTTAAAATTTAAAAGCAAATTTAAAGGTAAATAATTGAATCGTATATCTTTTGAAAAACGTTGATTGATAGAACATATAAAGAAAAAACCCACTTAATAAATAAATACTAAGTGGGTTATATTGAGTTAAATTTAATATCTCTTATTTTTGAAATAGTTTAGCAAAGTTTTTTGGTGTTCTGTTTTTCCAATCACCTTTATGGTATAGGTAAGAACCAATCAAAGGCACAACTGTTGTTGCTTCTGCATAAACCATTTGTTCGAAAGTAGTGTCAACTTTTCCCCATGAAGATGCTTCCTTAAGTGTTGATGAAGAGCAAGCTCCATCTCTAACATCAGCAACTGTAATTTGAATTGCATATTTGTGCATTTCAACATCATGTCCTAAAACTTCAGCACATACAACAGTGTCTTGTGTAAAGTTCTTAGGAACACCACCACCTACCATAAACAATCCAGTGGTTTTAGCTGCAATCTTAATGTTTGTAAGTTCTAAGAAATCTTTAACAGAGTCTATGCTAAGATGATTATCTGGATTTTCAACTTGATGCATAACTAAACCAAATCCAGCAGATGAATCAGTGAAAGCAGGGCAGAAGATAGGCACATTATTTTCATAACAAGCTTGAATTAATGAATCAGTCTTTTTTGCATTTCCTTCAGAAAGCCATTTACCCATTTCCCAAATAAATTCTCTTGATGAATAAGGTCTCTTTTCTAATTTATCAGCAATAAGTTTAATTGTTGAATCACAGTTTTGAAGTTCTTCTTCATCAATATATGTGTCATAAATTCTATCAATGTAGTTTGAACGAAGATATTTATCATCAATAAATGGAGTTCCTTTATAGTGTTTAAATCCTAATGCTTCAAAGAAATCCATATCAATAATTGATGCTCCAGTTGAAACAACACAGTCAATCATTTTGTTCTTTACCATATCAACATAAACTTGCATACAACCTCCAGCTGAAGTACTACCTGCAAGGGTAAGAATAATTGAACATTCTTTATCATTAATCATTCTATCGTAAATATCAGCTGCAGTTGCAGTATCACGAGAAGAGAAGGACATATCTCTCATAGCATTAATCAAATCAGTTGAATTGATTTTTTTAATATCTACATGCTTAACAATATCCTTAAGTAAATCTTTCTTTTTCATGGGTTAAATTAAATTTAATATTGTTTGTATTACTTGTTTCTATTTAAATTCAGTTTGCAAATATAGGATAATTATTTGAATTAGATATTATTGTTTTTCGTTTAGAAAAAAAACTTATAAAAAAATTGAGCAAAAACTTTGCAGTTAAAGAAAAAGTAGTACCTTTGCACTCGGAAAGTTGGCAGAGTGGTCGATTGCGGCAGTCTTGAAAACTGTTGACTGTAACAGGTCCGGGGGTTCGAATCCCTCACTTTCCGCCAAAACTTTATAAGGGATTAAGATACAAAAACTTAATCCCTTATTTTTTTAGAACTGGGACAAAATCGGGACAAAAGATTATATTATTTTGAGTTATCAAATCTATTGAAAAATTATCACTTAAGTAAAGTCAAAAACAATAAGACTAATGCTTTTCTTTTAATAAGTTTATATCTGTATTTAAATATTAATCTTTAATGATTAGCAATTTGAATAAAAATATATTACTTTTGCATATATAATTTCAAAAACAATTTTAATATGGAAACATGTATTACAAATGAATGTCCTTTTGAAGCAATATCATGGCTTTGGTATTGTGTGGCTGTAGTGGTATCTTTTTTAGTAGGTGCTATATGGTATGGGTTTTTATTCCCAAAGACATGGATGAAAGCCGTAAGGTATGAATGTGCTTGTGGTGCTGATGTTGTAAATGGAGAAAAATGTACTTGTAAGAAAAAGTCAGTTTTCCCAACAATGTTAATTCAATTAATTTCAACAGCTTTTGTTGTGTTAATGTATTTTATTTTAACTCCAATTTCAATTTGGCTATCAGTTATTGTTCTAGTTTCTGTTTGTGCTTGGATGAAATCAACTTTAAAATTTCAAATAAGTAATTGGAAACGATACATTACTTTAGCATCGATTGACGTTGGTTATTTCTTTATTGTTTCTGTTATTGCTGTGTTATTATCATTAATTAAATATTAGAATTTTATGTTGCTAAAAGGAAAAAGAATAAGTAGTGAAATTAATTTAAGAGAACCTAAGCTTATTGAAAGAACAAATAGAAAAGCTGCGGTTGTAAGTGCTATGGGAGACTATTCAAAGATTGATTACTCCTCTTTATGGAGCAAACTATGGCCGTTTATTAAGGAAAATAAACTTTTTAATATGAGAATGGAGTTTTTAGGTGTTTATCTTTCTGATCCAACATCAACTCCAAGGGAAGAATGCTTGTTTGATGCTTGTATAACAATTACACGTGATGCTCCTGAAACTGACGAAGTGAAGATTAAGGAAATTGAAGGGGGGAGATATTTGAAGTTTCTTTATATCGGTTCATATAATGATTTTAATAAGGTATATGATATAATTTATAATGAATATTTAAAAGACAAGAGTTATAAGTTTAGAAATGCACCTTGGCTTGAAAAGTATTTGAATAATCCTAGTAATACTCCTGAGCATAAATTGAAAACGGAAGTATATATTCCAATAGAATAAGAATTTAATCCCTTGAAATAAGTTTTATTTTAAGGGATTAATTTTTAGAACATCTTTAGTTGGTTTTCTTCTTTTGGTTTATAAAATTCCATTTGAGATTTCATATTCAACTTTTGTGTTTCGTTTTCAAAAACTTCTTGTAGTTTTTGGTAGTTAGGAGAGGAACAAATATACCTTTCTTGAAAACAATACTCATACTTCGCTCTAAGTCCAATATAACTCCGGTCTAACTCCGTATAAAAATATTCTCTTGACCCTTTTCTTAGTGTAAGTCCAAATGCAGGAATAATATATGAGGCTCCAGAGTCTTTTGCTTTATGTATTATTGATTTTATATTCTCCACATTGTCATTTATGAAAGGAAGGATTGGCATAAGGGTTATTCCTGTGTATATTCCTTTTTTTGCTAATGTTTCAATAGCTTTAAACCTTAATGATGTTGAAGGTGCAAAAGGTTCAATTATATTTGAAAGTTTATCGTCAAAGGTTGTTATGGTGAAACTTACTGCTGAATAGGTTTTTGAAATTTCTTCAAGCAAATCAACATCTCTTTCAACTAAATTGCTTTTAGTTATTATATGAACGGGGTATTTATACTTATTTATTAATTCTAATGCTTTTCTTGTAAGTCTTATTTCTTTTTCAATTGGCATATAAGGGTCGTTCATTGAACCAGTACCTATTGTTGCCTTTTGCATTCTTTTGGAGGATAATTCTTTTTGAAGGAGTTCAATTGCATTTTCTTTAATTCTTATTTGTGAAATATCGTTTATTCCATAACACTCACTTCTTGTATCGCAATAAATACAACCATGCTGACATCCTCTGTATAAATTCATATTATAACTTATCCCAAACCATAAATCAGTATGAGAAAGTTTTGATAGGATGGATTTAGCTTGAATATATTTTATTGAATTAACATTAGGGTTTGTTTGATTCATTATCTATTCGATAAATCTGGAAAAGAAATTAATCTTCTAAGAAAAATACTATTGTACTAACAACTCTCGCCTTTTGCAAATATGCTTCTTTTGGAGCAGAAGAAGTAGCTTCTTCTTCGTAATATTGACCAGCAATTGTTATTTGTCCTTGAGAAGCTGTTTTAATTTTTCCTAATTTTGATTTAGAATCATTTGCAAATTGCTCTCCAGCCAAACGAGCATTTTTTGTACTTTCAGCAATAAGTGCTGGTTTAATACTATTTAGTTCAGGAAATTTATATTCACAATTAATCTCAGATGATAGATTTTTATTGATTAAATCTAAGTCAATATTATTACTCATGTCTTTAGCTTGCTCAACTTTGTTAGTCAAGATTGTTATTAATCTTGTTGCTCTATAACGATCTATTTTTATTTTTGCTTTAAGATCATAATCATATCTATAATATTCTTTTCCATCAAAAATACTAACTTGTTCAGTCTTGATATCTGAATCTTTATAACCTTTTTCTTTTAAATATTTTGTAATAGCATCAACTTGATTATTTGTTTTAGCAATTATTTCTGATGGAATATCTCCTGAAAAAGAAACTTTAATATTGATAAATGCTTGAGTAGCTTTTATTTCTTTTTCAGCCAAACCCTTAACTGTTACTACTCTATCTTTATCGCTAAAAGATTTTAATCCTTTATAAATAAAGAACCCAACAAATAATAAGCTTATTGAAATGCAAAAGCCTATAATGATAATTGATAATTGTTTATTCTTTTCCATATTTTAGTATGATTAATTGTCGGTTATTTTGTGAATAGGAAACTCTTGGAAATAAATAGTTGCATCAACTTCTTTATCTGCATCGTAGTTGTTGGCTCTTTTTAGCACACCTTTAAATATTGCAGTAATTGTATTTTCTGTCTTTTTAATTATCTGCAAGTTTCCTGAACTATATTCCATGTATTCTTCAAAATGAGATGGAACAGTTGTTGTTTTATCTTTAAAAAATTGGACCCTATAATCAGAAAAACTTCCATCACTATTAACCTTAACTCGGAGATAAACCCTATATCGTATATTCATTATGCTTGGGTTTGCCTGATTTTCACTACAAGCTATAAATTCATACATTTTTTCAGGAGCTCCAGCTGGTTCAGTTTTTACCATCATTTCTGGCAAGTGGTTATTCTCCCATACAATATCATCAAATTGTGCTTTGAAAAAAACTCCAGAAGAAGGAATGCCTTCTTCAAAATTAATATCTTCTTTTTCTTCTTTACATCCCCAAAACAAAATAGGAATGATAAATATAATAAGAATTGAATATGTAATTAATCTTCTCATATCTAAAAAAAATTTATGAAAAATCTTTTGCAAAGAAAATAAAAAAGAACAGAAAAAGCAAGTTTTAAGGATTTAAAGTTACAAAAAAAACCGTTAGCTAAAACTAACGGCTCTTTATATATTAATAATCAGTGTTTTGATTATTCTAATTCATGAATAACTAAACCTGAACGTAATTTAGGTTCAAACCATGTTGTTTTAGGTGGCATAATGTTTCCACTATCAGCAATATCAATTAGTTGTTGCATAGAAACTGCATATAAAGCAAAGGCTGCTTTCATTTCACCATTATCAACTCTTCTTTTCAATTCTCCTAAGCCTCTTATTCCACCAATGAAATCAATTCTCTTTGATGTTCTAAGATCCTTAAGATCTAATATTTGATCTAAAACTAAATTTGAAAGAATAGTAACGTCTAAAACGCCAATTGGATCACTATCGTTATATGTACCTTCTTTTGCAGTCATCTTATACCAATTTCCGCTCATATACAAACTAAATTCGTGAAGTTTTGAAGGAGTAAATATTTCTGTTCCCATTTTTTCAACTGCAAATGATTTATTTAATTTAGCAATAAATTCATCTTCACTTAAACCATTCAAATCTTTAACAACACGATTGTAATCAATAATTTTTAATTGATTGTCTGGGAAAATTACAGCCATGAAATAGTTGTATTCTTCATTTCCTGTATGATTTGGATTATTTGCTTTTCTTTCTTGTCCAACTCTTGCAGCAGCAGCAGTTCTATGATGTCCATCAGCAACATAAAGAGAAGGGATTTCTTTTTCGAAAATTTCTTCAATTCTCTTTATTTTTGCTTGGTCGTTAATTACCCAAAATTTGTGTCCGAAACCATCTTCTTTTGCAACAAAATCATAAATAGGTTTTTCGTTAATAACAATATCAGAAACGATTTTGTCAATTTCTTTATGAGCAGGGTAAGCAAAGAAAACAGGTTCAACGTTAGCATTAGTAATATTAACGTGAATCATTCTATCATCTTCTTTGTCTTTACGAGTAAGTTCATGTTTTTTGATATTGTTGTTGAAATAATCATCAATATGAGTACATCCAACAATACCATATTGTGTTCTTCCATCCATTGTTTGAGCATAAATATAAAGTTTTGGTTCATTTTCTTTTACTAACCAACCTTTATTTTTAAACATGTTGAAATTTTCAACTACTTTATCATATACTTCTTTTGAATGTTCGTCAATTCCTTCAGTAAGATCAATTTCAGCCTTAGTAACTCTAAGTAAAGAAACTTCATTTCCAGCAGCTTCAATTCTTGCTTCAGAAGAATTCATAACATCGTATGGACGAGATGCTAAACTTGAAGCAATCTCAACAGGTGGGCGTAATCCCTTAAAAGCTTTAACTCTTGCCATTTTTTTTGTTTATTAATTATTTATAAAGTGAAATTCTGAATAATTTGCAAAATTAGTTTTTTCTTTTGAAATATGAAGAATAAAAAGAAGTTGAATTGAAATTTAATGTTATTTTTATGATTATTAGCTTATTGAAATAATTCTTTGGCTTAAAATGAATAAGAATAATTAATTAAAGATGTCATAATTGAGATAATCTTAGTAATTTTGACATTATTTTTATATTAATTATGGACGCTAAACTAACACAACACGCTAAAAACGTAATAAAAGCAGGTAGTGATGAAGCAATGAGGCTTAGAAGTGATTTTTTTGGAGTTGAACACTTGTTTTTAGGAATTGTAAGGGAAAAAGAATGTAAGGCAATGCAGATATTGTCAGAGTTTAATATAGATGCTCAAGCAATAAAAAAAGAAATTGAACAAACAATACAACAACAAGAAGCTTTTCGCACTATAAATCAGGAAAAAGATGTGCCTCTTTTGAAACAAACTGAAAGGGTTGTAAAGCTTTCTTTTTTGGAAGCTACAGAATTGGGAGTTGAGGAAATTGGTACTGAGCATTTTCTTGCAGCAATTTTGAAGGAAGGTAATAATTTGGTTTCAAATATTCTTTTTGGAAATGGCCTTACATACGATATTATTCATACATGGATAAAGAATTCTATTGAGAATAATGATGAGGAAGATGAATTCGACTTCGATGATAAAAAGTCAGATTCAAATCCATTTAATGAATCTGATTCAATATTTGAACAAGAGGATGAAGAAGAGGATAGCGTTTTTGGGAAGAAAATTCCATTAAAACAATCAAATAAAGTTTCTAATTTTAAGACTGAAAAGAAACCTACTCCTTTTTTAGATAATTTTGGAAAGAACCTTTCTCAACAAGCAGAGTTTGGACTTATTGATCCAATTGTTGGAAGAGAAAAGGAAATGGAAAGAATTGCTCAAATTTTATCAAGAAGGAAGAAAAATAATCCAATTTTAATTGGTGAGCCAGGAGTGGGTAAGAGTGCAATTGCGGAAGGATTGGCTTTAAGAATTGCAGCAAAGGATGTCCCTTACACATTATTTAAAAAGAAAATATATACTTTAGACTTGGCTTCTGTTGTTGCAGGAACAAAGTATAGAGGACAGTTTGAAGAAAGACTAAAGGGTTTAATTTCAGAATTGGAAAAAAATCCTGATATTATTCTTTTTATTGATGAAATTCATACCATTGTTGGAGCTGGAAATGCTTCTGGTTCTTTGGATGCAAGTAATATTTTCAAACCAGCTTTAGCTCGTGGAGAAATTCAATGCATTGGAGCAACTACTCTTAATGAATACAGAAAGAATATTGAATCTGATGGTGCATTGGAGAGAAGGTTTCAGAAAGTTATGATTGAACCAACCACTCAAGAGGAAACATTAACAATTCTAAAAAATATAAAGTTTAAGTACGAACAACACCATAAGGTGACATATTCAGATGAAGCTCTTGAAGCTTGTGTTAAACTTTCAGATAGATATATTAATGACAGACAATTACCTGATAAGGCTATTGATGCACTTGATGAAGCAGGAGCAAGAGCTCACGTTAGGGATTTGAGAGTTCCAGCAGAGATGGTTGAATTGGAGAAAAAGATAATTGATGCTGAAATTGCAAAAAAAGAAGCTGTTAGCAATAGAGAATTTGAAAACGCTAAGCTTTTGAAAATTGAGGTAGAAAATCTACAAGAAGAGTTGAATAATAAATATAAGAATTGGGAAAAGGAAATTGAGGGTAATTATATTTCAATTGGTCAAGAAGATATCGCTCATATAATTTCAATGATGAGTGGCGTAAAGATTCAAAAGGTTAGTACTGACGAAACACAAAAGCTTCTTAAAATGGAGGAAAATCTTAAAGGTGTTGTTGTTGGACAAGATGATGCAGTTACTAAGATTTCAAAAGCAATTAGAAGAGCAAGAGTTGGAATAAATGATCCTAATCGACCAATAGGTTCTTTTATTTTTGTTGGACCTACTGGAGTTGGGAAAACACTTTTGGCTAAAGAATTAGCAAAGTATTTATTTGATTCTGAAAAGAACCTGATTCGATTGGATATGAGTGAATATATGGAAAAACATTCTGTTTCAAGAATTATTGGTTCTCCTCCAGGTTATGTTGGGCATGAAGAGGCAGGTCAATTAACAGAAAAGGTTAGACAGCATCCTTATTCAATAGTCCTTTTTGATGAAATTGAAAAAGCACATCACGATGTATTTAATATTCTACTTCAAATTTTAGATGATGGTCGTTTAACAGATTCTCTTGGGAGAGAAATTGACTTTAAGAATACTATAATTATAATGACCTCTAATGTTGGAAGCAGAAAAATAAAGGATTTTGGTATTGGTGTAGGTTTTTCAACATCAGCGAGAGAAAAAAAAGTTGCAGAAATAGAGCAAAGCATAATTGAAAATGATATTAATAAAACTTTTGCTCCTGAGTTTCTAAACAGGGTTGATGATATAGTTTTCTTCCGTTCTTTATTAAAAGAAGATATTATTAAGATTATTGATATTGAACTTGATAAATTATCAAAACGATTAAGTGGTTTGGATTTCAAAATTGAATTTACTCAAGAGTTAAAAGAATTTATTATTGAGCATGGAATTGACCAACAATTTGGAGCAAGACCTTTGAAAAGAGAAATTCAAAAATGTGTTGAAGATCCACTTTCTGAAGCTATTCTTGAAAATCAAGGAAAGGATAAGAAAAACATTAAAGTAACTATTAAGAAGGATAAAACAAAAATTGAAATAAGTTAATGTCGTTAATTAAAAACTTCATATTAGAATTTGGATCATACCTTATATTAATGAAGGATGCCTTTAAAAAACCTCAAAATATGCATATATTTCGCAGGCAAATTCTTCATGAGATGGAGGCATTGGGGGTAAATTCAATCCCAATTGTTTGTGTTATTTCTGTATTTGTTGGTGCAGCAGTTGTAATTCAAATGATACTTAATTTGGAAAATCCAATCTATCCTTCTTGGATTTATGGATATGCTTCAAGAAAAGCTCTTATACTGGAGTTTGCACCAACTGTTATTTCTCTAATTTTAGCAGGAAAATGTGCTTCTATGATTGCTTCTGAAATTGGTTCTCAAAAAATATCCGAACAAATAGATGCAATGGAGGTAATGGGAGTAAATACTGCCAATTATCTTATTTTACCTAAAATATTTGCTTGTTTTATTTTTTTTCCTTTACTAATTATTCTTAGTATTTTTATCGGATTAATTGGAGGAGGATTTGGAGGAATGGCAAATGGATTGTCAGCTTTTCATTACATTGAAGGTATTAGGCTTGAGTTCACTTCTTATGATGTTGTTTATGCCATAGTTAAAACAGCAGTAAATGCGTTAATTATTTCTTCAATTGCTTCATATAGAGGTTATACTATGGTTGGAGGTTCTGTAGAAGTAGGCATTCAAAGCACTAAGGCAGTTGTTCAAAGCAGTGTTGTAATTATGATTTTTAATTTGCTAATGACTAATTTATTCTTCTAATGATTGAAATTAAAAATATATCAAAATCCTTTGAGGGAAGGCAAGTGCTTAAGAATATTAATATTCAATTTGCAAAAGGAAAATGTAATTTGATTATTGGACAGAGTGGTAGTGGAAAAACTGTTTTGATGAAAACTCTTGTTGGTTTGCATTCTCCTGATGAGGGAGAGGTTATGTTTGGCAATAGAGTGTTCAATAAAATGACAATCACTCAACAAATTGACGTTAGAAAAGACATGGGAATGGTTTTTCAAGCTGGTGCTTTGTTTGATTCTATGAATATTGAAGAAAATGTAATGTTTCCTATTAGAATGTTTCAAAGAACTTCTCGTGCAAAGATGCTTGATCAGGTTAATGTATGTTTGGAAAGAGTTAATTTGAAAGGAATAAATAAGATGATGCCTTCCGAACTTAGTGGAGGAATGAAAAAAAGAGTTGCCATTGCAAGAGCTATTGCTGCTAAGCCTAAATATTTATTCTGTGATGAACCAAATTCTGGATTAGACCCTCAAACTTCAATCCTAATTGATGAATTGATTTCCGATATTACTCATGAATATAACATTACAACAATTATTAATACTCATGATATGAATTCAGTTTTGGAAATTGGTGAGAGAATTTACTATTTACATCAAGGTGAATTGTGGTGGCAGGGAGATAATAAGAATTTTTTGAATTCAGATAATAAAGAACTCAATGATTTTATTTTTTGTTCAGCATTAACCAAGAAGATAAAAGAAAAAAATGGCGACAAATAAAGCAAGAAAAAGGAAAATTTTAGCAAATATTGGCAAATCAATGATGGCATTGATTGCAAGTGCTTTAATTGTTTGGATATTTCCTTCTAATCAGACTTTTAAGTATGATTTTCAGCAAGGTTCTTTTTGGGAGTATGACAATTTAATTTCTCCAATCGATATTGTTATCACAAAGTCTAATGATGAGTTGAAGGAAGAAAAGTCAGCAATAATTAAGAATAAGAAACTTTATTTTGATATTGTTGAAGGCGACAGTATTTATATTCCTAAAGAAGTTGAAGGGTTGCCTTTAAGTTATTCAATTGTTGTTCTTAAAGATTCCATTCCTTTTGATGTTAAATTATCCGAAATAACAGCTCCTTTAAAATTCAATAAAGAAAAAACACAAGAGGCTCTGGATATTAAATTAAATAATATTTCAACAATTAAAGAATCTATAGCTAAAGGAGATCAAATAATTGCTAAAGGAGAGGAGGTTAGTCAAACAAAATATGAAGCACTTTCAATCTATAGAAAGGCTTATGATGAAAAGTTTACTGCTCATAGAATAATATACAAACAAATTTTAGGACAGTTTATTTTGGTTGCTATAGCACTCTTGTCAATGCTATTTTTCTTCAAATATATTATTTCTGAGCTTTATGAAGACAACAGAAAAATAATCTTAATTCTTACTGTAATTATTATGATGGTTGGCATAACGGCAATTATTGTTGATGTTAATTTACGTTATATATATGTTGCTCCTCTTTGTTTGACCCCAATTCTTATCAGAACCTTTTTTGATTCCCGTTCATCTTTATATGTTTTCTTGGTAAATATAATTATAATTGGATTTTCTGTTCCAAATAGTTTTGAATTTGTTTTCTATCAACTTATGGTTGGAATGATGGTAATAATAAGTATGGAACATCTTGAAAGAAGATCTGACTTTATTAAAACAAGCGTTTTTGTCTTTTTTACTTATTCAATAGTTTACTTGGCTTTAACTCTTATTCAGGATGCAGACCTGTCAAAAATAAATCCTTACCGTTTTGCCTATTTTGCAATGAATGCAGGTATGACTCTTTTGGCTTTCCCTTTAATATTTATTTTTGAAAAAATATTTGGTTACGTAAGTGAATTGTCTTTGTTGGAATATTCAGATACTAATAATAAAATTCTAAGAGAATTGTCCATTAAGGCTCCTGGTACTTTTCAACATTCTGTTCAAGTGGCTAATCTTGCAGAAGATTTAATTCATCAAATAGGAGGTAATGCTCTTTTAGTTAGAGTTGGTGCTTTACATCATGATATAGGCAAAACATTTAAACCTCTTTTCTTTATAGAAAATCAACATACTGGGTTTAATCCTCACAATGAAACATCAAATGAAGAATCTGCTCAAATTATAACTTCTCATGTTGTTGATGGAGTTAAACTTGCTCATAAATATAAACTTCCTGAACCAATAATTGATTTTATTCGCACACACCATGGCTCAACCAAAACAAAATTTTTCTATAATAAGCAGAAATTAGAACATCCAGAACTTCCAATTGATGAAAATATGTTCACCTACAAAGGTCCTAAGCCATTTTCAAGAGAAACAGCTGTTGTAATGATGGTTGATAGTGTTGAAGCAGCTTCAAGAAGTTTGAAGGATCATTCTGAAAAATCAATAAGTAATTTGGTTGATGGAATAATTGATGACCAAATCAATAACGATCAATTCTCCAATTCTAACATTACTTTTAGAGATATAACCATAATCAAACAAGTTCTTAAGAAAAAGCTACAAGCAATTTATCATACAAGAATCCAATATCCTGTTTTAAAGTAGAAAATAACTTTTATTATTATCAATTTTTCCTCTTATGCTGATTAGTATAAATTAATCAAGCTATATATTTATTTTTACCTTTATTAAGTGTATGTAAATCAGGATTTAATTTATTTAAATCAAGTTTAAATTTCATAAGGTACGACCTTAATGTAGTTATGGTCGTACCTTAGTGGTATTATGGTACGACCATAACAATAGTATGGTGGCATGTTACTCGAGTAAGGTGGCACCTTACTTTAATAAGGTGGCATGATACTATAAGTATGGTGGCACCTTACTGAATTTTTACTTGATATAATTATGTTTAAATAAGGTTTATTTTCCTTAGAATCTTATATAAATAAGCATATTCAACCTTAAAATAAAATCTACATAACTACAATTTTCTTCATTAATTCTTTTCTTATAACTTTGATTTGTTTTCTAATAGGAATATATGTTTTAAATGATATTTAGTGTCAAATCTTTTTTGTATATTTGCAGATTGATTTTAAAAAATTATATTGAAGATGAGTGAAGAATTGAATAAAACTAAAAATGGTTATTCAGCTGATAATATTACAGTTCTTGAAGGATTAGAAGCAGTTCGTATGCGTCCTGCTATGTATATTGGCGATGTTAATACAAGAGGTTTGCACCACTTAGTGTATGAGGTTGTTGATAATTCAATTGATGAGGCTTTAGCAGGATACTGTACTAAAATAAATGTTTCAATTTTAGAAGATAATTCAATAAGAGTTGAGGATAATGGTCGTGGTATTCCTGTGGATATGCACGAAAAAGAAGGTAGAAGTGCGTTAGAAGTTGTAATGACTGTTTTACATGCTGGAGGAAAGTTTGATAAAGGCTCTTATAAGGTTTCTGGAGGTTTGCACGGTGTGGGTGTAAGTTGCGTTAATGCTCTTTCTTCATTAATGAAAGTTAGCGTTTTCAGAGATGGAAAAGAATATGAACAAGAATATTCAAAAGGTATCCCTACATATTCAGTTAGAGAAGTAGGCGACTCTTCCAAAACAGGTACAACAACTCAGTTTAAACCTGATGGTTCAATATTCACCGTTTTAGAATATAATTACGAAACTCTTTGTACTCGTTTAAGAGAATTAGCATTTCTAAATAAAGGCTTAGAACTTTCAATAACAGATTTTAGAGTTAAGAATGAAGATGGAAGCTATTTATCAGAAAGATTTCTTTCTGAACAAGGATTAAAAGACTTTATAGAATATTTGGATGGTAATCGTGAAAAACTAATGCCAGAGCCAATTTATATTGAAGGACAAAAGCAGGATATTCCTATTGAAGTTGCAATGCAATACAATACAACTTTCTCCGAAAACATTCATTCTTACGTTAATAATATCAACACTCATGAAGGAGGAACACATCTTTCAGGTTTTCGTAGAGGATTAACACGTACCCTTAAGAGTTATGCAGATAAAAGTGGGATGTTGGAAAAACTTAAGTTTGAAATAACTGGAGATGACTTCCGTGAAGGATTGACAGCTGTAATTTCAGTTAAAGTACAAGAGCCACAATTTGAAGGTCAAACCAAAACTAAATTAGGAAATAATGAGGTAATGGGAGCTGTTGACCAAATTGTTTCAGAACTTTTGACCAACTATTTGGAAGAAAATCCAAAAGAAGCAAAACAAATTGTAAATAAGGTTATTCTTGCAGCAACTGCTCGACATGCAGCACGTAAGGCAAGAGAATTAGTACAACGTCAAACAGTATTGGGAGTTGCAGGGTTACCTGGAAAACTTGCCGACTGTTCAGATGCTGATCCAGAAAAATGCGAATTATTCCTTGTCGAAGGGGATTCTGCAGGTGGAACAGCAAAACAAGGAAGAAACAGAGAATATCAAGCAATTCTTCCACTTAGAGGTAAGATTTTAAATGTTGAAAAGGCAATGCCTCACAGAGTTTTGGATTCAGAAGAAATAAAGAATATTTACACAGCTCTTGGAGTTTCAATTGGTACTGCTGAAGACAGCAAGGCTTTAAATATGGAAAAATTGCGTTATCATAAGGTAGTAATTATGACCGATGCCGACGTTGATGGTAGCCATATTGCAACTCTAATTTTAACTTTCTTCTTTAGATATATGAGAGAATTGATTGAGAGTGGATATGTTTATATTGCAACTCCTCCTTTATATTTAGTAAAGAAAGGAAAGCAAGAACGTTATTGCTGGACTGAGGAAGAACGTCAAAGATATCAAGACGAATTTGGAGAAACAGGTGTTTCAGTTCAACGTTACAAAGGTCTTGGAGAAATGAGTGAAACCCAACTTTGGGAAACAACAATGAATCCAGAAACAAGAACATTCCGTCAAGTTGATATTGAAAACGCAACAGAAGCCGACAGAGTATTTTCAATGCTTATGGGAGATGAAGTGCCTCCAAGAAGAGAGTTTATTGAAAAGAATGCAACTTATGCAAATATTGATGCATAATTAAGCAAAAAGAGAATATACTTTTTAAATATTATTGCTCCAATACTTCCTGAAAAAAGTTTTGGAGCTTTTTTTATGCTTTTTTCTTTAAATATCCTTTAAGAAGTGAAACCAATTGCTCCAATTCTTTCATTCTAAAGATTCTTGCAATTAAATAGTAGCTTATTCCACCAATAATAATACCTAATATAAGTTTGAGAAGATAGGATATTTCAACATAATTAATCAAATAGACAACTCCTCCCATAAATGCTGCAGCTAAAAGAACTTTGAAAATATCTTTTATTTGTTGTGGTATATTAAAATTAATTAGTTTTGAAGTGAAATAAGTATTTAGTGCAAGATTAATTAATGCATAAACAATTAAGCTTAAACAAAGAACATAAATTCCAAAAGGCAGGGAAATAAACAATAGTGCAACACCAATTATCTTTTTTACAATTTCCAATTTCAAGAATAAATCACTTCTTCCTTTTACCTGCATCAGATTCTGATTAATAGCATTTAATGGGTAAAGCATATAGTAAAGAGATATAATTTGAAGAATTGGGACAATTCCTTTCCATTTTTCAGTAAGAATAAAAACTATAAAAGGTTCTGCAATAGCAGCTAATCCTATCATTAATGGGAAAACTATAAATGCAGAAAGTCGAATGTATTGACGATATACTATTTTAAGTTTTTCATTTTCATCTTGAATTGATGACATTATAGGGTAGGTAACTCTCCAAAGAATTCCAGTTATGTTTGAAGAAGGAAATTGAGCAAACTGATCTGCACGAGTATAATAACCAAGGTCAGTTGCTGAAAATCTTTTACCAATTACCAGTGTATAAAGATTTAAGTATATGGTATGAATTAAGTTTGCTAATAAAATCTTTGAACCAAAACCAAAAAGTCGAGAAAAAGAAGATTTAGAAAATATCAGTTTTGGTCTCCATTTTTCAAAATACCAGTAAAGTGAGGTTTGAAATAAATTTATTGCAGTAAATTGTGCAACCAAAGCCCAAACTCCAAATCCTTTGTAAGCCATCACAATTCCAATTGCACCTCCAATAATTACAGATATTAAAGAAGCTTTTGCCTGAGTTTTAAAGTCAATTTTTATAGTAAGAATTGTTTTTTGAATTACTTGAAATGCCAAAATAATTAAATTCACAGACATAACTTGAATAACAAGCTTAAGCTTAGGCATTGCGTAGAAATCAGCTATTATTCCAGAGGAAAGGAAGAAAACAAGAGCAAGAAATATTCCTATTATAATATTAAAATAAAAAACAGTTGAATAATCTGTTTCATTTCTATCTTTCTTTTGAATTAGAGCATTAGAAAGTCCTCCATCAGTAAAAGTTTGAGCCAAAGCCATAAAGATGGCAAGCATACCAATAAGTCCATAATCAGAAGGGAAGAGAAGACGAGCAATAATTATTTGAACAATAAATTGAATTATTTGAACTGAAAAGCGTTCAATAGCACTCCATATAACTCCGTTTATTGTTTTCTCTTTTATATTCATTGCTGCAAAATTAATATAAATATGCTTAATGCAAAGCAAAAAATGATTATATTTGCATCTTTATTTGATGATAATTTAATATTGTAAATGTTATGTTAAATACGAAATATATATTCGTTACAGGAGGCGTAACCTCTTCATTAGGAAAGGGAATAATGGCTTCTTCACTTGCTTTACTTCTTAAACTTAGAGGTTTTTCAGTTACAATTCAAAAGTTAGATCCATACTTAAATGTTGACCCAGGAACATTAAACCCATATGAACATGGAGAATGTTTCGTTACTGAGGATGGAGCAGAAACAGATTTGGACTTAGGACATTATGAACGTTTTACTAATGTTAGAACTTCTCAGGCAAATAACGTAACAACAGGAAGAATATATCAAACAGTTATTGACAAAGAACGTAGAGGCGATTATTTGGGAGGAACAGTTCAAGTTATTCCTCATGTAACTGATGAAATAAAAAGAAGAATTCAAGTACTTGGTAACACTAATCAATACGATTTTGTAATAACAGAATTAGGTGGAGTGGTTGGAGATATAGAATCACTTCCTTTTATTGAATCTGTTCGTCAAATGAAATGGGAGTTAGGTAAAAATGTTGTTGTTATACATTTAACCTATATTCCTTATCTTTCAGCTGCAGGAGAGTTGAAAACAAAACCAACTCAACATTCTGTAAAGGAAATGCAAGAACAGGGAGTTCAACCAGATATTATTGTATGTCGTACAGAACATAAACTTCATGATGGAATTAAAGATAAGATTGCACTATTCTGTAATGTAGATAGAGAAAGTGTGATTGAATCATTAGATGCTCCTTCAATATACGAAGTGCCTTTAAGAATGCTTAAAGAAAAATTGGATATTCAAGTTTTAAATCGTCTTGGAGTAAAAACTCAAGGTGAACCTAATTTGGAAAAATGGAAAGGATTCCTTTATAAACTAAATAATCCAATACATGAAGTAAGCATTGGTTTAGTAGGTAAGTATGTTGAACTTAAGGATGCTTATAAATCAATTTCAGAAGCCTTCATTCATGCTGGAGCATCATTACAATGCAAGATAAAATTAAGACTTATACATTCTGAACTTTTAGAAAAAGGAGAAGAAATTTGTAAGGAAGAATTAAGCAATTTAGATGGAATTTTGGTAGCCCCAGGCTTTGGAGCAAGAGGAATTGAAGGAAAACTTTGTGCAATTAAGTTTGCAAGAGAAAATAATATTCCTTTCTTGGGAATTTGTTTGGGAATGCAAATGGCCGTTGTGGAATTTGCAAGAAATGTATTGAATTTTAAAGATGCACATTCTGTTGAAATGTCACCAAGCACCAAACATCCAGTTGTGGATATGATGGAAGAACAAAAGAAGGTTACCAATATGGGAGGGACTATGCGTTTGGGAGCTTATCCTTGCAGATTGAAGAAAGGGACTAAGATATATGATGCATATAACTCAGAAAACATTTCTGAAAGACATCGTCATCGTTATGAATTCAACGATAAATATTTAAATGAATTTCAAGAAGCTGGAATGATTTGTTCTGGTATTAATCCTGAAAATAATTTAGTTGAAGTTGTTGAATTGATTAATCACCCATATTTTGTAGGAGTACAATTCCACCCAGAATATAAATCAACAGTTGAAGAACCACATCCACTATTTATTTCTTTTGTCAAGGCAGCAATGACTAAGAAATAAATAATTAGTTTTACTATTAAAAATAAAATATAAAAAGTAACCTTC
>DIOL01000025.1:22488-80219 GCA_002423895.1 Bacteroidales bacterium UBA5515 | reverse complement strand
GAAGGTTACTTTTTATATTTTATAAGGGTTTTAGATGGATAGAGTAAATTTTTTTGATAAAAAGACTTGACAAATTTTTTTATATATTGTATATTTGCTGAAGAGAAAGAGTATTTAACATAGCACAAACATTCTGAAATTGTGTGATAGCAAGCAATGAGATTAAATACTCTTTCTTATTATTTTATAAGTTCCCTAGCTTTTTCAATAAATTCTTCATCAATGCCCAATAATGAGGCTAAGTTTAATGCTTCATTAGGCACTTTCTGTTCTTTATCCTCAATTAAGGAATAATCAATTTGATTTGGAATATCTTTTAAGGAGAGTTTTGTTTGTGTTTTGTTTGGAATAAAACCTTTAACTCTTAATCTATAGCATTCTGTTTTAATTCCGCTATAATGTGTTGTGGTTATGGAATAAGAGCTTTTGTTTGACATTATATTTAGAAAACTATCCACAAGAGCAACTCCTTCAGTAGGATTGGTTGTTCTTGCTAATTCATCAACCAAAACCAAGTATTCTTTGCCTTGTTTCACTTTCTGAATTATTTCATTCAAAAGAATAATTTCAGAAGCATAGGAGGAGAGTCCTTCGTGTTCGTTTTGATGATCTCCAATTGAAGTAAGAATATCTTCAACCAGAATTACCTGAGCTTTTTTTGCAGGAATAAAGAATCCAAATTGAATTAGATATTGACAAAGCCAAAGAGATTTTAAAAGTATTGTCTTTCCAGCCATATTTGCTCCAGTAACAAGACAGGGCTTGTTTGTAAGAGTAATATCAATTGGTTGATAGTGTTTGTTTTCTTTTTCTAAACGATGTAAAAGTGGGGGATAGGTAAGTTGTTTGTAGGATATTTTATTGGTTGTTGAGAAAACAGGTTTAATATAATTATTCTTTTGAAAATATTCTGCCAAAGCAAAGTATATATCTATATCTCCAACAACTTTAATTGCTGTTTTCAAGCTATCAACATATTCTTTAAGCTCGTTTGAAAGTCTTTCCCTTATTTTATCTTCTAATTCTTGAGTCTCTAAATAAAGGCTGAAAGCCTTTTCTTCGTTGTTTTCTTTCTTTGCAATTTCCCAAAGTTTTCTTTTTTCAGTCAGTTCTTTTGAGTAGGCATTATAAATATAGAATTGACTAAGTAGTAATCCTTCTGGGTCTAAAATCTTAATAACATTATTTAAATCTGGAATACTTAAATCTTCTTTATTAGATTTTGGTAAATAGTTAGATATGTCAAAAATTAGGGATTTAATTTTTGAACAAGCTATAGCAAATTGTTTAATCTCAAAAAGAGAAACATCATCAAGTATTTGATTTTGTTTAAGAAGATTCAATGTTCCACTAATATCATTAAAATAACTTAATATCTTGCGTACCTTGCTTAAGGTTTTAATATTTATTGGTTCTGAAATATAGTTTTGACAACCTTCAATAATTAAATGTTTGGAGCTAAGAAGAGCTTTATCTTTTAAATAACTTGTGCTTAAAAGAGCTTTACGTCCAATGGATGAGTAGATATTAAACTGCTCAACAATAAATTTTAATCCATTATGCTTTTCAATAGCTTGCTTTAATGTCATAAGGCTAAATTTCTTTAATGTTATATATTGGAATTGGAATATGCTTTTTTAGTTCGTCAATAAGTGTTTTTGAATTTAAATTATATCCACTTGGAGAAGTTGGATTAACTGTTATTGCAATTATGTTTGTTGGTTGAACAACTTTAAGTTTTCCTCCTTTTTTGAAATAGGAGTCAATGTTTTCAGGTTTGCAAAATATTCTTGTGAAATCCTTAACTGTTATTTCAATTTCATTGATGTTTTTTTGGACTTTCAAGAAATCAATTAGTTTATCAGTAATTATACCTGAAACAAATATCCTCTTGCCATAACTGAATATTCTATCCTTAAATTGTTCAATCATTAATATTGAAGGAATGTCCAGGTCTATTACCTTTCCATTTGAATCAATTGCATATATTCCTGATTCAATATCTTGGAGCTTTTTAGTTAAAGATTTCTCAATAGATTCTAACTGAGTCATCCTATAAACAAAGTTAGTTTTTTGAACTAAGGTATTGAGATTTATTGAAAGGGCAGCCCCAGTTGATAAAATCATTGCATCAGTTATTGATGGAGAGCCAAAACTCTTTCTTGACAAAGCACCATCAACCAAAACCACATCAGCTTTATAGTTATGCAGTTCTTTAATTGTTTCTTTTAGCCAAATTGTGTTGGAGGCTCCTGCTAACAAAACTTTTCCTTGAGTTATTGCTTCTGCAGTAATTAATCTTCCTAAGGAAGTTCCTTTTTTTGAAATGGAAAGAATATTTGAAACAATTTCTTTCTGTTTATAGAAATGTTCCGATGTAATGAAAAGAGTACCTTTTGAAATATTAATTTCTGGTTTTTGAGTCTTAGTTACTTGGTCAGTTTTTTCGCCATCAATCCCTATTGAAGTTATTCCAACCCTAACTCCATTATAAGAGCACAAGCAAGATAGGACATAATTTAACGTCTCTGTCTTGCCTGTATTCTTTTCCATCCCTACAAAAGATACACTTTTGTATTTTAATATTTCATCAATGAATGGCAATTCTTTTATTTCTTCTTTATACGTTCGTGACGTGCCAAATGGCTTGGTTCAAGAGCAAGTCTGTCTCCATGAAGAAGGCCTGCAACACCATCAGTTTTCATTTCTTCTTCTAAGAAGTCAATATCACATTTACATTCGTTAGAATAGTTAGTAGGTTCTGTGTATGTTGTGATAACTCCTTCAAAGTTTCTCAAAACAACTTTTCCTGGACTTTGAGAAATAATATATTGAGGCATAACTGGAGTTTTTCCACCACCACCAGGAGCATCCACAACAAATGTAGGTACTGCATAACCTGATGTATGTCCTCTTAGGTTTTCTATTATTTCAATTCCTTTTGAAACAGGAGTACGGAAATGTTCTAATCCCATAGAAAGGTCACATTGGTAAATATAATAAGGGCGAACTCTCATCATAACCAATTTTTGAACTAATTTCTTCATTACTCTTGCATCATCATTAACTCCTCTTAAAAGAACAGATTGATTTCCTAATGGAATACCAGCATTAGCAAGTTTTGCACAAGCTTCTTTTGCTTCTTCAGTACATTCGTTAGGGTGATTAAAGTGAGTATTTAACCAAATTGGGTGATACTTCTTTAACATATTAACCAAATCATCAGTAATTCTTTGAGGGCAAACAACAGGAGTACGTGAACCTATTCTAATAATTTCTACGTGAGGAATTGCACGAAGACGTTGAATGATTGATTCCAACATTTTATCGTTTACCATCAATGCATCACCTCCAGAAAGAAGAACATCTCTTACTTGTGGAGTACGTGCTATATAATCAATTGCCTTTTGAATTCTTTCTGAAGGACTTTCACAGTCGTTTTGTCCTGCAAATCTTCTTCTTGTACAATGACGGCAATACATAGAGCACATATCTGTTATTAAGAATAAAACTCTGTCTGGATAACGATGTGTTAAGCCAGCAACTGGAGAGTCTTCATCTTCATGAAGAGGATCTAATAAGTCTGCAGGAGATTGATAAACTTCTGCAGCTGTAGGAATAGCTTGTCTTCTTACTGGACAATTAGGATTATTAATGTCAATTAAAGAAATATAATATGGAGTAATTGCCATACGTAATGTCTTAAGAGATTTCATAACACCTTCTTCTTCTTGTGGAGTTAAAGAGATGTATTTTTTTAAATCTTCAAGTGTTTCTATTCTATTCTTTACTTGCCATTTCCAATCGTTCCAGTCATTATCAGAAACCTCAGGGAATAATTCTTTTCTTCTGTTTACTTGCATAAATATAATTGTTTTATAAAGTCATTAGTAAATCTACTCGTTCTTGAATTTTTTGTTTGAATAACTCATCAGAAATAGATGGGTCTTTTGTAGAAAAGAATTTATCACATGGAAGTTTATCGCATTTACCACAATTTTCTAATTGTTTTTCATTAACACAACAATTATATATTGGACAAACATCTAATCCTAAATACTTAGTCCAGTATATTCTTCCTTTTTCTTCATTGCAACCTTTGCATGGTGAATCTATATATTTATTACATTCAACACAAGCTATGTCGCAATCTATTCCACAAACACTAATATTCATAACGATTTTATGTTATAATAAAAAACTGTAAGCAGAATACTCTACTCACAGTTTTATATCTTAAATTTATTTATTAAGCGTAAAGCTCAGTAAAGATATCTCTAAGTTCTTTAGATTCACGAAGAAGTTGAAGAGTTATTTCAGCGTGTCCTTTAGTATAACCATTTCCAACAATCATTGTAACATCAGAACCAACTCCTTCAGCTCCTAAAGCAGCTTTTGTAAAGCTTGTAGCCATAGAGAAGAAATAAACTAATCCAGTATCTTTTGTACAAAGTATAGAAGTCATTTCTGTATCATTGATATTTACGTTGTTAATTGTAATATCAGCCATTTCACCATTTGTTAGTTCTTGAATTTTTTGCATTACAGGAACTGGTTGAGTTGCATCAGCAGAGAAAACATAATCACAAAAACCTAATTTTTGTAATCTTTCTGTTGATCTTTGGCTATGGCAAAGTCCAATAACTTTTCCAGTTACTCCAGCACGTTTTTTAGCTTCGTAGCAGCAAAGCATACCAGATTTACCACCAGCACCAATAATTAAAACTGTATCACCAGGTTTAACTAATTTTGCAGTTTGAGCAGGAGCTCCAGCAACGTCTAATGCAGATAGAGCTAATGTTTCAGGAAGGTCAGCAGGAATTTTTGCATAAATTCCACTTTCAAATAAAATAGCTTTACCATCAATATCAACTTGGTCGATATCTGGACGGATATCTTTAATTTTATCAATACGTAAAGGAGTAAGAGAAAGAGAAACTAATGTAGCAATTTTATCACCAACTTTAAGATCTGTTTTTCCGATAAGTGCATCACCAATTTTTTCAACTGTTCCAAGTAACATACCACCAGAACCAGTTACAGGGTTTCTATGTTTTCCTTGTTTTGCAACAATACCCATCATTATTTCAGCAATTTTAGCTTTGTCGCCACCTGCTTGTTCTTCAATTTGAGTGAAAGAAGCACTGTCAACATTTAGAGTTTGAACATCAATAAGGATTTCATTGTCGTAGATTTCATCCATATTGTTATCAATTTTGTTAGCTGGTTGAGGCAATACACCTTTTGGTTCCAATACACGGTGAGTACCGTATTTACATCCTTTTTTCATATATTTATATATCGAGTTCACTATTTTTGCATTTGTTTCAAGGCAGAACTCCTTTAATCCTTGAGAATGCTTTTATTACTATACTTTAATCTTTTAATGCCTTAATAAAAGGCTTAATTCAATCTGCAAAATTAGATAATTAACACTTAATAAACAAAATTCTCAATAAAAATATTGGAAATTTTACAATAACAATTATTTAACTATTCAAATTTAGAAGACAAAAAAAAGAGTAAGCCTTTTGGCTTACTCTTTTAGAGAGTTAATATTTATTTAATTATAAATAAATACGAATTCCAAATGATGCACCATAGTTAGCATTTAAATTGAAACTCTTGTCAGTAGATTTAACTTCAGTATTTGCTATTGTAGCTTTTTCAGTATAAGTTCTGTAGTATAAATCTCCAAAGCTCATTGTTATTGCGAATCTATCATTAATTCCATATTCAAAACTTAGAGGTTTAACTCCAATAGAAAAACTTGATAAGTCAGTTGTAAATGTTTCAATAGTGTTAGGATTTAAAGGAAGGTCAGGTTGTTCTTCATCTCTACTTCCAAATCCAATTGCAACATATAACCTTGGAATATATTTGAAATTATCAGTGATTTTTATTCCATAAATTACAGAAGGAACAATTGAGAACATTGATTCAGAATCAAAATAATCTGTTCCATTAGGAGTTGTATTAACGTATGAAGTAGAGCTTTCGTAATCTAATCCAAGACCAACTGCAATATTTTTAGTAATCTTGTAGTGGAATTCAGCCATAATGTCAAAACTATTTCCACCAGGAACATCAACACTTGTAGAACCAATTGAATTGGTGCTTGAATTAGTGTTAAATCCAAGATGTCCAGTTACAAACATATTGCCACTTTGTGCAAATGCGAAAGTTGATGTTAATAAAACAGCAACTAAAATAATTAAATTCTTTTTCATGATGTTTTGTTTTTAATTAATAAACGTGTTGTTAAATTTAATTTTTTATCTTTTATATTTTACTCGTAAAAGGGAAATATGTTGCAAATATATATTCAAAAATCACCCTAAATCAATAGATTGATGAATTATTTACTAACATTGAAATGTTAATATTAGAGTAAGCCCATCAAATTAAGTATAAATAATGAAAGAACTAAAGGAACAAAGAATCTTACTACATTAATATATAGCTTATATCCTTTGTTTAATATTGTTCCATTATTAGTAAATTGATTTCTTACTAATTCTTTGTTAGCAAACCAGCCAACAAATATAATTATTAGTAAAGCTCCAATTGGCATTAGGAATTTATCAGTAATATCATTTAATGCATCGAAAAGATTTTTACCAAATAATCTAATTGAAGAACCATCAACTTGTGAATATGCGCAAAGAACAGCTAAAATAAAAACTATAGATGAAATAATTATTGTTGATTTAATTCTTGAAAATTTAAACTCTTGAATAGCAAACAAACAAATAGGTTCCAACATGGAAACAGAAGAAGTTATGGCAGCAATAAAAACTAAGAAGAAAAAGAATATTGCAAATATATTACCAAAAGGCATCATAGAAAAAACTAAAGGAAGAGTTTCAAAAATTAGAGTAGGACCAGAGGTTGGTTCAATTCCAAAAGTAAATACTCCAGGGAAGATTGCAAATCCAGCTAAAAGAGCAACAGATAAGTCAGCAAGTCCAATTGTTAAGGCAATACCAGTAAGAGAAGCCTTTTGTTTAATATAAGCTCCATAAGTAATCATACAACCCATTCCCAAACTCATAGAAAAGAACGATTGTCCTATTGCGGCAAGAACAGCTTTAAATCCCAATTTACTAAAGTCAGGTTTAAGAAGGAAATCCATTGCATTTGAGAATCCTGTTAGAGAAGTTGAGTAGATGAAAAGAAGAATTATAATTAAGAAAAGCATAGGCATAAGAATTTTATTAACTCTTTCAATGCCTTTTTGGATTCCTCCAATAACAATTGCAGCTGTTAGAATGATAAATACACCAGCTGCAAGAGTAGGTTTCCATCCTGAATTAATATAGTTAATAAAATTGCTATGTATTAGTTCAGGCGATTTTCCTGCAAACCCACTTGTAAGCGAGGTTTGAATAAAAGAAATTGCCCAACCAGCAACTACTGAATAAAAACCATAAATAAAGAAAACAGTAATAATTCCTGCCAATCCAACAAAACCCCAAAACTTCTTTTTAGAAATCTCTTTGAAAGCTCTATAAGCATTTTTGCCTGTTGAACGGCCAATTACAAATTCACTAATCATGATTGGAATGGCAATAGATAAGCTACAGAGAACGTAAACAATAATAAAAGCTGAGCCTCCATTATTTCCTGCTAAATAAGGGAATCGCCAAATATTCCCAAGTCCAATTACTGAACCACCAACTACAGCAAGAGTGCCAAATTTTGAGCCAAAAGTAACTTTGTTTTCCATAAAAAAATAATTTGATTATTACTTTAAATGATTATTGCAAAAGTATGCAAAAATATTTAAAGTAATAATCAAATTACTCTTTATTTTAATAAATTATTTGGCTGAATTCTACCCTTATTACAATTGAAGGGATATTGCTTGTTGTGAAAGAATATTTAAAATTACCATTAATATCAAATACAAATACCTTTCCGCTTGAAGCAAATGATGTTGCATCTGTCAAATAAACTTCATTATAAATATTATCAACATTTACTCCATAAGGGCTAATGATTTGAGAAAGAACATTTGGAGTTGTAATAAAGTCAGAAGAAGTTTTTGTTGTGTAATTATATGTTTTAATACTTGCTTGCATTGCAATGTAATCGTAATTTACATAAATAATGTTGTTTCCAATAACATCAAAATTACTCATTGCAACAATATTTGTGGATTCAACTTCATTATTTGTTGTGTTAATTGTAACAAATGAATTTGGAACATCACTATAGTTTCCTCTAACAATTAAACCAATACGATTATTAGCAATTGGTTTAATGAAAGCAGGATTTAACCCAACATCAATTTTCTTGGTTTCGGTCATTGATTGAGCATCTACAACAGAAACTGTTCTATCGTAGCCAACAGGAGTGTTCCAATCCAAACCTCCTGAATTAGTAACATAAAGATTTCCGTTTAAATAGCAAATATCTTCTGGATTACGACCAACCTTAACTTTTCTTCCAACAGAAAGAGATTGTGGGTTAATTTCAAGAACATATCCATCAACTGTACATAAATATACCATTGAGGAACTTTGAGTCAAGCGTGAAGGTTTTCTGTTTGCTCCATTTTCATCAACAATTGGAATTCTTTTAATTAGCTTTCCAGTTTTGCTATTCAAAACATTAACACTTGCAGAGCCTTTTACAGAAATGAAAAGTTTATCTCCAACCAATTCCATATCATTTCCCACATCTCCCAAGCCTTGATTGTTTATTTTATCAAAGATATCTACAACTTCATTATTTAGTAAATTGTAGTGAAGTAAGGAAGAATTATTCATTCCGTCATTTCCTTCACAAAGAACAAAGATTCCGTTAGGAAGGTTTTGAGTTGTTGAAGGATTGTCATTATTATTATCGTTCTCATCCTTGCAGGAAGTGAAACCAAAGCTTAATCCTAAAATGATTAAAGCTAAAATCCATTTTGTTTTTTTCATTATAAATCCATTTTTAAATTAATACGAAATTGTCGTTGGGGCATAGGATAGTTGCGAACTACCTCATATTGCACTCCAAACAAATTAAGACATGATAGGCCTATATTTATCTTATTTTTTTTCAAAAAGAAATCCTTAGAAAGTGTTATTGAGTGATCTTGATATGACTTTAGCATATTTCTATCAATGTTTTCAGCAAGTGCATAGCGCTTACCAACAAAATTAACAGTGTATGCAAGGTCCATAAAAGGATGTGTTATGTTCAAAAACAAAGAACCAGAGTGAACAGGAGTATAAGGAATTTGATGATTAAAGGTTAGTGCTTTTGAATCTGAAACATCAGTAGCTTTTTGATAAGAATAGGTTGCTCTAATATTCAAATCCAAAGAAAAAGGAAGGTAAGTTCTGAAAGAAGATTGAATATCCAATCCTTTTATTTCAACTCTACCATAATTTATGATTGACCAAACAAATAAATTTCGTTGAGGAACAGCAATAATTTTATCTTCTACATTATTATAATAGGCATCCACAGAAATAGTAATAAAACTTGATTTGTAAGAACCAAAATTTTTGGAGAACTCTGTATGAATATTCCATTGCTTAGCTTTTTCTTGTTCAAGGGAAGAAAAGCTTACCCTGTTAAAATATAAATCGTTGAAGGAAGGCATGCGAAATACATCCTTATAAAATGCACTAAAGGTAAAGCATCCTTTCCATGTGTAACCTATTGAAAGAAAAGGAGAGAAGTGACTTTTTGTTTTTTGAGTCTTTTCCTTATCTTCGTAATCCAAAACATAATTATGTAAAATATTACCATTGATTAGAAGTTTTGAATTATCAAATAAAAAACTTAAAGCAGTGATTGAAGAAGTTCTGTTTGCTTTTGAGTAGAAAGAAGAAGGAGCATTTAGATTATTTAAAAATATATCGTTGCTAAGAGCTAAAGTCAAATCTTTCATTAGCAAATATGAGGCAACATTATTCAGATAATATTCTCTTTGATAATATTTATCGCTTTGGTAACCTGAAATATTTAAAGTTTTTGGGTCAAGAAAATGGGAGAAAGAGTAGAGTGCTTTTGCATGATTGCGATAAGAAAGTCGTTTATTGAAATTATGAGTGAATATACTCTGCAAAAAGAAGTTTTCATCCCAAAGTCTTTGTGAAGAATTCAAATAGTAGAGAGTTGTACTCATTGGTAAACCTCTTTCAGAATAGAAATAATAGGCTTTAAGTTTTAAATCAGTTTTAGAATTAAAGCTTGCAAAAGCATTCCATTCACCTCTAAACCCAAAATAATCAGAATTTTCTCTAATTTCCTTTGATGTAGAGTCATTTTCGCTATATCCGTAACGAAGCAAATAAGGATAATTTCCCTTTGTGTTTTGAATATCCAAATCAACCCACGAAGTCCATATATTATTTACCTTACAGGCAAGATTCAAACCCAAATTACCATAATTAAAAGAGCCATAAGAAGTTTTAATTGATGCTTTTATTTTTTGCAAGCTGTCAAATAATGGTTTTTGGGTTTCAATTAAGAACACATTTGCAAAAGCTAAAGACCTTGCAGTTTGAAGCATTGAGAAGGATTGACCATTAAAAAGATTTATTGCTTTAATGTTGCCAGAAGAAAACTTGCCCAAATCAACCTGTCCTGTTTGAAAATCTGTAACATTAATACCATCATAAACCACAGCACTGTGTCCTGAACCCAAACCTCTAACAGAAATTGTTTTTAAACCACCAACACCACCATAATCCTTAACATTTACTCCAGCAATATATTTTGCCATTTCACCAACAGAAACAAAAGGGATTTTCTTAATAACTGTTGAGTCTAAAGAGGAAGAAGATTGTTTGGAAAGAGAGTCTTTTGCAAAGGAATCAATAATTTCGATCTCATTAAGCATAATGCTTTTAATGGAATCCTTTTGTTGAGCCAAAGAAACAACTGGCAACGAAAATACAAATAGTAATAAACCTGATAAAAATGTTCTAATCATAATTTTTTAGACTCTTTCCTCGAGAGTACATAAAAGTTAATAAACACTATTGGCAGGTCTTCTGACTTACTCCCAAGCATTCTGCCTTCCCAAATCAATAAAAAATTCAGTGGCAAAAGAAGTAATGCTTGCTTATCTAAAGGAGCTTACAGCAGCGGGACTGTTTAGGATTCACACCTAATTCCCTTTTAATCCAAAAAGAACCAATAACGAGGCAAAATTACTATAAATTTTCATATAAAGGCTATTTTGGGTGAAAAATTTAATTTATTCGTAATTTAATTGTTGTCTAAATTTTGCTAATCCTTGTTTCGCTTTATTTTTAAAGTGTTTTGGCGTATTTAAATCAAGTATAAATTTCATAAGGTGGCACCATACTATAAGTAAGGTGCCACCTTACGCGAGTATCGTGCGACCTTACTTATAGTAACATGGCACCTTACTAATATTAAGGTGCAACATTATAAAATTTTTAAAAGATTTTATTGAATAAAAACAAGGTTTTATGAAATTTTTTCCTTATCTTTGTAGTCTTAAATAAAGTATTTTATAATTTATTCAAGGTTTTATTTTGATAGAATTTGGAATTGAATAAATGATATTTGAATTAATGGCAAATTAGAAAATATAAAAATATATTATATCATGAGAAGATACTATAGTATTACTAAAAAAGTATTTATTAACAAAGACGGAGTTGAACAAACTAAGTTTTATCCTAATGCAGTTTCAGCAGGGCATTTTTCTACAGAAGATTTGGCAAGAGAAATTTCTGAGTCAAGCAGTTTTACTGAAGCAGATATGGTCGGAGCTTTGAGAGGATTATCAAATATTATTCTTACAAAGTTACAATTGGGTTATAACGTAAAATTAGATGGTATTGGAACATTTAGTCTTACTCTTACCTCAGAAGGATTTGACACAGAAGAGGAATGTAAGCCAACAAGAATAAAAGTAAGAAAGATTGCCTTTAAGGCAGATAAGAGATGGCGTAAAAATATGGTTGGTCTTAAATTCTATAAGGCTGAATTGAAAAACAAAAGATAGATTTCCTTAGTCGAAGAACATCCAAGTTACCCCATAACGAAGATTTAGTTTTTCGGAAGGGTAGTGTGGTGTTAGATAATAGTTGTTTTCAAAAGCTCCTGCATAAGGATGTGTTAGAGCAACAAAGAATTTCACCCTCTCAAGTTGAGCTTGGACAAAGAAATCGGTGAATATGTAATTGCCAATCTTTACATTATCCTGATGAACAAAAGCTCCCATTGCTGGCATAAAACTGTCAGCAAAATATGATGTATTATATCTAAAATCAAATCCTACCTGGGTTTGTAGTTTTTGTTTAAACATCTTAAAGCTAACGCTAATTCCCTGTTTTGCTTGAAAAACTGGCATTCTTATTGCTTCTTCAGATGAAAGTTTTTGAAG
The DNA here is from genome assembly GCA_002423895.1 of Bacteroidales bacterium UBA5515. GTDB lineage: Bacteria > Bacteroidota > Bacteroidia > Bacteroidales > P3 > UBA10566. The sequence continues at coordinate 67,852 of DIOL01000025.1, read as the reverse complement.
AGTCATTACTCCTTTGAAGTTAAAAATACCAAGTTTAAGATTATGAAGGAGTGATGCTTGAATTATTGAAGTTGATTTATCTGTTTGTTTTGGAGAAAGGTTATTATCTATATAAACCAAATCGTTTAAAAGGAAATATCCAACGTTTATTGATAACTTATCTTTGTGGTTATAACCCAAATTGGTGTTAAACATATTTGTTTTAGAGAAATTATTCTCCCACTTGAAGTTATTTGTCCAATATCTGTTATAGAAATAATCCACGCTCTTATTCATTAACTTTACATTTGCATAAAGATTTTTATAAGCAACGTTTCCTCCAATTTGGTAGTCTTCATTATACCTGTTGTTGGAGATTATGTATTCTGTGTTAAAGTTTAATTTAAAGCTATTTATATCTAATCCCAAATTGACAAAAGGAGTGAAATTGGAACTTCTTTCATTGTTTAAAGTGTCGGCAAAAAGAATATAGTCATGCTTAATTCCTATTTCAAAAGGTATTGTTTTTTCATTCCTAAGTGAGAGTGAGTTTTGAATTCTTTGAGTTGATAGAGAGTCTTTTGTTGATAAGGTGTCAAAATAAATATTCTGGTAAAAACCTTCTGTGGGATAACCATCAAAATAAAGTCTTGCATTAGAAAAATAGGAGAGTTCGTGAACCAGAGAAAGGTTACTTATAAAAGAACTGTCCTTAATAAGTTTACCAAAATTAAACTTTTGAACTAAAAAAGCATCTACAGATTTCCATTTAGAGTATGCCATGCTTAAGTTTACTGGATAAGCATTAAGTGAAGAGAATTCCTGAACAGAAAAAGAAGAGTCTGATTTTATTCCTCCACTTTCATTTTGCATTGCTCTGTTTCTAATAAATCCCAAATATCCTTCATAGGTTTCTTTCTTGTTTTTAAAGCGTAGAGTTGCGTTAAAAAACTGATTCATAATTTGACTCTTGTCAAAAGAACCAGTTGTGTAGTTTACATCATATTGAAAACCTAAGTGAATGTTTTTGTAAATGTTTTGAGCATGAATTACAGAGAAATAGCGAGAGGTATTTAAAGTATTGGAATAGCGCAATTCGGAGTAAGGTTTATAGACATTGTAGAATTTAATATTTTCTCTTGTAAACTTTGCAGCATCATAAACACTGGGTTGATAATTAAAAGAAAGTAAATCGGGAAGTTGAAATAAAAGCGGTTTATGTGGAGAACCATCAGTTGAGAGTTGTTGGTAAAACATATTCTCAATTCTATAAACCGCATTTACATGCCTTATTTCATCAATGGATTTGTCAATAAATTGAAAAGGTTGATTTCTTAAGGGAAGGGTAATGTAACGAGTTAAGGAAAGAGCAGTATCAATAGCAATTGTTTTTTCTTTCTCCTTTTTGTCTTGAGCAATGCTCACAAGAGGAATAAGAAAAACAAATGCAAGAAATAATACGGACTTCCTTATTTTCAATTTTAAATATTTTTTTCGCTTAAGAATCTTTCAGCATCAATTGCTGCCATACAGCCACTTGCAGCAGCAGTAATTGCTTGACGGTACATTGTGTCTCTAATATCACCTGCTGCAAAAACTCCTTCAACATTTGTGTGAGTAGTTCCATTTTTAGTGATTATATATCCTTGCTCATCAACTTCAATTTGAGGAACAAAAATATCTGAATTTGGATGATGTCCAATTGCAAGGAAAACTCCAGAAAGCTCAATTTGTTTTAAGCCTCCATCTTTTGTGTTTTCAAGCATAATTCCATTAACTCCAGACATATCTCCTAAAATTTCAATTGGCTTATGATTCCAAAGAATTTCTATTTTTGGGTTATTAAGAACTTTCTTTTGCATAGCAATAGAGGCTCTTAAAACATCACGTCTTACAATCAAATAAACCTTAGAGCAAGATTGAGCCAAATAGGATGCTTCCTCACAAGCAGTATCACCTCCTCCAACAACAGCAACGTCCAAATTACGATAGAAGAATCCATCACAAGTAGCACATGCACTAACTCCCATTCCTCTATACTTTTCTTCTGATTCTAAACCTAACCATTTTGCAGAGGCTCCAGTTGATATAATAACAGTTTGAGCTTCATAAGCAACTCCTGAATCAGTTTCAACAATTAATGGATATTTTTCAAAGTCAACCTTAGTAACAACATCATTAACAACTTTAGTACCAAATCTCTCAGCTTGTTTTTTCAAATCTTCCATCATTTCAACTCCAGTTGTTCCATTTGGATAACCAGGGAAATTATCAATTTCTGTTGTAATGGTAAGTTGTCCTCCTGGTTGCATTCCGTCAATAACAATTGGGTTAAGATTTGCTCTTGAAGCATAAATTGCTGCAGTATAGCCAGCAGGACCAGAGCCAATGATTAAACATTTAACTTTTTCCGTATTCATACAATTATTTAATAAAATTTTCTTTCTAACAATCTGCAAAACTAAGAATTTTCTTTATATCTTTGCTCTTCAAATTGCTTAATATTAAATTAAAATGATTAAACAGATTCATATAACCCTAAAATTTAGTCTTTTATTTTCCTTCGTACTAATTTTAAACCAAAGTATTGCACAAAGTTTTTCAATAGACAATGTTAAACCTATTAAAACCGCTACTTCAAATTCCTATGTGTCTAATCAAGACAACATACTTTCTGAAAATGCTTATAATTTATTGAATCAAAAACTTGACTCTTTGGAAAAAGCAACCACTGCTCAAGTTGCTGTTGTTGCTCTTCAATCTTCAGGAGAAATGGATGCAAGAGAAGTTTCAATGGAGCTTTTCGAAAAATGGAAAGTAGGACAAAAGGAATCAAATAATGGATTAATTGTTGTGCTTGTTGTTGATAGAAGAGAAGTATTTATAAGAACTGGTTATGGTTTGGAAGGAGCTATAACTGATGCAAAAAGTACTCAAATTGTTAATAGAATCATGGCTCCTTATTTTAAGAAAGGAGATTGGGATAATGGAATGATTGCAGCTATTGATGAAATTAGCCTGTTAATCAATGAAGAATATGCAACAGAAGGATTTGCAAAAAAAGAACCTGTAACCTTTGAAGATGTTCTTCCATTTATCAGTGGATATTTAATTCTATCCATAGTACTTATTATTCTTGCTTTTATTTTCACAACAAAGGCTCATTCAAAATATAGCATTTCTCAGAAAGATGATAAAATAAGAGCTTTTAATAAGGCTGCAAAAGGATGGTATCTTTTAGGAATTCTTTTCCCTGTAATGTTAATCACAATATTTCTTTGGTATAAGCTATATTTCAAACCAAGAGTTAGAAATAAGATTTTGATTTGTCATAAATGTAATAATCCAATGCATAGATTAAATGAAAAAGATGATGATAAATATCTTTCAAGTAAAGAAATTATTGAAGAAGAAATAAAATCAAAGGACTATGATGTTTGGTTATGCGATAATTGTGGAAATACTGATATATTTGCTTTTGATAATGCCTTAACTCAATATTCTATTTGTCCATTCTGTGGAGGTAAAACTATGTTTTTGGAATCTGATGGTATTGTTAAAAATGCAAGTCAATTTAGTGATGGATTAGGAAGGAAAACCTACACTTGTAAGAATTGTCATAACTCCAATTTTAAAGATTATGTAATTCCAAAAACTCCAGCTGTTATTGTTGGAGGAAGTGGATTTGGAAAAGGAGGTGGTGGCTTTTCTGGAGGAAGTTTTGGTGGTGGATTCTCTGGTGGTGGAGGTGGAGGCGGTCGCTTCTAATAAATAAGATTAATATAGATAATAGTACAACAATATAATAACAAATTAAAAATGAAATCAATGAGAAGAAAACCAATCAATATTATAGTTATAATTGGAATTATTGCTATAATCGCTATTTGGGTAATAAGTGCCTATAATGGATTAGTAAAGAAAGATGAAGCATGTTCACAACAATGGTCTAAGGTGGAAAGTCAATATCAAAGACGTCTTGATTTAATTCCAAACTTGGTTAACACTGTAAAGGGTTATGCATCTCACGAAAAACAAACTCTTACTGATGTTGTTAATGCAAGAAATATTGCTGCAACAAATAAGGTTGATCCAAATGATTTAACTCAGGAAAGTTTGGATAAATTTCAACAAAGTCAAGCAGCTTTAAAGTCATCTTTAGATAGATTAATGGTTGTAGTGGAACGTTATCCTGACTTAAAAGCAAATCAAAACTTTTTGGAACTTCAATCACAACTTGAAGGAACAGAAAACAGAATTGCTGTTGAAAGACAAAAATTTGCAGATATAATTAATGCTTTCAATTCAAAACTAAGACGTTTCCCAACTAATATAATTGCTGGAATGTTTGGATTTGAAAGAAAAGCTTATTTTTCAGCAGATAAAGGTGCAGAAAATGCTCCTAAGGTAGAATTTTAATAAAATACAACAGAATTTGCCAAAATAAATTTGGCTTAATATATGGAAGAAAACACAACTCAAACAAAACAAACTCACAAAACTATTCCTGTTAAGGGAATGTACGAAGACTGGTTTTTAGACTACGCATCTTATGTAATTTTAGAAAGAGCTGTTCCTCATCTTAATGACGGATTAAAACCTGTTCAAAGAAGAATACTTCATTCAATGAAGGAACTGGATGATGGAAGATATAATAAGGTTGCTAACATTGTTGGTAATACAATGAAATATCACCCTCATGGTGATGCTTCAATTGCTGATGCTCTTGTTGGACTTGGTCAAAAAGAACTTTTGATAGATTGTCAAGGTAACTGGGGAAATATTTTAACTGGTGACAGTGCTGCTGCTTCACGTTATATTGAAGCTCGTTTATCTAAATTTGCTTTAGATGTTGTTTTTAATCCTCAAACAACAAAATGGCGTCCTTCATACGATGGAAGAAATAAAGAACCAGAAACTCTTCCAATAAAATTTCCTTTGCTTTTGGCTCAAGGAGTTGAAGGGATTGCAGTAGGTTTGGCTTGTAAGATTCTGCCTCATAATTTTGTTGAATTAATTGAAAGTTCAATTAAAATATTAAGAAATGAACCTTTTGAAATATTTCCAGATTTTTTAACTGGAGGTTCAATAGATGTTTCAAAATATAATCAAGGGCTAAGAGGAGGGAAGGTTAGAGTTAGAGCTAAAATTAGTGTTCAAGATAAAAGGACATTGGTTATTTCTGAAATTCCTTTTGCTACAACAACTGGAAAACTAATTGATTCAATTATTAAAGCTAATGAAAAAGGTAAAATCAAAATCAAAAAGATTGATGATAACACTGCTCTAAATGTTGAAATAATTATTCAATTACCTAATGATACTTCAATCGATCAAACAATTGATGCTCTTTATGCTTTCACAGATTGTGAAGTTTCAATTTCTCCAAACTCTTGTGTTATTGAAAAAGATAAACCTAATTTCCTTACAGTTAATGAAATTCTTGAAAGTTCAACTCAAAACACAGTTGACCTTCTTCAATTAGAATTGGAAATTGAATTAAATGAACTTAAGGAACGTTGGCAATGGATCTCTTTGGAAAAGATATTTATCGAGAACGAGATTTATGAAAAGATTAAACCTTGTACAACTGACCAGGAAATTGATGATACAATTATTGAAGGACTAAAACCTTTTATTAAAAACTTAATGCGTGAACCTAATATTGAAGATATTCACAAATTAAGAAAGATACCAATTGACAGGATTTCAAAATTCAATTCAGATAAAGCAAATGATATTCTTTTAGCAATTGAAGATGACATTAAGCAGGTTAATTATGATTTGGAACATATAATTGATTATGCAATTGCCTACTTTGAAAGAATCTTGAAAAAATATGGTCAGGGCAAGGAAAGAAAAACAGAGATAAGAAGTTTTGATACCATAGAAGCTCAAGCTGTTGCTGTTGCTAATGAAAAACTTTATTGCAACTATAAAGATGGTTTTGCTGGCTTTAGGATGAAAAATGATGAGTATGTTTGCGATTGTTCCGATATTGATGACGTAATTGCTTTTAGAAGTGATGGAACAGTGGTTGTGAAAAAGGTGCAGGAGAAAGACTTCTTTGGAACAGACATTATATATATTAATGTATTTAAAAGAAATGATGAACGAACAATTTACAATTTAGTCTATCAGGATGGCGCTTTTGGAAAAGCTTATGTTAAACGTTTCAGTATTACTAATGTTATTAGAGATAAAGAATACGTTTTGACAAAAGGAGTTAAAGGTTCCAAGATTCTTTATTTCTCAGCAAATCCTAATGGAGAGGCTGAAATTGTAAATGTTTCTCTTAAACCTAAGTCTGGATTAAGGAAAATAAACTTTGATTATGACTTCTCTGAACTTGCAATTAAAGGAAGAAATGCACAAGGAAATATTCTTACTCGCTATTTGGTAAGAAAGGTAGTTAAGAAAATGGAAGGTGTTTCAACTCTTTCAGCAAGAAAGATTTGGTTTGATGAATCAGTAAAGAGATTAAATGCTGATGAGAGAGGTAAGTATTTAGGAGAATTTAGTGGTGATGACAAGATAATTGCAATTTACAAGTCAGGTTATTATAGATTAACTAATTTTGATCTTCAAACTCATTTCGCTGATGATTTGCTAATTGTTGAAAAGTTCAAAAGTCAAAAGCCAATTACTGTAATTTATAAGGAGAAAGAAAATAACCAGTGCTTCTTGAAACGTTTCTTGATTGAAGAAATAATGGAAAAGAAGGTTTATTTTGTTGAAGATAATTCTTCCTTTGAAATTCTTCATTTGACTAATGATTGGCTACCAATGATTGAAATAGAATTGGAAGATGATAAGAAAGGGAAGAAGGTAGACAATGAAATTATTAATGTTTCAGAGTTTTCAGAACTTATGAAATATAAGGCTAAAGGTAAGAAATTAAGCAGGTTTAACGTTAAGAAGGTAAATGTTCTGGAATCTTTATATTATGAGGAAGAGATTATTGAGGAAGTTGAAGAAGAGCAGAATGAGTTAAATATTGATGATATAGTATTTGAAAATAATAAAGAAATTAATGATGAAGACTTTATTCAAGGAGAGCTATTTTAAAATAGCATTTTTGGGCTTAATTACATTATTTTGCTTTATGGATGCAAATTCTCAAAACTTTGCAAAAGATTTTCTTTATAAACAAAAGGATTCTTTAAGGCAAGACGTTGTTTATTTGTTTATTAATCCATCAATAACTTATAGGAATGAAAGCATTGAAAAGATGCCTAATTTCTATGATTTGGAACAAGATGTTCAAGCAGAATTATTAGAAAAATATGCTCCTTTATACTCCAAAATAAAAGATACTACTCTATTAAGAGAATACTCTCAAAATCTTTCTATAACCTTATCTTCTTTGGGATTTAAGGTAATTGAGGTAAAAGATATTGAAGAACTCAACAGAAAGAATATAGACGAAACTCATCATACTCTTAATATTGCTCAAATGGAAATTGAAGAGTATTCTTATACTGACTCTTTAGTTTACTATCAAAATGAAAAAGAGGTTTTCCGCAAGCTGATTAATGGAGTGAGATTTAACACTTGGCTTATTTATAATGAAGCTGACACCAATTCACGTTTAGTTTTTTTTAATGATGAATCTGTTGAAGATTTCTTTGAAGGAGAAATTAGATTGGTTGGTAAGGATTACATTGCTTCTTATGATTATGAAAAAATTAAAGAAGAAGATGCTTATTCTATTGCAAAAATAAATGCTCAAAGCTCATCTAAATATTTCTTTAATTTCTTATTGAATAAATACGTTTGGATTAAATCTTCAGGAATTGATATTTATTTTTATGGAATAGATTTAAAAGATAAAAAGATACAATCCAATACAGAGCCATTTGATAATTTTGATATAGTAGATTATAAATAGACACTTTATTGCACTTAACATAAAGTGATATAATAATAAATGGAGGGTAACAACTTAATGTTAACCTCCATTTTAGTTTTATGGTAAATTAATGGTATGTTTTAGTTTGATAATTTATCAACCAAAAACATAAACTCATCAACCATTGGTTTAAGTTTTTTATCTGTCTTTTCCTTGTTTACAGCATCTCCATCTTCTGTATATTCATTTGCAATATTTATAGCAAAGAATTTAACAGGAGATACAATTGCTTTCATTTGAGAAAGAATGTTTTCAAGTTGGAAAGTTGTAGGCAAACCTTCCACAATTCCCATTGTTGCAGAAGAAAGAGCAACAACCTTTCTATTCCATTCAGGATAAAGAACGTCAATTGCATTCTTCAATGAAGCTGGGAAGCTGTAATTATATACTGAAGAAACTATAATAATTCCATCTGCCTTATTCACTCTTTCAGAGAAATCCAAAAGTTTTTCTGAAGGATTCTTTTGATACATTAATCTTTCATTAAATAAAGGAAAATCAAATTCCTTTAAATCCAATAAATCAACCTTAGCGATTGAATTTTCTTCAAAATATTTTTTTAAATATAGAGCAACTCTATGCCCAACTCTTTCGTCTCTCACACTTGGAGAAATGATAGCTATTTGTTTCATATTAAAATCTGTTTTTATTAATTATTAAATTGTTTTTTAGTTCATTGCTACTTCAAAGAAAATAGCTTCAGTGTTTTCTAATGCCTTTATTTCAAAACTATCTGTTTCCGAAATTCCAACTCCATCTCTTTGGGAGAACTTTACTCCATCAATTTCCAATTCTCCTTCCAAAACAAAAACATAAACTCCAGTATTTTTGCCATAAAGATTATACTTTAAAGTTTTATCCTTATCCAAATTTGCCCATGAAAGCCAAGCATCTTGATTTATATGGGCTTCATTGTTTGGAGAAAGAAATAATGAAATATCGTTTTTCTTTAAAAGATTAGAAACATCGTAGTTATTATATCGAGGTGTAGTGCCTTTTGTTTTAGGGAAAATCCAAATTTGAAGGAAGCTTAAGTCCTCTTTATCACTGTCATTATATTCAATATGCATAATTCCTGTTCCAGCACTCATAACCTGAATCTGTCCTTTAGAAATTACATCAGAGTTATTTAATGAATCTCCATGACGCATTCTACCTTTCAAAGGAATAGAGATAATCTCCATATCTTCATGAGGATGAAGGTCAAAACCTTTGGTGGGAATAATTTTATCATCATTCAAAACCCTCAAAACACCAAAATGCATTCTTTGAGGATTATAATAACTTGCAAAAGAGAAAGTATGATTGGTATCGAGCCAACCATGATTAGCATGTCCTCTTGTTTGCGCTCTATCTATTATTTTTTTCATTTTATTTTTTCTTTAATATAATATATAGACGCACAAATATACAAAAACTTATGTTTTACGCACTAAATAATTTCCAAATTAATATATTTTTTACTCGATTAAGGTTTAAATATTTGATATAAAGGTTTATAGTGAGAAGCATAATAGTGTAAAAAAATCCACTTATTAATATTAAAAGATAATTTATTGACTCAAAAAAAAGATTTAAAAAGAAAATCTTGGACAATAAGAACAGAATATTTAAAATTCAACATCAAAAAAGAATCTAAATAACGATAAAATTTAATTTATAGAAGAAAAAGAAAAATTATATAAGGTTAAAACTCAAAATAACAGCGTTTTAATTTATCTAAACCTTATAAAAATTTCATAAGGTACGACCATATTTTCAGTAAGGTAGTACGTTACCATAGTTATGGTCGTACCTTAATTGATTAAGGTCGTATGTTAGCAATGTTATGGTCGTACCTTAATTAAATAAGGTCGTACGTTACCACTATTAAGGTACGACCTTAGCAAATTTAAACTTGATTTAAACAAAGCAAAACCCTATAAAAATAAACCTAAACAAGGATTAGCGAAAATTAAAAGAAGATTATCTTCTTCTTTATCTTTTATGAGTTATGTAGAACAAAATAATCCATTCAAAAAATCTCAAATCAACGACTATTAATTAATTATTTAACCATACAATAAATATATTTCCTACCTTTGAACTTTAAAATAAATTAAAGATTAATTATGAACCAATATTGGAATAATAGTCCAGTTTTGGATAAAGGTTTTTATACAAAGGGTGTATTTATTCTTATTATACTTATTTCAAATTTTCTTAATGCACAAACATTTAAGGAGAATCTAAGAAAGGCAAGTTTGTTTTTTGAGTCATATAATCTTGAATGCGAAAAAGAAAATGCTGAACTTTGGGGAATTAGTTATTGTGATAATCTAATTTTAGATGATAATAAGAATAGAATATTATTTTCTAAGCAATCAATAGATATTGAAGGGAAAGGAGTTTTTGAAAATGGTATTTACTGCTATTTTTATCCAGAAACAATGACATTTTCTCCAGGAGTAAAAAGTTTTGACAATAAAGTTTTTGCTATACTTAATTTTGATGAAATTGATAATAAGGAAAAACAGCTGGAAATTGCTTTTCATGAGATGACTCATAAAATTCAACGTGATAGCAATTTTACTTTTACATATAATAATAGCCATATTGATAAAAAGATGGGACGTGTGTTTGTTCGTTTGGAAGCAAGTGCTTTAAGTAAGGCTTTATCTAATTCATATAAAAATGAAAGTGGTTATGTGATAGATGCTTTGTATTTTAGAAATAAAAGACAATCTTTATTTCCTAATTCAAAACAAAATGAAACAAGATTTGAATTAACCGAAGGATTGGCTAAATTTTCAGGAATGATTATTGTTTATAAAGAAAAATCCATTAATCTTTTATTTAAAGATTTACAATCATTAGAAGAAGGTCATTTTGAATCGAGAACTTTTGGATATTTTACAGGAGCTGCTTATGCTTTTTTGAATAAAGATTCATTAAAATGGAATCAAAATATTTATCATATAGGAGATATAACAGAAATAACTAAAAGAATTTATAATATAAATGATTCCCTAATATTTAATCAAGATGAAGAATATTTGTATGAAAAATATAATTATTCAACAACCCTTAAAGAAGAAGAAAATAGAGAAAAAGAATTATTAATTCAAGATCAATCACGTTTAGATAGGTTAAAAAACAGTTCAAAATTGAAAATTCAAAATTTTGATAACTATATTATTCATCTTAGAGTAAGTCCATATAAGCTTAATGACAGCATAATTTATTATAGTAAAGTAGGTATTGAAGATGAATTTGGGTATATTTATTCCGAAAACGAATGTTTTATGATAGGAAAAGATATAATTTTTCTACTTCCAGATAATTTATCAATTGAAGAAATGAATAATAATTATTGTGATGAGAAGATTTGTATAAAACTAAAAGCGAAATACAGAATAGTGAAATATAAAGATTACTATATTTTAAAATGAAAATCAATTTAGCAATATAGGGAAAGTGTCTTTGGGATTTATGATTGTATCTTTGCAACTGAAATAGGAAATAAAGATACAATACTATGACTAATAACGAAGCAACTCAACAAGACTATATTAGAAGAGTAAACCTTGTTGTTGATTACATTGATAAAAATTTAGATAAAGAAATTAAACTTGCAACCTTAGCAGAAATTTCTTCTTTCTCTCCTTATCATCTTCATAGAATTGTTCGCTCTTTTCTAAAAGAACCAATAGGAGTTTATATTACTCGAAGAAGAGTTCATAAAGCAGCATCATTACTTAGAAGCACAGACTTATCTATTCAGGATATTGCTTATAAAATAGGTTATGATATGCCTTCATCTCTTTCAAAAGCATTTAAACAATTCTATAATGTTTCACCCTCTGAATACCGAACAAATAAAAATATAGTAATTATGAACAGAAACATTTCAAAGGAAGAATACAATCTTCAAGAACCACAAATTGTAGAACGTCCCGATTCTAAAGTTGTTTACATACAAATAATAGGAGAGTATGGAAATGAACATTATAATGGAGTGTGGGATAGAGTATGCAGTTTTGTTGGAAGAAACAATCTTTTTGGACAAAAGAATGAGTTTTTAGGAATTGGACACGATGATCCTTCTGTTACAGAAGCAGCAAAATGTCGTTATGATGCTTGCATAACTGTTGAAAAAGAAGTAAAACCAGAAGGAGAGATTGGTTTCAAAACAATAGAAGGAGGGAAGTATGCAGTCTTTTTCCATAAAGGAGCATATAACAAACTTCCACTAATTTATGATGCAATCTTTAGTAAATGGTTGCCAAACAGTCCATATCAATTAAGAGAAGCACCAAGTTTTGAAAGTTATATCAACGATCCAGGCGTAAGGAAAGAAGAAGACTACGAAACATTGCTTTATATTCCAATCAAATAGATACTATTTAAATTCAAATTAAATGACAAAACCCACTAAAGACAAAATTTAGTGGGTTTGTTTTTTTTATTTCATTCCTTATTTATCCAAGTTTATATACTGATTCTAAATATTTATATGAATATTTATTCTTAAAAGAAGATAAAGAAAGGTGTAGGTTTAAACTTTTATTCTTGAAATTTGCGGAAAATATGCAAAATATTCTAATAAAATTTGGTTGATATATATTTTATTTGTATTTTTGTCGAAAATAATGCTAAAAATAAAAATAGAAGGATATTTATATGATACACGAAATAAAAATAAAGAACTTTTTATCATTCAAAGATGAAGTAACATTTAGCTTTGAAGCAACAAAAGACAAGAACTTAGAAGATTACTATGTAAGAGAGGTTGCAGGACTTAGATTACTTCGTTTAGCACTTGTTTATGGAGCAAATGCTTCTGGTAAAAGTAATCTATTAAGTGCTTTTGAATTTTTGAAAATATTTGCTCTAAATAGGTCAGAAAATAAAACAGAAGAAACAGGAGTAATTCCTTTTCTTTTAGATAAAGAAACACCTAATCAACCTTCCGAATTATCTATTTCTTTTGTTACAGAAGGGAAAAGATATTTATACTCACTTGTTATTGATGAAAATATAGTTCATTCAGAAAAACTATATGTTTATCCAAAAACTCAACCTGCATTAGTTTTTGAAAGAACATTCAATAATAATGTTTCAGAAATAACTTTTAATACTAAGAGAGTAAGAATACCACAAATAGCTAAAGAAGAAATAACAATAAAATGTTTACCTAATATGTCAGTATTTGCTGCATATAATCAAGTAAATATTTCTATTGAGGACATAGATAAAGTAATTGAATGGATTGCAAAAAAACATATTAACCATGTTGAACCTCAATTACGAGTTTCTAATTTTGCTGAAAAAGTTTTAGCTGAAAAGCCAGAGATAAAAGAATCTATTCTTTCATTTTTAAAAGCAGCTGATTTTAATATTACAGATATTATAACAGAAATGGAAACACGTAAAATTCCAGAGGAATATATTGATGAATTATTATTAGAAGCAGAAGGAATACCAAATGAAGAAAAAGAAAGATTAAGAAGAGAAAGATCATACCAAGCTCCTAAAACTAATTTTAAACATAGAGTAGAAAATATTAGAGGGGAAGAATTTTATAATCTACCTAAAGAACTTCAATCAGAAGGAACAAAAAGAATATTTGGACTTGCTGTTATAATAAACACTTTAGTTAAAAGTAATGCTTTCTTAGCAATTGATGAGATTGAATCATCTCTACATCCTAAATTAATTGAATTTTTATTAGAAGACTTCCTAAAATTAGAAGGTGAATCACAATTATTATTATCAACACATTACGATGGATTATTGGAAGAAGAGGATTTGTTGAGAAAAGATAGTATTTGGTTTACAAGTAAGAAAATAGATGGATCAACAGAAATATATTCATTAACAGAGTTTAAAGGACTGAATAGAATTGCTTCTTTAAGAAAAGCCTATAGACATGGAAACTTTGGAGCAACACCTAATATAATGTAATATGGGAGGACGGAAACAAGCTCAAAAGGATATTAAACCTGGGATATATATCTTGGGTGAAGGAGAGACAGAACAATATTATTTTACACATTTGAAAAGTCTATTAGGATTTCAATACATTGTAAAACCACGCTTTTGCAGAAATTCAAGTATTGATGAAATTGGCAGAAGAATAAAAGACTTAATTAATGATTATGTGTTTATAATATGTGTAATTGATTTAGATGTAATAAATAGAGATAGTAAAGGAAAGCTAAAGTATGATAGACTAATAAATAAGTATAGTAAAAAGAAAGACAAAATTCTTTTCTGTACAAGCTTTCCATCAATTGAATATTGGTTTCTACTCCACTATAAATATACAAATAAGTATTTCAAAGATTCAAATGAAGTAGCAAATGAATTGAAAAAGTATTTAAAAGACTATGATAAGAAAGAAGAATACCTAAAGAAAACAAAATGGGTAGAAGAGCTACTAAAAGATAACAAACTACAAACAGCTATAGAAAGAGCAAAGCAAAACCCTGACAAATCAGGTTCTTATACCAATATTTATGAAGGAATTGAAAAAATAAGACTAAATAACAATGCCATTTTGTCATAAAAACGATAGCTTTTTAAAAAATATTAAATAAAGGCATTGTATTTGATGTTAAACTTTAAAATAAAAAAATATGTAGATAAAAACTATTATGACTATAAAATAAAAAAGGAATATAGGCAAACCGGCAAGTAAAGCAAACATTCCTTTTAATCATCATCACCGCTAGCTTGGGCGAAGGAGAAAAGAAATAGTCAATCTTTTCTCGGATTTGAGGTTGCAAAAGTAACACATTTTATTATTATCACAAAGCTAAAAGTGTGATTCCTTCTCCTATTCTCAATCCATACAGCAAAAGATTAATTTATTTTATAATTAAAAAGCAATTGTAATGGAACATTATTATGTTAATCAAAATGCTCAAACATCAGGAGAACATGAAGTTCATACAGATAAATGTATATTTCTTCCCGATATCAATAATAGAATATATTTAGGATACTTTACATCATGTGAAGAGGCAATACAAGCAGCAAAAAAGCTTTATTCATCAGTTGATGGATGTTATTATTGTTGTCCAAAATGTCATAAAAAATAAAGCATTATGGGAAAGAATCAACATGTAGTTCCTAATGGGAATATGTGGAGTGTTAAAGGAGAAGGTAATAAAAAAAATACTGCAACTTTTGACACTCAAAAAGAAGCAATTGAAAAAGCAAGAGAGATTGCTATAAATCAAGGATCAGAATTATTGATTCATAGTAAAAATGGTCAAATTCGAGAAAGAGATAGTTATGGAAATGATGATTTTCCTCCAGAAGGATAATTAAAATCAAGAGTTTAATGGTTCTCTTTAAAAACCATTTTAATTATTTAAAAATTAAATTTATAAATATGAGAAATGAATTATCAGTTGATATTTTAAAGGAAAGAACACATGAAAGATCAGAAGATATTAGAGGATGTTATTATAGAGATGAAACTGCAATAATACATTCCAGACCTTTTAGAAGATTAAAACATAAGACGCAAGTCTTTTTTAGTCCTGACAATGACCATGTTTGTACAAGAATTGAACATGTTTTACATGTAGCAAGTATTGCCAAAACAATTTGCAAAGGATTGAAAAATAGATTAGAAAAAAAATGTGAGTTAGATGAAGATTTAGCTTATTCAATAGGTTTAGGTCATGATTTAGGACATGCTCCATTTGGACATGCGGGTGAAGATGAATTATCGCGAATGTTAGAAAGAAAATTCTGTCACGAAATCAATAGTTATAGAATAGTTGAAAAAATTGATTATAATGGTAAGGGATTAAATCTAACATATGCAGTAAAAGATGGAATAATTTGTCATAATGGAGAAAAATTTGAACAATCTATTAAACCTGATTTTACAATTAAAAACTTAGATAAAATCAATGACAGAACAAAATATCCTTTAACATGGGAAGGTTGTATTGTGCGATTCTCTGATAAAATAGCATATTTAGGCAGAGATATTGAAGATGCTTTAGTGGCAGATTTTATTAAGGATGCAGATATTCCTAAAAATATAAAAGATAAAATTGGCTCAAATAATAGTGAAATAATAAATCATCTAATACTTGATTTAGTTGCTAATTCAACAGAAAATGAGCTTTCTTTTTCAGATGAATGCTTTAGCCTTTTATGTGATTTAAGAGATTATAATTACATTCAAATATATGATAATCCAAAAATTAAAGAATACAAAAAATATTGTAGGAGAATAATTTCTAATATATATATGTACTTGTCTGAATTATATTCTAATAATATGTGGGATATTAAATTTTATCGAAAAAGTCATATGAATGTAGATAAATACTTTGGTCGTTATATTGAAAATATGTATGATTTTTACAATACAGAAAAACAAGTAAATAATTGGAAAGAAGGAGATTTAAAAAAACAAATTTTATCTGATTATATTTCAGGAATGACAGATAAATTTGCAATTGACTTTATGAGAGAAATTTCTATTCCAAAACCAATTGAATTTAAACCTTATTGATAATTATTAAGTGCGTTATAATTAATAAGGAGAATTACTGCATAAAGCAGTATTGTATTAGATTGGCTCCCATTTGAAGGGCTTTAAGGCGAGTTTGTTGTGAGTCGTTGTGGACATCTTCATCTTCCCAACCATCTCCTAAATCTGATTCGTAGGAAAAGAAACAAACTAATCTTCCTTCCCAAAATAGACCATATCCTTTTGGAGATTTATTATCGTGCTCGTGTATTTTGGGTAATCCATTAGGGAAAGAGAATTTTTGATTGTAGATAGGATGAGAAAAAGGTATTTCAACGAATTCAAGTTCGGGAAATACTTTTTTCATTTGTGGCTCAATGAATTTCCTTAATCCATAATTATCGTCAATATGAAGGAACCCACCAGCAATTAAATAGTTTCTTAAATTAGCAATTTCTTGTTCTGAAAAAACAACATTTCCGTGTCCTGTTAGATGTACAAAAGGATAAAGAAATATTTCAGAACTTCCAACTTCTATTGTTGCATAGTTGGAGGATAAAGTGGTGTTTAACTCTTTATTAGAAAAGTTAATTAAATTAGTAAGTGAGGTTGGATTTGCATACCAATCTCCTCCACCGCTATATTTAAGTAGGGCAATAGTATTCTTTTGAGCAAATGAGAATAGGCTTAGGGTAAGGAATAATATTATTAAGCTTGACTTTTTCATTGATTAAGTATATGTATGCTTGCAGCTGCATAAACTCCAGCTGTTTCAGTTCTTAAACGTTCCTTCCCAAAGGTTATTTTTTGAAAGTTATTATTTGTTGCTGCTTCAATTTCTTTTTTAGAAAAGTCTCCTTCAGGTCCAATGGCAATAAAGACAGATTCTTTTGGCTTATAAACTTCTTTAATAAGTTTTCTGCCTTCTTCATTGCAAGTTGCTAAGAATTTGTTTGTTTGATTGGTTTTAGAAAGAAGTTCTAAAAAAGTAGAAGGAGGGTTGATTGTTGGCATGTAAGCTTTTAATGATTGTTTCATTGCAGAAACAATTATCTTTTCCAGTCTTTCAATTTTGATTACACTTCTTTCGGAATTTTCGCAAATTATAGGTGTTATTTCATCAATACCTATTTCAGTTGCTTTCTCTAAAAACCATTCCAAGCGTGAAGTGTTTTTGGTTGGAGCTATGGCAATATGTAAATAGTAATCTCTTTTTTCAAATTCTTCTTGAGTTTCAACTACTCTAACACTACATGAGCGAGGAGAGGCTTCAATAATTTCTGTTTTATGAAGATTGCCCTTCCCATCAGTGATATAAATAATATCCTTTTCTTTTAAGCGAAGAACTTTTACACAATGTAAAGACTCTTCCTTATCAAGAGAATATATTTGAGAAGGGTTTATTGATGGAGAATAAAATAAATGCATTTACAAACTATAAACAACTCCTATTGATGCAGAAATGTTTAATAATCCTTGAGTCTTTTTCTTCCCTACTAATTGACCTTCAAGATAGTTTCCTTCTTCATCTCTATATGTGAAAGGAATTTTTGCATCAAAGGTGTATCCCATAATGTAGTCAGCACCAACTTGAGCTCTTAAACGAAAGTCAGTACTTATTTGATACATATATCCAATATATGCTTTTGCACTTGGAAGAAAACGTGTAATGTTGATTTTATTTTCTCCGTCGTAATATGAAATCATTTCATCTTTATAATCTTTTTCCTTTATCATCATTTGAACTCCAAAGTCTGCTCCAACAAAATAAATACTCTTTTTGCGAATCATATAATAATTATATGATAGCATAATTGGAACATAATTGAAATTGTTATATTCATAGAAAGTAAGATTATGAGGGCTTCCTACCGGAAGAATATCTGTTTTAGAATTAACAAAATGAATTAATCCCAAATATCCTCCAAATCCATGAGAAGAAGTAATATATCCTTTCTTTTTACCAGTCATATATTGGTAACCCGCTGTAAAACCATAACCCCATGGATTTAATTCTGAGTTAGGTCCCATCATTAGTTTTGCATCAGCATTTAACATAACTAAATATTCTGGAGGGGTTGTTTTATATCTACCACTTCTCCAACCTTGAGAAAAAACACTAACAGCAAGAAGACTTAGGATAAAGAAAGTAATTGCTCTTTTCATAACACTTAAAGTTTGATTTTAATATAATGTTAATTTTAAGTGCCAAAATTACTAATAATATTTGAAATTACAAATTTTCTCTTATCTTTGTGGCAAAAAAAATGAATAATAGAATTTGTGAGATTTTAAATATCAAAACTCCAATTATATCAGGAGGTATGGTTTGGTGTAGTGGTTGGGAATTGGCTTCTGCTGTTAGTAATGAAGGTGGACTTGGGTTAATTGGGGCAGGATCAATGAGTGAGGAAGTTCTACTTGATCATATAAATAAATGTAAAAAGGCTACTAACAATACTTTTGGAGTAAATATTCCTTTAATGAATCCAAAATCTTCTTCTCACATTGAAATTGTTATTAAAGAAAAAGTGCCTGTTGTTTTTACCTCTGCAGGAAATCCTTCAACTTATACTCAAAAATTAAAAGACAATGGAATAAAAGTTGTTCATGTTGTTGCTAATGAAAAGTTCGCTTTAAAAGCTCAGGAAGCTGGTGTTGATGCAATAGTAGGTGAAGGTTTTGAAGCAGGAGGACATAATGGAAAAGAAGAAACTACAACTTTGGTTTTAATTAATCAACTAAAGAAGATTATTGATATTCCTATTATTGCAGCAGGTGGAATTGCTACTGGAGAACAAATTCTTGCAATGATGGTTCTTGGAGCTGAAGGAGTTCAAATTGGGTCTTTATTTGCTTCAAGTAAGGAATCCTCTGCTCATATTAATTTCAAAAATGCAATAATTAATTCAAAAGAAGGAGATACTCAACTATTGCTAAGAAAACTTTCTCCAACAAGACTTCTTAAAGGAGGTTTCTATAATAAAATAAAAGAAGCAGAAGATAGAGGAGCAACTAAGGAAGAGTTATTGGAGATAATAGGAGTTGGAAAATCAAAAAAAGGAATTTTTGAAGGGAATTTGGAAGAAGGAGAATTGGAAATTGGACAAGTGAGTTCAATTATAAATGATTTTTTGAGTGTTAAGGATATTTTTTCAAAGTTAAAAAAAGAATATTCAATTGCTTTGAGTAATACTGATAAATTAATAAAGACATTATAATACAATAAGTATATGCAGCCTGATTTTATTTTTGAAACAAGTTGGGAAGTATGCAATAAGGTTGGTGGAATTCATACTGTTATTTCAACTAAGTCTAAGACTTTAGTTGAAAAACACCAAGATAACTATATGTTAATTGGTCCAGATATTGTAAGAAACAATGAAAATATAGTAGAATTTCAAGAAGACAACTATATTTTAAGAAGTTGGAAAGCATATACAGAATCAAAGGGTTTAAGAATTAGAATAGGCAGATGGAAAATTCAAGGAGAACCATTAGTTATTTTAGTTAATTTTACTAATTTTTTCTCCCAGAAAGATAAGATATTTGAAGAGTTTTGGAAAGATTATGGTCTTGATAGCATAACTGGAGGATGGGATTATGTTGAGCCTTTTTTATTTGGTTATGCAGCTGCAAAAGTTATTGAGAGTTACTATGAATTTTATCTTTGTTCTCAAGATAAAATTTTAACACAATGGCATGAATGGATGACTGGTTCAGGTATTTTGTATTTAAAGAAAACTTGTCCTCAAATTGCTACTGTTTTCACAACTCATGCAACTGTTCTTGGCAGAAGTATTGCAGGAAATAATCTTCCTCTTTATTCTGAACTTAATCATTATGATGCAAATCAGATTTCAAATGAATTTAATATTAGAGCTAAGTTTTCATTAGAAAAAATATCTGCTGAAAATGCTGATAGTTTTACAACTGTTAGTGAATTAACAAATAATGAATGTAAGCATTTCTTTGGCAAAGAAGTTGATTTTGTTACTCCAAATGGATTTGAACCTACTTTTGTTCCAAATGAAGATGAGTTTAATACAAAAAGACAATTTGCAAGAGATAGGGTAATAAAAATTACTGAAGCTTTAGTAAATCAAAAAATTGATAAGGATGCTCTTTTAATTATAAATAGCGGTAGGTACGAATTTAAAAATAAGGGAATAGACGTTTTTATTAATGCAATGGGAGAGCTAAATGACAAAAAACTCTCACGTCAAATTATTGCTGTTATTGCTGTTCCTGCACATAATGTTGATATTTATAAATCACTTTTAGATAAGATAGAAAATAATACTTTTGAACAACCTTCATCAAATCAATATCTAACTCATCACCTTTTTGATCCTGAAAATGATCCTATTTTAAGAGCAATTAAAGAAAATAAACTTAATAATTCAATTGAAGATAATGTTAAGATTATGTTTATTCCTTCATATTTGGATGGAAATGATGGAATTGTGAACCTAAATTATTTTGATTTCTTAATAGGTTTTGATGTTTCTATTTTCCCTTCATATTATGAGCCTTGGGGATATACTCCAATGGAATCTATGGCATTTCATATTCCTTCCATAACAACAAATCTTGCAGGTTTTGGTCTTTGGATTCAAAATAATGTTTTAGAACTAAATGGAGCTCTTGGTGTTGTTAGTAGAAGTGATGTAGATAATGAACAAACTGTTAAAGAAATTGTATCAAGGATTGAACATACCTTGCAGTTAAATGATGAAGAAATTGAAAAATTAAGAGAAAAGGCTTTTGAGATTTCTAAATCAACTCTTTGGCAAAATTTGATTAAATATTACTATCAAGCATACGAATTAGCTCTTGATAAGAGCGAAAAAAGAATAGAACAATACATACATAAACAACCTATTAATCAAAAAATACCAGTTTCTGCTTCTTGGGGAGAAAAACCTATTTGGAAAAAAGTATTAGTTTCTCAATCTCTCCCTGAAAGATTATCAGGATTAGAAAAACTTAGTCAAAATTTATGGTGGTCATGGAATCCTATGGCAAGAGATATTTTTTACATGATTAATTCTGAAAAATTTGAAGCTTTAGATAGAAGTCCAATTCATTTAATTGAAAGTTTGACAAAGGGAGATATAAATAGACTTCTTAACGATAATGATTTCCTTTCAAAATTAGATGAAGTTGTTGCTGAATTTGATAAATATATTGAAGAAGGGAATAAAAAAGAAGGAGATTTAATAGTATATTTTTCAATGGAATTTGGTATTCATGACACTTTGAAAATATTTTCAGGAGGTTTAGGAATGCTTGCTGGAGATTATCTAAAAGAAGCTTCTGATTGTAATAAAAATATTGTAGGTATTGGTTTATTATATCGTTACGGATATTTTTCTCAAAAAATTACTAAAAATGGAGATCAAATTTCACAGCTATCTCCTCAAAAATTTTCTCATCTACCAATTCAACCTGTAAAAAATGAAAATGGTAGATGGAAGAAAGTAATTATTAATCTCCCAGGTAGAGAAGTTCATGCTAAGATATGGAGATGTGAAGTTGGTAGAATACCTCTTTATTTATTGGATACTGATATTGAAGAAAATCAACCTGAAGATAGAACAATTACTCACCAACTTTATGGAGGAAATTGGGAAAATAGATTAAAACAAGAAATTCTCTTAGGTATTGGAGGAATAAGAATGCTAAAAGAATTAGAACTTGAACCTGTAATTTTCCATTCCAATGAAGGACATTCTGCTTTTAATTCTTTAGAAAGACTTAGAGATTATATTTCTAATAAAAAAATATCCTATGCTCAAGCAAGAGAACTTGTAAGGAGTTCAACTCTTTTCACAACCCATACTCCTGTTCCTGCAGGACATGATGCTTTTAGTGAAGAATTGATAAGAGTATACCTTTCTCATTATCCAGAATGTATTGGTTTATCTTGGGAAGAGTTTATTGGTTTAGGAAGAGTTAATAAATTAGATAAGGATGAAAAGTTTTCTATGAGTGTATTAGCTATAAACTTTTCTCAAGAAGTTAATGGTGTAAGTAAAATTCATGGAAGAGTTAGTAGAGAAATGTTTGCTGACTTATTTAAAGGTTATTTTCCAAGGGAATTGCATATTGATTATATTACAAATGGTGTTCATCAACCAACTTGGGTAGATAGGAAATGGAGTAAGTTTTATGATGAAGTCTTTACACGAGAATATATTAAAGACCAATCAAATCCTAAGTATTGGGAGAGAATTTATGATATTGATAATAAAAGAATTTGGGACTTACATCAATCAACAAAAAAAGATTTAGTTGATTTTATGTTGAAAAGATTAAGTAAAGAACTTGTTCAACGTGCTGAAGATCCTAAGCTTTTTATTCAAATTAAAGAACACTTTAACCCAAGAGCTCTAACTATTGGTTTTGCAAGACGTTTTGCAACTTACAAAAGAGCACACCTTTTGTTTACTAACCTAGAAAGGTTGGATAAATTAGTAAATGATGAGAATAAACCTGTTCAATTTATTTTTGCAGGAAAAGCTCATCCTGCAGATAAAGCAGGACAAGATTTTATTAAGCGTATAATAGAGATATCTAAAATGCCACAATTTATTGGTAAAATCATTTTCATAGAAAATTATGATATGTATGTTGCCAAATATTTGGTTAGAGGAGTTGATGTTTGGCTTAATACTCCAACACGACCTTTGGAAGCTTCTGGAACATCTGGAGAAAAAGCTGTTATGAATGGAGTAGTTAATTTTTCTGTTTTAGATGGTTGGTGGGCTGAAGGATATAAGGAAGGTGCTGGGTGGGCTTTATCTGAAGAAAAACTTTATGAACTTGATGAATATCAAAATGCCTACGATGCTGAAATAATTTATGAAACATTTGAAGATAAGATAATCCCAGCATATTATAATCAAACATCAGATGGAGTAAGCAATGAGTGGGTTGAAATAATGAAAAATACTATTGCAAAAATTGCTCCTCATTTTACAATGAAGCGTCAATTGGATGATTATTATAACAAATTCTATAATAAACTAATTGAAAGACATCATTTGATGATTGACAACAATGCTAAAAAAGCTAGGGATTACGCTGCTTGGAAACACAGGATGCGAAGACAATGGAATAAGATAGAAGTTACTGAATTAATAATTCCTGATTCAGAAAATTATAAACTTAATATGGAAGATGTTTTTTCTGCTAAACTTACTTTACATATTAATGATATTGATCCAGAGCATTTAGGTGCAGAAATAGTAATTGCAAAAAAAGAAAATGATTTGATTCAAGATTATCATAGAATTGTACCTATGAATGCAACAAATTATTCTCATAATAAAATTAGTTTTGAAGTTAATGTTATGCCATTCTCTGCAGGTGTTTACGATTATTCAATAAGGATATATCCAACTCATCCATTGATGCCAAATAGAATGGATTTTCCATTAGTTAAATGGATATAACAAAATAAATATTAAATTTGCAAAACAAATAATACTTATTAATTGCAAATGAAGAGCATTATCAAATATTTATTAGTTTTAATTCTATTTACTCCTTTTTTTATTTCTTGTTCTAAAGAGAATGAAAATGAAAAAGTAAACAAGGTTGTAGTAGATTATTATTCATATTTTAATAGCAGAGATTTTAAAAATATGAGAATACTTTCAACTAAAAATGGAGAAAAGTATGTTGAGATTATTCAGTCAATAGGAAATGATATTATTAAACTAGACACATTTAATATTATTAAGACAAATATTTCTGAAGATAGTGCTAATGTTTATGTTAAGACCATAGATACATTAAACAATATTACTTATGTTGAATGGATTTTGAAAAAGGAAAAAGATATTTGGAAAATTGATGATATGGTGGGAGTTGATACAATTGATATTTTAACAGATGAAGATATAAAGTATTCTAAAATAGATCACGTTAGAAATGCAATGTTAAGAGATTCACTAAAAAAAGACTCTTTAAAAAAACGTAATCTTAAGCAATAAATAATCATAAAATTACTTTAAAGTGGCAAGAAAAATCTTCTATATAATAAACTTGTTTTGTTCTTTTTTACTACTTCTATCTTATGCTTCTGCTTATGTCCCTCCACATGTTTTACCAAAACTTTCTCTATTTTCATTCTTTTACCCTTACTTACTATTTATTAATATCATATTTATTATAATTTGGTTATTTATTAAATGGAAATACATAATTATACCTTTAGCTTGTATATTGATTAAGGTAAATTACATTCCTAATCTATATAAAATTAATGGGGAAGAACATAGAACTTCAATTCAAAGTGATGATATTAAAATTCTAAGTTATAATGTTTGCTCATTTCATTTTGATACTAAATGGAATGAACCTAAGGATAAAAGAATAGACTCTGTTTATAATTATATTGAAAGACTTAATCCTTCAATTATTGCTTTTCAAGACTATTCTTCATCAAAAAAGCGAAACTCTATTCATAATAGATTGGTGAAAAAATTAGGATATAAATATTATTATACTCCATTGAATGATAAACATAATGTATATGGTAATGTAATTTATTCTAAATATCCAATTGTTCAATCTGGAGTTTTATTCCCCTTAAAAAATTCAAGCAATTCTTATATATATTCAGACATTCAAATAAACAAAAAAAATAAAGTTAGAGTTATAAACCTTCATCTTGCATCATATAAACTTGAAGAAGAGGATAAGCAAGTATTCTCTAAACTTAAAGAAGATGGTGTAAAAACAACTATTGAAAAAGATGCAAAACCTCTTCTTAAAAAACTTGTTTGGGCAAACACCAAAAGGAGTCATGAGGTAGATGAATTAGTAAAAATATTTGAAGAAAAACAAATCCCAACAATATTAATGGGTGACTTTAACGACACACCGTTTTCCTACACATATAGAGAATTTATAAAGCACCTAAATGATGCTTTTGTAGAAAAAGGAAAAGGATTTGGAACTACTTATAATGGAGATTTGCCTGCTTATAGAATAGATTATATATTCTTTGATAAGAATTATTTCACTGCAAAGAGTTTTGAAAGAGAAGTTTTGCACAACTCTGATCATTTTCCAGTTTCAGCTGTTTTAAGTATTAATAAAGATAACAATTAATGATTACTCAGAAGGAAAGATATAAAGCAGTAATAGAATATTTTCAAAAAGAGCGACCTACAGCTAAAAGTGAACTAAATTATAATAATCCATTTGAACTTCTTGTAGCTGTTATTCTTTCAGCTCAATGTACAGATGTTAGAGTAAATATGGTTACTCCTAATTTATTTAAATTATATCCATCTGCAATAGAACTTTCAAAAGCATCAATTGAAGATGTATATCAAATTATTAAATCTGTTTCTTATCCTAATAATAAAGCCAAACATTTAGTTTCTATGGCTAAAAAGTTAGTTGAAAAGTTTAATAATCAAGTTCCAGATAATGTTGATAAGTTGCAAGAATTAGATGGGGTAGGAAGAAAAACAGCAAATGTTATAACAGCAGTAATATATAATCAACCAAATATGCCTGTAGATACACATGTTTTTAGAGTATCTGCAAGAATTGGCTTAACTAAAAATGCAAAAACTCCTCTTGAAACAGAAAAACAATTAGTAAAAAACTTTCCCAAAGAACTAATGCCTATTGCTCATCATTGGCTTATACTTCATGGGAGATATGTTTGTGTTGCTAAAAAACCTAAATGTATTGATTGTGGATTAAAAGAAGTATGTAATTATTATTTACTTCCCCCAAAAGAGACTGAAAACATTAAAACTAAAATCAAGAAATAGATATATAAAAAAGGCAATAAATTATTTTTTAATTGCGTTTTTGAGGATATTATATACAATGGTAACTAAAATATATGTACTTTTGCATTATAAATAGTATGTATATACTTATTAATAAGTAATACTCACAGAGAAAAAATTAAATATAAATATGAAAAAAGCAGCAATAGTATTATTAGGAGTTTTCGCAATAGCAATTCTTTTTGAATCTTGTGCACAAAAACGTTGTGATGCGTATAAATCTACAAATCGTTATAGAGCAGAAAATCTTCGTTAATACTTTATTTAAAAGAAAAATTGAGTAGGGGAATTGATTCCCCATTTTTTAATCAATGTATTAAGGCTTGGAACAAAAATTCCAAGCCTTTTTTTGTTTAACTAAAATTAAGAATTAAATCCGATCAAGCTTGCCATTAGGACGGAATATTGATTTCTCAGAGATTTTAGTGGTAGGAAAGGAGAGAGGTAAAACCATAAAAATAGTATCACAAATGTAACATTACAAATGTGAATATGTGCAATATTACAAATGTAACTAGCAAAAAGACTAAATATTTGTATTACTTTTAAGAGTTACAATTGTAGAAGTGTTAATAAAGAATAAATACAAGTAATTGCAGTATATAAAGTTTCATAACCAGTACTTTACAATATTTATATAAAGTAATAGATTATTATTTTGCTGATATTTCTACTATATATTTATCAAATAGTAATAGATGTATATTTACTTGATTGTAATGTATATAATACATATTTATATATAATGTAACTTTATTGTTTGTTAAACGTATTATGAATATACAATTGTAAAAATGTTAATTTACATATTTAATTACTGAGCCAGTATTACAATTGTGAAATGTATTACAAATGTAAATGTAAAGATGCAAGAAAGAATAGTTTTATTGATGAAATCTTTAGGATTAAATCCTACACAATTTGCAGATGAAATCGGAGTTCAAAGATCTTCTATTTCTCATATTCTATCTGGAAGGAATAATCCATCCTTGGATATTGTTACCAAAATATTGAATCGATTTAAAGAAGTTGATTCAAATTGGTTGATATTGGGTAAAGGCTCTCTCTTTTCAAAATCTGACGAAAAAATATCTAAAGAATCAAATTTTGCATCCTCAGAGCTTCCAGAAAGCAATAAAAAGGGATTTTCTGATTCTCTCTTTGATGATTTTCAAGAAGATATTTCTCCAAAACATGACCTAAATAAGATTGGGGATTTGGAAAGGAAAATTGAACTGTTGGAGAAGAAATATAAAGAAAAGGATATTTTGATTAGTAATGATGACGAAAAGCTTCCAGAAATCAAAACAATTGATCCAAGTTTTAATGAAATCTTGAAAGAAAAAGTCATTGTTACTGAAGAAAATAATATAAAAGAATCTGTAAATGCAACAATAACTCCAGAAGTTGAAAATAAACCTAAGCATATTAA
Source organism: Bacteroidales bacterium UBA5515 (assembly GCA_002423895.1). Lineage (GTDB taxonomy): Bacteria > Bacteroidota > Bacteroidia > Bacteroidales > P3 > UBA10566. The sequence goes on along the minus strand of DIOL01000025.1, from coordinate 40,223 downwards.
AAGATTGATTGTATTCTACTCAGATAATACTTTTGAGGAATTGCCTAAAAACTAATATATCTTTTAGGTGTATTAAGTATTATTATTTATCTTTGCAGATTATATTTTTTGATAATTTATAACGATAAATAATTATGCTATTTCCTCAAACTTACATCTCAGAACTCAAAGACAAGATAGAGATTGCCAATAATATAGTTCTAATTTCTCACTTTAATCCTGACGGAGATACTATTGGTGCTGTCAGTTCTCTATACCACTATTTAAAAGTCCAAAACAAAAATTCAAAAGTTATTGTTCCTAATGAATTTCCAAACTTTTTGGATTTCGTTATGACTGATGTTTCTTATATTATTGCATCTAAAAACAATAATGAAGCAAGAAATCTAATTGATCAAGCAGATTTAATCATTTGTTTAGATTTTAATGCATTTCACAGGGCAGGAGATTTTATTAAAGATATTTTACTTTCTTCTTTAAAACCAAAAGTTTTGATTGATCACCATCTTGAACCAGAAATAAAGAATTTTGATTTAGTTTTCTCTAAAATTAATGTATCTTCAACCTCAGAATTACTTTATGAAGTACTTTCATTAATTGAAGAAAAGCCATTTTTAACAAAAGATATTGCACAGGGAATTTATGTAGGTATTTGTACTGATACAGGAAGCTTTAGTTTTTCTTGCAATCATAGAAGAACTTACGAAGTTGTTGCAGAATTGGTTGATAATGGAGTAGATGTTGAATATGTTCATCAGGAAGTTTATAATACTTATTCTGAAAATCGTCTTCGTCTTCTTGGTTTTTGTCTTTCAGAAAGATTGACTGTTTTTCATAAACAGAAAGCAGCAATGATTTATCTTTCAAAAGAAGATTTAAAACGCTTTAATTATCAAATTGGAGATTGCGAAGGAATTGTGAACTTTTGTTTATCAATGAAAGGAATTGAATTTGGAGTTTTAGTAACAGAAAGAATGGATAGAATTAGATTATCTTTTCGTTCCAAACATGATTTTGATGTAAATAAGTTTTCAAGAAAGTTTTGGAATGGAGGAGGACATCAAAAAGCAGCAGGTGGACATTCTTTTGAAAGCTTGGAATGGGTTTTAGAAAAACTAACTGAGCAAATTAAAAACTCTTGTAAGGAATAAAAGTAATACATTAATATTCTAAAAGAAGAAACATAAATGAAAAGGCAATACTTATTGATAATAGGACTAATAATTCTTTTTAGTGGTTGCACTGATAAATACAATAATCATTATGCAATTGTATTAAGAGAAAAGAGAGAAAACCCTAAAGAAGAATCAAAGGAAGAAAAGGTAGATAACACTCTTTTAAAAGTCAATCAAGTTGCAAACGAAAAAGAAATTCAACAGATTAAAGGTTATATTCAGAGAAGAAAATGGGAAATGCAACATATAAAAGATGGAGTTTTTGTTGAAAGTCTTTTAGAAGGAAAAGGAAAAACCATTAATTCAAACTCTGTTGCTAAAATTGATTGTAAGATTGAATTGCTTGATGGAACCAAAGTTTTTGATTCAAAAATTGATGGTTCTAAGGTGATTAATTTAAAATCTGAACAAGATGTTGTAGGTTTAGTTTATGTTTTGAATGGATTAAAAGAAAAATCTAAACTTAGAGCAATTGTACCTTCTTTTTTAGCTTATGGACTTAAAGGAGATGGAGATAGAATTCCAAAACGTGCAAGTTTAGTTTATGAAATTGAAATTAAAGAAGTAAAATAAGAAAACAGGGATGAAGTCAAAAATATCATTATTTATACTATTAATATTAGTAAGCAGTGCATTTATATCCTGCAAAAAGGATAAAACAAGTGAATTTGTAACAACAGAACTTGGATTCTCTTTCAAGCATTGCGTTGACAACAAAGATAACTACAAAGCAAAAGTAGGTGATATTCTTTATGGTGAAATGGAGATAAGAGTTAATGACTCAGTAAAGCTATATTCCAATTATGGAAAACCTGAAAGACTTTTCTCTATCATAAGTTCAGACAAGGGAACTATTGATGAATTCTTATTAAATTTACATGTTGGCGATAGTGCCATAATTATCATTCCTGCTGACAGCGCTTCAAAATATGCTTCTAACTTAGTTTTAAGACATACTGATAAAGTATATTTCTATTTAAAGATTCAACAAATAATTTCTCAGAAAGAGATAAGCCAGGAAGATCAGTTGATGATTGAACAACAACAAAAAGAATTTGATACAATAGAACAATACATTCAAAAGAAATCTCTTAAGGCAGAGAAACAAGAAAGTGGATTATACTTTGTAAAGCAAGTTGAAGGAGAGGGAGAAGTAGCTAAATATGGCGATGAAGTATTGGTAAATTATTCTGTTTCTACTCTTGATGGAAAGGTAATAGACACAAATATAAAAACTGTTGCTCAAAATTCAGGTATTTATTCTAAGGATAGAACATATGAACCTTTTAGTTTTGTTATTGGTGATGAAGGACTAATTCCAGGATGGACTCAAGGAATTACTTTAATGAAAAAGGGTGGTAAAGCAAAACTGATTATTCCTTCCAAATTGGGTTATGGTCAAAACTCTTATGGACCAATAAAACCTAATACGGTATTGATTTTCGATATAACATTAATTAACATAGTAAGAAACTAAAAGTAGAAATTTAGTATGAAAAAAACATTTTTATTAGTTGCATCAATATTATTTGCAACAACTATTTTTGCCCAAAAGAATCCTTTAGAAGGATTTACAACTTCTCCAGAAAATGTCATTTACAAGTTTGAGGTAAAGAATCCTCAAGGACAACAAGTTCAAAAAAATGACTTATTGATTGGTAAGTTCTCAATTAAGTTTGGTGATTCACTTGTTGCTGATGGAACAAAAATGCAATCACAACCAATGGTTAGAATTGATGATCAATCTAAGATTTTTAAAGGAGACTTGGTTGATGGAGCATTAATGATGCGTAAGGGAGAAACTTGCACATTTGCTTTTGCAAAAGATTCAATTGAAAAACTATTTGGTGGGAATATGCCTCCATACTTTCAATCAGGCATGTATGCATATTGGACTCTTCAAATAGATGATATAAAAACTCAAGCTCAACAAGAAGTTGAAGAAGCTGAAATGCGTAAAAAGCAAGAAGAACAAATGAAAATACAAAAGCAAATTTCAGATAGCTTAGCTTTATTAGAACCAGCAACAATTGAAAAAGCAATTAAGGATTATGGTTTTGATAATGAAATGGTAAATGGAATTTACTTTAAGAAAACTTTTGCTGCAAATTCAAAAGAAACTCCAAAAGCAGGAGATAAGGTGAAGGTTCATTATGTTGGTAAATTTACTGACGGAAAACTTTTTGACACAAGTGTTGAATCAGCAGCAAAAGAAGCAGGTCAGTTTAATCAAGGTAGAAAATACGAACCACTTCCATTTACAATTGCTCAAGGACAAATGATTAAGGGATTTGAAGAAGGAGTGAAGATGATGAATAAAGGTGATAAAGCTATTATTTTACTTCCTTCCAAATTAGCTTATGGTGAAAGAGGACAAGCTGCAATTGCTCCACATACTCCACTTATTTTTGAACTTGAATTAGTAGAAATTGAAAAGGGAGCACCAGCAAAACAACCAAATGGTCAAACTCAACCAATTAAGGTAACTCCAAAAGCACAACCAAAACAAGTTAAAAAATAAAGAAATGCAACTAAATCTAACCAAACCTATCATATTCTTTGATATTGAAAGCACAGGAGTAAGTGTAGGTCAAGATAAAATTATTGAAATATGTCTTTTTAAGATCTTTCCTGATGGCAAAGAAGAAATTAAAACCTACAGGATAAATCCAGAACGTCATATTCCAGAACAAGCAACAAAAATTCACGGAATTACAGATGAAGATGTTAAAGACAAACCAACATTTAAACAACTTGCTGGTGAGTTACATGCTTTTATTGGCAATTCCGATTTGGCAGGATATAACTCTAACAAATTTGATATTCCAATCTTAGTAGAAGAATTTCTTAAATCAGGAGTAGATTTTGAAATATCTAACAGAAAATTTGTTGATGTTATGAATATATTCCACAGAATGGAATCCCGTACGCTTAAAGCTGCTTACAAGTTCTATTGTGGAAAAGAATTAATTGATGCTCACACAGCAGAAGCAGACACAAAAGCAACCTATGAAATTCTACTTGCTCAATTAGACCGATATAATGGAGTAGAGTATGTAGATAATGAAGGTAATGTTTCAACTCCTGTTGTAAATGATGTTAAAGCATTACACGAATTTACTCGAAACAGCAATTGGGTTGATATGGTTGGTCATTTGGTTTATGATGCAAATGGAAAAGAATGTATTAATTTTGGAAAATACAAAGGAAGAATTGTAGAAGATATCTTCAAAAACGATCCTTCTTATTTCTCCTGGATGATGAATGCTGATTTTCCTCTTTCAACAAAGAAAGTAATAACAGAAATTAAACTAAGAGGTTTTTCCAAGTAGAATTTCTCCAAAATAACTAAACTCGTTGAACTGATTTATTTCATTCAACGAGTTTTTTTATTGCCTAAAATTTCTCTAAAAAGCTTTCAATAAAATTATACTTCTTTTTTATAGATATATATCTTATTATTATCTCTTTATATAAGCTTTTAATCTAACTAATCCTTGTTTAAATTTGGTATAATGGCATTATATTGTCGGTTTAATGGCATTATACTACAACTATAATGCCATTATATCATAAGTTTAATGGCATTATACTGAGATTATAATGCCATTAAATGAGATTTATACTTTGATTAATTAGTTTTATTTCTTGTTTCTCTATCTTTATAAAAGAGTTTTGTATTTTTTTTAACTCTTTTTCTTCTGTAACAAGTCAATTTTTATCGAATAATAATGATAAGGAGATAGAAAAATTAAACCTTATTTCAGTAAATTAAAGTCAAGAGTTAGAAATTTATTATCAAATAATATTTTTTCAATTAAAGTTCTTATCTTTGAAACTTGAAATTAAGAGTATGAAAAAACTTATTACAATTTTATTTTTATTTTCTTCTGTCTTATTATATGCAGAAGAAACAAAAGTAACCACAAATTCAGTTTCAACCAACGAGCAAACAATTAATCTTTTAGAGAAAAAGATTGATCTCTTAGAAGAGAATGTAAATGAATATAAAGATAATCAATCTTCCATGATTTCTTGGATTGGGATTTTAGCTACAATATTTACTTTATCAGGTATTTTTATACCAATAATATTAACAAGAAGAAGGGAAAAGAATATTGATGAGCAAATTGAAGAATTAAATAGTAAAATAGAAGAAATAAAAATTTCTCAACAACAAGTAGAAAAACAATCTTTGATTAATAAACTATTTACTGAGGCATTGAATGTAGGTAATATTCAAAAAGCTATTTATTTATATTCAGAAATTATTAAAAACAATCCTAATTTCGTAGAAGCTTACATTAATAGAGGAGTTTTATATTCAAAAAATTCAAAAACATATTATAAAGCAGAATTTGATTATAATAAAGCAATAGAATTAAATGATAATTATGTTGAGGCTTATATTAATAGAGGGAATTTATATGCAAAAAATCCTGAAACGTATAAAGAAGCCTTATCTGATTATAATAAAGCAATAGAATTAAATGCTAATGATCCAAATATTTATATTTTAAGAGGTATTTTATATTCAGAAAATTCAAAAACTTATAAAGAAGCCTTATCTGATTATAATAAAGCAATAGAATTAAATCCTAATAATCCAGATGCTTATTTTGTTAGAGGAAATTTATTTTGTAGAAATCCTGAAACATATAAAGAAGCCTTATCTGAATATTCAAAAGTAATAGAATTAAATCCTGATGATGCTGTACATGCATATCAAAATAGATCATTATTACTAACTGTAATGGCACAAATAGAAAAAGATACTGAAAAGAAAAAACAATATGAAAATATGGCATATTCAGATACTGTAATGGCAAAAAAAAATGGTTTTAATATTGACTAAAGAATAAATATTATGAATACAATATTAAATGATATTATAAAGGAAGAGTATGATATTCAAAAAGCCATTGATTTGTATTCTGAAATTTTAAAAGTAAATCATAATGATGTAGATGCTTATAATAATAGAGGTCTTTTATATACACAAAATCCAGAAACTTATAAAAAAGCATTAGAAGATTTTAATAAAGCATTAGAATTAAATCCTAATTATTCTGTTGCTTATTTTAATAGAGGATTTTTATATTCAAAAAATATAGAAACTTATAATGAAGCCTTGTTAGATTATAATAAAGCGATAGAATTAGATCCTAATAATAAAGATACTTATAATAATAGAGGTCTTTTATATTTAGAAAATCCAAAAACATATAAAAAAGCATTAGCAGATTTTAATACAGCAATAGAATTAAATCCTTATTATGCAAAAACATATAATAATAGAGGACTTTTATATTCAAAAAATCCAGAAACTTATAATGAAGCCTTGTCTGATTATAATAAAGCAATAGAATTAGATTCTAATTATGCAATAGCTTATAATAATAGAGGAAATTTATATTCAGAAAATCCAGAAACTTATAATGAAGCCCTATCAGACTTTAATAAAGCAATAGAATTAAATCCTAATTATATAGATGCTTATTTTGATAGAGCACTTTTATATTCAGAAAATACAGAAACTTATAACGAAGCTTTATCAGATTATAATAAAGTTATTGAATTAAATCCTAATGATATAAATGTTTATTATGATAGAGGAATTTTATATTCAGAACATATAGAAACTTATAAAGAAGCGTTATTAGATTACAATAAAGCAATAGAATTAAATCCAAACTACAAAGAAGCTTATAATAATAGAGGAATATTACTTTCTGAAATGGCAGAGATAGAAAAAGACCTTGAAAAGAAAAAAGAATATGAAGAAAGGGCAAAGGTAGATATGGATAAAGTAGAAGAATTAATGAAGAAATAAAGAATTATATTATGAATACAACATTAAATGATATTATTAAGGAAGGGTATGATATTCAAAAGGGTATTTATCCTGATAATGGTGGTGGGCTTTACGCTACGTTTTCATTTAAAGACCAAAACAAGTATTTGAAATGGGCTATAAATGCTACTAAATTTATTGAAAGTAACTTTACTAAGGATGAAACTTACGACAGATTTAAAGAAACTCTTTCTTCAATTGAAAAAGAACTTTCAATTAAGGAGTTCAATAAGTTAATGTTTATTTTGGAGTCTTATAATTCTTCACTTCAAAACAATAATCATCAGTTTAATAGCAATCAAAATAGAAATTTTGCTGATATTTTAATTAAGTATTTTGCTGAAGATGAAATGCAAAAGCTTACTTCTATTCTTAATGAAGTAAGAAAGATGGAGGATTTAAAACCATTTATTGATAAATTAAGTCCTGATCAGTTAAAAGAAATTATCTTTGAAATGATAAACAATAACTATTCTAAAGACTGATAACCTGAACTTAAATCACAATACCTTAAATTAACTTACTAATCCGAAGATATAGATAAAATGCTACAAAATTTAAAAATAGAAAACTACGCTCTAATAAGAAAAATGGATATTCCCTTTAATAGAGGTTTTATTGCTATAACTGGAGAAACAGGAGCAGGAAAGTCTATAATGCTTGGAGCTTTAGGCTTAATTTTAGGTCAAAGAGCAGATTCAAATGTGCTTTGGGATAAGGAAAAGAAATGTATTGTTGAGGCTGTTTTTGAATTAGATGATTCATTCAATGCTTTCTTTGAGGCAAATGATTTGGATTATTCTTCTCAAACAACAATCAGAAGAGAAATTACTTCAAACGGGAAATCAAGAGCTTTTATAAATGATACTCCAGTTCAGCTAAATACAATGAAAGAATTGGGAGAGAGGTTAATTGATATTCATTCTCAACATAACACCCTAACATTAAAAAACTCTTCATTCCAATTTTCAATTATTGATTCCTATATTGACAATCAAACTTTATTTACTAACTATCAATCTCTTTATTATCAATGGAGAAAATTAACTAATGAGATTTCTGATTTGGAAACAAAAGAGGCTGAATTTCAAAAAGAAGCTTCATATTACCAATTTTTGAGTGATGAATTTGAGAGTGCAAATTTAATTCTTGGAGAAAAGGAAGAGTTGGAACAGGAAATTGATTTATTGACCAATGCTGAACAGATTAAAACAAATATAATTGAATCAATTAATTACTTAGAAGCAGAAGAAGCTCTTGGAGCAATTAATCTTATTCAACTTACACGTCAAAACATTTCTAAAATTGCTTCCCATCACAAATCATTGGAAGAAATATTTAAAAGATTAGATTCTTCTTACATTGAATTAAAAGATATTCTTTCTGAACTTATTATTTTAGGTGATTCAATTAATATAAATTCTGAAAGACTTTTGCTTTTGCAAGAACGTTTAGAGATAATATATAAATTAGAAAAGAAACACGCTGTCAATTCTTTAGAAGAATTACTTAAGGTAAGAGATGATATTGATGAAAAGCTTTTAGTTTCATCCAATTTATCAGATAAGATTGAGAAATTAAAGAAAGAAGAAAAAGATATTTTCTCAAAACTTAACCTTTTGGCAAAAGACATAACTAAAGAAAGAAAACTTTCTTCTCAAAGTATAGAAAAAGAAATTCTTCCTTTACTTATGGATATGGGTATGAAGGATGCAGTTTTGAAAATAAAAATAACTGAAAACTCTACTTTATCTTCAAATGGTGAAAATGATATTGAGTTTTTGTTTAATGCAAATAAAGGAGGGGAGTTGCAACCTATTTCAAAGGTAATCTCTGGTGGTGAACTTTCTCGTTTAATGTTGGCTTTGAAAGCAGTTATGAATAATAAAGGAGATATGCCTACAATTATCTTTGATGAAATTGATACTGGTGTTAGTGGAGATATTGCTTCAAAGGTTGGCAGTATAATGAAACAAATTAGCCAAAATCATCAAGTTATTGCCATTACGCATTTACCACAAATTGCAGCAAAAGCAGATTCTCACTTTAAAGTTTATAAAAATAATACTGAGGAATCAACTTACTCAGAAATGAAAATCCTTTCTCAAGAAGAAAGGATTGAAGAAATTGCTACAATAATATCTGATGGAAATATAACTCCTTCAGCAAAAGCTCTTGCAAAAGAACTTCTATTCTGAACGAGCTTCAGTTTCTTCTTGGAATTTTAAATTTGCTGGTGGTACTTCTTGAACTTTAATAACTTTCTTTTGGTCAGCATCCTTTAAGTCATCATAGAAATGATCCTTCTTTGAATAATTGAACTCTCTTGTTTCAATATATTTAGGTTCCCAACCATCATAAGTTGTTTTCTTTGTCCAATTGAAGAATTTATCCTTTTCATACTTATAGTAATACTCAATTGCCCATCTTCCTTTTTCATCTTTAGCTATTTCAGATAACATATAATTATGTTCATCATAAGTATAGGTATAAGTAAGGGTTAATTTATTCTTTCCATTATAAACTTTCTTACCAATAACCTGGTATTGATCATTCAAATCGTAAGTTTCTCTTCTTGTTTGAATGTCATTACGAAACATTGTCATTTCAACTAAATAATGAGCAAAGTTCCTTTTATAAGTTGTTTTTTCAATGTTTTTATTAAATCCGTAAGTAGTTAAAGTATAAATTAAACTGTCTTGAGGACCATAGAAATATTGAATTGTTTTTTGTCTTGAAGCATCATCTCCATAAATAGAATATTCTGAAAGTTGACCTTTTGGATTCCATTTATATGTTTGACGGGAAACCATTTTGTTTGCTCCACCCAAAGATGCAGGATAATTAACTTCTACAACTTCTTCCAAACGTCCAAGATATCCATATTTATGAGTAATTGTTGAAACAATCTTTTTATTTGCTTCAAACAATTCTTCTTTTAATAAATCACGAGTTACATCATCATAAGTAAAAACAGAATATCTGTCTTTATTTCCTCCAATATAATGTTGTCTTTCAACCAATCGTCTGTTTTCATTAAAAGTCATTTGATAATCATCAATAAAACTTGTTCTCTTATCTTTTTGCTTATAATTAGTATCAGTTTCATATTTTTGATAGCGAACAGTAAGAGGATAGCCCAACAGGCCATAATCAGAAGTTGTAACTGGAACTATCTGTGCTTTAGATACAAAAACACTGCAAAATAACAAAGCTATTAATAAATATGTTCTATTTTTCAACATCTTTTAATGATATTAGATTGATAAATAATTTATTTATATGAAAAGCAAAGATACAAATAAAATTATATTTTAAAGGTCTGTGCTATTAAATTTTATATTCTTGGTGCAATAATACTTTAGAAAATAGCAATAACACATTTGTTTATCCAAATATATTATTAATCTCTTCTATATCTAATTTATGAATTATCTTCTTTCCAAATGGACTTATTTCACAACTGGAAGAAGAAAACAATTGACCAACAATTCCTAACATCTCCTCATCTTGAAGTTGTTTGCCTTCCTTAATTGATAATCGTTTAGCCATTGTTAAGGCAATTTTTTGACTCTTAGGAGAAGGAGAATTGAAGTTAGTTTGATTTAATTCAAATAATAAATCTTCTAATATTATTTGTGCATCATCGGAATTCATTTCATTGGGAGTGGCAGTTATGTTAAAACTTCCATCATTTTGATATTCTATTGCAAAACCATATTTCCTAATATCTGGCAATAGTTCCAAAAGTTGAGTGGTGTGAGTTGGAGAAAAGAAATGATTGTAAGGGAAAAGAAGTTGTTGACAAGAAATATCTGCAAAATCCATTGAAGAAAACTTATCATAAAGTATTCTTTGTGAAGCTCTCTCTTGATTGATTATTAATATATTGTTTTTAGTCTTTGTAATAATATATTTATTCAAAAATTGAATTACTTCCGGATTATTATTTGAATAGTTTGTATTAAAGTTTTCTTCAATAGTTAATATGTTTACTCCCTTATCTTCAAAAATATCTTCTTGCTTATGATATGAAATATTATTAGTTGTTTCTTTCTCAAAAGGATTATAGTCGGGATTAAAATTAGTTCTTGGCATTGTAGGCATTTCTCCTTTTTTCAATGGAGTAAACTCAAAACTACTATCCAATGAAAAATCTAATTGATTTATTAGAGTGAATTGTCCTAAACTTTTCTTTGCTGCTGCATATAAAACAGCATAAATTACTTTATCATCCAAAAATTTAATTTCGGTTTTTGTTGGATGAATATTTACATCAATATTTTCTGGATTTACATTCAAATGAATAAAGAAAGCAGGGTAGGTCTTCTCCTGAATTAATCCTTGATAGGCTCTATCTATACTATTTGCAAGATAGGTATTACGCATATACCTGTTATTTACAAAAAAATATTGTTCAGATTTATTTTTCTTTACATATTCAGCCTTAATAATAAAACCACTTATCTTAACTGCATCAATTTCTTCCTCAATTGGCAAAAGTCTTTCATTATATGCCTTACCGAAAAGGTCAATTATTCTCTTTTTAAGATTTTGTTTATCAAGTTTATGTATTAATTTACCATTATTATAATATGTAAAAGCAATATCATTATTTATAAGTGCAGTGCGAATAAACTCTTCAAGAATATGATTATTCTCTATTTGTTCAGTTTTAAGAAAATTTCTTCTTGCAGGAACATTATAAAAAAGATTTTTAACTGAAATAGAAGTTCCTTTTTCGCAAGCAATTGGAGTTTTATTCTTACAAACATTTCCTTCCATCTCAACAAGAGTACCCAATTCCTGATTCTCCTGTTTGGTTTTCATTTCAACATGAGCAATGGCAGCAATAGAAGCAAGGGCTTCTCCACGAAAACCCATTGTTGTAAGATGAAAAAGATCTTCAGATGTTTTTATTTTTGATGTTGCATGGCGTTCAAATGAAATTAAGGCATCTTCTTCATTCATGCCAGTACCATTATCAATAACTTGAATAAGAGTTTTACCTCCGTCCTTTATATTTAATTGTATATGGGTAGCTTTAGCATCAATTGCATTTTCAATTAATTCTTTTACAACGGAAGCTGGTCTTTGAACAACTTCACCTGCAGCAATTTGATTAGAAATATTGGGAGGGAGAATTTTAATTAAATTAGGCATATTACCATTTTTCAACAAATGTTAGGAGAAAATACAGTGCAATTAAAAGTAAAGATGCAATTAAAATAATTCTTAATACTGGAATTGGTTTTTTAATTTTTTCATCCTTTTTGTCTTGCATTGTCTTACGAAAGGTAATTCTTCTATTAAATGATTCTCCGTCATTTGGACCATACTTAGCTTTTAATTGTTCCAATTCTTCTTTCTTTGGATCATAAAAGCGTGGTTTATATTCAAATTTGCGAGGTTTTTTTGGAGTAAAAAATGCCATAAAATTATTATTTTTTCAATTTTGGGTTCTTTTATTATTGCAAAATTAGTGTTTTTTCTTCTTTAATGAAAATATCCCGCATTTTTTCACTATTTTTGCAGGCTCATTAAGTTTAAGGCAAATTTATATAACCTTCAAAAACAAGTATTTTTATGACAAGTAATGAAATCCGTACTGCATTTTTAAACTTTTTTGCTTCCAAAGAACATTCAATTGTACCTTCTGCTTCTATGGTTGTGAAGAATGACCCAACTCTTATGTTTACTAATGCTGGTATGAATCAGTTTAAAGAAATATTCTTGGGAAACAGTCCAAAGATTTCTCCTCGTATTGCTGATACACAAAAATGTTTACGTGTTTCAGGAAAACATAATGATTTGGAAGAAGTAGGACACGATACCTATCATCATACAATGTTTGAAATGTTGGGTAACTGGTCTTTTGGAGATTATTTTAAAAAGGATGCAATTGCTTGGGCTTGGGAGTTTTTAACTAAGGTTGTTAAACTAAATCCTGAGGATTTATATGTAACAGTTTTTGAAGGTGATGAAAAGGACAACCAGCCAAAAGATATAGAAAGCTACAACTATTGGAAAGAAATTATCAGTGAAGATAGAATTTTGGAAGGAAACAAAAAAGATAATTTTTGGGAAATGGGCGATCAAGGTCCTTGTGGTCCTTGTTCTGAAATACATGTTGACTTAAGAGATGAAAGTCAAAAGAAAGAAATAAGCGGAAAAGATTTAGTTAATAAGGATCATCCTTTAGTTGTTGAAATTTGGAACTTGGTTTTTATTCAATTTAATCGTTTGGCAAATGGAAGTTTGGAACCTTTAAAAGAAAAGCATGTTGATACAGGAATGGGGTTTGAACGTCTTTGTATGGCTATTCAAAAGAAGAAATCAAACTACGAAACAGATATTTTTCAAACCTATATTCAATTCTTAGCTAAAGAATCCAATAAGGTTTATGGTCAAGACAAAATGGCTGATGTTGCAATGAGAGTTTGTGCTGATCATATTCGTGCTGTTGCTTTTGCAATTGCTGATGGACAACTTCCTTCCAATGCAAAACAGGGATATGTTATTCGTAGAATTCTTCGTCGTGCTATTCGTTACGGCTATACTTTCTTAGAATTTAAAGAACCATTTATGTATAAAATTGTTCCTTTATTAGTAGAAAAGATGGGAGGACAATTTGAAGAGTTAAAACGAAATGAATCCTTAATTTCAAAGGTTATAAAGGAAGAGGAACAAGCTTTCTTAAGAACATTATCTAATGGTATAATTAAATTTGAAAAATACACTGAAAGCTTAACAAATAAAACTATTGACGGAAATTTTGCTTTTGAACTTTTTGATACTTACGGTTTCCCAATTGACCTTACCTGTTTAATGGCTAAGGAAAAAGAATTGGAAGTTGATATGAATGGATTTGAGCAAAATCTTCAACAACAAAAAGAACGCTCAAGAAATGCAGCTCATATTGACACTGATGATTGGGTGGAAATTAAAGAAGGAGAGAAGACTAAATTTTTGGGATATGATAGTTTAAATGCTGAAGTTGAAATTCTTCGTTACAGAAAAATTAAACAAAAAGATAAGACATTCTATCAATTAGTTTTCAATCAAACTCCTTTCTATGCTGAACTTGGAGGTCAAATAGGAGATAGCGGTTACATTGAAAATGATGAAGAAAAGATTAATGTTATAAATACCAAAACTGAAAACGGATTGGCAGTTCATTTGGTTAATTCTCTTCCTCAAAATGTTAATTCTTCTTTCAATGCAGTTGTTAATGTTGAAAGAAGACATAAAATTGAAGCAAATCACTCTGCAACACATCTTCTTCATTATGCTTTAAAAGAAGTTTTGGGCTCACATATTGAACAAAAAGGTTCAATGGTTGATGATGAAAGATTACGTTTTGACTTTTCTCATTTTGCAAAGCTAACAGATGAAGAAATTCAAAAAGTAGAAATGAAAGTAAATTCTATAATTCGCCAAAATATAATTGCTAACGATAGAAGAGAAATGCCAATTGACGATGCTCGTAAATTAGGAGCAGTTGCTTTGTTTGGTGAAAAATATGGAGATAAAGTTAGAGTGATGCAATTTGGTGATTCAATTGAATTATGTGGAGGAACTCACGTAAGTGCTACTGGAAACATAGGTATGTTTAAGATAGTTTCCGAATCAGCAATTGCTGCATCTGTTAGAAGAATTGAAGCAATCACTGGAGCTAAGGTAGAAGAACTTATTTACGATTATTCTTCAATGGTTGATAATGTTCGTTCCGTTCTTAAACAAGCAAATATTCAACAGGCAATTCAAAAATTAGTTAGTGAAAACGAGAGTCTAAAAGAATCTATTGAGAATTTCCAAAAGGAAAAAACAGATTCTCTTTTTAACCAATTAAAGAATAGGACAGAGGTTTTTGATGGAGTAAATTATATTGAATTGAATCTTCCAGTTTCTCCAAACATAATAAAAGATATTGCTTATAGATTCAAAAATCATTTTAATGATAATAATTTTGTATTTATTGCAGGAAGCGTATTTGACAGCAAACCAACACTTATAATAATGTTATCTCAAGACCTTGTTAAAAAAGGAAAAAATGCTGGCTCAATTGTTAGAGAAGCATCCAAACTTATTCAAGGCTCCGGAGGTGGACAACCTTTCTTTGCAACTGCAGGAGGAAAAGATACTGAAGCGATTCAAGAAGCAATCCTTAAAGCAAAGGAATTAATTTTTGCATAACACTTAAAAATAATAGATGAAAAAAATCAGAAACATTGCCATTATTGCACACGTTGACCATGGCAAAACAACTTTAGTGGATAGAATGCTTTATCAAGCAAAACTATTTCGCGACAATCAAGAAACAAAAGAATTAATACTTGACAATAATGACCTTGAAAGAGAAAGAGGCATTACTATTTTATCAAAAAACGTTTCAATACACTACAAAGATTTTAAGATAAACATTATTGATACTCCCGGACATAGTGATTTTGGAGGAGAAGTGGAGAGAGTTTTGAATATGGCTGATGGCGTTTTGCTTTTAGTTGATGCCTTTGAAGGACCAATGCCTCAAACTCGTTTTGTTTTGCAAAAAGCTATTGACTTGAACCTTAAACCAATTGTTGTCATTAATAAAGTTGATAAACCGAACTGTAATCCTGAACATACTCAAGAAAAAGTTTTTGACCTAATGTTTAATTTGGGAGCAACTCAAGACCAATTGGATTTCCCAACTGTCTTTGGTTCTTCAAAAGAAGGATGGATGAGTGAGGACTTTAGAAACCAAACAGAGGATATTTCCTATCTTTTAGATAAAATAATTGAAGTTATTCCTGAGCCAGAATATGAAGAAGGTACAACTCAATTAATGATTTCCTCATTAGACTATTCTTCTTACGTAGGAAGAATTGCTGTGGGAAGATTATCTCGTGGTACTTTGCAAGCTGGTATGGATGTGATGCTATGTAAGGCTAATGGAGATAATATTCGTTCAAGAGTGAAAGAACTCTACACTTTTGAAGGATTGGCTAAAGAAAAAACAAAGAACATTATTGAAGCAGGAGAGATTTGTGCCGTTTTGGGAATGGACAATTTCGATATTGGAGACTCCATCTGCGATATTGAAAACCCTGAACCACTAACTCCAATTAAGATTGACGAGCCTACAATGAGTATGCTTTTCACAATCAACAATTCTCCATTCTTTGGAAAAGAAGGAAAGTTTGTTACTTCTCGACATTTGAGAGACAGACTTTATGCTGAATTGGAAAAGAACTTAGCACTAAAAGTTAAGGAAACAGAATCTCCAGACTCATACATTGTTTACGGAAGAGGGATATTACACCTTTCAATTTTGATTGAAACAATGCGTAGAGAAGGTTATGAACTTCAACTTGGACAACCAAAAGTAATTATAAAAGAAATTGACGGGAAAAAATGCGAACCAATGGAACAGTTAACAATTGTTGTTCCTGAAGCATTTGCTGGAAAGGTTATTGAATTAGTAACTCTTCGAAAGGGTGAAATTATTTCAATTGAACCAAAAGGAGACCGTTCTCAATTAGACTTTTCAATTCCTTCAAGAGGTATTATTGGTTTAAGAAACAATATTCTTACAGTTTCAGAAGGAGAAGCAATTATTGCTCATCGCCTTGTTGGGTTTGAACCTTGGAAAGGAGAGATTGGGGGAAGAAGAATGGGCTCACTTATTGCTAAAGAAACAGGAACAGCAATTGAATATTCAATAAATAAACTGCAAGACAGAGGAAGATTTTTTGTTGATCCAGGAGAAGAAGTTTATACTGGAATGGTTATTGGAGAAAACAATCGTCCTGATGATATTGTAGTTAATGTTGCAGTTACCAAAAAACTTTCTAATATGAGAGCCTCTGGAAGTGATGATAAAGTATCAATTGCACCAGCTGTTCATTTCTCTTTGGAAGAATCAATGGAGTATATTGCTGATGATGAATATTTGGAAGTTACTCCAAAAAATCTTCGTATAAGAAAGATTTTACTTAACGAAACAGACCGCAAAAGAGCATCTAAATAGTATTTATAACTGATTAATGCTTAATTAGAAATAAGAAAAGCTTGATTAGAAAAATTTAATCCTTATTTAAATCTCAAAACAACCGCATTGTTTACTCAAAACAATGCGGTTATTTTTATAAAACAATGGCATTGTTCTGCCAAAACAATGCGGTTGTTTTGAGAAAACAATGGCATTGTTTTTAGTTCTAAAAGAAGTTTAATTAGTTTTATACTTAATTCTTTTAGATTAAAGCTTTATTTGTCTACTTATAAACCTTATTTTCTGTAATTTATATAAACAAAAAATAGGACGTATTAATAAAATACATCCTTTTTTTCAATTAATGTATTATTGAAATCTCTACTTAATTTCAGCTGCGTTAACAACCTTTACTTTTAACTAAATTTATTGTGCAAGATTTGTTACTACTATTCTATATTATTATTGGGATTTATAATTCGATACTTTTTTTGTGAGGGATATGTTATCCCGTAAAACGGAATCCTTTTTAAACATTAGACGCCTTTAAAGAAAAATCTCACAAGGAAAATTAATATTAACAATTATCATAATATTATTTTGTCTATAAAAGAAGAATATTGTATATTTGTCGCAAATTATAAATCATATTTTTATGATAGTTTTTGTTTATAATTTCCTATTCCTTCTTTATGTTATTCTTATAGCATTATCCTTTCTTTGTAAATTCAAT
>DIOL01000025.1:0-22351 GCA_002423895.1 Bacteroidales bacterium UBA5515 | reverse complement strand
TATCCTTTCTTTGTAAATTCAATCCCTTCCTTTCTAATTTACCTTTTGCATTCAAGCCCAAAAACAAGATTAACCTTATTAACTAATTATAATTATGAAAAAGCTAATCTTAACAATAGCCTTAGTGTTTGCATTATTGAAAGTTAATGCACAGACACAATATGATACAATAGTTTATCATCCTTATGATTTAAGTCAAAATTATTTTGGAAGTATGAATTTAGTTTATCATGGATTACGTTCACAGATATGTTATGGTTGCACTTCTGGCAATCTTCCTGATACAAATGTACCATGTTGGCCAGATGGATATATAACAGCAAGAAATGAATATGAAGTTAGAGGTGTTGCACAACCCTATCATTTTGATTCAACAGTTACAGTTATAGGAATAGCTGTAAAAGTTGCTAATGGTAGCTTACAACCGTATTTAAATGGAACTGTATTTTTCCGAATAATGGATATGGAATTTAAAGAATTAGGGGAAACACCAATCTTCCCTTGGTATACTCCAGACTCAAATGGATATAAATGGCATATGTTTTTTGATGAAATACAAGTAAAGGATTTTGTATTAGCAGGTGATATTCCTGCATATAGTCAACATGGATTTACTGTATTATATCCTTGCACTTGGAGTTTATATGATACAATAGGATGTTTGGAGAATTATCTTCGTTCCAGTGGAATGCCTTATGATACAATGTATGTTGGAATAGATTACCATGCTCCAGATCCATTTGCAACAGTAACTGACACTTTATATGCATCAAAGTTTGCAGAGAGTCCTTGGTTATTGAAAGATAGTGTATGGGTTCGTTTTGCTGATGACCCAGTTTATAATTTATATCAAAAGACATTTATAGAGTTTCTTCCAATACTTAAAGTTCCAAGATCAGATAGTTTAAGTTTGGTTGAAGAAATAAGTAATGATAACACAATAAAGCTTTATCCTAATCCAGCAGGAAATACTTTAAATATAGAAAGTCAAGATATAATAAAAGAAATAGAGTTCTACGATGCTTTAGGAAAGAAAGCAAAGGCAATAACACTAAATAAAAAAGAAGCTACGATAGATATAAGTTCTCTCGCAAAGGGTAATTATATTATAAACTTAATTACCGATAAAGGAAAAATAACTAAGAAATTGGTTGTAAAATAAAGAAGATACAATTATGAAAAAGTTAATCTTAACAATAACATTGTTTTTTGCATTTATAGGAGCTAATGCACAAACTCAATATGATACAATTGTTTATCATCCTTATGATTTAAGCAACTGTTATTGGGGAAGTATGGATCTTGTTTATCACGAAAATCACGCAATCTTTTGTGATAGTTGTACTACTTCATACTATCCAGGTACTAATATTCCATGTTTTGGATCTGAGCCAATTACAGGAAGAAATCGATATGATGTTAGAGGTGTAGCACAACCGTATCATTTTGATTCAACTGTTACAGTGATAGGAGTAGCTTTAAAACTATATAATTATAATGATTGTTTAGCTCCTTCTTTATATGGTACTGTATTCCTACGAATAATGGATATGGGCTTTAATGATTTGGATTCTTCAGCAATAGATTCATGGTATAGTCCTGAATCTAATGGATATAAACTGCATTACTTTTCTAATGAAGTACAAGCAAAAGATTTCTATTTAGCAGGTGATATACCCGCTTTTAATCAATATGGATTTCATATAAATTATCCTTGCACATGGAGTGTATATGATTCAACAGGATGTTTAGAAAATCTTTATCATTCAGTAAATTTGCCTTATGATACAATGTATGTTGGGATAAATTATTATAATCCTGACCCATGGGCAACAGTAACAGATACACTAATTGGAACTCGTTTTGAAGATAGTCCTTGGTTAAAGAAAGATGGTAAATGGGTACGTTTTTCTGATGACCCTGTTTATGATTTATATCAAAAAACATTTATTGAGTTTCTTCCAATTCTAAAAATTGGTGATGGCTTAATTTTAGGAGAAGAAATAAGTAATGATAACACAATAAAGCTTTATCCTAATCCAGCAGGAAATACTTTAAATATAGAAAGTCAAGAAATAATAAAAGAAATAGAGTTTTACGATGCTTTAGGAAAGAAAGCAAAGGCAATAACACTAAACAGAAAAGAAGCTACGATAGATATAAGCTCTCTTGCTAAGGGTAATTATGTTGTAAACTTAATTACCAACAAAGGAAAAATAACTAAGAAATTGGTTGTAAAATAAAGAAGAAGGGATTTACTTATGAAGTAAATCCCTTATATAGTAATCAATAAATATTATATCTAAATTATTTAATTGGATGAGCTTCGTTGAAAGCTTTCAGTCTAACTGCTAATTCTGGTAACATTTCATTTGGAACTAAAGAAACACAAGCTCTTGCACCTTCGTTGCGAGAACTTCCAGTAATATCTAAAGATATTGCACTAATTCCATAATAAACTAATGCATCTAACATTTCAACTCCAGTCATATTTGGATAAGAGAAAGTGAAATAGAATCCATCAGCAACATCAACATCAAGGTCTTTGTCGTAAACAATTTTAAATCCATTGTCAGTGAAAGCTTTTTTCATTATCTTAGCTTTTCTTTCATAATCCAAAAGGTCTTCTCTGAAATTGAACTTTCCTTCATTACATGCTTTAAATATTGCAGTTAATGCATATTGAGGAGAGTGTGCTGTTCCTGAAGTTAAAGCATAAAGAGAGCCAAAAACTAAGGCTTTACCAAAACTGCGTTGATTGAAATATTTTTGAAGAGTATCACTTTCAAAAGCAAAAAGTTCTGGAGAGATAACCATTACTGCAATTCTTTCTCCTGCATAAGAAAATGCCTTACTTCCAGAAATCATTAAAATGTATTTCTTTGCCCAATTAGCTGCTGAAGGTTGGAAAGGTGCAACACCTGGTTGAGAATAATCTTCTCTAAAATCCATTCCAAAATAAGCAAGGTCTTCAATAACTACTACATCATATTTATTGGCAACTTCTGCAATTATTTGTAGTTCTTCATGATTGAAACAGAACCAAGCAGGATTGTTAGGAGAGGAGTAAAGCAAACAAGAAAAGTCTCCCTTTGAAAGATATGATTCTAATTTAGCTCTAAGTTTATCACCTCTGAAATCATAAACATCAAAATGTTCTGTTTCTAATCCTAAAATTCTACATTGAGATTTTTGTACTGGAAATCCTGGATCAATGAAAAGAACTTTATTCTTATTTGGATTCATTCTTGAAATTGTCAAAAAAGAAGCAAAGCCTCCTTGCATTGAACCAACTGTTGGTACACAACAATCTTCAGGAACATTAATATTTATGAAGTTCTTTACAAATAGTGCTGTTTGTTGTTTTAGTTCTTTTGTTCCGTATATGTCTGGATAAATTGAAGCAACTCCATTTTGAAGAGCTTCTATTTGAGCATCTAATCCTATCTTTGTTGCTGGTAATCCGGGAATTCCCATTTCCATACGAATAAACTTTTCACCAGTTGCTCCTTCAACATCATCAATAATCTTTTTTACTTCACGTATAGATGCAGAGCCAACGCTTTTAATTTTGTTTTTTTCTAAAATCCCGTCAATGAGATTTTTTTCAAATGGAATATTTTGCATAAATAATTAAGAGTTTTGATTTGTATTAATAATTAAATTTCTACTAAAATTTAATATCACTACGATTGTAGGGATTATTAGTTGTATTATTGTAATCACCCTCTGAACGGGTGTTAAATTGATTATTTAATTGGTTATTTTGAGCTGCTCTTATTTGTTCATATTTGTTAGTATTGGCAGGATTGATTTCGCACATTATGGTAATTACTCTATCTTTTTCCATACTTGGTGCTTCTTTAAATATTTGTACAATCTCATCAGCTTTTGCATCAATAAATTGTTGAACACATATTAGTTGAGTTTTTTCTCTGTTAGTTTTCTGTAATGCTTCCAAAGCTGTCAATATGCTATTTCTCGCCTCAGCTTGATTGTCTGATGCCATTCTGTCTAAACCTAAAAGATGATAATTATACCATACGTCATGCATTGAGCGATAAGTTGGATTATTATAATTTTCACTTATCCAATATTTGTTTTTTTGGTTTTCGAATGACTTCCAACCTTTTTGAGCTGACTTTTGTGCAGCAGTAACTATGTTTTGACAAATTCTAAAATAGGGTGCACCTCCATTAGAAGAAAAAGAATCAGCATCGATTGCAAGAAAATAATATAGGTAGAAAGCTATGGTTGAAGTAAGATTATCATAATAAGTGTTTTCTTCAAATTCTAAAGGAGCTCCTTCAACATATTTGAAAAAATAATCAGTTTCTTGAGAATTGAGCATTGTCGTTGTGTAGGAAGAATTATAAACAGGACGTCGAAGTTGAATGGAAATATAATCTGCCTTAAAATCTTCTTGAGAAGGACGGTCTTTAACTAATATTGAAATTGAACCTTCAATCTTTTCTTCAGTCTTATAGTTAAAATTTGTCCATTTTCTATTATTGATAAAATCGTTAAGAGCGGTTTGCATACTTTCATATATTTTTCTGTCAGTTCCTTGCACAGTGGAGGAAACACTAACTTGAATTTTAAACTCTTGAGAGAATAAAACAGTTGAAAAAATAAGGAAAGTAAATATTAAAAAAATATTCTTCATAATGAAACAAGCTTATTAACAATATCTATAGCAACTTCTTCTTTTGTTTTAAGTTTGAAATGTTCTATTTTTTGATTCTTATCAATAATAGTAATCTTATTTGTTGGAGTTCCAAATCCAGCACCTTTATCATTTAGAGAATTTAAAACAATAAAGTCAAGATTTTTATTGATTAGTTTCTTCTTAGCATTTTCCAATTCATCATCAGTTTCTAAAGCAAAGCCTACAAGAATTTGATTCTTCTTTTTTTCTTTTCCCAATGTTGCAAGAATATCTTTAGTAGGAGTAAGAGTTAAATTTAAATTAGTTTGAGCCTTCTTAATTTTATTCTTTTCTTGATTAATAGGTTTGTAGTCTGCAACTGCAGCTGAAAGAATAGCAACATCACATTTTGGGAAGTGTTTGGTAGTTTGGACAAACATCTCTTCAGAAGAAACAACATTAATACGATTAATATTATTGTTTTGAACTTCTAAATGAGTTTTTGCAGAAACTAAAATTACATTTGCACCTCTTGAAGCCAATTCTTCAGCTATACAATAACCCATCTTTCCTGATGAATTATTACCAATATATCTTACTGCATCTATTTGCTCTTGAGTGCCTCCTGCAGTAACTAAAATTGTCTTGTCTTTTAATTCAAGTTTTTTTGAATAAAACTCTTTAAGAAATTTTACTATTTCTATTGGTTCTTGCATTCTTCCTTCTCCTTCATAACCACATGCCAAAAAACCTTGTGTTGAAGAAATAATATTAATTCCATTTTCTTTAAGAGTATGAATATTTCTTTTTACTAAAGGATTAGAATACATTTTAGTATTCATTGAAGGTGCAATAAAAACATCCTTATCAAAAGCTAAAAAAGAAGTTGAAAGAGGACAATCCGCTATTGCATTTGCAAATTTTCCAATTATATTAGCTGTTGCAGGAGCAACAACAAAACAATCTGCCCAATCAGTTAAAGATATATGTTCTGTTGAATATTCATTATTGGAGAACATATTATAATAAACCTCATTTTGTGATAAGGTTTGAAGAGTGGTAAGGGTAACAAATTCTAAGGCATTTTGAGTAACAACCACTTTTACTTGACAATCCCTTTTTATTAATTCTCTAATTAATAAAGGTGTTTTGTAAGCAGCAATTCCTCCGCTTATGCCAATTAGAATTTTTTTCCCTTTAAGCATTATAATTCAATAATTATATTATCTCTTTGCTCTTTTAGCTCTTTCTTTGTTTTCTTTGTTTTCAATAGCTTGTTGAACTTCAAGAACCATTTCGTTAACAACCCCTTTACCATTTTCATCATTACGATAAACTATTTGGTCATTAAGATATTCATTAATAGCAATAAGTGTAGGTTTTGGAAGTTGTTCGTAAAAACGAGTAATTTCTATTTGCTCTCTGTTTTCAAAAACCTCTTCAAGATTATCTGATTGGGAAGTAAACTCTTCAATCTTACGATATAGTTCCTGTTTCAAATCTTGTGATATTTGATTAGCTCTTTTTGAAATCATACTAACAGTTTCGTAAACATTTTCTGTTACTTCATTAAACTCATTAAGATTGCGTGTCTTAGTGGTTTTATCCGCTGTTGTTCTTTTATAATCCATTTTCTATATTTATTTTTATTATTTTACTTTTTCCAAACAGATTTCATTAATCTTCTTTAGTTCTGAAAGCTTTGTAGATTCAGGGTAAAGAGCTTCAAACTTTTGAAACTCATTAATTACAGATTGAAATCTTTCACCTTTTTTATCAGCAATACTGTTATCAGCAAATTTATATCCTGCAAGAATTATATAATACATTGCATCTTCTCTATATTTTGCATCTGGGTATGTGCTAAGAAAAGTTTTTAATGAAGCTTGAGCTGATTGATAATTGCCAGTTTTATAGTAATTGTATGCGTTCTCATAATCTTTTCTAATAAGTTTATCTCTTAAAATATCCATATATTTATTTGCTTCCTTAACCTTTGGAGAAGAAGGATATTTATCAACAAATGATTGGAATTGTTGAAGAGATTCTTTTGTTAGAGTTTGATCTAATGAATAAGTAGGTGATTCAAGATACTTGCAATAAGCTGCTTGGAAAAGAGCTTCTTGAGCATCTTTTGAGAATGGGAACCAACGAACAAAATTTTCAAATTGATAGCCAGCTCCATAATAATCACCAGAACCTAAAAGACTTTTTGCGTAATACAGATTAACACTTTCGGCTTTATCTCTTCCACGATAATACAATAAAAGATTTTCAAACAATTGTGTAGAGTGAAAATAATCTTTTTGGTTAAAAGCTTTAACCGCTGCTTCATATTTTGCTTCATGATCATTGCTTTTAAGAAGTTTTTTATGTTTACTTCCAGCACAAGATGTTAGTATTAAGCAAATTAAAATAGCTATTAAGGATAAATTTCTATTATTCATAAGTTGCAAAGATAGTTATATTTTTACAAACCAAACGAATAAAGATTAAACATATTTTGTAGGCAGGCATTAAATATGATTTTTTATGAATAAATGCATTATAAAAATCAAAGAATATTATTGGTGAAAACTTTATATTCTTTCTAATAGTTTTGAATCTATCTTTATAATTTAAAAAAGTGGCAAGAATATAAGATATGATTTATAGCCAATTAGAATAGATATTGATAGAAAAATCAAAGCCCAAAATATTGCTGGAATTTTTGTTGTTTTGGCAATATTGGTAGCATCACCAGCTTTTTTGGGTTGAGTTATTGAAATATAACAAAGCAATAAGGTTGCAAAAAAATTATCTATAGCAATTATAAATCCAAATACCATTAGAATATGGTTGGAAAAATTAATAATTGTATTAGGGATAAGAATTAATGCAAGATTTAATGAAGCAAAAATCAAAGTCCAAAGTATTCCATAGAGGTTTCTTATCCAAAATATTAGTGCAATAATGGAGATAAATAAGAAAAAATAAAAGAAATAATGGTTCCAAGACTTACCTAATGAATAAAAAAGCAAGTAGGAGAATAGTGCAGAAAAAATATATCCAGCACTGGAGACTAAAAACACTTTAAATTTACCTTTGGATTTTGTAGTGCATGAACCTGAAGCATTATCATTAAGTTTTATTTCGCTTACTTGCCCACCAGTTAAAAGAGCCATAAAAGCATGTGAAAGTTCGTGAATTAGAGTATTGATTGAACGAAATGCTATTCCTATATTCTTAATTCTAATAACTAAGATTATTAATATCAAACTTACAATTATAAATATCTTATCTGGCATTCCAAATCCTCCACGATTCTTCTGCTTGATAGCAAAGCATATCAAATCCATTAATTGTTTTTGCCCCTTTTGTTTTTGCCATCTTAAGTAAAAGAGTTTCTTCAGGATTATATATCAAATCAAAAACAATATGTTTGTTAGTAATATATTCAATGTCAATATCTGGCATTTGCATTAAATAAGGTAACATTCCTAATGGAGTTGTATTAATTATTAACTTGTGTGTTTCAATTAAAGTAGGAGTGAGTGAAGAATAATTAATTTCATTGTCTGAAAGAATAGATTTTCGAGTTAGAATTTTGAATGGGATATTTAGTTTTTTAAGTGTAAAAGAAACTGCTTTTGAAGCTCCTCCACTACCTAAGATAAGAGCCATAATATTCGTATTTTCAAGATTTTCCAATAAAGATTTCTCAAAACCAAAAGTATCTGTATTATATCCTTTTAAATTTTTTTGATTTTCTTTTTTTTCTATTCTTACAACATTAACAGCACCAATTTCTTTAGCTTCATTATCTAAAAAATCTAAATAAGGGATTATTTCTTCTTTATAAGGCATTGTAATATTAAAACCCTCAAGTTCATTATAATTACTTTTAGGATTACTTGATTTTACTCTACTAATAAAATCTTCTAACAAAGAGACCTCGAAATTTTTGTAAATACAATTTTCAATTCCTTCTCTGAGAAATTTCTCTTTAAAATAAGACTCAGAAAAAGAATGTTCTAATGGATAACCAATTAAACCAAAGAGTTTAATCTTCATTATTCTATTTTTGACTACTTGCTTTTTTCTTTTTAATAAAATTACTGTAAACCAAATATGCTACAAATAAAACTCCAAGTCCAAGCAATATATAAGAAAGTTCTGAACTATATTCATTAATTAAATCGGCTTGACCATGTGCTAAATAACCTAATAATGCTAAAATAATATTCCATACACCTGCACCAAGAGTTGTAAATAAAACAAAAGGTAGTAATGGCATTTTTGCTAAACCAGCTGGTATTGAAATTAATTGACGAATGCCAGGAACCAATCTTCCAATAAAGGTTGAGCTTCTACCATGTTTAACAAAATAGTTTTCTGCTTTAGTTACCTTTTCACTGCTTAAAAGACATAATTTTCCAAATTTTGAATCAGCAAACTTATGAACAATTGGTCTTCCCAACCATAAAGCAAGAAAATAATTAATTAATGCTCCAATTATTGCACCAATAGTTGCAAAAACAATAACTAAAAATATATTTAAATCACTTCCTTCCTTACTTGCTTTATAGGCAGCAGGAGGGACAACAACTTCAGAAGGGAAAGGTATAAATGAACTTTCTATTGTCATCAAAAGAGTTATTGTTCCATAATTCATATTATCCATATACCAAGAAGTAATTTGCTCAACTTTTGTTTGTTTCTTTTGATTTTGAACAGGTATTGTGGTAGTAGTTTCTGAATTTAAATTAGCAAATGAGTTTGAAATAAATCCAAAAACAAAAATAAATAATAGAATAAACTTAATCTTTTTCATTAATATATGTTTTAATTAGGGTTTCGTAATTAGGATTTTTTAATAGAGAAGGACAATATTCTTCTAACATTTTTAAAGACACATCATAATTGAGCAAAAGTCTAAACAGATAATCTTCTAAATGATCTTTTAAATATGATTCTCTTGAAGACAATTCAATTAGTGTAAAATAAATGCCAGGTTCTTCAAATTTATTGTTATCTATGGTTTCTCTTAATAGATTAATAGCTTCCATCAGTCTATTATTTGACACCATTGCCATTGCCCAGTTTATTGTAACTATTGCCAATTCTTCACCTTCTTCATAAAGAGATTGATATATATCTTCACTTAAACTTATATAGTTCTCTTTATATAACATTTCTGCATAAGTGAGTTTATAATGAATGTTTTGAGGTTCAAGTTCAATTGCTCTTTTAATGTTTGGTTCAGCATTAGTAAAATCATTTTTTTCAAAATAACTCATAGCTAATCCCAACCATGCATCTGCGAAAAATTCAAGTTTCTTAGTAGCTTCTTTAAAATAATAAATAGCCTTTTCGAAATTGTTTTGCTTTTCATAAGCATCACCTAAAAAGAAAAGAATAATATGTTCATCTGGTTTTATTTCAAGAGCTTCATGAAAACAATTAATTGCTTCAGAATAATTCTCCAGAGAAATATAAGCTTCAGCTTTACTTAGATAAGCTTCAGCATTTTTGTCATTTATTGCAATTGCCAAATCCAATGCAGTAATTGCATCAAAATAGTTTTCTGTATTGAAAAGTAAATTTGAATAAGCTATCCAATTTTGTTCTGAAAAAGGTTTTTTTTCACATAGCTTCTTTAAAAACAAAACTGAAGATTCAGTATCATCAAGAAATTGAGCAGCATAAGCAAAATTTTGCAGTAAAGATTCATCTGTAGGACTAATTAAAAGTGCTTTCTTAAAAACTTTTACTGCTGAAGAATAGTTTTCAGTAGAGACATATTCTTCTCCTAATAATATGTATGTTTCAATATCTTTATCATCTAATTTAAGAAGATATTGATAAAGATTTATAGCTTTAGAACTTAAACCTGCTTGAGAATATAATGTTGCTAAAGCAAAAATTAGACTATCATCATTAGGAGTTTTTTCTCTTTGCTCTTCTAAAATTTTTATTGCTTTTTGTGGAGATTCTTCTAAAGAAATACATTGAGCTTGCCTAATTAGAAATTTAATTTCATTAGGATAAAGGCTTAAAGCAAACTCAACTGCTGATTTTGCCATTTGAGTTGCATCAGAAGCAAAATAATGATCAATAATTTCTAATAAGTCTTCAGAATCAAAAAAACAACTTTGGTCATTAAATAAGCAATTCTCAAACTTTTCAATCAGTTCGTTTAAATCCTCATCTAATTCGTCAAATTCTTCGTTCATAGACGTAAATCTTTAGGAATCATTGCTACTCGATAAAGCTTATTGTTCTTATAGATAATATATATATTTCCAAAATAGAACCAATGACGATTACTTCCATCAAAATTATTCATTACTTCTCTTTCAGGTTTTCCCCAAGACATTTGTGCCATATTAATTGTCATTGTAGGAATTAATTCCTTTTGAAGGATTGCATTAAAATGTGTAGTGTAAGTATCTTTATACTTCAAAACTTTATTTCCTTCAATCAATGAATTTGAGAAACTTAGTTTATCTCCCAAATTGTAATCAGCAGCAAGATAGAATTTTCTTCCTTTTTTATTTCTTAAAAGCATTTGGAATTTACCATCTTTAACCAAGAAATCAATACATTGGAAAACATCACCACGATTAATTGTAACAGGTGTTTTACGCTTTGTATCAATTACAGTTGTTTTGTACTTTTCTCCTCTGTATACAAATTCTCTATACAAATAATCTTCTTTAGCATTTTTCAAAAATGATTCAACAACAAAAGGGAATACACTTCTTTGACTTACAATTGGATATTTATAATAAGCTGTATCTCTTGAACCAGGAACAACCAATTTTAAATAAACATCAGTCAATCCTTCTGCATCATGCACCCAGTCTGCAACTAAATAAGTTTTTCCTTGCATTTGTTTTGCTTTACCTTGTGGCATTGGAGCAAAAGAATATTTTCTACTATCATCATCATAATTATATAATCTTGTTCCATTGTATAGTCTTTCATAGTTTTCTTGAGTTAAAACAGGTAAATATAGTCTTTCTCCTACAAGATTTTTAGGAATAAATGCATAATTAGTATTCCTATCATAAGTTGCTAAACTTAAATCTTCATTTGAATATTTATTCTTGGGATATTCATTTTTATTTGCATTATAATAAGACATCGGAACAAAAGGAAAGTTGTAACGATTCCAAAAATCATCATATTTATAAAATACTGTATCTTCAGTGTTTCCAACAACCAATTTAATAAAATCGTATCTTAAAGTTTTAAAGTCTTGTTTTTCATAATCAGCATAGTAAACCTTATCATAAGCAATCTTATCAGCAATATATCCTACAACAACAAACCAATTATTTTCCATTTCTTTCAGTCTTTTTGCAGACATTCTTTTAAGCTGGTAATAATCTATATTATTATAATCTTCTTTTTCTGGAGTTGCAATCTCACCTACAAAAAAGTACTTACCAATTGTATCAGAAATTTTAGGCAAGTATAGAGTTTGGTTAGTTAGTGCATTAGGTTTTGTCATAAATTGGAGAAAATTAGAATAATCTTCATACTGAAAATCAGGCGAAGACTTTTCTAAATTTTTTTGAGAAAAACCAATAATTGGTAGGCAAACAAGTGCTATTAATATGCTTTTATATTGAACTAAAAAATTCATATCTATTAATTTTATTCATTAACGACAATCCCACAAGGATATTATTCAGAAAGCAAATATACAATAATTTTTAATAAGCCAATATGCACTAAGAATAAAATTACAAATTAAACAGTAATAGTTTTGATTAAATTGTCTTGACTTAAAAAAATTAACCCTCATTTCAATAAATAGAGTTTGTTTTTTATTTAGACTTCCTGTTTTTGCATTTAGAAGAAGATATTATACACTAAAAGACTGATTTATCAACTCAAAAAGTCAGACTTTTCTTTGGAAATAATCCTTATTTTTTTGAAATTAAATAGTGAATAATTCTGTCTAAACGGCGAATAAATCTACAAACTCCTTATAAAAAACTTATTAAACGAAGACTTTTTACCCCAAAGATGCACATCTTTCATACCAAAAGATGCACATCTTTCACTATAAAAGATGTGCATCTTTTTTTTTCATATATTTTAGGGATTGGAGTTTGTTTTCCGGAAATTGGATTTAGGATAAATAGTCCTAAATAAACCTAATGAATGGTTTATATATGCAAATATACAAAATTATTTTGAAAAGTGGAATGTATTTTTATAAATTATTTCATTAAATGTTCTCTATAAAAGAGATAGTTGCTCATCTTGGTTTTATGTTCTTGGAAGAATAATGAAAGAATATGTGTTAAAAAAAGATTTGATAGATTAGTTTTTAAAGTAAAAAAGATTTAAAATATGAAGGATTATGCAACTAATATATCAATAAATCGTAATCAGAATAACAAATAAGAATAATATGCATATAGATATAATTACACTTTTTCCAGAACTACTTTCAAATATTTTTTCGCATTCAATTATGCAACGTTCACAAAACAAAGGAATTGTTAGTGTAGAATTTCATAATTTGAGGGATTATGCTTTAAATAGATACAAGAGTGTTGATGATTACGCTTATGGAGGAGCTGCAGGAATGGTTATGCAGATTGAACCTATATATAATTGTTTGAAAGATTTAAAAGAAAAGAGAGAATATGATGAAATAATTTACACTGCGCCTGATGGTGAAATATTAAATCAACAAGTCTCAAATGAACTTTCGCTCAAAAACAATATATGTATTCTTTGTGGACACTATAAAGGAATTGATGAAAGAGTAAGAGAACATTTAATAACAAGAGAAATATCAATTGGTAATTATGTATTAAGTGGAGGTGAGTTGGCTGCTGCGGTAATTTCTGATGCAATTATTAGAGTAATTCCTGGAGTTTTAAATGATGAAACTTCTGCTTTAACAGATTCTTTTCAAAATGATTTAGTTTCACCTCCAGTTTATTCACGTCCTGCAGAATTTAATGGATGGAAGGTTCCCGATGTTTTACTTTCAGGAAATCAGAAACTAATTGACAATTGGAATATTGAACAATCAATAAAGCGCACAAAGGAAAGACGACCAGAAATATTAATAAGATAAATTATCAAAACAGATATTCACATAGTAATTTTATTTAATTTTGCTGCAAATAATTAATTATGGCTAAAAAATTATCTGAAAAAGAATCATTTACTTTTTCAACTATTTGGTTTAAACAGAATAAGAAAAAATATTTATTTCTTTTATTTGATATTTTTTTCTTGCTTCTTCTTGCAATTTTTTCATTCAAAGAATATTTGATTGGAAATTTTGACAAAAATTTACCTTATGATGGGTTAATGTTTTTACTATTAATATTTATTTTATTTGTTTTTAGATTTAACTTATCACTTTTAGTTTTTTCAAAACAAAGATTAGGAATTCCAATCGCGATAATATTTTTATTAATAGTTATTTACGCAGAAACTAAATACATTGATACTTCTTCTCCATTTATATTAATTTTCGATTCTCTTATTCGTTTTTTCAATAAATTTATTTTTGTAATACCGAATGGAATTAGTAAAATAATAACATATATATTATATCTTTATCTATTTTATACTCCAATAACAATTTATGCATTCTATATTTTATTTAAAGTTAAACTAAATAATAAGGCAAAAGCTTTTGATGTTTTTTCTGGCTTCTATGCATCTACTTTATCAAAAAAACTAAGAATAATGGATGTAATCGTCATTTGTTTTTTTATGGCAATTTCTTTGTGGGTTGGAATTATATCAACTAATATTAATTGGGCCTTTTTGGCAGTTCCTATTTCTTTGTATTCTATATACGAATTTTGCAAAAGAGTTCATTTGAATATAAAAATAAACAAAAAATGTAAATTGATTGTCTTTTTTATTGCAGCAATTTTACTAACAGCATTAATATATTCACAAAAAATTCCCTACTGGGGTATTAATATTTTTATTCTTTCTGCTTTTATTATGTACTTTGTATTTTACTTCTTTACTAAATCTCATATTAAATCATTTATAATAGTTGTGGTATCAATAATAATTATTCCATCATTATCTTTAGGATATAATATTTTTGCTTATCCTCAATATGGAGTTGTCGCTAATAACATTCCATTTGAAGACGAAAAGAAATTCTTAATTATTAAAGATAAAGAAGGTAATTATGGAATAAGAAATAGGTCTTACAAAATTGTAAAACCTAAGTATAAGAAAATAGAATATAATTCAAAAAATATAGTAATGATGCTTAATCAAGATAATCAATGGGAAACTTATGATTTAGAAAATAGCACATTTATATATAAGAATTATCATAAACATAAAATTACTACCAAATAGAAAATCTAAAGTCAAATAAATTTTTAATTAATTTTATAGTTTAGTATCAGGATAAATTGATTCCCACCAAGAAGAATCTCCTTTTAGGTATTTAGCAAAATATGCATAAATAGTGTTATTCCATTTCAATCTTTTATCAAAATC
Organism: Bacteroidales bacterium UBA5515; assembly: GCA_002423895.1. Taxonomy (GTDB): domain Bacteria; phylum Bacteroidota; class Bacteroidia; order Bacteroidales; family P3; genus UBA10566. Next base: position 7,209 of record DIOL01000025.1, on the reverse strand, counting down.
AACAATACCATGGTTTTCTCCTTTTACAGAAATAAATTCAACATCTTTTCCTAATATTTTCAAAGCATTGAACATTTGAATACTCTCACCAATAGGAACATTAGTATCTGAATCTCCATGAAGAAGTAGAATAGGGGTTTTAATTTTGTTTGCATTAAACAAAGGACTTCTTTCAACATAAATATCTTTTCTATTCCAAGGATATGAATTAGCAGTAGCTCCAGAAGAATAGGAGTAGCCCCAATATCCTTCTCCCCAATATGAAGTAATATCAGATATACCTGCATGAGAAATTGCACAGGCAAAAATATCAGTTTTTGTTTGAAGAAGTTGTGTCATAAAACCGCCATAACTTGCACCCATACAACCAATCTTAGAAACATCAATAAAAGAATTTTCCTTACATAATTTTTTAACACCAAAAATTATTTCATCAGCAGTTCTTTCTCCCCAAGCATTAACATGTCGAGCAGCAAATTCTTGACCATATCCTGTTGTTCCACTTGGATTCAAAACATATACAATATAGCCTTGAGCAGTATAAAGATATGCAGAATAACGCATTTCAAAACTTCTGTCAGTTGGTGAAGTACCACCATAATAATAAACAATCATTGGATATTTCTTTTTAGAATCAAAATCATGAGGCAAGTAGTATCTTCCTTCAATTTTAGTTCCTTTAAAATCAAAATTCCATTCTCTCATTTCTCCAAGAGCTAAATTTTCTTTGCTCTTTGCTTTATAAACTTCAATTGGAGAAATTCCTTTTTCAATATTTTTAGATACAAAAACCATTGGAAAATCATTATATCTCTGACCATAATAAGAAATATTCTCACCTTTTGAATCAAGTGAAAAAGAAGAAACAATATCTAAACCAAGTTCCAATTTATTTATAACTTTCTTAGAAAAATCGTATTGAAATACAGAAATTGAATCTTTATTCTCTGCCTTAAAGAATAGTTTCCCATTTTCTGTAATAATAAATTCACTTATAGATGGATTAAAGTTTTTTGTAATACATTCAACTTCTTTTGTTTTTGTATCTAAAATAAATAATAATCCATGATATGCGTTTGGAATAACTCCTTTTTTTAATGTACTTCCTATTGAATTAAATGCTTCTCCACTTGCCAAAACAATAATCTTATCTGTATTTGGAATATAATTAGCATAAGACACAAAAGCATCTTGATTAATGATGGTATCAACTTTAAAAGAAGATAGATTAATTTGATACATGGATTTTTTATCAAAAGGTCTTTCTGTAATATTATCATAAGACACAGAAAATAGTATTGAATTAGTCTTTGGATTATAATCATTCAAATATGTAGAATGATAACCATAGGTTAGAGGTTGTAATGTTTTAGTATTTATATCATATAAAGACAAAGTTGTTCTGTTTCTCCAGCCTTCAATTCTATCATCAGGCATTAAATATCGAGTAAGATCTTCTTTAGAATTATCAATTTTAGATGTTTGAGAGATAATTAAAATATTATTATTAATAGCTGAAAGAGAAACACTGCCCTCTGGAAGATTTTCCAAAAAAGTTGTTTTCATTCCATCAACAGTTTGAGTAATTAATTTAATATTATCATCTTTATTTTCTATATAATATAATACATCATTCCATTTTTCAATTCCACCTTTTACATCTACCCAATTTATAGAAGAGTTGCCTTCATTTTGAAAAACTAATTTAGTTTCACTAAATATACTATAGCCATAACTTCTTTTTCCTTTATCATTAACATCATAATATTTTACTAATACATAATTACCACTTGGAGAAATAGTACTTGAGTATATATTTCTTCCAGTTAACATTTGTTTAAGGGTAAGTCCAATTTTAGCATCATTTCCAATATTTATGTTGCCTTTTTCTTTTTCTAAACGAAATGAATGTTCACTATTTTCAACAGAAATCAAGAAAGTAAATGAAAGAGTATAAGCACCTGGTTCAAGTTTTAAATCAAAAGAAATCTTACTTCCTTCACCCAAAGAATCTTTAGTTTCTAATCTTTCTTTTATACTTTTTCCATCCAATGCTATTTTAACTTTATCAGTAGTATATAAATTAAAAGTTGAATTTGAATAAGAATTGGTAATAATCTTACAAGTATATGTCTTTATAAGATTTGATTTATCTTTAGGCAAGTCTATATTAGTTGTTTGATTAACTACTATTGTTTCAAAATTATTCTCTTGCTCTAAATCCTTCAAAGAAGGAATTTGCAGAAGATTATTTATATTAAATTTTTCTCCTTTATTATTAATAGAATCAACCATAAAAGGTTTACGAATTTCAATTTGAGAAAAAGCAATTTGACTATTAAGAATAGTAAATAGACAAAAAGATAAATAAATTAATCGTCTCATAAAGAATTATTTTTTGTTATTAATATTTAATTTTCTTTTTTGATAAAAAGGGTAGCAAATAGCTATTAAAACAATTAGTATAATGATAATTGAACCTATTAAAGATATTATTTTATAAGTATTGAATGTATCTGATTCCAACTTAAACTCAACAATATGTTTTCCCTTTGGAACATTGATTGCTCTAAGAATATAATTTGCTCTAAAATATTCAACTTCTTTTCCATCAATATAAGCCTTCCAATCTTCAGGATAATAAATTTCAGAACATACCATAACTGCATCACTATTTGAATTTGTAGTATATTTCAAATATTCTGGACTATTATCAGCTGCTCTTTCAAATTTAATTGTAGCTGTTGAGTCAAAAGAAGTTATTGGTTTTACAATTGATTTGAATTTAGCATCAATAATAGCTTTTTGTCTTGGATTAAAATTATCAAGCAATAGAATTTCTTCATTAGCATCTTTAGCCCATTGAATTGTTGGAACAAACCAAGCTGCTCCACAGGCTTCAGTGTTAGGATATGCTTTAACTCCTTCTCCAGTTGGAAGGATTAAGTATTTTGTATCTAACATATTCAAAACTCCAATGTTTGCAGATACTTGTCCTTGATATGCCTTAAAGAACTGACGTATTGGATTATTCATTAATTTTACTTCATCCATTAAATCATTTTGAACATAATTCTTATTCAAGAAATAAAAATCAATTATGTCTTGATAACGTTGAAGTTTTGCACCATGATAACCTCCAATTGAAGGGTGGAAATAAGAAGTTGATGCATCATTGAATGTATTTACTGAAAGATTGTATACTCTATAATGATTTATATTATTTTCCTTTACTTGAGTAAGGATTTCTTCATCAGCAGAAGTAGGATAAATTGCTGTTTCTTGTTGTTTAACAAAATTATCTTTAGTTAAATATCTCTTGTCAACTCCCCAAAGGTCGAAAACAATTAGAACTGTAAGGATAATTGAAACAACATATTCTTTTTTTACTTTTTCTAATGCAAATAAATATAAAGCAGCAAATGCTCCTGCAATAAATAAGAAAGAACGCCAAGCATCTGAAACAAACAATGATTTTCTATCTTCATACAAAGCTTGAACAAAACTTGAACCTAAATATTCTTCAAACATTGAATCCTTAGTTGAAGCAAATGAAGCAAACATAGATGGCATTATTGCACATAAAAGAGAAATTCCTCCAACTATACCTGCAGAGATATACAAAGCTTTTTTCTTTTTCTTATTATCTATTTGTTTTGAGAAAAACTCTTTCAGGCCTAAAACCGCAAGAATAATTACAGTTACATTAGCTAAAACCAATGCCATTGAAGGAGTACGGAACTTATTGTAGAAAGGTAAATTATAGAATAGCCATTCATTTACTGCTAAAAAGTTATTTCCCCATGCCAAAATAAATGAAAGTATTGTAGCAATTAAAAGCCACCAACGTTCTCTTCCTTTAATAAGAATAAAACCAAGTGTTGCTAAAAATATAATAATTGCTCCAAAATAAACTGTTCCTGCAGTAAATGGTTGTTCTCCCCAATATGATGCTTGAACATATTGATTCATAACTTGATTAATGTTTGGATCATTTTGGCGAGTTGGTGGATTAGATTGTGCATGAGAAATCCTATTCTTAGCATTTTTTTCAATTCTTTGATCTGAACTTCCACCTCCCTTAGCATCAGGAATTAAAATTGTAAGAGTTTCTCCTTTTCCATAACTCCAAGCATAAGCATAGTCAATAGTTAGTCCTTTTGCATTTTTTGTTTGTGTATCTCCTTTAGGTTTAACAGTAATATCTGAACCACCTCTCATTGTATGTTTTAGATATTCTTGATTCATTGCTAAAGAAGAAGAATTAGGAATTAATGCAATAAAAGAACCTAAAACCAAAACAACTCCACCAATTAAATAATCTTTTATTTTTTTGTCTTTTATTGCGAATACAAAATATGTAATTGCTAAAATTATCCCTCCTAACATTGTGTAGTAGGTAATTTGTATATGAGAAAAACTGATTTGTAATCCTAAAGCAAGAATAAAAAGTGCTCCTCCAGAAAGGTATTTCTTTCTAAAGACAAGAATCATTCCTGCAAAAATTGGAGCCATCATAGCCATTGCCCAAGCTTTGGTTATATGGCCCACTTCAATAATAATTATATTATAAGAAGCTAAAGCATAAGCCAACGCAGCCAATATTCCAAGCCAATAATTTCCTCCAATTGCTATTACAAAAATATAGAAACCTAACATATAAAGGAACATTACTCCTAAGTTCAAATTATAACCCCATAGAGTTAAAGGTTTGGAAATAGGTCCCAAAACATTATAAGTGTCTGGACCCAAAATTTGATAAGAAGGCATTCCTCCAAACAAAGAATTTGTCCATGATGCACCTTTTCCTGTAGCTTCTTTATAATCAGCAAGCTCTTTTGACATTCCTTTAAAATTAGACATATCACTTTGACGAAGTTCCAATCCTTCCAAAATAGGAGAGAAGTAAATTGCACTAACTGCTAAAAATATAAGTATAGCAATTATATGAGGCAAAAATTTCTTGAAAATGTTTTCTTTATTCATTTCTATAATAATTTATTGTTTATCCTTATTTTCGTAATACTTTTTTAAAGAGGGGTGAATATTGTTATTATTTCTTTTTTCTTTGCGATTAATTATTTCTTGATTTTCTTTTTCTAATTCTTCCTTATACTTATTAATTTTATGTTGAGTTATTTTAGGAATTATCAAAGTAGTGATTAACCTAAAAAAAACATAGAACAATATTAAACCTAATAATACATTAACCATAATATCTATTCACACAAAATAAATAAGTCTTCTCTTGGATTAACAAACAAAACAGGAACTTGTTGAGAATTGTTTATTACCTTTCTTTCCTTAAGTGTAAACAATTCTTCAAACCAACTCTTGTTTTTGGTTGTTTGACATATAATTAAATCTGCATTAACTTCCTTAGCATAATCAATTGCCTGATAGTCAACAAATGTTTTTGAATCAGAAGAAAGATGAAGATTATATTTGATTTTGAAATTATCAAACATGCGCATAACAAACTTGATGTTGTAATGTAATTGATGTCGATAAAACTCATCTTTATAATTGTGATAATAGACAATAACTTCACTGTTTGCAAACCTCCCAAAATATGAACCCCAAAGAACTTTTTCTTTGCTCTCTCTCATATTATTAATGGTCATAACAACCTTATTAAATGACAAGTTTGAGTTTACATTTTGAGAAGATATGAAATATGCAATTCTTGAAGTGTAGAGGTTTTTAAGCATTATATCGGAATTTGAAGCAAGTTTTTCTTTGCCTTTGCTTTCTCCACTTGCAGAACTAACAAGCAAAACTCCACTCAATAAATGTGGTATTTTATTTATTATTTCTTTAGTTTCTCCTTCAATTGCACAATAGGAATGAAAACTGATTTCAGTTATTTTGGAGCTTAATTCTTTAAGAACAGTTTCTGCCTCAGTTATAGAAACGCATTTATAAGCTTTATCAGAAATATATAACAAGATAAGACCTTTGTTAAGCATTTTAGCAAAACAGATTGCATTATTAATTATCGTCTGAGTATTTTCTAAATCAGGAAGATAAGCAATAATAAATTGGTCTTTAACTTCTTTTTTTTCTGACATTTAAACTTTAAAATCTAAACTTTCCTTTTCTCCAAAGCATAATTAAAATAAAACCTGCCAAAGCACCTCCTAAGTGTGCAAAGTGAGCAACACCATCGGATGTTCCAACAACTCCATTAAATAATTCTATAACAATATATCCAATAACAAACCATTTAGTTTTTATTGGAAGAAGGAAATACAAATAAATGTAAGTATTAGGGAACATCATCCCAAAGGCAAGCAAAAGTCCAAACACAATACCTGAAGCTCCAACAGTATTAATTTGATTAAGATAAATCTTATAAGGAATATTTTCAAAACCAGTATTGATATAATCATACATTCCTAAAGCAATATCTCTATACATAAAATAGTAAGTAATCTGTTGCATTAATGCAGCACCTAAAGCAGCAGTAAAACAGAAAAAGATAAAGCGCTTGGTTCCCCATATATTTTCTAAAGTATAACCAAACATCCAAATAGCAAACATATTAAATAAAAGGTGGTTGAAGTTTGCATGCATAAATGAATAAGTAACATATTGCCATATATGATGAGAGTCGGCCATAAAAAAGTGAAGACCAAGATAATCCTCCAAGTTTATTCCTCTAAGCTTAAGAACATAAGTGGCAAGGAACATTAAGATGTTAATAATTAGCAAATTCTTACAAACAGGAGGTAAGAGATTAAATTTATTGGGACTATACTGTTGATTGTACATTATCGTTTCTAAAGTTTAGTAATTAACCTGCAAATGTACATTATTTATTTAAAATAGCCAAAACTTGCCTTGTTGTATCAACAAAAAAGAGTGTTTTAAATTCTCAATAAATAAGAATAAAAAATTAGAATAAATTCTTATTAAAATAAGCATATTTTAGAGCAAAATAATAAAGACATAAATCACTGAAAACAAGATATAAAAATCAATTAATAAGACTTAGAACTTTTTTTAATTGACTTTGATCTCGAATTCATGGCATGATATTCCCAGAATCATGCCATGAATTGGATGAAATCATGGCATGAAATGAGTGAATTCATGCCATGAAATCATAAGAATCATGGCATGAATTGGAGAATATCATGCCATGATTCCTACATCTAAGTCAAGTTTAAAAAGTTTTATATAAGGTTTGACCCGTCCTGAATAAGG
>DIOL01000029.1 GCA_002423895.1 Bacteroidales bacterium UBA5515 | reverse complement strand
AAAAGTTCCCGGTTAGTTTTGGACAATTCTTAATGGCTTTAACAATAGGAGAAGTTGGTATGAAGTTAACTACAATCAAATATCATTTAATGCTTGTTCAACTGAAGATTTCATAAATAAAAATTTGAAATGGAATGTATTAGATAAAGGTGGTGCGTACAGAAAGTGGTATGGAAATAGGGAATATATTGTACTATGGGAAAATAACGGATTCGAAATAAAAAATGACCCTAAGTCAGCAGTAAGAAGCCCACAGTATTTTTTTAAACCTCATATATCATGGACCTTATTATCATCAAGTTATTTTTCTGTTAGATATTTTGAGGAGGGGTTTATTTTAGATACAGCATCAAATTGTCTGTATTTTAAAGATGATAAGGTTGATAAATATGTTTTAGCTTTGATGAACACAAAATTTGCTCAATATTTATTAAATATTATTAATCCGACAATAAATTTTAGTTGTGGAGTTATTGGATTATTGCCATATATTGAGGAAAGTAGTTTTAGGGAAGAGATATCTTTTTTAGTCGATAAAAACATACAAATAAGTAAGGCTGAGTGGGATTTATTTGAAACATCTTGGGATTTTAAAAGGCATCCTTTTCTTACATATGATAATAATATAAAATTTATTAAGGATGCATATGATAAATGGAGTATAAGTACATACATAAAAATTGAAGAACTAAGAAAAAACGAACAAAAATTAAATGAATTCTTTGTCAAAATATATGATGTCGAAGATGAATTTTCAACAATTGTAACAGATGATGATATAACTTTGCGAAGTCCAGATAAAGACCGTGATGTCAAGTCATTTATATCATATGCAGTTGGGTGCATTTTAGGAAGATATTCTTTAGACCAAGAAGGACTTATTTACGCTGGTGGTAATTTTGATTTTTCAATGTATAACAGTTTTCCAGTTGATGAAGATAATATTATACCAATTCTTTCAGAAGGATATTTTGAAGATGATATAGTAAAAATGTTTGTGGATTTTGTTAAAGTAACATTTGGAGAAGAAGCATTATCTGAAAACCTTGACTATATTGCAGAGACACTTGGCAAAAAGAGCAATGAAACAGCTAAGGAGTGTATAAGAAGATATTTTATTAATGATTTCTATAAGGACCATCTTCAAACGTATAAAAATAGACCAATTTATTGGTTATTTAGTTCTGGCAAGCTAAAAACTTTTAATTGCTTAATTTATATGCACAGATATGACAGGACTACTTTATCAAGAATAAGGACGGATTATTTGCATGAATTGCAAGATAGGTTAGATACAGAAAGAAAATCTTTAATAGATATTATAGAAGAAAATAATGGTGAATACTCTACTAAGGAAAAGAGTGAAGCAAAGAAGAAGCTTTCTACACTTGACAAACAAATAGATGAGCTTAAAAAATATGATGAAGTTCTTCACCATATGGCAGATATGCAGATAGAGATTGATTTGGATGATGGCGTTAAAGTAAATTACGATAAATTTAAAGGATTGGTAGCTAAAATTATCTAAATATATAATATTTACATGGAGAAGATGGATGGAAAGTACAGATGTTATTAAACGCCTTGAAAATGAGTTTAATCAACCACTTAAAAATGGTGAAAATAGAAAGATTATTTTTTGGAATGATTATAATTGTGAATTTTCAGATACTATCGATGAAATAGATATCGAAGGTGTTAAGGTTCATAAGTTAACTGAAACTAATAATTTTTATACTAAATATCTAATTGAAGAAGAGGATTCCGAATCAAATTATCTCATTTATAATACTATAAAGATTGAAGATGATAAAGACAATTGGCTTTTGGACATGATGATTTATTCAGATGAATTCTATGCAGATAAGCCATCATTGATTATGAAAGAGCTAAATATTGATGTTTCTTTAAGAAAAATATTTAATGAGTATAAAGTCTTCTTTAAAGCAGAGGAAAGACGTAAAAAATTTGATAAATATGGACAACACATTGATACTGAAGAAAAGCTAAAATTAACCATATTAGGAGCTTTGTGTAATGCAAAGACTACTTCGTTCGAAGAAATATTAAAAGTTGTGTTGATGGAATCTCTTGATGAAAGCAATAACAAATATTATTTAAGCTTTCAAAAGTATAATATGGAAAGGGTATTTTGGGATTATGCAAAGTTTAAATATGGATTCGATAATAAAGATAAGACAATCAAGAAATTATTTATATATATAGTTTCAACAGTATTAGGAAACTACATAAATGAAGAAAAATTACAAAGAATAAGTAATTTTATAGGAAAAAACAAACCAAATTGTGTAATATTTATAGACCATTGGATGAATCACAAAAGTGATTTTATGCAATATGATATGCTTTCTGAAGAATATGAAAATGAAGTAAATATAGCTCAAATAATTAATGAATTAGATATTGATGATATTAAAGATATTGATATACTTAAAGTTTTCGACAGGGCTATTATTAAAAATATTGTTGATGGTTTAGAAAGTAAAATTGAAGATTATGATAAGTATATAGAAATTATTAGAAGAAGAAGAACTAAACACTTCTACAGTAAATATGAAAGTATATATGAAGCTTTGTTAAATGCAGTTGAGATGCATAAATTTTACAAAAAATATAACTTTGGTATTCCGCAGAAGAACAGCAATAAACTTTTCAATGATTATATAAAAGAATATTACAAGATGGATACGTACTATAGAAAGTTTTATTATTTTTATGACCTGCAACCAGAAAGTAATGTGGTAAATAGATTGAAAATATTAGTGGAAAATCTATATGTTAATTGGTATATGACAGAAGTAGGTGCTAACTGGTCTTATGCTATTGATGATGACATGAGAAACAATTGGGGAATACCTGGAATAGTAAATCAAGAGGATTTTTACAAGACCTATATAAATAATATGGTATCAAGTGGAGATAGAGTCTTTGTAATAATTTCAGACGCTCTAAGGTATGAGGTAGGAGTTGAAATTGCTGATAAATTGAATGAAGAGGTTATTAATTCTACTACTGCATATGCAATGCTTTCAACAGTTCCTTCTATAACTAAGTTAGGAATGGCCTCATTACTTCCTCATACAAACATAAGTATTAATGAAGATGGAAGAGTATCTGTTGATGATGTTGATAGCAGTGGAATTGATAATAGAAATAAAATATTAAAAAGTAAATTTGAAAATAGTATTGCTGTAGATTATCAAAAACTTCCTAAAAATAAAATTGAATTTCTTGAATCATTAAAGGGATATAAGCTGGTTTATATTTATCATGATACAATAGATGCGACTGCCGACAAGGGAGCTACTGAGATATATACATTTGAAGCTGTTCAAAAAGCTATAGGAGAAATATTGGACTTAATACATAAAATCACGGATTGGTTAGGTGGAATAAATATATTGGTTACTGCAGACCATGGATTTATATATCAAAGAAGCGATTTAGTAGAAAGTGATAAAATCGGTAAAGAAGAAGTCAAAGTTATTGATAAAAATAGAAGAAGCTTTATTACTCAAGAAGACAAAGATATAGATAATTTAATAAAAATAGATATGAATTACTTATTGAAAAATAGTAACTTAAAGGCATATATGCCTAAATCAAATATTAGATTTAAAGTTCAGGGTGAAGGTTCTAAATTTGTACATGGAGGAGCTACACTACAGGAGACGGTTGTTCCAGTTGTTTCATTTAAAAATATTAGAACTACATATAAACATAGTATTAAAGCAGAAAAGGTAAAGGTTAAGCTAACAAATGAAGTAAGAAAGATAACAAACAGTATTTTTACATTGAATTTCTTTCAAACAGAAAGTGTAAGCGAAAAAATAACTCCTGTAACATTAGAAGTTTATATGATAGATGAAGAAAATAATGTTATTTCAAATATTGAAACAATCATTGCAGATAAAGAAAGCGATAGACCAGAAGAAAGAATATTTAAAATAAAGCTTATCCTTAAGGCAATGATTTATGATAAAAATAAGAAGTATAATTTAATCATAAAAGATAAAGAATTAGGGCTAATACTTGAAGAGATACCTTTTTCTATAAACTTAGGCATAGCAAGTGATTTTGACTTTTAACATCTTGATAAAATAATAAATTAGATAAACAAGTAATTAGGATGAAGCTGGGGAGGATACAAATGGAGTTTGATGAATCAAGCTTATATTTAGATAAAAAGCTTAATGAAGTTTTTCCAGGCAGAGTTGTAAGAAAAGACCTCACAAAATCAATTAAGGAAGGAGCAAATGTTCCAGTATACGTACTTGAGTATTTGCTCGGAATGTATTGTGCTACTGATGACGAGGATAGTATAAGTGAAGGTGTAGAAAGAGTTAAGAACATACTTTCTCAAAATTTTGTAAGACCAGATGAAGCTGAGAAGGTAAAGTCAAGAATTAAGGAACTTGGTCAATACACAATTATTGATAGGGTAACTGTAAAACTTAATGAAAGAATTGATACATATGAAGCAGAATTCTCTAATCTTGGACTTAAGGGTGTTCCAATATCATCAAATTATGTTAAGGAATTTGATAAACTTCTACAGGGTGGTATTTGGTGTATTTTAAAGATGGATTATTATTTCGATGAAGAAGTAAGAAATTCAAACCCTTTTAATATTTCAAGCTTAAAGCCTATTCAAATGCCAAATATGGATGTTGATGAAATATTTGAAGGTAGAAAGAATTTTACTAAAGAAGAATGGATAGATGTACTTATACGCTCAACAGGAATGGAGTGCACACAGTTTGAACCTAATGTAAAATGGCATCTTCTTGAAAGACTTGTTCCGCTTGTAGAGAATAATTATAATGTCTGTGAACTTGGACCAAGAGGAACGGGTAAATCACATGTATATAAAGAGATATCACCAAACAGTATACTTGTTTCAGGTGGACAAAGCACTGTTGCTAACCTTTTTTATAATATGTCAACAAGAAAAGTTGGCTTGGTTGGGCTTTGGGATGCAGTTGCATTTGATGAAGTAGCAGGTATAAAGTTCAAAGATAAAGATGGAATTCAAATAATGAAAGATTATATGGCATCAGGGTCTTTTGCAAGAGGTAAAGAAGAAAAAACTGCTTCTGCTTCAATGATTTTTATAGGCAATATTAATCAAAGCCTTGATTCTCTGATTAAGACATCACATCTATTTGCTCCTTTTCCAGAAGAAATGGCAAATGATTCAGCCTTCTTTGATAGAATGCATTTTTATATACCTGGTTGGGAAATTCCTAAAATGAGACCAGAGTATTTAACGGATAGTTATGGGTTTATAGTTGACTATATGGCTGAATTCTTTAGGGAAATGAGAAAACGGTCATTTTCTGATGCAATAGATAAGTATTATAAGCTTGGGAACAATCTAAATCAGAGAGATGTTATCGCAGTTAGAAAGACAGTATCAGGTCTATTGAAGCTTATTTATCCTAATGGTGAATTTGAAAAAGCAGATTTAGAAGAAGTGTTACAATATGCTCTTGTTGGAAGAAGAAGGGTCAAAGAACAGCTCAAGAAAATTGGCGGTATGGAATTTTATGATGTGCATTTTTCGTATATAGATAAAGAAACAATGAGTGAAGAATATGTTTCTGTACCTGAACAAGGTGGAGGAAAATTAATACCAGAAGGACCAGGAAAACCAGGGCACATATATGCAGTAGGACATGGTGATTCAGGAATGATAGGTGTATATAAACTTGAAAATCAAGTTGTGAGTGGAACGGGTAAATTTGAAAAATCTGGTGCAGGTTCTAATAGGGATGTAAAAGAAGCATTAGATACAGCATTTAGATATTTTATTTCAAATTGCAAAAGTATTAGTAGCTCAATTAGCACTAAAACAAAGGATTACTTGATGCATATAAGTGACTTACAAGGTATTGGATTAACATCAGAACTTGCAATAGCAGAGCTAATAGGTCTGTGCTCAGGAGCTTTAGAAAAACCCGTACAAGAAAGCCTTGCTGTGTTGGGTAGCATGACTGTTGGAGGAACAATTAATAAAGTTGAAGGATTTGCAAACTGTTTACAGGTTTGTGTTGATGCAGGAGCAAAGAAGGTTTTAATACCAGCGTCATCAGTAGCTGAATTACAGACTGTTCCAACGGATTTATTAATTAAAGTGCAACCAATATTTTATTCTGACCCTATAGATGCTGTGTTTAAGGGGTTGGGGATTAATTAGCTAATTCAATATATAAATATGTTAAGGAGAAAAACAAATGAAGTATATTTGCTTAGACACTAATATATATTTAGATGCGGTGTTTGATAGACACCAAAATCAATATACAGAAATATTAAATGCTATTAGAGAACTATTAGATGATAATAAAATAAAAGTTATTTTACCAGAAATTATAAAATTTGAATTTCTTAGACATTATAATGAAGAAATTTTAATAATGAAAAGAAATATTTCGGAAATTAAAAACCAAATTAGTAAAATGCCTTATCCTTTAAAATTAAGAGAGTATAGAAAAGATACTATTGATTCTTTAAGTAAAATGTTAAACAATTTTAATGAGGAAGATAATAAGTTTGAAACAACAGAAGTTTTTAAGATATTTAATCACTTAAATACAATTGAAATACCCCTAAATGATAATATACTTTTAAAAGCATATAAAAGAAGTTTCCTTAAATTAAAACCTAATGGGGATGAATTTTTGTCTGGAGATAATACAATTGTTGAATCACTAATTTATTATTCGGATAAAAATGATAAATTAGAAATAGATTTATTATCCAGAAATTATAAGGATTTTGGTTCTGGTAAAGACAATAAAGGGCAGATTCATAAAGATTTAGAAGAAGAATTTAAATTAAATAATATTAATTATGTTTATGAAATTTTAAAATACATGCATACCTTAAATAAGGTTCAAAATATTACTGAATTGCCTGAAATTGAAAAACAGATGTTTTTTATTGTTTGTCCAAGATGTAGGTATGTGGGAGATTCAGAATGGGAAAATGCATGTCCAAAATGTAATTATGTTTGGTGCGAATAAACTTCTGTTATGTACTATAATTATGATTAAGCCAGATTAATACATCTGGTTTTTTAATGCCATAAATCACAAATTGGCCATTTAATGATATAAATAGCTATAATTGATATGCTATAAATATTACTATATCAATTATAGCTATTTATATAATGAGTTTGAATTACTGATTGACTAAGTCCTTAACTTCTATTATTTCAGGATTTTTGAACTTTAGATTTCCTTTATAACCAATTTTTATGTTTTCAATAATGAAACATGTTAATTGCAAGAACTTTTT
>DIOL01000033.1 GCA_002423895.1 Bacteroidales bacterium UBA5515 | reverse complement strand
TACTGCTGGTTTACATACTTTAAATCTTCAAACTGTTAAGGGTTGTGATAGTATAGTTAATCTTACTTTGACTGTTAACCAACCTGCAATTACTAATCTTACTGCTGAAATTTGTCAAGGTGAAGTTTATTCTCTAAATGGATTTAATGTTAATACAGCAGGATTGCATACTTTAAATCTTCAAACTTATAAAGGTTGTGACAGTACTGTTAACCTTACTTTAACTGTTAATCAACCTGCTGTTACTAATATTTCTGCTGAAATTTGCCAAGGTGAAACTTACACAGATAATGGATTTAATGCTTCAACTTCTGGTTTACATACTTTAAATCTTCAAACTGTTAAGGGTTGTGATAGTATTGTTAACCTTACTTTAACTGTTAATCAACCTGCTGTTACTAATCTTTCTGCTGAAATTTGTCAAGGTGAAACTTATACTTTAAATGGATTTAATGCTTCTACTTCTGGTTTACATACTTTAAATCTTCAAACTGTTAAGGGTTGTGATAGTATTGTTAACTTAACTTTGACTGTTAACCCAACAGCTGTTACTAATATTTCTGCTGAGATTTGCCAAGGTGAGGTTTATTCTCTAAATGGATTTAATGAGTCTACTCCTGGAATTTATACTCAAACTTTACAAACAACTAAGGGTTGTGATAGTATAATATATCTTACTTTAAATGTTAACCCAACAATTATTACTAACTTTACAGCTGAAATCTGTCAAGGGGAAGTTTATTCTCTTAATGGTTTCAATGCTTCTACTGCTGGTTTATATACTCAAAATCTTCAAACATCTAAGGGCTGTGATAGTATTGTAAACTTAATTCTAACTGTAAATCCTATTTATTTTGTTTCATACAGTGATACTGTTTGTCAAGGTGAATCTTATATTCTTGATGGAATTATTTATACAGCTGATACATCTGGAAGATATGTACTAAACTTACAAACTATTAATGGTTGTGATAGTATAATAGAATTAAATCTTACAGTAATACCTACTCCAAATATTCCAAATAATTTAGATGTTCAAGTAATGTCAAATCATCTTGAATTATCTTGGCAAGGGAATGGTAGTTCTTATATTATATATCGCAATGATGATTATCTTACTACTACTAATGATCCTTCTTATAAAGATTACGATGTAATCAATAACGAACTTTATTGTTATAAAGTTAAATCTATTAATGGTGATTGTGAGAGTGAGTTTACTGATGATGTTTGTAAGACTTATCTTGGTATAGAGAATATTAGTCAATCTTATATCTCTACTAAACTTTATCCAAATCCAAGTGATGGTAAATCAAAATTGGAAGTTGAAGGTTTAGATTCTGATGCTGATATTTTGGTTTATGATATGATTGGAAGGGTTATTCAAAGACATAAGATTAATAAAGGAACTTCTGAATTGGAAATTGATTTAAGTGATTATGCTGAGGGCGTTTATTCTATTAGAATTATGAATAAAAACATCAATCAAACAAGAAAACTTATTATTCAAAAATAACATGTATTTTGAATTGTTTGATTTAGGAGTTGCGTAGCAAACAAATAAATCATTCTAAAAATAGAGATACCACTTGGGAAACTGAGTGGTATTTTTTATAGTATCAAACTAACTCCTTATTCTAATTTATTAACTCCTTATTTCATTTTACTAACTCCTTATTTCATTTTACTAACTCCTTATTCTAATTTACTGAAATAAGGTTTTATTTTACTGAAACGCTGTTTTAATTTACTAACTCTTTACTTTAATTTTTTCTTTCTTTACTTTAATTTACTGAAGTAAGGTTTTATTTTACACACTCTTTATTCTCCCAAAATAACGTTAATTGGATAATTACAGGAACACAAATTGAATAATTATGAGTAGAGAAAAAATATAAGTGTCATTAATAAATTTAAACATTAAACTTTTTGTGAAACTTATAAACAATTTATAAAAGAGAATTTTACTACCTTTGCCAAAGAGAATTAATCTTATATAAAATACAAACTAAAATCAATATGAATATCTCTTCCAAAGCATTCTTAGGATTAATAGTTTTTCTTTCTTTAACTATTTCTTCTGCAAACGCACAACATTATAATAACTATAAACTAAATGGAAAAGTAAAATCATTTTACATAAAGACATACGATAATAGCAAAGATGGTTATTTGGATACCATAAATCCCTCTGAATATGTGTTTGTAGATTTCCAAAACAGAAAAGAAACAAAAATTTACAAGAAAAATGAAAGAGAACTTGAAAGAAGTGTAACATATTATAATGAAAATAAAAACATTATTTTAGATAGTGATTTTTTTAATAGGAATATTGTTGAAGTAAACAAGTATTACTATGATTTGAAAGGAAATAATATAAAACTTGAACAGTATCAGAATGATAGCATTGAATCAACAATATTTTATAAATATGATAGATTTAGTAATTTAATAGAAGAATTTACTGATTATAATGGAAAATCTTCATATAGTGTTTTGTACACTTACGATTCAAATAATAATCATATTTCTACTAGTTATGTTAATTATGAGTATGAGGGATTTAGTAGTTATGAAGTTATGGAATACAATAAAAAAGGTCAATTGATTAAAGAATATTCTCCTGAAACAAAAGACTATTACACTATATATAAATATGATAAAAAAGGAAACTTAATTGAAGAGATAGAATATGAAAATAATGAATGTTCAAGTAAGACTATTTATAAATATAATTCTAAAAATAAGAGAATTAAAGAAGAATCATATTCAAAAAATAAATTATCTTCAACATCCAATTTCATTTATGATAGTTTAAATAGAATGATTCAGAGAATTTTTTGGATGGAGGAATTTAATTCAATACCGACCAAAGAAGTTGTAAAATTTGACAAAAAAGGAAGATTGATTAAAAGAAAAACTTATAGGGTTAATGCTCCTTACAGAATTCAAACGTATAAATATAAAGGCGACAACTTAATCCAAGAAATAGTTGATGAACCAACTGACCCATATAATCAAACACAAAAATTTGAATATACTTTTAATCCTGACAATACTTTATCTCGCAAATTTAGGTATTCTTATGTAGGCGGAGTAAGGGAATCTATAAAATGGGAAGAAAGTGTGATAGAGGAGTATTATTACAATAGAGAAAAACAAAATACATTTATAAAAACCATTGAATTATATTCAGAAAATATTACCAGTGACAGTTTGATTTATGAAAATGGATTATTGATTAAACGTTTCGATGAAGAAAATAATAATATTCAAACAACATATAAATATGATGAGAAAGGAAGGCTTTTAGAAGAAGATATAGATGGCTTTTATAGGAAAAGAATAATATACAAATATGATAACGATACCTTAATTTACAAACAAATAGATATCATAAGAGATAATAAATTAGATTACTCTGTAACTGAAACATGGGAATATGATTCAAATAAAAGATTAATAATATATATATATAATCATCCTAATTTTTCTTCATTAACGAATTATTTTTATGATTCAAAGGGTAAACTGCAAAAAACAATATCTAAAAATAATAAAGTAGTTACTAATACGATTTCAAATTATAAATATAAATTATTCAGTAGAGATTATGAGATATTATTTGAGGAGCCTTCAAAAGTCATGAACATTTATTATAAATATGATGATAAAGGGAATCTCCTTGAAGAAAGGTATCCTTTTAAATTGGTCAGGTATGAATACGAATATTACGAATAGAAACAAAAAAAGCTATAAGCAGTTACGATTATAGCTTTAATTTATTTGTTTTGGGTTATATTATGCTCTTTTGAAAACTAAGTTATCCTCTACTTCATCAACCTCTATCTTGGTTTCCTGCGAAATTGTTCCTTTAATAAGTTCAACTGATAACTGGTTGATTACAAGTTTTTGAATTGCTCTCTTTACTGGTCTTGCTCCAAGCAATGGGTCATAACCTTTTTCTGCCAGATAGTCAATTGCTGTTGGAGTAAAGGTAATGTCAATATGTTTTTGAGACAGTTGACTTGTTAAACGTTCCAACTGCAATACTACAATCTGTCTTACCTGTTCAATCTTCAATGGTCTGAATACAACTATTTCATCAATCCTGTTCAAAAACTCAGGTCTTATTGTCTTTTTCAAAAGTTCCAAAACTTCTCTCTGAGCTTTATTCCATGTGGTTTCAAAATTAGAAGATTCGTCTTCCAGTGCTTCTTGAAGAATTTCTGAACCAAGGTTGGAGGTCATAATTATTATTGTATTCTTGAAGTCAATCACCCTTCCCTTGTTGTCGGTCAAACGTCCATCTTCCAAAACCTGCAATAATATATTGAATACATCAGGGTGTGCTTTTTCAATTTCATCCAATAGTACAATTGAATACGGTTTCATTCTGACTGCTTCTGTCAATTGACCACTTTCTTCATAACCCACATATCCTGGAGGTGCTCCAATTAATCGACTGACTGAAAATCTTTCCTGATATTCACTCATATCAATCCTTATCATAAGATTTTCATCATCAAACAAAAGTTCAGCCAAGGCTCTTGCAAGCTCTGTTTTACCAACTCCTGTTGAACCTAAAAATGCAAATGAACCTATTGGTCGTTTTTCATCACTTAATCCTGAACGGCTTCTTCTTATGGCATTGGCAATTGCTGTTATGGCTTCATCCTGACCAACTACCCTTTTCTTCAATTCTTCTTCCAAACTAAGCAGCTTTTCTTTTTCGCTTTGCATCATTCTCTGAACTGGTATTCCTGTCCAGCGGGAAACAACATCTGCAATATCATTCTGATCAACTTCTTCCTTTATAAGTGCCACTCCACCCTGTATGCTTTGAAGTTTGGTTTTATAGTCATCAAGGTCCTTTTCAGCTGTTTTAATCTTTCCATAGCGAAGTTCAGCAACCTTTCCATAATCACCGCTCCTTTCAGCCAAATCAGCTTCCTGCTTGTAGTTTTCAATCTTTTTAACTTCATCCTGAATAGCATCAACCAAATTCTTTTCTTCTTTCCATTTAGAAGTTAGT
Source organism: Bacteroidales bacterium UBA5515 (assembly GCA_002423895.1). Lineage (GTDB taxonomy): Bacteria > Bacteroidota > Bacteroidia > Bacteroidales > P3 > UBA10566. The sequence goes on along the minus strand of DIOL01000033.1, from coordinate 16,023 downwards.
GTATCTTTTTCCTTTGATAGTTCTTCAATTTCCTCTGTAAGCTGTGCTTCTTTTACCTGATCTTTTTCCTTGCGAATGGCAGCTCTTTCAATTTCCAGCTGACGCAATCTTCTGTCCACTTCATCAATTTCTTCGGGTGAAGAATTTATCTCCATTCTTAGCTTTGCAGCAGCTTCATCAATAAGGTCAATGGCTTTATCGGGCAAAAAACGTGATGTTATGTAACGTGCCGACATTTCAGCAGCAGCAATAATTGCAGCATCCTTAATTCTTACCTTGTGATGTATTTCATATTTTTCCTTCAATCCCCTGAGAATTGAAATTGTATCCTGAACACTTGGTTCATCAATCATTACTGTTTGAAAACGTCTTGCCAGAGCCTTGTCCTTTTCAAAATACTTCTGATATTCATTAAGGGTTGTTGCTCCAATGGCTCTTAACTCTCCACGAGAAAGGGCAGGTTTAAGAATGTTTGCTGCATCCATTGCTCCTTCGCCTCCACCAGCTCCAACCAATGTGTGAATTTCATCAATAAACAGAATAACATCTCCTTCTGAACTGATTACTTCATTAACCACTCCTTTCAAACGTTCTTCAAATTCTCCCTTATACTTGGCACCTGCAATCAATGCACCCATATCCAATGAATAGATTTCCTTGTCTTTTAAGTTTTCAGGAACATCTTTTCTTTCTATTCTTTGAGCAATACCTTCTGCAATAGCTGTTTTACCAACACCTGGCTCACCTATAAGCATAGGGTTGTTTTTTGTTCTTCTGGAAAGTATTTGCAAAACCCTTCTAATTTCATCATCTCTTCCTATAACTGGGTCTAACTTTCCTTTCTTTGCCTCGTTATTTAAATTCCTTGCGTAACGATTCAACTGATCTAATCTTTGATTTTTTTTATTTGTTTCCATATATGTTTGTTATTTTAACATCTATACTAATTACCAATAAAGACCTCAATTTGTTTGCCATAGAGAAAAATATGACAAAACGTCAGAAGGTTAATAAGGCTTTAAGTTTAAATGGAAACAAAATAAAAAGTCGCAAAAAACATACTGACTGAATTAAAGTCAATATACTTTCTGCGACTATAAATAGAAATTAATCTATTTGTTTATAGCTTGAATGCTTTTTTGATTTTATCTACGTAATCTAATTTTTCCCAAGTGTAGAATTCAACTGTCTTCTGTTTTTCCTTACCATTTTCAAAAATAGTTACTTTTTCCTTGTAAGGAGTTCTTCCAAAGTGACCATATTTGGCTGTTGGTAGGAAGATTGGATTTTTTAGTCCAAAGTGTTTAACAATTGAATAAGGTCTAAGGTCAAATAATTCATTAATTTTTTCTGCAATTACTCCATCAGCAAGTGTTTGGCCTTTTGCATCCTTAACCTTTGCTGTTCCGTTAGTATTTACATAAAATCCTACTGGTTTTGCAACACCAATTGCATAAGCAACTTGAACAAGAACTTCTTCACAAATTCCTGCTGCAACCATATTTTTTGCAATATGTCTTGCTGCATAAGCTGCACTTCTATCAACTTTTGATGAATCTTTTCCTGAGAATGCACCACCACCGTGAGCTCCTCTTCCTCCATAGGTATCAACAATAATCTTTCTTCCTGTTAATCCTGTGTCGCCATGAGGTCCTCCAATTACGAATTTTCCAGTTGGGTTAACATAAAGAATGTAATCCTTTTTGAACAGGTCTTGAACATCCTTACGTTTTTGCTTTGCTATAACTCTTGGGATAAGAATTTCTTTCACATCTTTATGAATTTTTGCAAGCATTTTGTTATCATCCTTGTCAAAATCATCGTGTTGAGTTGAAACAACAATTGTGTTGATTGCAATTGGTTTGTTGTTATTATCATACTCAATTGTTACCTGTGATTTACTGTCAGGACGCAAATACTTCATTTGCTTGCCTTCTCTGCGGATTTCTGCAAGTTCTGAAACCAGTTGATGAGATAAAATAAGTGATAAAGGCATATAGTCTTCGGTTTCGCTGCAAGCATAACCGAACATCATTCCTTGATCTCCTGCTCCCTGATCTTCTGGGTTTTCTCTTTCAACTCCCTGGTTAATGTCACTTGATTGTTCGTGAATTGCTGAAATAACTCCACATGAATTACTTTCAAACATATATTCACCTTTGGTATATCCTATGTTTTTGATAACCCTTCTCGCAACGTCTTGAACGTCTATATATCCATTACATTTTACTTCACCGCTCAAAACCACCAAACCAGTTGTTACTAATGTTTCGCAAGCAACCTTTGAATTTGGATCTTGGCGAAGAAATTCGTCTAAAAGTGCATCTGAAATTTGATCTGATACTTTGTCTGGGTGACCTTCTGAAACTGATTCAGAAGTAAAAAAATAAGCCATCTTGTTTTGTCTTTAAATTTATTAATTAAACTAACAAAATGGGAAATGAGAATTGATGTAATCAAAAATGGTTTAGCATTTTTTTGTGTGGTTGCAATCAATTCAAATCTTTCCACATTTATGGTTGCAAAAGTAATAAAAATATAAACAAATAAGGCACTTATTTATATAAATAAATGCCTTACATAGTTTATTTTATTATCAATCAATTGCATAATAATTATTTTATTTTACTATGCAGAGTGAATTTGATTTTATTTTGCGTAGTTAACTGAACGTGTTTCTCTAATTACTGTTACTTTAATCATTCCAGGGAATACCATTTCAGATTGAATTTGTTTTGATAAGTCCATTGAAATTTGGTTTGCATCTTGGTCTGAAACTTTTTCAGCTGCAACAATAACTCTTAATTCTCTACCTGCTTGAATTGCGTATGTTTTAATTACTCCTGGGTAAGACATTGCAATTTCTTCCAATTTATTCAAACGGTTGATATATGCTTCAACAACTTCTCTTCTTGCTCCTGGACGTGCTCCTGAAATAGCATCACACACTTGAACGATTGGTGCATAAAGGCTGTCCATTTCAACTTCATCGTGGTGAGCTCCAATTGCATTACATATTTCTGGTTTTTCTTTACAACGTTCTGCAAGCTTCATACCATGAATTGCGTGTGGAAGTTCTGGTTCATTATCTGGAACCTTACCAATATCATGAAGTAATCCTGCACGTTTTGCTATCTTTGGATTTAGTCCTAACTCAGATGCCATGGTTGCACATAAATTGGCAACTTCACGAGAGTGTTGTAATAAGTTTTGTCCATAAGAAGAACGATACTTCATTTTACCTATCATACGAACAAGTTCATGGTGAAGATTAATTATTCCTAAATCAATACAAGTTCTCTTACCTGTTTCAATGATTTCTTGTTCAATTTGCTTTTTGGTTTTTGAAACAACTTCTTCAATTCTTGCTGGATGTATACGTCCATCTGTTACTAATTTGTGAAGTGCCAAACGAGCAATTTCTCTTCTTACTGGGTCAAAGCATGAAAGAATAATTGCATCAGGTGAGTCATCAATAATTACTTCAACTCCTGTTAAACTTTCCAAAGCACGGATATTTCTTCCTTCTCTACCAATAATTCTTCCTTTAATTTCTTCGTTTTCAAGATTGAAAACTGAAACTGTATTTTCTATTGCGTTTTCTGTTGCTGTTCTTTGAATTGATTCTACAACAATCTTTTTAGCTTTTTGATTAGCAGTTAGTTTAGCTTCTTCAACAATTTCCATAATTCTACTTGCAGCATCTGAACGAGCTTCGCCAGTCATAGCTTCAATTAGTTGTTGTTTTGCATCTGATGCTGACAAACCAGCTATTTGTTCTAATTTTTCAACACTCTTTTGGAATGTTTTCTCTACTTCTGCTTGACGAGAAGCCAAAATTTCTAATTGTTTGTTTAAGTTTTCTCTTGCTTGTGTAAATTCGCTGTATTTCTTTTGAAATTCTTCAACTTTAAGTTTTAAATCTTGTTCTCTTTGTTTAAGTTTGTTTTCAACTTGAAGTACACGATTATTACGTTCTTGTACTTGTTTTTCGTGTTCTGATTTAAGTTGTAGAAATTTCTCTTTTGCTTGAAGCATTTTTTCCTTCTTAACCATTTCGGCTTTTTCCTCTGCTTCTAATAATACTTGTGAAGATTTCTTCGTAAGTGATGCTCTAAGTTTGGTTGCTGTTAGCAGTATCCCTAATCCAAAAAAGATTATTGCTACTATTATACAAACGATTATTATTGTTACTGTATTCATATAAATATATAGTATTAATTTTTATTTATTTCCTATTCTGTAAATTAGGATAAATAAAATTGTTTAGATGGTATTGTGCTGAACGACTATAAATAGAAAACCCGCATCCTTTCAAAATGGAGTAATGAAAAACTCCTTAAAACAAGATTTGAGTGCCAATTGCATCAAACTTCCACTGTCTTCTTAACGAAGAACCCCTAAGGGTTGAGGCCTGTCTTACTCAATTATGAGCGTCCTCCTTTTCTTTTTAGTGTTGAGTTTACAAACTGTTTTTGAACTGATGCGGGAATACTTTCTATATTTCCTTAATTATTTTTTATTTTCTTTATAGTATGCTATTGATTTCTTCTAATTTTTCAATCAATTGTTTGTTGCCAAAAAGATTATCTTCCTTTATTTTCATATAAGATGTAACATATTGCAACAACACCATTGCCAATAAATCTTGTTTGTCTTTATAAGCGTACATTTTAGCATATTCCTTAATGTTGGTCTTAACTGTTTCAACGGCATTCCTAAATACCTCTTCTTCTTCTCTCTTTACCCTAACTTTATAAATTCTACCTGCTATATCAACACTAATTAAAATATCTTCTGTCATTACTTATTAGAAATTTTTGCTTTTTCGGTTTCTACAATTATTCCTACACACTTATCAATTTTTCGCACCAAGTTATTTATTTTCAGCTTAACGTCTGTTGTATCTAAACTATTTTTTATTGTTTCTCCTAATTTTAATGTTTTTATTTGTTCTTTTAAACTATTTATTTCTTGCGATTGCTCTAATACAATCTTATTTAACTCGTTTTTATCGTTAATTAAGCTTTCAATGCTTTGCTCCAAATTATGTTTCTCGTCTTTTAATCTTCTTATCTTATATTCTATCCCAGAAATAAGAGTTTGCAAATCTTCCATCATTTTTAAGCTTAACCAACACTGCAAATATAAGAATAATTTCCAAAAATTGTATACTTTTTTGCTTTTTTTCTTACATTTTATTTAAAAACGTTCTATTTGACATCTAAAGTATGTCCCATTCTTTTAGCTTTTGTTTTAAGGTAGTTTTTATTGTGTTGATTGATTCCCACTACCAAAGGTATGGTTTCTACTATTTCTATACCATATCCTTCAAGCCCTTTTCTCTTAACAGGATTATTTGTTAATAAACGAATTTTATTTGCATTTTGATCTCTTAAAATCTGTGCTCCCACTCCATAATCTCTTTCATCTGCTCTAAATCCTAATGCAATATTAGCATCAACTGTATCCATTCCTTGTTCTTGAAGATGATATGCCTTAATTTTATTAACTAAACCAATTCCTCTTCCTTCTTGACTCATATACACTACCAATCCTTTACCTTCTTTATCAATCATTTTCATAGCTTCATGCAATTGTCCCCCACAATCACATCTGCATGATCCAAAGATATCTCCTGTTGCACATGATGAATGAACTCTAACAACAATTGGTTCATCTTTTGTCCAAGTACCTTTTTTAAGTACCATATGAGTTGCATTTGTGTTTAATTGAGTATAGGCAATTAAATGAAAATCTCCCCATTCTGTTGGCAACATAACTTCTTCTTCTCTTCTAATTAGAGTTTCGTTAGCTACTCTATATGCAATCAAATCCTTAATTGAAATAATTTTTATTCCATACTTTTTAGAAATTTCCATCAATTGAGGCAAACGAGCCATTGTTCCATCTTGATTAAGAATTTCTACCAAAACAGCAACTGGTTCCAATCCTGCCAAACGTGCCAAATCAACACACGCCTCAGTATGTCCACTTCTTTGTAAAACACCCGCTGATTTTGCTCTAAGAGGGAAAATATGACCTGGACGGCCTAATTCTTCTGGACGAGTTTTTGGATCAGCTAATGCTTTAATTGTTTTAGCTCTATCACTTGTTGATATTCCAGTTGTACAACCATCTCCAAGTTTATCAACTGAAATTGTAAATGGAGTTTCATGAGAAGAGGTATTATTTGAAACCATCATATCAAGATTTAACTGTCTACATCTTTCTTCCGTCAAAGGAGCACACATTAAACCTCTACCATGAGTTACCATAAAGTTAACAATGTCTGGTGTAATTTTTTCTGCTGGGAAAATAAAATCTCCTTCATTTTCTCTATCCTCATCATCAACACATATAAGCAATTTCCCTTGCTTAAAATCTTCTATAGCTTCTTCTATTGTATTTAATTTAGTTTCCATATTTTTTAATATTTAATCGGCAAAGATACAATATTTACGTCTATTTTCTCTTATTATTAATGATATTTATGTAAATTTGCATCCATTAAATTGTAATATCAAAGTAAACTATATGCATTTTTTTCAAACCATAACACAAGGAATATTATTTGGTCTAACTCTATCTCTTATGGCTGGACCTGCATTTTTTTCTCTTATCCAAACAAGTATTAGTAAAGGTTTTAAAAAAGGTTCTCAACTTGCATTTGGGATATCTATTAGTGATATAACTATGGTATTTGTTGCTTGGTACGGTTTATCATCAATATTTGAAACAGATAGAGCTCAAAGAATTTTATCTGTAGTTGGTGGGTTCTTCCTTTTAGGTTTTGGAATTTATACTGCTCTTAAAAGACATATAAGCAAACCAAAACAAGCAAAGGATATTGAAATAAAAGCTAAATTTCAATTCAAATATATTGCCAAAGGTTTTGCTTTTAATATTCTAAATCCAAGCATTTGGATATTTTGGCTAATTCCAATTAGTGTTGCAAGTAGTTTTCCTAAAGTAAATCTTCAAATCACATTCTTAATTTCAATATTGGTTACTGTGCTTTGCATGGACTTGATAAAATGTGCTATTGCGAACGAAATAAAACGTTTTATGACAGATAGAGTAATTACCTATACAAATAGAATAATTGGCTCAATTTTAATTGTATTTGGTATTTATTTAATTCTGACATTATTTATTGATATGTCTCACATAATTCCAATAAATAATCAATTATAAACCTTAAGAAAAATAAAATATTATTTTTTTATTTTGCTGCTTGTTTTTTATAGTCTTCAAAAAAGACTCTCCCAACTTCATAACCAATATCAAAAAGTTCTTGTGCTTTATCAAAATCTAAAATAGTGTATTTTTCTAAGTTTGGAGCAATTACATAATTACATTTTTTTGCCCAACTCTCAGTATTACTTGAAATTGAAAGAGCCATTGATCTTGCAAATATATTTACCAATCCTTTTATCTCAGATTGATTTGGCACAGAAATAACATCAACACCAATAACAATATCACATTTTTCTTTTATAAGTGGCTCTACAGGAAGATTTTGCATAACTCCTCCATCAACATACATTTCCCCTTCAACTTCTTTTGGTTCATAAACAATAGGTATTGATGCTGATGCGATGATATATTCTTTTAAAAAATTACCTTCTCCAATAAACTTATATGTTGCTTTATTAAAATTTGTAACGCAGCAATAGAATTTTTTATTCAGGCATGAGAAATCATTACCTGGCAATGATTTTTCAAGAACTTTTGAAAGTTTCTCGTGATTAAAGAACCCCCTTCCAAAGCTTGAATTTAATTTAATCACATTAAAGAGTTTATTCATATTTTCTTTATCCACAAGATCCAAAATTTCAATTGGAGTATATCCAGCACAATACAATACTCCAATAATTGAACCCATTGAAGTTCCAGAAACAACATCCACTTCAAACTTATACTCTTTCATAGCTTGCAAAAAACCTATATGAGCATAACCCAAAGCTCCACCTCCACTTAAAGCCAATCCAATCTTTGGTTTCTTTCCCTGATTATTTGGCTTTTTATTCTGAGCAAATGAATTTTCTACACTTACAATCATAACAACAGCTATTAGAAAAAAGAAAAATAACTTTTTAAAATATTTCATTCCCATACACATAGAAAGCAAACTTATAATTAGTTTCTATCTAAGTTTTTTCTTAAAAACACATTAGATTCATCTATTTGTATAGAATTATTATTCATCCAATAAATAAAACCATCATACTTGTCCTTATTATCTTTTAACCACTCATTAAATTCGTCAACATTACCTTGAGACAACAACCAATAATTATATGTTTCAAAGTATCCAGCATCTTTTAATCGTTTTTGAAAATCAAATAATAAAACTGAATTACCTACATTATGTGCCTTTTCAAAATAAATATCAACAAAATTTGAACGTATTCTATTTAGAGAGGCTAAATTAATTACTTTTTCATCCCCAAGAGAAGAAAGCATAACTTGTTCATAAACCCTGTTTGCCCAAGGCATCTTAGATACATCTTTACTGTCCTCATAGGCCTTTGTCAACTTGGCCAATAAATCATCTTCCTTATCTGGATCGTAGCTTATATCTATTTGTTGCTTTGAAAAGCTAACTTTTGAAACTGTATCTTCAAATTTTATTTCATTCTTGTATGTATTATAAAGCATTTCACTCATAACACTTGAACGTTTGGAAGATGGTTCAAGATTTAGAAATATCTCTCCATAAATCATTCCCCAAACCTCTTGGTCTGAATTTAAGAATAAATGAGCCATTCTAAAATAATTGGAAGGATATTTAGGATCTGCTTCTACACCCTTTTCATACCATCTTATTGCTGAGTCATAATCTTTTTGATTATAATAAACATTACCTGTTTCTAAAAATAATTTACCTGAATTAGGAAATCTCTTAATCCCTTCAGCATATGCTTTTATAGCTTTATCAGATTCTCCATTATTATCATATGCATTACCAAGCATTTGATAATAATAATCTAAAGCATCATTTCTTTTAATCAATTTATTTAAAATCTTAATACTCTTGTTGTAATCTTTCTTTAAATAGTAGGCATATGACATTTCATACTTAACATATGTACTTTTAGAATCCATTTTCTCTGCTTTTTCCAAAAGGAGAATGCTTTCATCAAAATCGCCATTATCCATTTTAAAAACGGCTGCTTTAATCAAATCACTTACCTCTTGGCTTTCATTTTGAGCAAATAAGCTAACATTATTTCCAAAACTTAGAAATACTAAGAACAAAACATTAATTAAAATCTTTTTCATTGTGTATTAATTTTATAATGCAAATGTACACCCTTATTTAAAAATCTGCAAAAGAATTTAAAATAAAAAGAATATACACATTATCTTTGCAAAATGAAAATTGCATCAGAAAAGGAAAGAGAATTTATTTTAAACAATTTAAATTCAGACACAAACAAACTACTTCTTCAATCTAACGAGGAAGATATTGACGTTAAATTCTGTGTTAAACAAATTATTGGATATAATAAAGCTAAAGAAAAATTCCCTTCATTATTAGAAAAAAACAACTTACTATTCCCTCCAAAAATAAATCTCGAACAAACTTCTTCTGAACAAACTGCAAAATATAAAGCATCTTTATTCCCGAAAAATTCAACTCTTAGAGACCTTACTTCTGGATTTGGAATAGATATTATTTTCTTTGCCAAAGAATTAAAAAAAGTATATTATCATGAAATTAATTATGAACTAGCTTGTATTGCTGAGGAAAATTTTAAAGCCTTAGGCTTAGATAATATAATTTTAAATAAAGGAAATAGTGCTAATGATATTGATTCATTAGAAGAAACAGATATTATTTACCTTGACCCTTCACGAAGAGATGAAAATAACAAAAAAGTATTCTTATTAAAAGACTGCCAACCTGATATTATTGAAATACTTCCTTTTCTATTTGATAAAGCAAAAACTATTTGCATAAAACTATCTCCTATGCTAGACATTAAACTGGCAATAAAAGAAATAAAGTTTATAAAAGAAATCCATGTTATTTCTGTTAAGAATGAATGTAAGGAATTACTCTTAATTTTAGAGAAAAGCTATGAAAAAGAGATAAAATATACATGCATTGATTTTGACACAAATGGCAAAATAAATAAATTCTCATTCACAACAGAAAAATCAATTACACGTTTAGCTGAGAAAAAAGAGCTGAGAATGGGAGCATATATTTATGAGCCTAATACCTCAATCCTAAAAGCTGGTGGATTTCATTCATTATGTGAAAGATTTGAAGTAAGCAAAATAGCCTCACATTCACATCTATATATATCAGAAAAAGAAATCGAAGATTTTCCAGGCAGGAAATTTATAATAAAAACTATACTCCCATACAATAATAAAATTTTAAAAACGCTATCTACAAGATATCCAAAAGCAAATATCACTATAAGAAACTTCCCTCAAACTGTTTCTGAAATAAGAAAGAGAACAAATGTAAAAGAAGGAGGAGAGAAATACTTATTCTTTACCACAAATAAAGAAAATGAAAAAATAATAATCTCATGCGAAAAATCATAATAATATTTCTTAGCTTAATAATAAGTATAAACTTAAATGCAAATCCTGACAAGAAAATTACAAATACTGAAAAGCAGCAAGCTAAAATAATTATTGATACAATTATTCAAAATGTAAATAATGATACAATAATACTTTTAGTATATCGCCCAATAAATTGTAAAGCTCAATTTATAACATCTCGTCCTGACTCAAATGACTCTAAAATTAAATTATCAGTTGCAGCAGCTTTCACCGGTCCAAACCTGAAAAGTATTATGGGTAATTATATAATTGATGGAAAAGTAAAAGCGGGCAAAAAGCTTAAATCAACTGGATATGCTGCAATATTTGATAATAAAGTAATAATAAAACCCTCAACAGAAAAAATAAATACTTATAAGAACCTTGCAATTAGAAAAAAAGGAGATCTTTTCCAACAAATGTTATTAGTTAAAGACTCTAATCTTGTGCCTTGCAAAATATTTGGCAAAAAAGCAACATATCGTAGAGCCCTTGCTATAATAGATAACACTCCTTGTGTTATAGAATCAGAAGTAAGGCTTTCAATAGATGACTTTTCGAGAGCATTAATAAGAATGGGTATAAAAAATGCACTATGCTTAGATATGGGAACATGGAGCAAAGGATGGTTAAGGACAGAAAATAATAATTACACCCCAATTGGAAAATTAACTTCAAGCACAAAAGACCAAACAAACTGGTTAATATTTACAGAGTAAAAATGGCTTCTTTTTAAAATTATAGTTAGATAAAGAAAAAGAAAGGCTAAATTTTCTGATATAAAAAACTAACTAAAAAGACAATCCACTTAAATGACTTGCTTTTCAGTATTGGGAGATTTGCAATGGCAATAGAAAAAAGGCTTAAAGTTTTTCTTCCTTAACTATATAGCTATTTTTACAGCCTTTAAAATTACATCAATAGCTAAATTAACAGCTTGTTGAGTAAGCGCTTTCGAAACGACCTTCAACGCATCTATTTCTGCTTCTAGAATCTTTTTTTCATCTTCCAAATATGATTTAAATTCTTGTTCAGTAATTTCTCTTTTAAGGTAATATTCGGATAACATTTTTAGTCTTGTTTCTTTCCCTTTTAAAAATTGTTTAACTGTAAATTCAACTTTAGGCCAATTATTGGAAAGTACTGACTTCATTGCAGCCAACATATCTGTTGCTATTGTATTAAAATCAACATTCATAATATTAGTTTTTATTTATTATTTTCAGACATTTTTTTTGCTTCTTCTGCCACTGCTAAAGGGTACAATATTCCCCTTAGGTATACTAAATTTAGTTTAATAATTGCATCGCTTATAGTATTATTATTTTTGTGATTGTTTTTATACTTATCGAACATTTCGATAACACTTTCGCAAATTCTTATAGTTTCCTCATTGCCTTTACGAGCTTTATTTTTATTTAAAAGAGAATGTAATTCTATATCAATATCTATATACTGCTCGGCAAATTTATCGTACGCTCTCCCTCCATCAGCTTCAGTGGTTGTTTCCAGCATTGTAAGGTAAAGCTTATCAACAGATTTAGATACCAATTCTATTTGTTCTGCAATTTTTCCATCATATTTAGGTACAAATGTAACCTTGCATGCGCTAAAGGACAATACACTTATAATAAATACAGAAAACAGAAATTTATTTGAGTTAATTTTTTTAATAATTGATTCCATTTTATTTATATTTAAGGTTAATAATTATTTTTTTTCTTCGTACGTTCCATTTTCTTCTTTAGAATTATCGAAGCATTCACTCAAAGATTTTAGAAGACAATAAGTAACTTTACTCAACTGTTTACTTTTCTCCAGATCATTTTCTACATTTTGATTCTGATTATCTAGTAGCTCTAATTGTTCTAAAAATCCAAAATAGCCAATTTGAATCTGAATCATTTGTCTCGCTGTTTTACTTATTGAACTTGTTGGGTTTGTAATCAAAGAGGCAATTATCCCTAATAATCCTGTACCACCAAATGCTATAGTTATAATTTGTGGATTTTTTGCAACTACAGTGTATATTGCAGACCCTAATACTAGAAATAATCCGACAACAATAATTGTAAAATTTATCCACTTGTAAAGTTCTATTGATTTTGATGTCTTATTTAAAGTTTCTTGTATTAATTTTTGCAATTTACTTGGAGTAAGAGAAGAAACAGCACTTTTTAGATGGTCTTTATTGGCTTCTTTACCTTGATCTGAAAATAATTTAAGTAATTGTTCAGTTATTTCTTCTGTTTTTTCAATCCTTTCCTTATCTGTTATTTTGCTATCGGATTTGATAGTAATTAATTGTTGTTTCATTACTTTTTCCTGTCTGCAGTAAAACAAGGATTTGCTCATTCGTTTAATACTTTCATCTAAGTCTATAGGAGAAACATCAATAGCAATTTTGCAAAAATCTTTAAAGTTCTTTAGATCATTGTGTATAGAATCAAAGTTTTTAAATTCTTCATATTTTCCTAAAATGCAAATGGGAATTGTTTTTTCATCTTTCCTAATATCTTTTATTATTTCAATTCCTTCGGGGATTCCATAATTAAAAATATTGATAACCAGCGCATTTACACTATTATCTTTAATCAGTCCGAGCAACTCTTTTTTATTTGTAACTATTTGTACTCCTAAAATCCAATCCTTTTGAACTTCAAAACGTTCTTGAACTTTTTTTGCGTTGCTATTTTCAGGTTCAATTAAACCTATTAAAAGTTTTTTTTCTAAATCATCCATAATATATTTTTTTGGTTATTACTTCTTGATTTACTAGATTTTCGCTATGGTGATTAGTACTCGCCTTTATCGTTTGGAAAATCTTTAGCTCTTGTTCTGTCTTTATATTATCAACACCTCAATCAACTTGTATAAGACTATGGTTAAAACTTCTAAAACATTAAATTCAACTCTGCGAAGGTATATTTATTTTTTCACATACCATTAAAAAAATTAATTTATTTTTATCCTATATTACAGAGATATAGGCCTGTAACAATAAGTCTTACTCCTTGATTTATCTTTTAATAATCTTTATCCATTCAAGACTCATTTTTAAGATATTAAGAACTTAGCGTTAGGAATGGAAGGAGTTTGTTTGTTTTTATAAGAATTTGGGAAATTAGAATAATATTTCAGTAAATTAGAATAAAAAGATTTTTACTGAAATAAGAAATGATATTTTTTTATAAATAAAAAAAGGCAACCCATAATTACATAGGTTGCCTTAAATATTGAAAAAATTAAAATTAGTTAACTTTAAATTTAGTTACTCCATTTTTAATAAAATCTACAATTTGATTTGCTGCTGCAAGACCAGCGTTAATGTTAGCTTCAGCTGTTTCAGCTCCCATTTTCTTAGCAGTTGCAAAAACTCTTGTTCCGAATTTTTCTGCAAGTTCTGCATGATTTGAAGTTGCAACGTCAGTAGAGTATTTCATATCTTCTCTTTCTGATAAAAGCTTCATCATGTCTGCTTCATTAACAACTTCTTTTCTTGCTGTATTAATCAAACAACCACCCTTTGGCATTTTTGAAAGCAATTCGTAGTTGATTGAGTTTTTAGTTTGTTCAGTTGCTGGAATATGAAGAGAAACATAGTTGCAAGTTGAATAAAGTTCTTCAATGCTATTGCAAGGTTTAATTCCTTCTTCAACCATTTGTTCAGCTTTAACAAATGGGTCAAAAGCATAAACTTCCATTCCCATTCCTTTTGCAATATTAGCTACCAAACGTCCTACGTTACCGTAAGCGTGAATACCTAATTTCTTACCTTTAAGTTCTGAACCAGTTCCTGGGTTGAATGAATTTCTTGCCATAAAAATCATCATTCCGATTGCTAATTCAGCAACTGCATTTGAATTTTGGCCTGGAGTATTCATTGCAACAATATTCTTTGCTGTACAAGCTGCAAGGTCAAGATTGTCAAATCCTGCTCCAGCACGAACAACAATTTTTAATTTCTTTGCTGCGTCAACAACTTCTTTAGTAACTTTATCTGAACGTACAATTAAAGCATCTGCGTCTTCAACAGCTTTTAAGAAATTGCTTACATCACCATATTTTTCTAAAAGAGCTAATTCAAATCCTGCTCCTTCAACAATATTTCTAATACCGTCAACCGCTGCCTTAGCAAAAGGCTTATCGGTTGCTACTAATACTTTTGTCATATCTAAAAAATTTATGCGTTTAATTTTTCAAATTCTTGCATACAAGCAACTAATGCCTTAACAGATTCTACTGGACAAGCATTGTAGATTGATGCACGGAAACCACCAACTGAACGGTGTCCTTTAATTCCAACCATTCCTCTTTCTTTAGCAAATGCCATAAAGTCTGCTTCTTTATCTTTGTATTGTTCATTCATAACAAAGCAAACATTCATAATTGAACGGTCTTCCTTAACAGCTGTTCCTTGGAACATCTTGTTTCTGTCTATTTCGTCATAAAGCATGTTAGCTTTTTCAACATTGATTTTATTCATTGCTTCAACGCCACCAAGTTCTTTAACCCATTTCAATGTTTCGTGCATAACGAATATTGAGAATACTGGAGGAGTGTTGAACATTGATTTATCTCTTGGTTCTTTTCCAAAATGAGTTGTGTAATCAACCATTGTTTGAAGTTTTCTTTCAACTTTTCCAAGAATATCTTTTCTAACAATAACAAATGTTACTCCAGCAGGGCCAACATTCTTTTGAGCTCCACCATAAATAAGTGCATATTTAGAAATATCAACTGGACGAGACATAATGTCTGAAGACATATCAGCAACTAAGTTAACTGGGCAGTCCATGTCATATTTAATTTCTGTACCATAAATAGTGTTGTTAGTTGTGATGTGGAAATAATCTGCATCAGTTGGAACAGTAAAATCTTTAGGAATGTAAGTATAGTTTTTATCTTCAGAAGATGCAACAACTTCTACGTCACCATAGAATTTTGCTTCTTTAATTGCTTTCTTTGCCCAAACACCAGTTTGAAGGTAAGCAGCTTTTTTATTTAATATGTTAGCAGGCACATGGAAGAACTGAGTTGAAGCACCACCTCCTAAGAAAATTACTTCATAATTTTCAGGGATATGAAGAAGTTCTCTCCATAAAGCTTCAGTTTCAGCCATAATTCTTTCCCAACCTGGTGTACGGTGAGAAATTTCCAAAATACCAATTCCAGTGTTATCGAAATTGCGAATAGCTTCAATAGCTGATTCAATTGCTTGTTTTGGTAAAACGCAAGGACCTGCGTTAAAGTTATGTACTTGTTTCATCTTTAAATGTTTTAAATGGTTGATATATTAATTTAATTTATTGTAAATTATACTTTGCAAAGTTAGTACTTATTTTTCAAACAACAAGTGATAAAAACAAATAATTAATTTTATTCTAAAACATTACCTCCTTTTACGATGAAAGCATAAAGACAAAGGTGACTTGTCCTGAAAAAAGTTGA
>DIOL01000008.1:82962-128402 GCA_002423895.1 Bacteroidales bacterium UBA5515 | reverse complement strand
AACCTTATTCAGGACGGGTCATCTTTTTGGTTTAATGGCATTATATTCTCGGTTTAATGCCATTAAACTTGTCATATAATGGCATTATAGTTATGGTATAATGGCATTATACTGATTATATAATGCCATTATACTAAATTTAAACAAGCTTTGGTAAGATTAAAACCTCATATAAAGAAAACAAAACAAGATATTTACCTGCAAAAATCGAAGATTAAAAAATTCTAAATAAAACTTCAATCTCAAAACAATGGCATTGTTTTGAGTTCTAAAGGAAGTTTAGTGAGATTGAAAGCTGATTAAATACTATTTATAAAGATAAATCACAAGGAATCTATTCCATCCCAAGAAGATTCGCAAATCTATTTAGCTCCTTCTCGGCTTCTTCAATTGAATCAACATATTTTAAAGTCATATATGGCTTACCAGACTTGTAAAGCACAATTTTATATTTATCCGAAGCAACACTTATATGTTTATTTGAACGACCAATTACCTGCCATTTCTCAAAATTCTTTCTAATTCCTACCTCCATATTATCATCAACATTAATCCATTTCCCAGTTTTAATTAAGCCAAAAACTGTAGTTGAGAATCTAATCTTAGAATTATCAGAATCAATAAATATATCAGATTTGGATAACCCCATAAATGCACCTAATATCACACAAAGAATAGCAAAAATTGATATTTCAATAAATATCATGGATATTACTGAAGAAAGCAGAATTATTTTACCTGCTGCACTTCCAATTGGTCCAAAAGAATTTTCTAATTTATATTTAACAATCATGATTTTATAATCAATTGTATTGAATTATTCTTTTATTGAGCAAAGGTACATTATTTTATATTTACAAATAAAAAGGCAGTATAAGATTGTTTCAAATATTTTGCAAATCATAGAAATCCTATATCCTTTTTTATTACTTTTGTTGATTAATAATAAATCTTATGGACTTTATTCTTAGAGAATGGGAAATAGAAGATGCTGTTTCTATTGCAGAATATGCTAACAATAAAAAAATTGCTGATAATTTAAGAGATGCTTTCCCTTATCCTTACACTCTTTCAAATGCTAAAGACTATATAAACTTTTGCATTAATAGTGATAGAAAGAAAAATATTTTAAGAGCTATATCTATTGATGGAATTGCTGTTGGAAGTATTGGTGTTTTCAGGAAAGATGATGTTTATAGAAAAAGTGCAGAACTTGGATATTGGTTAGCAGAAGAGTTTTGGAATAAAGGAATTATTACAAAAGCTATTAAACAAATAACAGATATTGCTTTTAATGAACTTGATGTTGTTAGAATTTTTGCAGAACCATATTTTACTAATATTGGTTCAAGAAGAGTTTTAGAAAAATCTGGGTTTGAATTAGAAGGAATATTAAAAAAGAGTGTTTATAAAAACAATCTATATATTGACTCTTGCATTTACTCAATAATAAAAAAATAAAACAAAAATGAATTACGAAGAAACAATAAACTATCTATTTACTTTTTTGCCTATGTTCCAAAGAATTGGAGCTGCAGCTTATAAGGCTGACTTATCTAATACTGTTGCTTTAATGGAAGCCTTGGATAATCCTCAAAATAAATTTAAATCAATTCATGTTGCTGGAACTAATGGGAAAGGTTCTACTTCTCATCTTTTAGCATCTTTGCTTAGAGAAAAAGGATTCAAGGTTGGATTACACACTTCTCCTCATTTAAAAGACTTCAGAGAAAGAATTAGAGTTAATGGAGTTATGGTTGAAAAGGATTGGGTTGTTGATTTTGTTGAAAAGAATAAATCAATAATTGAAGAAATACAACCTTCTTTCTTTGAAACTGCTGTTGCTATGGCTTTTAAATATTTTGAAGAAGAAAAGGTTGATATAGCAATTATTGAAGTTGGAATGGGTGGAAGACTTGATTCAACTAATGTCCTCTCTCCTTTGCTTTCTGTTATTACTAATATTAGCTTTGACCACACACAATTCTTAGGAAAAGACCTTGCTTCCATTGCTGGAGAAAAGGCCGGAATTATTAAAGATAATACTCCTGTTGTAATTGGTCAAACTAAAGAAGAAACAGCACCAGTTTTTATTAAAAGAGCTAAAGAACATAATTCAAAAATAAGCTTTGCTGACCAAATATATTCTATTCGTAATCCTTTGCATAAAGATTCCAAGTTAATTATTGATGTTTATAAGAAAGATGACTTATTATATAAGGGTTTAGTTTCAATGCTTAGTGGGAATTATCAGTTAAAGAATATTGCAACTGTTATTTGTGCTATTGAAGAATTAGGAAATATAGGATTTAAATTTTCTGAAGAAGAAATAAGAGCAGGATTTTTAAACCTTCAAACTAATTCTCCTTTAATGGGAAGATGGCAAACCTTATCAACTAATCCTTTGACAATTTGTGATACTGGTCATAATGAAGATGGTTTATCTTATGTTATTGAGCAAATAAATCAAACTCCTTATAATAATCTTCATTTTGTTTTAGGGATGGTAAATGATAAAGATATTGATAAGGTTCTTTCAATGTTACCAAAGCAAGCTCATTATTATCTTTGTAAGGCAGATATCCCAAGAGGATTAGAAGTTGAGATACTTGCAAAAAAAGCTAAAGAAGCTGGATTAATCTATTCTACATATAAATCAGTAAAGGAAGCTTTAAGTTCTGCTCAACATAGTGCTAAAGAAAATGATTTAGTATTTGTTGGCGGAAGTACCTTTACTGTTGCAGAAGTTGTATAGCCTTAATTTAATTAACCCTCTTTTGTATGAAAAGAAATATTATTCTATTCTTCATTTTTATTCTTATTAGTTTACAAGAAATTAAATCTCAAACAATATACCATAACGATTGGATTGACTTTAATAAGAATGGTAAAAAAGATATTTTTGAAGATAGAAATGAATCAATAGACAGAAGGGTTGAAAATCTTTTAAAGCAAATGACTGTTGAAGAAAAGGAAGGTCAATTGCTAACTGGGTTAGGCTGGTTCATGTATGAAATAAAAGGCAATGAAATTTTAATTACAGATGAATTTAAGCAGTCAATGAATAATTCTCCTCTGGGAGGATTATGGGGATTTATGAGAGCTGACCCTTGGAGTGAAAAGAATTTGGATAATGGACTTAATCCTCAAATTTCACCAAAGGCTGTTAATATAGTTCAAAGATATGTTATTGAAAATACTCGTTTAGGTATTCCTTTATTATTGTCAGAAGAATGTATGCATGGTCAAATGTCGATTGGAACTACGGTCTTCCCAACTGGCATTGGTCAAGCTTCAACCTGGAACTCTGAATTAATTGAAGAAATGGCTAAAACAATAGCTTTTGAAACAAGGACTCAAGGAGCTCATGTTGGTTATGGTCCTATTCTTGATGTTGCAAGAGATCCTCGCTGGTCAAGAGTTGAAGAAACATTTGGAGAAGATTCTTACCTTATCGGTTCTATGGGGGAAGCTGTTGTTAAGGGTTTTCAGGGAAAGGATTTAAAGAATGATAAAAGCGTTATTTCTACTCTTAAGCATTTTGCTGCTTATGGTTGGACTGAGGGAGGACATAATGCTGCAAGTGCAAATATTGGAAATAGACAATTAGAAGAAATTATTTTACCTCCTTTTAAAAGAGCTATTGATGCAGGAGCTTTATCTGTTATGACTTCTTATAATGAAATTGATGGGATACCTTGTTCTTCTAATAAATATTTAATAAATGATATATTAAAGAATCGTTGGCATTTTAATGGATTTGTCGTTTCCGACCTTCATTCAATTGCAGGACTTATTGGTCATGGAGTTGCTGAAAATAAAAAAGATGCTACAAGACTTTCCTTTAATTCAGGAATAGATGTTGATTTAAGTGCAACAGATTATAAAGGAAATATAATAGATTTATATAAGGAAGGCAAGATAAGTATTAAGGATATTGATAATTCTGTAAGAAGAGTATTAAAAGCTAAGTTTATTCTTGGATTATTTGATTATCCTTATATTGAAGAAAATCCTAAACCTTTTCCTTATTCTCATAAAGAACTGGCAAGAGAAGTTGCTCGTCAATCAATAACCTTATTAAAAAACAATAATGATATTCTCCCATTAAGAAAAGACAGTATTAATATTGCTCTTATTGGTCCTAATGCTGATAATATATATAATATGTTAGGAGATTATACTGCTCCTCAATATGAAAAGGATATAATTACTGTTAAGAAAGGATTTGAAGGAAAACTAATTAATGGTTCAACACTTCATTATTCTATAGGTTGTGCTATAAGAGATTTAGATACAAGTGATTTTCAAAATGCTTTAAACAGTGCTAAAAAAAGTGATGTAGTTGTTATGGTTATGGGAGGTTCAAGTGCAAGAGATTTTAGTTCTAAATTTGAAATAACTGGAACAGCAAGAGTATCTAATACCTCAACATCTGATATGGAATGTGGAGAAGGTTATGATAGGAGCTCTCTTAACTTATTAGGCAGACAAGAAGAACTACTAAAAAGAATAAAAGAATTAGGCAAACCAATAATATTAGTTTTAATTAATGGCCGTCCTTTAATTCTTAACTGGGCTGATAGTAATTCTAATGCAATTGTAGAAGCATGGTATCCTGGAATGGAAGGAGGAAATGCTATTGCTGATATAATATTTGGAGATTATAATCCTTCTGGTCGTTTACCTATTTCCATTCCTCGTTCAGTTGGTCAATTACCTGTTTTTTACAATAGCAAAAGACTTGCCAACCGTTCAAACTATGTTGAAGAAAAAGGTACTCCTCTGTTTCCTTTTGGATATGGTTTAAGCTATACTGAATTTAAGTATCAAGATATAAAGGTTACAAAACAGGGAAACACAAGCAAGGTTAATGTTAGAGTTGAAGTAAATATTAAAAATGAAGGCAAAAGAGATGGAGATGAAGTTGTTCAAGTTTATGTAAAGGATATAATAAGCAGATTTACAACACCAGAAAAACAACTTCGAGCTTTTAAGAAAATAAATATTAAAAAAGGAGAAACTCAAAAAGTTGTTTTTGATTTGGGAAATGAAGCCTTTGAACTTTTAAATGGAAATGGAAAGTTTGAAATTGAAGAAGGAAGGTTTAAAATTATGGTTGGTTCTTCTTCCGACAACACCCCACTAGAACAGGAAATTGAAATAAACAAATAATATTAAAGATGAAAAAAGTTGTATTATTAGTTTTAATTGCACTTTTTACACAGGCTACTTATGCTCAAAGTGTGAGTGAATATGAAAAGGAATTTGAGACAGACACTGTAATTTTAAACAGAATTGAAAAGTGGAAAGACTTGAAATTTGGATTTATGATGCATTGGGGAATTTACTCTCAATGGGGAGTTGTTGAGTCATGGAGCATTTGTAATGAACCATGGATATCTCGCAATGGAGAAAATTATGTTGATTATGTAAAACGCTATCAAGACCTTAATAAAACCTTTAATCCTGAAAAGTTTAATCCTGAATATTGGGCAGAAGTAGCAAATAAAGCAGGAATGAAATATGTTGTATTTACAACAAAGCATCATGATGGGTTTTGTATGTTTGATACCAAGGAAACATCATATTCAATAACTGATAAGTCCTGTCCTTTTTCATCAAATCCAAAAGCAGATATTACAGCCCAAGTTGTAAAAGAATTCAGAAAGAAAAACTTCTGGATAGGATTATACTTTTCCAAACCTGACTGGCATTGCAAAGATTATTGGGCTCCTGAATGGGCAACTCCTGATAGAAACGTAAACTATGATATAGATAAGTATCCTGAGCGTTGGAAGAAATATTGTGATTTTACCTTCAATCAAATTAAAGAACTGACAACAAACTATGGAAATATTGATATTCTTTGGCTTGATGGAGGTTGGGTACGCCCTAGTTGGAGTGTAGATGCAGAAACTGAAAGCTGGCTTGGTTGTTATAAAAGAATTCAAGATATTAATATGCCAAAGATAGCTTCAATGGCTAGAGAAAATAATTCTGACCTTTTAATTGTAGACCGTTCTGTTCATGGAAGATATGAAAACTACAGAACACCTGAACAAGAAGTACCTGATAAACCTTTAGACTATCCTTGGGAAACTTGTATGACTATGGGCGATTCTTGGTCTTATGTTCCTAACGATAATTATAAAAGCACAAATAAATTAATTCATCTCTTGGTTGATATTGTATCAAAAGGAGGTAATTTTCTTTTAAATGTTGCTCCTGATGCAAATGGAGAACTTCCAATAGCTACCGTTGAAAGAATGAAAGAAATAGGTTCTTGGTTAGATATTAATGGAGAAGCAATATATGAAACTCGTCCTATTTCTCCTTATAAAGATAATAAGCTATGTTTCACCCAAAGCAAAAATGGAGAAATTTATGGAATTTACTTATTAGACGAAGGTATAAATCTTCCAGAGGTTATTGAATTTAATTTTCCTCAAGAATTAAAGACTGGTTCAATAAAAATTAAAGGGACTAACATAAAAGCAAAATTAATTAAGCAGGATAAAGGTTATAAGATAATAATTCCAAACAAGCTTATAAAATTTAGTCCTTTAAAGCATGCCATTGTTTTTTATTTATAATTTTTTCCACAAGAAATATTGAGATTAAACTATACACTTGATTTTTATTCAAATTATTTTTGCATATCATCTTTTTTATAATATCTTTGCTGCACTAAATATTTAAAAATTATTGGAATATGAAAAAGACATTATTTATTCTATTGTTATTAGCAGCTTCATTATTTGGTGTTAGTGCTTGTCAAGAAATGTTTGACGATAACGGAAATGTTAATTGGGGCGATTTCCCAACAGAAACAGGTACTGGAACTTGTACTGATAGCTGTACAGGTGAAGGAAATCATCATAATCACAATTATGGAGGAACTGAAACAGGAACTTGTTCTGGAACTCAAACAGGAAATCATCAAGGGCATGGTGGTGGACATGGTCATCATGGACAAAACTAACAAATAGTTAGTTGTTTTTAAATAAAGGCGAGGCTAAAAAATAGTCTCGCTTTTTTTATTTATTGAATAAAACTTTTTCTTTGGAATCAATATTACAAAGAAGAAAAATTAAGGATTGTAATTTTGTGTCAAAATCAAAATAGTAATAACAAATAAAAAAATCCAATGAAAACAATTAATTATAAAGAATTAGACGTTATGAAAAATCCTCATGGAGTTATAGCTAAAAAATTGCTTGAAACAGAACATTCTCAAGTTATACATATGCATTTAAAAGCAGGAGAAAGTCTAAAAAGGCACACAACTCCAGTAGATGTTTTCTTCTATGTTTTAGAAGGAGAAGGTTATGTTGAAATTGGAGAAGAAAAGGTTTTGGTAAAAAAGGACACATTAATTGAAAGTCCAAAAGGAATTCCTCATTGTTTATATAATGAAAGTGAGGGTGATTTTAAAGTGCTTGTTGTAAAAACTCCATGTCCAACAAAACCAACTGAAGTTAAATAGTAAATGAAATAATTATTTAATAAAGAAGACTTATTGATTATCGAATAATATAAATATCTTCGTTATCCTTCTTCATCATATACTTCTCTCTACCATACTTTTCAATAGCATCAATATCTGTTTTTAGTTTAATGATATTGATGCTGTCTTGTTTCATTTCTTTTGAATAAAACTCTTTCTTTTCTTCTATTTGACGAAGTTGCTTATGGAGTTTGTAATAGTAAACCAAACTATTCTCTCCAAGCAAAAGTAGCAAAGCAAATCCAACCCCAATCAAAAAATAGCGATTGATTAAAAGCTTAATTATATTCTTTTTATTGATAAAGGATGGGATTTTAAGTTTCATTATATTATCTTTTTGTCGTAAAGGTCATTTATTGTTTCTCCTCCAGTGAGCCAATAGGTATTAAGATCAACTTTCTTTGCTCCTTCAATATGTTGAGGGCTGTCTTCAATAAATAGAGTTTCTTCTGCTTTTATTCCTGCATCGTTTAACAACCACTGAAAAGACTCTGGATGAGGTTTTCTCATCTTTATCTCGTTTGAGAAATAGGCTTTGGTGAAAAGCATTTTAAAAATATCAAATCCAAATTCTTCTTCATAACGTTTCTTTAGCAATTCAATATGAAGTTCGTTTGTATTGCTAAAAAGATAAACATTATATTTTAGTTTCAAAAGCCCAATTAGTTCTATTCTTTCTTTTGGTAAATCAAGAATCATAGAAAACCAAGCATTGTCTATTTGTTCATCGCTCAAATTAACCTTAACCAAATCTCTAATTCCATTTCTAAACTCTTCAATGGAACACTTTCCTTCTTCAAACTTATCTATTATCTCTACTTGATTTGCTTGAGTGAAATGTTTATCAAAGTCCATAATCCCATATTCTTTGAAAACATCTACCATTTTATGATAGTCAACATTTAAAACAACACCACCCAAATCAAGTAATAAATTCTTAATCTCACTCATTTCTATTTCTCTTCCTTTCTATAATGATTCCAACCTTGAGCCCTAAGTTCTATAGTTGTATCTTGAGGAGTCACTAACTGACATCCCATTGACTTATCTGTTATATGCCCAATAACTGTTATATTTTCGTTTTCTTTAATCTTTTCAAAATCTTTTTGGTCTATGGTAAAAAGAAGTTCATAATCTTCTCCCCCATTCAAAGCTCCAACATCTGCCATTATCTTAAACTCTTCCAAAGTTCTTGTTGTTTCATAATCTATTGGAAACTTCTCAATATAAAGCTCACAGCCAACATCTGAACTTTTGCAAATATGAAGCATTTCTGAAGCCAATCCATCTGAAATATCTATCATGGAAGTTGGAAGAATATTATTTTCTCTCAACCATTCTACAGTTTTCTTTCCTGCTTCTGGTTTAAGCTGACGCTCCAAAACATATTCATAAGTTGAAAAATCAGGTTGAAAATTAGGATTAGCCTTAAAGGTTACCTTTTCTCTTTGCAAAACTAAAAGCCCTGCATAAGCTCCTCCCAAATCACCACTAACACAAATCAAATCATAAACCTTTGCTCCATTTCTTCCAACCATTTTATCTTGTTCAACTTCACCAATAACGGTAATTGAAATAAAAAGTCCAGAAACAGAAGAAGTGGTATCACCTCCAACAATATCTACATTATATTTTTCACAAGCCAAATGTATACCAGCATAAAGCTCTTCTAAAGCTTCAACAGAATACCTATTGCTTGCAGAAATTGTAATTGTAATTTGTTTTGGCTGACCATTCATTGCATAAATATCGGAGAAGTTTACAACACATGCCTTATAGCCTAAATGTTTTAGAGGTGTGTAAACCATATCAAAATGCACTCCTTCAACCATTGCATCAGTTGAAACCAAAACAATCTTATCGTTATATTTTAATGCAGCAGCATCATCACCAATTCCAATAATGGTGGAATTATTCCTAATTTCTTGTTTTGGATTTAATCTTTCAATCAATCCAAATTCACCTATCTCTTCTAACTCAGTTCTTTGTTCCATTAAAAACCATATAAATTTAACGATGCAAAGATAGTAAAAAAATACGGGGCTAAGATTATAGTTCCTATAGATTTCTATTTATCTAACAAATATAGATAGTTAGCATAGCCTTCTTTTTCCATACTTTCCTTTGGAATAAAACGTAAAGAAGCACTGTTTATACAATAACGCATTCCTCCCAATTGCTTAGGACCATCATTAAACAGATGTCCAAGATGCGAATTACCATTTTTACTTCTTACCTCTGTTCTAATCATTCCAAAACTGTCATCAACTTCTTCCTCAATTTTATTATAGTCAATTGGCTTTGCAAAACTTGGCCATCCACAATCCGAATCAAACTTATCCTTTGAAGAGAAAAGAGGCTCTCCAGTTGTTATATCAACATAAATTCCTTCTCTATCCTCATCCCAATATTCATTCTTATATGGAGGTTCTGTTGCATTTTCTTGAGTTACCTCATATTGAATTTTTGATAATTTATTCTTCAAAACCTCATCACTTAGCTTTTGAAAAGGATTATAACTTGGAGTTTCTTTATATTGGTTAGCTTTCTTAGCCAAATCAAACAAGTCTTTCCCAATATGACAATAACCACCTCTGTTCTTATCTAAATAATCTTGATGATAAAGTTCAGCATCATAAAAATTCTTTAAAGGCAATACTTCAACAACAATTGGCTTGTCATATTCTTTCGAGATATCTTCAATTTTCTTTTCAATAACAGGCAAATCCTTTTCATCAACATAATATATACCTGTTCTGTATTGAGTACCTATATCCCCTCCTTGTTTGTTTAAACTTGTTGGATCTATGGTTTGAAGAAATAAATCAATTAAAAGTTCTAAGGAAACAGCATTTGGATTATAAGTAACCTTTACTGTTTCAGCAAAACCTGTATCTCCATAGCAAACTTCCTTATAGGTTGGATTTGCAATATTTCCATTAGCATAACCAACCTGAGTTTCTTCCACTCCTCTAATAAGTTTTAAAAAATGTTCTGTTCCCCAAAAGCAACCACCAGCAAAATATATTTCTTTCATTTCAGTATTTTCTTTCATAATCATTTTAGTTTTAGTTTGACTAAATGAACAAGAATTTAGAAATATCAAAGTACTCCAAATAAATATTAGATATTTAGCAAAAAGCTTATTCATAAATCTTTCTTGACTACAAAACGTATTAAAGGGTTTTATTATTACATAAGATATATTCTTGAGATAAAGACAAATAAAACTATTAACTAAGGGAATTGATATATTTTTCAATTCCCTTAGTTAATAGTTTTATTTCTTTGTTTTAATTTTTTCTTTCTTCATTTCAGTAAATTCTTTCTTCGTTTTAATTTACTAAAACAGCGTTTCAATAAAGCAATTTATTTCAATGATTAGTGATTAACTATTAATTTTATTGTTTTATTTATATTATTTGTAGTTAACTTAATGTAGTAAATACCTGAAGGGTAATTTTTAGTGTTTAAAACAAGTTCATTTTTATTTGCTTCAATATCATAATTTGTTATTTGTCTGCCATATAAATCATATACAGAAACAATAGCTTTATCTATTAAATTATTTATTCTTAAAACAGAACTGTTATTAGTTGGATTTGGAAATACATTTAATGACAACTCATCACTAAGAATATCATTATTTAATGATAGTGTAGTAAAACTCTTAACTTCTCCATAAACAGTGCGAACATTGTTAACAAAGTAAGCTGTATAATAGAATAAAGAATCTGAAGGCAAATTGACTATTCTATAATGAAAATCTGTTAAATTATTATTATATATTATTGGTACTTTTATCACATTCTCTGTTAATAGATTTACATCAGATTGATTACTTAATAAAAATCCCATATCAATTCCAGTAGTATCATTTCCATTACTTATTATTAATCCATTTAATATTGCAGATGAATCTGTAATAGAAGTAGCATCAAGTGTTCTTACTTCTCCTTCTAAAATGGTTCCCAATGTTGTAAAATTAACTCCTACCCAGTTTGACACATATGAGTAATCCACTGCTCTTACAAATGCTATATAATTTGTTGATCCTAACAGATTATAAAACGAATAATTTGTATCTGTAACCTGTGTTGGTGTCATTGTAGTATCTAATGTTACTTCCCAAAGAGTTTCATCATCACCTTTTTGCCATGAGAAATAAGCACTTCTGTCAGTAATATTTGTTATTAAAGCATTTGTTGGAGGAAGACAATACCCTTTATGATTTGTTGTAAAATTAACACTTACCCATTGAGAATTTGAATAGGCGCAATTAGATCGTACATAGGCAGTGTAAAGAGTAGAATCTGTTAAATGAGATAATTGATAATTTGAGTCATTTACAATAATATGATTAACTAAAGTATCCAAACTTAAGGTATCTAATGATACTTCCCATGATGTTCCATCACCAACAGGACTCCAAGTGAAGTAAGCTGAACTATCTGAAATATTAGATATTGATAATAAATTTGGCTGAGCACAAGGAGGTGAATAGCTATTATTGTATTCAATTAAAACATCATCTACATAGTATGTACAAGAATTACATTTAAATGAAATGTAACGTCCATTACCTGCATAATTACTTAAATCAATGGTTATAGTTTCCCAAATATTTTGATATGTAGTAGTAACTGATGTAATTGAATCAAAAGTATTTCCATTATTAGGATCACTCATAACACCAATAGTTATATAAGTGTTGTTATAAGTAGGTCTTTTGATTGATAAACTAACCTTCAAATCACTAATATTAATATTTGGATCTATCTGTGGAGTTGAAGCAATTGAATAATCTCCTGTAAAAGCAAGAATATATAATCCATTTGGAGGTGAATTATTAGTAAAAGAAATAGATGGAATTCTGTAAGGATCTGTGGAATAACCAGACCAGCATGGGAGCATATCCGTTTCAATCCAATCTACAGTATCAAAGTTTTCAAAAAATGGAATTGATGAAATTGTTGCACAAGGAGTAGTAAACTGGGATGAATGACTTGCTACTGAAAGTCCGCTACTACATATAGTTTTTACATAAACATCATATGTGGAGGCTTGATATATTCCAGTTAGATTATAAGGTATTGAGTTAACATAAACAGAATCGGTTGTTGCAGTACCAATTTTTCTATAATACAAATACCAAGCAGTGTCTGAAGTATGAGTAGGCAACCAATTAATAGCTGCATGAGTTGAACCAACATTACTTATAGAGAGTTGTGTTGGTTGAGCACATTGAGGAATATAATCTATTTTTATATCATCTATTGTAAAATAATAGGGATTTCCAGAAGTTTTAAACGCAATGTAATTGTCAGTACCAGAAAGAAGAGTTGAATTAAACAATACTTCGTATTCTCTCATAATGTCATCATTGCATGAAATTTCATAAACATCTTCAAAAGTATTAGTATCATTTTTATTGCTCATAACTCCAACAATTAATGTAGAAGTAAAATTTTCATATGAACCATTTATATCCTTCATTTTGAATTTAACCTTTAAAAGATTAATATTTTCTCCAATTTGAGGAGTAATTACATAATGAGGAGTATTCCAATTGCTATTAAGCATTAAACTTGAAGGATATGATGAATAATTTTCTTGAATAATTGTTGCGTTATTAATTGATGACCAGCAAAGAGGATAAGTATATCCAACGTTTGAATATGAATCGAAGTTTTCCAAATAAGGGAAAGAAGTTATTTTTCCACATTGTGTATGGAAGGTAATTGTATCACTATTATCTGTAGGAGTATTACAATCTAATCTAACATAAAAATTATAAAAAGTTGAAGAAGCTAAATTTGTGAGGTGATAAGGCAAAGAAGTAACATAAACTGAATCAAAACTAACGTCAGAAGATCTCTTATAATAGAGCCAAGAATTAGGAGCAGGAAGTGTTATTGATGTCCAATTTAACTCGGCGCTATCAGTTGTAATATTGGTTGCTCTTAGATTAATTGGGGTAAAACAATTACTATAATTATCTATATATACATTATCTATATCAATATAAGGATAAGAAGTATATGTTGTATTAGGGACAGTTGCTTTAAATGCAATAATATGTCCATTTCCTGTATAATTATTAAAAAATACTATTTTTTCAAACCAAAAATTATTTGTTGCAGTAAGAGTAGTTATTGAATCAAAGGTTGATACATCATTTTCATCTGACATGATTCCTACAATTACATCTTCTTGTTCTCCTTTCATCATAAATCTCATAAATAAATCACTTATGTGAATTGAAGTATCAAAAGCAGGAAGTATTGCATAACTACTTGTATTTGGATAAGAATTTGGATAATACAATCCTAAACTATAAGAACTTTGGTATCCACCATAATAAACCATTGGAGTATTATTATTTATTGGATTTATTCTACTCCAGCAGTCAATATAGTTAGAGCTATTACGTGTTTCAAAATCTTCATAAAAAGGTATTTGTGTTAAATGATTACAATCAGTAGTAAAAGTAACAACGTTACTTGTTTCCGACAAAGTGGAATCGCAAACTAATCGAAGATAAACGTTATATTTCGTATTTGGCAACAGATTAGAAAAAGAATAACTTAGATTATTAGTTACAGGAATTGAATCATAATAAATTGAATCATTTTCTTTAATATATAAATACCAAGAGCTATCATTTGCAAAGGCTGTCCATGATGCTAATGCACTTGATTCGGTAATATTGGAAACATTTAATGCTGAAACTACACAATTATTTGGAACAATAGAAATATTATCTATTGCTGCAGGAGGTTGAGCCCCACGGCCATCATTTGTCCAAACAAAAATTAATTTTTTAATTATTCCATTTGCTCCTAAATATGGAAGTTGCATAGTATGATTATTTATTGTTGTTGGATTTGATGGATTACAAAAATATGAGCTATTTCCTGGAAAAAGGATTACACCATTTGTAAATGAAGTAGTAGAGAAATCAGGTCGTGTAGAAGAACCTGTAAATACAACATCTTCATCAACAAGAAATACTTTTAAATAATCAAAATTAATCTCTCCTCCAATTCTTGAATTAAAAGATAAAGTATAACCTCCTGCCCCAGAAACCTCAAATAATCGAGAAGCAACTACAGTACTTGCACCTTCACTTATTAATGATCCAAAATAATAAGTATTATTTACTCCATTATCTTGAGAAACATATAAAGAATATCCTTCAATTGGAGATTGATTTACAGCCTGACCTATAAACCATTTGTTTGGGGCATTTCCGTTAGATATTTCCCATGAATATCTTTCTGTCACATTACTGAAATCACAATAATATGGTAAAGTTGCTGGAGCACCTTTTGTTATTATGTTTATATATGACCAATTACCACCACAATTCTGCCTAATTCCAATTCTATAATTTGATGCAGGATTTAATCCAAGAATAGTATAAGGGAAATTAATTGTTGTATCATTTAGGTTAATTATTGTTTCGTTATTTAAACTGTCTCCTTCTAAACGATAAGAAATTTGACAACCTTGGTGCTGATAATTGAAAGTATCCCATATGAGGTTAACCATTGAATAAGTAATACTGTCAACACGAAAATCATAAATATTTGCACAAGGAGTATAATAATCAACATAAATATCATCCACTCTTGAAGTATATTTTGATAATATAGTTATATATCTTCCTAATCCATTATAACTATTGAAATTCACTTCAAATCTATGCCATAAATTATCTGAAGGAGCGTTGATAATATTTATTGTATCAAATGTGGATAAATCATTAGGATTCTCCATAACACCAATTATTAATTTGGAAGCAGATGAAGTTCTCCTAAATCTAAAGGATAAATTTGCTGATGAAATTGAAATTGTATCTTCTAATATTGGGAGTGATAAATAAGAATTATTATTCAAATATAATGATGTTGTTTGATTATATGTTTCTGTATTTTTCAATTCCACGTTTGAAGTTTTGTGCCAACATATAGGGAAAGATGTTGATGAATAAATATTGAAATCCTCACTAAATGGAAGAGTTATTTTCTTACACACAGGAGAAAAGGTAATAACATTACTTTCTTTCCAATTTCCATTTCCACACAAAACCTTAACATAAACATTATATTGAACTTGATTTGGACAATCTAAAACAAATGTTGTTGTGTCTAAGTTTATAAAAGAATAAACATTAGAATTAAATGGCTTATAATATAATATCCATGTACTATCACTATATCCAGCAGTCCAATTTAATTCAACACTGTCTTCATAAGAATTTAAAATACTTAAAGTTGGAGAAGCACAAGGATTTTCTTGAATTGTTATATTGTCAATTGCTGCAGGATAATATCTTTGTCCACTTGCTCTATTTGCCCATAAGAAAATTAACTTCTTGGCAATTCCAGCTTCTCCTTGATACGGAATATTTATTGTGTGAGAATTAATTACAACAGGATTTGCATTATTATAAAAATAAGGGAAAGTATTATTATGCAAAAAAGAATATGAACTACTTACATCTCCTCCATATAATATTGCTCCATTTGCATAATTTTTTGTTGCATAATATGGAGGATAAGGTGTATCAGTACCTATAAAACTTGTATTTGAATCAACAACAAAAACTTTTAACATATCATCATAATTATAATCCCCTTTAACTCGAGAATTAAAAGTAATTGTATAACCTCCTGCACCTGTTGATTCAAATAATCGTGAAGCAGTAACTACAGTATTAGAATAACAATTCATAGTATTACTATCTCCATTATTATCTGAAACATACATAGAATAGCCTGTCATAGCTCCACTATTAATAGCTTGACCAAAAGTCCATTTATTTACACAATTACCATTTGAAAACATCCAGTTATCTCTATCTTCTTGAGTTTCAAAATTACAACTATATGGTAAAATGGCTGGAGAAGCCATTGTATAGGCATCAATGATTGTCCAATTTCCTCCACAATTTTGTCTAATCGCAAATGAATAATGAGTTGAAGGAGTTAAGTTAGAAACAAGAAAAGGTAAAGATGATGTGTTAGGCACATTAATTATTGTTGTAGCACTATCTGGATTAAAGGTATCAGAATAGAGAGCATAAGCAATTTGATAACCATTATGAGAGTTATTTGTAGTATTCCAAGAAAAAGAAATTGAATTTTGAGTGGTTTCATTTGTTGTAAATTCATAAACATTTGGACATGGAAGTTTATTATCAATAGTAATCTTTCCTATACCATAGCTACCTGTACTTCCTAAAGCTTCAATCCTAAAAGCTATATGATTATTTGTTCCTACAACAATATTATTATCAATATTAACTTCATAGAAATTCCAATCAGTGTAGTAAATTGATGGCAATAATGTATCAAACAAAGATAAAAAAGTATTTGTATCATTTGCAGCACTCATAACTCCAAAAGAGAATTTAACACCCGCATCAGACCATGAATTCTTTTTTGCTTGGAATTTAACACTTAAACTATTTATATCACTTGTTACTTTTGGAGAAATAAAATAAGATTGGCTTCCAATATCAAAAACACTCATATTAACAAGACCATCATATATGTAATAATCACCACCCCAGCATAAAGGAGTATAATTAGCCATTGAAGTAAAATCAAAATAATATGGGATAGTATCTATTGAAGAACAAATAGTTCTAAAAGAGACTTCACTCCATAAACTAAAAGTAGTATCATTACATATATTTCTAAGTCTTACATTATAATTACTATTCTCTAATAATGAATCTAAAATAATATAATTATCATTGGAATATACATTATTTGCATTACTCCAATCATTAGTTTCCAATTTATATTCTAATATCCAATTTGAATTGGTATCATTTTCTTCCCAACTTATTCTTGCTTGATTAGGTGTTATATCACTTACATTCAAATTAAAACCATTAGGGCAAGTAGTAAAATTAAATCGAATATTGTTTCTATAATTAGAATTATTTCCAAAATTAGGTATAGAATCAATTGTAAAAGTATTAGGTAAATTTAAATAAGCTGTACGAGTTAGAGGTAATGTGTTTTCTTCAGACAAATAACCAAATATATCACTGTGACAATAATTATATTGCGATTTATTAGTTACAAATGTTATAACTAAATCAGAACTGCCATCCCACAAATAAGGTCTATCTAAATATAGATAAGATAAAACTATTGTATCATTAAAATCATATAAAGGATCATTATTAAAGACTCCATTATTATCTCTACTAAAAACCTTCGTTGCATTTTCAAGAGAAATAAATTCATTTTGGAAAGAACTTTGAGCAGTTGTACCAATATATATTGATATATTACCACTACACACATAAGCAAAATCAGCAGATTCTAATGCAATTGATTCAATATACATTCCATTTTGATTAATCTCCTGAGCTGTACAAATTTGCTGTACAAAGGAAGATGTAGTATCATCAACAAAGAAAGGAATCTCTAAATTATTTGTTGTTCCATTTCCAACTCTTACAACTTGGCTATACGATTGCAAACATAAAAGTATTGCGAGTAAAGATAATATAATTTTTTTCATAGTTTTAAATTATTTCCTAGGCAAAAGTACATAAATAATCATTACTATTATAAAAAAACAAAAAAATCCTTATTCATGACAGAATAAGGATTTTAAATTTTGTTCCTAAGAACAATTATATTTCTTAAATATTATGCTCCAAGAGTAGCTACCATAACTGCTTTAATGGTGTGAAGACGGTTTTCTGCTTCGTCAAATACTATTGACATTGGGCTTTCAAATACATCTTCTGTAACTTCCATAGCTTCCAAACCATATTTAGCATGAATATCTCTACCTACTTGAGTTTCTAAGTTGTGGAATGCAGGTAGACAGTGCATGAATTTAACATTTGGATTACCTGTCATCTTAACAACATCCATATTGATTTGGTAAGGACGAAGAAGTTTAATTCTTTCTTCCCAAACTTCTGCTGGTTCTCCCATTGATACCCATACGTCAGTGTAAAGGAAATCACATCCCTTAACTGCTTCTTCAACATTGTCAGTAATGGTTATCTTAGCTCCAGTTTCTTTTGCAATTTCTCTACATTTTGCAACTAATTCAGCATCTTGTTGGCATGATTTAGGAGCAGCAGCACGGAAATCCATTCCCATCTTTGCAGCACCAACCATTAGAGAATTTCCCATATTGTTTTTAGCATCGCCTAAATAGCAGAAAGAAATTTTATTTAATGGTTTGTCAATATGTTCTGTCATAGTTAAGAAGTCAGCAAGAATTTGAGTTGGGTGAAACTCTGTTGTTAAACCATTCCATACAGGTACTCCAGCATATTCAGCTAATGTTTCAACTGTTGATTGGTCGTAACCTCTATATTCAATACCATCATAAATTCTTCCAAGAACTCTTGCAGTATCTTTCATTGATTCTTTCTTACCCATTTGAGAGCCTGAAGGTCCTAAATAAGTAACATGAGCTCCTTGGTCTAAAGCTCCAACTTCAAAAGAACAACGTGTACGTGTTGAATCTTTTTCAAATAAAAGAACTATATTTTTACCTTTAAGGCGTTGTTCTTCTGTACCAGTATATTTTGCACGTTTAAGGTCGCGTGCCAAATCCAAAAAATATTGAATTTCTTTTGGAGTAAAATCTAAAAGCTTTAAAAAGCTTCTGTTTCTTAAATTGAATGCCATATTAATTAAATTTTATTGTGTTTATTTATTTTCTTCTTTTTATTTGAAGATAGTGTTAATAATCTTGTATGCAAAAATAGAAAAGCCATAATATAGCTCCATACAATTGCCATTTTTATATCTGCCCAAATACTATCTAAAGGAAGGTCTTTATCAATAAGACTAATTACCCATGATAATGACCTATATCCAAAAAAGAAAAGTAGGGCTAGTAATAAAGCATAGATATTAAACAAAAAGAACTTATTCCAGCCTTTTGCATTATCATACTTTTCTTTAAATTCAATATCTGAATCCATAAATCTCTTTTCCTTTCTAAATTAACAATATAATTGGATATTATAAATTAGTTTGCAAAGTTAATATTTTATTCTCGTTCGCAAAGACTTTTACATAAAAAACAAAACTATTAAAATTTAGTGCTTATTTACACCAAGAAAGAAGCCACTTAATCCACTCTAAACAAGGATTTAACAAGTTCTAATTTGATATAAATTTAGTATAATGCCATTATATTCTCGGTTTAATGGCATTATATCGGAAGTATAATGGCATTATATGTTCGGTTTAATGGCATTATACTAAGAATATAATGCCATTATATCAGATTTAATCCTTATTAAAAAAGTTCAAAACCTTATTTGGATTGTAGAAAACTTTATAAAATTGAATTGTTTCAAGAAAGAAATAAAAAAAATCTTCCTTTAATTAAGTTTAAAGGAAGATTTTTTTGACTAAAAGTTGACTTATTCTCGCTTCTTTACCAATTGATTAAGATAAGTTGGAGTTACTTCTAAATCAACCTCTATATCCAAAGGCATTTTTCTTACAATAATTGCATAACAATATTTATAAGTTGGTATTGAGCCAAAGTACGTTGGCTTAATATTGTATAAATACTTGTTATTCTCATATCTATATAATTTATAATCAAACCCAATAAGATTTTGATTAGTTTGACGAGCTCCAAGAATTAAAGAAAACCTTTCAAAGTTAATATTTCTGAACTCTGTTTCGCCAATATATACATTATTTAATTCCTCTTGACTGCGAATCACTACAACAGAAGTAGTATCTGTTAGCAAAACGCTATCTCCCTTACATAAAAAACTTACATAAACATCAGCATCTGGATAATCGGAAGTGAATTCCTCTTCTTCTTCACACTCAAAAAACATAAACATTGGAGATATAAAGCAAAGAAGAATTACAATTGGTCTTATTTTAAATGATTTCATATCTAAAATTTGGATTGTTAACTATTTCTTTTTAATCAAAAGCAATATTTGTAGTCTTTGGATAGCGTATTGTGTATTTAATTGTAAATGCTTTAGACTCAGATGCATTTAAATTTAAATCCCAGTAAAGAAGTCCAGTCTTTTCATCAATAACAGCTCCTGAAATTTCATTTTTCTCAATTGAAATTTCTTCAATATTTGAAACTGGAACCTGATCATCAATTCTTAAGTTTACAGCCTGGTCTTTATTGTTCTTTGCAGTAATATCTATTGTTACTGTTGTTTCTAAAATAGAGCCTTTTCTGTTAAATTTCTTTGGCTGAGTAAAACTTACTTTCCTGTCAATAACAACTCTCTTATCTTTTCCAATTGGAATTGAAAGCGTATCGGAGGTTTGATTAATGGAAATATAGGAATCGTTTACATAACTTTCATCAATATAAATTTTAGCCTTTGCATTAATTAAATCCATATCTTCCCATGCAGGAACAAGAGAAGATAGATAAACAATCTTTTCCTTCTTTGGAACTGCAAAATACTTAAAGAATGAATTAGCTTTCTTTTCTTCCAAAGGAATAATCTTTGCCTTTTCTCCACTCTTAATTGTATAATTCATTTCAACTTCATATTCCTTAGCCAGAGAAACTGCAATAGAATTTTGAGATGAAGATTCTTCTTCAAATGAAGATATGGTTTTAGCATCATCAACAAAAGCAAAATCTGATTCTGAAACTTCTTCGTCATAGTATTCATCATCTTCTTGACTTTCCAATAAAGGAATAGCATATGCAGAAATTACTACTTCATCTAATTGTTGTGAAGAAGGTTCAAGAGAGATATTCCCTCCAGCTGAATAGCCTGATGAACTAACTCTAACTCCAGTTTTTATAGATTTTTTGTATCCAACAAATCTTGCTTCAACATCATAATAACCTGCTGCTAAAGGTTTGATTTGATAATTACCATCCATATCTGTTTGTGCTCCTCCTTTTTGTACTCCATTTTGCATCACAATAATATTAACAAAAGGCATTGGTTCATTTGTTTTTGCATCAACAATCTTTCCTACTAAAATTCCATTTGATTTTGGAATATAATTAGAACTGTAAAGAGAGTAGACCATAGGTTGTAAATCATAAGGCTCTCCCTGTTCTTCTGAATTTTGGGTTGAAAACACTAATTTAACATCTTCCCAATCTTCAGAAGTATTTTGTTGAAACTCTGTTTTCAAAATAAATTGAGATTCATTACTTGATTTATCAAATTTCAAATCATAAAAAGGATTCCATTTTATTCCACCTACGCTATACATGTATTGAAGCGATGTTTGAATTTCTTTTTGAGCATATAAAGTAAGTTTAATATAGTATTCATTAATATTATTTTCCTTAGCTTCTTCATCACCTTGAAGTATCAGTTGAATATTTGTTTCTATTTCTTTTCTCTTTTTATCAAGTTTTAGAGATTCTTTTTCATATTTTGCTATCAAAGATTTCAATTCAATTGATTTATTTCTATAAAAAGGTAAAACATTTTTCATCTTTTTTACTTCCAAAAGAGAATCTGTTTGATAAACATTTTGTAATTCTTGTAACACTTCTAATTCTTTGTAATAAACATTATAAACGATATCAATATCATAATGCTCTTTATCTAATTTTTTCAAAGAATCTTTTAAATTGCTTAGCAACTGTTTATTCTTGGCATCCAATTTCTCTTCTGCAGTTATATCTTTTCTAACGGTTTGAATGTATGGAGTGAACTCAGTAATAATAAAGTCGGATGAATTGTTAAACTGAATGCTTTGCCTTCTTAAATAAGGAGAGTTTCCACATAAAATTATTTCATTAAATCCTTGCTTAAGTGTAAGAGGAATGCTTTTCTCTACTTGAGCCGAAGAAGAAAAGACAGTTACCTTATTAATTTTAGGGTATAATTTAGTTTCCTCTTGAGAGAAAGTAAGATTACTTATTAAAAGTATTGCTATTATTATAATTATATTCTTTTTCATTTCCTATTCTTATTTTTTGTTTACATTATTATTTATACACCATTCAATTAATCCAAAGGCAGAATTACATCTTTAGGATATTTGCACGTATATGAGAAAGTAAATGTTTTTGATTCTAACGGTTTAAGACTTGTTTCCCAGAATAAAAGACCAGTCTTTTCATTATAATTTGCTCCTGAGAGTTCTCCTTTTGTAATAGTTATTTTTTCAGAATTGGAAATTGGTATTTGATCATCAATCTTAATATCAACTTGAGAATTATTATTGTTCTTTATAATTACCTTTACATTAATTACCTGTTCCAACTCAGTTCCTTTTCTATTTACCTCTATTGGTTTCCCCTTTATTACTTTTCTATCAATTGCAATTTTCTTTTCTCTTCCAACAAATAGTTTTAATGTATCTGCTGTTTGATTGGTGTTTATATTAGCTGAATTAACATATTTATCATCAATATATAAGTTAGCACGAGCATTTGCCAATCCTAACTCTTCCCAAGATGGGAATAATGCAGAAAGATAAACCACCTTTTCTTTCTTTGGGATAGAGAAATATTTATAATTTACCTTAGTATTCTTTTCTTCCAAAGGAATAATCTTTGATTTTTCTCCACTCTTTATGGAGTATTTCATCTTAACAATATATTCTTGAGTTAATAAATTATTATTTGTAGCTATTCCTGATGAAGCATTTTCAGTTATAATTTCATATTTTGGTTTTTCTACTTCTCTAATTGTTGGTAAATCTTCACTTAAATTTATTTTGCCAACATCAGCAATTATCGCATCAACAGTATTTGCAGACATCTTTTCAATATCTTCATTAGTTATTCTCTTACCACATTCTGCCTGACTTGCTCTTGTCCCTCCAAGGTCAACCTGAACTTCTGCAATGGCCTGTTTTGGAATAGTAACAGAACCCTTTTTAGCAACTCCATTAACATAAGTTACCATACTTCCTTCTCCTCTTGTTGTTCCACCATCATTATCCGAAACTCCTCCAACTGTTGCAATTATATCATCAACTGTACTTACAGTTGCAACAGTTTTTGGTCTTTCTCCTGGCATTATCTTTTTATATACCATAGGCTTAAGATCAACTGGCATAATATTAGAGCTTTGTTCTTCGGTTGAAAATACAATTGAAACATCGTTCCAATCTTCTCCTGTTTCTTGTTGAAATTCTGCTTTAAGTAGAAATACTGCAGGTTTATTTAAAGAAGAGAACTTAATATCATAAATTGGTGTCCATTCAATTCCAC
This sequence comes from Bacteroidales bacterium UBA5515, assembly GCA_002423895.1. Lineage (GTDB taxonomy): Bacteria > Bacteroidota > Bacteroidia > Bacteroidales > P3 > UBA10566. The sequence goes on along the minus strand of DIOL01000008.1, from coordinate 104,701 downwards.
TTACATTATATTTATAGTTAATAGTGGTTTTAACTTCATTCTTTGCATAAAGATTTAACTTGATATAAAATTCTTCCTTGCTTAATTTATCTCCCTGTTCATCATCTTGAAGAATAATTTTAAGGTCATCATTCAGTTTTCGTATTTGATTCTTTAATTCTATATCAGTCAAACTTAAATCATAAAGAAGTTTGCTTATTTCAACTGTTTTTACTTCGAAATATTCTAATGCTTCTTTTAGATCGATTATACTATCAGCTTGTTGAGGAGAATCAATTTCTTTAATATTGGTTAAAGTAGTCCTTTCTTTATCCAATATTTGTTTCTTATCTTTAATAGCTTTTCTTCTATCTTTTAATAATTCAATTGAATCTTTGATAATCTTAACTCTTGCTTTTTCTTGATCTGTAAGTTTATCTTCCTGCTTTTGATTTGATTTAACTAATTGAATGTAGGGAGAAAAATCTGTTATTACAAAGTCTTTAGAAGAATTAAACTGAATACTTTGAGTGTTTAATTTAGAAGAATTACCCGAAAGTTTTATTTCATTATATCCCTTAACTAAAAAAACCTCTAAGGATTTTTCAATTTGAGCAGTACTGCTGAAAATGGTTACTTTATTAATTTGAGGATAGAATTTTTGTTGTGCTTTTAATCCAGATATACATAAGCACAAAACAAATAGAGATAACAATATTTTTTTCATATTATTAAAAAAGTTTTGATTATAATTAGGGCAAAGGTACATTTTTTTCTTAGTTGGAAATAAAAAAGTGATACAATATTACAATTGTACCACTTTTTAACTAAAATTTTAGTTGAATTAAAAGACTTTAATATTCTCTTAATGTTGTTATTAGTCTTTTACCAAACTATTCTTGTTCCACATTTTGGGTTTCCTAATTGACCTGCTTCAGTTATTATACATTCTTTTCCTCCATTCTTAACAAAATGAAGTGCTGCTCTTACCTTTGGTGCCATTGAACCTTCTGCAAAATGTCCTTGAGCAAGATATTCTTCTGCTTCTTTAATAGTTATAACATCAAGTGCTAATTCGCCTGGCTTACGGAAATTAATATATATTTTTGGAACATCAGTAAGAATATAAAACTCGTCTGCTCCAATTTCAACTGCTGTTAATGCTGAAGCAAGGTCTTTGTCTATAACTGCTTCAACTCCCATAATTCCATTTTCTTCAATTACTGGAATTCCTCCTCCTCCAACAGTAACAACAACATTTCCTTCAAGAGCCAATTCCTTAACTAATTCAATATTGTTTATCTTTAATGGTTTTGGAGATGCAACAACCTTTCTATATTTGTCGCTTTTTGAATCTTTAGCATAAGTTGCTCCGGTTTCTTGAGCAAAAGCTTCTGCTTCTTCTTTTGAATAATAAGGTCCTACTGGCTTAACTGGATTTTGAAAAGCTGGATCATTTTTATCTACAACAACCTGAGTTAATAATGTAAGAACATTTCTATTTATATTTTCTCTTGCAAATACATTTCTAAAGCCTAATTCAATAAGGTATCCAATTGAACCTTGAGTTTCTGCAACACAAAAATCCATTGGCATAGCTTCAATATCAAATTTTTTCTTTCCTGCTTCGTGTTGAAGCATTACATTTCCTACTTGCGGTCCGTTACCATGTCCAATTACAATATTATAGTCTTGTTTTAGAAGATTGGTTAAACTATCGCAGGTTTCGGTTACATTCTTAATTTGTTCTTTGTATGTGCCTTTTTGTCCACTTCTCAATAGTGCATTACCTCCAAAGGCTATTACCGCTAACTTTTTCATAAGTATTTTATTAGTTTGTAGTTATTTTGGAATTTTTAAAGGTGCAAAGATATAAAATTTGGTTTATATTTATAAGTTTATGAAATATATTCTATTAAAAATCGTTTTTCCATATACCTAAAAGTAATGAAAAGAATTTGATGAAAAGAAACCTTACTTACTATTTTGACATACTTACCATATTGATTTGCGTTGCTGGAATTAGTCTTTCAATATTTCTAATCAATTTGGGAATTGTGATGCTTTTGGTTAGAATCTTTTTTATTGGTTCTTGGAAAGAGAAATTGGAAAACATCAAATCGCAAAAGAAAATCCTTTTAGTCTTACTTAGTTTCTTCTTCCTTCATATAATTGGACTTATCTGGACAGATAATCTCAGCTTTGGATTTAATGAACTTATTAGAAAGATTGCTTTTTTAGTTGTCCCTGTAGGCATTTTGTCTATGACGGATATTAAAAAAGAAATCATTAAAATTGGTTTTGGAGGATATGTTATTTCTCTTTTCATTGGAACTATATGGGGAATAGTAAATCTTCTTTCAACTGATTATCCAAACTTAAGAACTCTTATTCCCTCAACCTCTCATATTCGTTTCTCCCTAAACCTTGTGTTTGCCATTTTAGTTATTGCCAAACTCTTTTCACATAACTACAAAACTCTCTCCCTTGCAATCAAAATTCTTTCTTTAAGTATAATAATCTGGTTTATCACTTATCTTATCCTAACTCAAGCCTTAACTGGAATATTAATTCTATCTTTATTTTTGATTATCTATATCCCTTTCCTTTTAATCCAAAAACACAAGAATAAAATAAGCTATATTGTCTTGAGTCTTTACATAATTGCAATATCCCTTTCTTGCTTTTGGTTAGCGAGAGAGTATAAACTATTCTTTACTCCCAATAAGGTTTACTCACAACCTCTCTTAACCAAAACTCCTCTTGGCAATGATTACCATAATTTGAAAGAAGTAAAGTTAATTGAAAATGGTAATTATATCTATTTGATGTGCAATTTTGAGGAATTGGAAGCCTCTTGGAAGGCAAGAACTGGAGAAGAAATTGGAGAAAACTTTAATATATTGCTAAGGTATATGAATTCAATTTCTCCATATAAGGATGCTAAAAGATTTGATGAGCTAACAGATAAAGATATTGAAAACATAAAAAACGGTATTGCAAATAAAGCATACACTGAAAAGTTCTCTCTTCGAGGAAGACTCTATAAGATGTTTTATCAAATGAACTCCTTTAAAGAAACTGGTCAAATTGTAGGTTCATCGGAATTGCAAAGAGTGGAACTATGGCGTAATTCTATTGAAATAATTAAAGAAAACTTTCTTTATGGAGTGGGTACTGGCGATTTTGAAAAAGAGTTTGCTGACAACCTTTGCAAAAGCAATTCACAATTATGCAACTCTGGATATAAATCTCACAACCAATACCTCAACATTTTCGTTACCTTTGGTCTTTTGGGTTTTATTTTATTTCTTTTTTGGATTATCTATCCCCCTTTTAAAGCACAATTATCAACAAACTATTTCTATTTAGCTTTTGCTTTTATAGTTTTGATATCAATGTTAACCGAAGACACATTAGACAATATAGCAGGAAGAATGTTTTATATTTTCTTTGCTTCAGTTATGCTCTTTAACTCCAGAACAATTAAAGAGATTACTTCTTCCAAAGTTTAATAGTTTATCACAGGTTAAGCATTAGAGATTTTACATTGATTAATCAATAAGAAAATCCTACAATCCCTTTTCAATTTCTTTGGCAACAAATAAATCATTTGCATTAATAAGCTTTTCAAAGACTAATTAATGGAATTTTAATCCTGTTATTTTTTATTTTTATAAGATATAAATCTACTGAAATCAAGAAAAAATTTATTTATATAAGGAATATTTTTGCAAGGTGGCAGGTTACTACATGTAAGGTGGCAGGTTACTATGTGTAAGGTGGCAGGATACACACAGTAACCTGCCACCTTACAAAAATTAAATCGTACTTTAGCAAATTTTTTCTTGATATAATTAAACTATAATAAGGGTTTGAGAAATTTATCTCTTATATAATTAAATTTTAGTAGTAACTTCTATTTGAAAAACCAATTAAAAGAGCCTATTATCCAATAAAATTCCTCCCTTTTAGCTTTTATTTAATTATTATTGTACTTTTGTCATTGGAAACAATTATAAATAATGCTTATGAAGAAGATTTTTTTTCTTATTACCTGCTTAGTTATCTCATTAAGCCTCAATGCTCAAAACGATTCAATCTATAGAGACATTTCCCTTTTAAAAAAGAATATAATTAAGATAAAACCCACAAGTTTTGTTTATGGATACACTCAAATAACCTATGAAAGGAGCCTTTCTCCAAGAAGAAGTATTGAAGCAAATGTTAGTTTAATTGGGTTAGGATATGACTCTTATAACAGAGATCCAATGGGATTTGCTTTAAGAGGAGGATATAAATTCTATTTTGGAGACAGAAAAATTAAACGTTCATTTATGAAAGGACTTTATCTATTGCCTGAAATTGCTTTTTGCATGTATGATAAAAATGTTCATATTGAAAATGATTTGGATTGGGATATCTTTAGAGGGATAATTAAAAAATCTACTCCTGTAATTCTTGATGAAGAAGGAGAAGTGGAATACGAGAGACTGAGAAAATATTATATTGCATTAATTGGCAATGTTGGATATCAATGGAATATTAACAGATTTGTAATAGAATATAATATTGGAATAGGATTAGGTTACTATAATAAAACAAGAAATATTGAAGGTTTTTTAGACTTAAATATGGACGATGAACATCATTTTGGTTTTAATGGAGGAAATGATGGCAAATCTTATGGTGTAATAAACGCAAATCTGAAAATAGGTTATATGTTTTAATTTGTTTTTGATTACTTTTGCAAAATGAACTATGAGTATTTTCTTGCAAAAAGATTAATTAAACGTAAGGGTAAAAATCTTTCTCGACCTATTATAATTATTGCAACTTTAAGCATCACACTTGGAGTAGCAGTTATGATTCTTTCCATTTCTATTCTTCAAGGTTTTAAATCGGAAATTAAAGAAAAGATTGTTGGATTTGCTTCTCATGTTCAAGTATTACCTTATAATTTAAAACAGTCAGAAAGTTTAGATGGAATTTCTCTTTCTCAAAAAGAGAAGGGAGAGCTTTTAAGTATTAATAATGTTAAATCCATAAGTCCTTTTGCAACCAAGGGAGGAGTTATAAAAACAAAAACAGACTTCCAAGGTGTTATGCTAAAGGGTGTGGATAAGGATTATGACACTACTTTCTTTCATCACTATTTGAAAAAAGGCAGGTTTTTGAATATAAAAACAAATGGAGGCTCTGAGGCTTTGGTTTCAAAGGTGGTTGCAGAAAAACTCAATTTGTCTATTGGAGATAAGTTAAGAGTGTTTTTCTATATTGATAATAACTACAGAGCAAGAGCTTTTAGCATAGTGGGAATTTATGAAACAGGGCTAAGCGACTATGATGAAAGATTTGTTATTTGTGATATTGCTCAAGTGCAGGGTTTAAATTCCTGGGGAAAGGATACAGTGGAAGGTTATGAAATTTTGCTTAAAGATTTCTCTCTTTTAGATCAGACCTCTGAAAAAATTTACTATTCTTTAGGAGAGAATATGACAATTCAAACAATTGAGGAAATTGAGCCTAATTTGTTTTCTTGGCTTGACCTTTTGGATAGTAATGTGGTTCTTATTCTAATTATTATGATGCTTGTTTCAATAGTTACCATTACCTCAACTCTTCTAATTATTATTTTTGAACAGACAACAACTATTGGTGTTTTGAAGAGTATGGGTTCAACAAGCAAAAGTATTATCAAGATTTTCCTTTATAATGCAACTTATATTATTCTTCGAGGACTTTTGTTTGGAAATGCTTTGGCATTAGGAATTGCTTTTATTCAGGATAAATTTAATATTTTCAAACTCCCACAAGAAAGCTATTTCTTAACTTCTGTTCCAATAGAGATTTCAGCCATACAAATTATCATGGTTAATCTCGTAACAATAATAATTTGCGTGGCTGCTCTATTAATTCCTGCTCGAAGCATTAGTAAAATTGACCCTATTAAGAGTATTCGTTTCGATTAAAGAATATCCTTTCCTATTGTTCCAATAAGACTTTCGTAATATTCATTTGTTGCATAATAGGAAATTCTTCTTTCTATCTCTCTTTGCTTTTCTTCCAAAAGCTCATTTTTATCTTTACTTAAGTTTTGTGCTTTAGATAAAAAGTTGTTTAAATATTCTTTATGTCGACGCCATAAAGTTAAGTCATATTCTTGTTTAGCTTTCAATCTTTCCTTATACCATTGACTGTTTAAAACATAATCCCTGCTAAACATATCCCTTATTTCTTTGGATTCAATTCCCTTTCCTTCAAACTCACCATTAACCATTATATTAAGAAGCGCTTTTAATGGTGGTATTGCCTTTTCAACAGAGCCATCTTCAAAATAGTTCTTTGCAACAATACTATAGTTTTCAACAATATTATTTATTCCATCAACAAATTCATCCATACTTTGAAGCTCTGGCTGAAGCATATCATCTTCAAAAACAACATTTGGATTTTCAAATACTCTTCCAAAATAATGGTTGACGAAATGTTTTGTTATTCTATATCCTAAAACAGATGCCTTAACAACTTTGCCATTATAAACAAAGTCATTAAGTTTTTCAAGTCCTTTGTCCTCAATCATAAATTCTGGATTAGTTTCTCTTGGTGTTAATCTTGACCAAAGTTCAGGAATAAGAAGACTTATATCGTGAGAGATTTTATATTTTCTTCCTATATGTCCTGCTGGAGTTGTAAAACCATTATAGCCTGTTAGAATGTAGGAAAGAAGTGCATTATTAAGGTCTGTTACTGCACAAAGAGCATTGAAAGCTGCCTTTGTTAAAGCTCCTTCACTTCCTGCTCCAGTTGTGGAAGGGGACTTACCTGTAAGACTGCAAATAAAATCCATAAACAATTCTGGCAATTCCTGATAATGAATAGGATTATATACCGCAAGAGGTCTAATACCATCAGCCTTTGGATTATTTCTTCTTCCTGGTAAAACTGCATTTACAGTAAAATGCAAGTTCTCTTGTGCCTTAAGGTTTCTTGCAAGTCGCATTCCAATTTCTGCAACATATTTATTGAAAGGATTAACAATATCATCCCTTGTTTGAAGATAGCGAACATTTGCAGAAGGCTTTCCATTAACAATGCGAGGATGAGCTGAAGAAACAAAATAAGCTGAGTCTTGGCTTTCAACAACATCTTTAATTAGATTTTGCATTGGAAGAGTAAAATTGTCAAAGTTAATTACATCTTCAATCATTTCTTTTGCATCCTCAATACTTAATGGTTCAAAATTAGAAATGAAAGTGTTTGGACTTGCAATGTCTTCCTCTGCCTTTTTATCATATCCACGAACAATTGCATCATCAGGACGCTGGAAAAATCTAAACTCGCAGTTCTCAGTTATCTTAACACTTGGATTATCTTTTGCCTTACCTACATTACCTAAAAGATTGGTTGGAACAACAATTGATGCTGTTATATCATCTTCCATTTGTAATTTATCTGCTTGAGCATAATCTTGTCTAAGTTTGAAAGTTCTCCACTTTCCATTCTCTTGGAAGCCTACTCTTAAATAACGTGCAAATATCTTTTTATCATCAAACTTAAGCTCATTTCCATTAATTCCATTTAAAATATCTACACTAAAATGTTTCTTCCAATCATTTCCCCATTCTTCTTTATAGAATCGTTTAACAATAAAAGCTAATCCTTTAATATATTGAGGAATGCTTTGGAGCCAAGTGTTATATTCATCAGTGTACTTGCTTGAAACATTCAGAAGTTTAATTACTGAACCCATAGAACGCTTACTGTCTAAGAAAGTCCTGCTCATTGGAATTGCATCTTCTATACCCTTAAATCTTCTTGAATAGTCATAATTAAAAATCTCTTCTATTTTCTTAAAGTCATTATCAAAATCATTAATAAAGAAAGGACTTGAAATTATTGCATCAAGAATAGATTTAGAAATTTCACTCTTACCTCCTCCTGAAACTGTGCAAGGTTTGTGACAGAAAGTTCCATCTCCATATACTTCAATTAAACGATAATTGGCTGCTCCAATATATTTCTCCATTCTAAACTTAGAGCCATTTGGCAAAATGTAAATATTATTAGGAAGGAGTTTGAGCTTTTGATTTTTATGATCTTTTTCCCAAGTTATCGATTGAGTACTAACATTAAACTCAACGTTTTCTGGAAGGTAATATATGTTTTTATATTCTTTGTCTATTCCATATCCTGAAGGAAAAACTTCAATTTTATCTGTAAGACTGTCTATAGTGTTTTGGAAAGAATATTTAATTTTTGAAGGCTTAGCTAAATAGTAATCTCCTTGATTGTAAGCGGGGAAAACTAATGCTCCTCCTGCATGTTCTTCTTCGGTATTTCCATATAGATTGGAAGAATAACTAATCATAGTTTTGATTTCCTTCTTTGAATAACCAAAATAATTATCAGCAATTACTGTAACTATTATTCCTTCTTCTGTTCTAATTGTAAGTTTAAATGATTGTCCATCATTATAAAGTTCATCTTCTTTTTCCCAACACATTCCATCTCTTTTTTGGCGTAATGTTGCATTTGTAACATTTGGAAGACCAACTTCTTTTTTGGTTAACTTAGTTAATTGAGGGGCTAAAACAACACAACCAGTATGTCCAGTCCAATGAAAAATATCTAAAGCAGAGTCGTTTTTAATATGATATGGACTTCCTCCATTTCCAAATATGCTTTCAACAAAATCAAGATTACTAACTAAGCTTCCAGGAGCAAAGAATCTTACTTCCATTGTCTTTCTTTCTGTTACTCCTTTTACCTCTGGGCATACAATTGGACGAAGCAATAGAGACACAAAGCTTTTTGCAGGTTTTGGATTATTGGCTGTATAGGGAATATTTAATATATCTGTATTCTCAGAAAAAGCTTTTGAGAAAATATACTTTGCTGCATTAATAGGAACTGCCTTAGTATTATTTGGAATGGGTAGGCCTCCTTCAGCGACATGAAAAACTCCTTTTGTTGTTCTTCTGTCTTTTATTGGATTATGCAAAACCCCTTGTTTAATTCTATATGATGAAACATAATCTGAAATATATCTATCTTCTCCCTTTGGTATTGATAATTCTCTTGCTACACCATAATTATCAAGAGTGAATGTTTTAATAGGTAATTTAACGTCATCAATTCCCTCAACATCCTTAAAATATTTTGTCAAGAAATTTTGTATCCTTTCATCACTTGGACAAAACCCATTTGCTGATAAATCTTCTTTTTCTTTGTAGTTATCTATTAATCCCTTAATTATATCGATTAAGTTTGAATCTTTTTGATTTGTATTATCACTCTCATCAATTGGTAAATCCAAAGCAATAAGCCTTAAATTGACGTAGTGATGGATAAGTTCGGAGGAAAGAATATCATTTCCTTCTTTCTTAATTCCTAATTTTTGAAGTATATCTTCCATATTATTTTCTGCTTTATTTTCTCATAAAAAGAGTCCCACATTATGAGTGCGGGACTAATTTTACATTTATATTTGTTTTGTCGACAACCCTTTATTTGTCCTTTTTATGTTTGTCTATCTGAGCCTTTAGAGCATCTACACAGTCTTGAGTACATTTTTCGAAACTATCTCCTTGCTTCGATGCAAAAAGATTATATCCTCTTACTAAAAGTTTTAGATCTACAATTTTATTATTTTCTGACTCTGGTTTGTCAACCTTAAGGGTTACTTCTGCTCCTAAATTATCAGGAACCAATTTGTCTAATTTTGAAACTTTGTCAATTATGAAGTCTTCTAGCTTATCTGCCATACGAAACTTCACTGCGTTAATGTTAATGTTCATATTAAACCTCCTTTATTTATTTGTTTAAGTAAAAAACTTTTTACTTTTATTCACTTCTTGGGTGTGTTTGTTTATAAACGCTTTTTAGCTTCTCAATAGTATTATGAGTGTAAATTTGTGTAGCTTCTAAAGACTGATGTCCCAACAACTCCTTCACATTCATTATATCTGCTCCTTCATTCATTAAATGTGTTGCAAAAGTATGCCTTAGAATATGCGCAGACTTTCTTTCAACATTTGCAATTGATAGATATTTTTTTACAATCTTATCCAACTGAGCTATTGAAAGAGCCTCATTTTTATCATTAACAAATAGTTTTTCCTCCCCAATTCCTAAAGTCTTCTTTTTCTTCAAATATTCTTTGAATAAACTAATTATTTTATCTCCAATTGGAATAACTCTTTCTTTTCTTCTCTTTCCAAATACTCTTAATTCCTGTTTTGAAAGATCAAAATCCTTTTCCTCCAAACTTAGCAGTTCTGACTTTCTCATTCCAGTTGCATAAAGTAAGTGGATTATTAATTTATCTCTATCTCCATAGAAGCCATCTTCATATTCAATATTATGAATAATCTTATCCATATCATCTTCCATAATAAAAATAGGATTTCTTTTGGAAGATTTTATTGGAGCTATTTTCAAAAGAGGATTTTTCTTAACTTCTTGGGCTTTGATTAAAAAATGAAAATAAGTTCTTAATGAAGCTATCTTGCGATTTATAGAACGATTGGATATTTTATCTTCACTCAATTGCATAATCCAATCTCTAATCATATCTGAATTAACATCCTTAGCCTCTTTCTTATCAAAAAACTTTTTGATGTATTGTTCAAATTGTTTTAAATCGGTTGTATAAGCAGTTACTGTATGGGTAGAGTAATGCTTTTCAGTAATTAAATAGTTGATAAATTCGTCCAATTTCACGTAGCGAATATACAACAAAAAAGGCCTAAAAACAAATTTCCAGACCTTTTTATTTATGATTAAAGCGTAAATTATTTATCTAATGCTTGTTGTCTAAGCTTTTGGATATAAATAGCTTTTCTCTTACGCTCTCTTGCTATTACAGAAGGTTTATCAAATTGTTTTCTTGCACGTAGTTCTCTAACAACGCCTGTTTTTTCAAATTTTCTCTTTAATTTCTTAAGAGCTCTTTCAATGTTTTCGCCTTCTTTAATAGGGATTATAATCATAATTAATACCTCTTTCTTTTAAATTATTAAATATTTTTTTGAGTGTGCAAAGATACAACTAATTTTCTATTTTCCTAATTTTTCATTTAATATTTTAGTCATCCATTCAGGTGGACGCATTGGTCGATTGGTTTTCATATCAACAAATGCAAGAGAATTGTGACCTTGAGCAATTTGTGTTATTTTATTATCAGCTTCTTTTCTAAAAATTTCATATCGAAAATTAAACTTAGAACAAGGCATTTCATCAATAAAAGTTCTAATTGTTAAAATATCATCGTAGTAAGAAGGCGATAGATATTTGCAGTATTGATCAACTAAAGGCATCATTACTCCTCTTTTTTCAATTTCGTTGTAAGGAAAGCCTAAATGACGCATAGTTTCAGTTCTTCCTTTTTCGAAATACAAAAAATAAACACTATTATGAACAACTCCCATTTTGTCAGTTTCATAATATTCTACTCTAAACTCTCTGTCAAATGAATATAACATAACTTCTAAATTTTAGTAAATAAAAAAACTGTCTCCAAAATAATTGAAGACAGTAATATTAACCAATAAAAATATATATTATTATAATTTTATTATACCTTTTTCAATTGAGTTTTCTAAGCAAGCCATAATACCTTTTTTATTAATAGTACGCATACCTGCAGCAGAAACTTTCAATGTAACCCAAATATTTTCTTCTGGAATAAAGAATTTCTTTGTTTGAAGATTTGGATAAAACTTTCTCTTTGTTTTGATATTTGAGTGAGAAACTTTATGTCCTGACATTACCTTCTTTCCTGTTATTTCACAAATCTTAGACATGATTATATATGTTTAAACTGTTATTATTCTTTTCAAAATGGAGTGCAAAATTCCGAAAATTTATTTTAACTACCAAATATTTCAAGAAAAATATTAATTTTGTCCTATTAATTCAATCCAAACTTATAAAATAAAATGAAGAGAAAATCAATATACTTAACACTCTTATCAATAATTTTCTTTTTTTCATGCACAGAGGAAGATAATATTATTAACTCCACTGGAACATTTTCAACAAAAGACAGTTTTATTGTTGAACAAGGGGTTACCTCTGCAGAAATGGCAATTTCAAATATTGCTCACTTAATTCAATTAGCTCTTGATGAAGAGGCAATTATAAACAATAGTAATTCTTCTTATCCTATTATAACTAAAGAAAAGCAAGACCCACTTCAAACATCTGAATATCCAATGACTCTTACTATTGATTTTGGGAATGACACAATTGATTGTTTTGACCATAGACTTAGAAAAGGGAAAATTATTGCAAATATTTCAGCATATTGGAAGGATTCTCTTTCTGTTATCGATGCTCGAACTGAAAATTATTATATGTCAACTGTAGTTTTGGCAGATCCTATATCCTCAAATCTTAATTTCAAAACCGAATGTAACTCAAATATGAAACTTAAGATTAAATATGAAGGATTAACAAATCGCTATGATAATACATTATATCCGACTCAAAATATAAGTGTTGATTCCGCACAAATAGAAACAACTCAAGGAAGTGTTTTTCTTTCAACTCAAAGATATGTTTTCTATAAAGAAGGCTTCAGTACAAATACATTTGAAGATGACAAAACACTTAATCTCCTTTTTAGCAATGGTGAAACTCATGACAAGAAAGGGAAAAATTGGATTTTCTCATCACACAATTCTGAATCAATTAATGATGGGTTACCTTATTTCGCCTTTAATAGAGCATGTAATTGGCTAATATCCGGAGACATAAAACTCTACACTAAAGATTTAGATACAAAATTTGAACACACTAACATAATTAATTTTGGTAATTCTGACCAAACTTCTTGTGATAATATAGCATCATACTCCTATAATGGAATAAGCATTGTTATTAGTCTTCCATAAAAATTATTAAGGAAATTTATTTCAGGATTTCAAATCTCTCCTCTCCAATATTATCAACTCTATCTGTAACAACTACTCTTAGAGTATTTGTTGAACGATTAAGTTCTTTTGAATCTATAGTATAGATTAATGTTGAATTTTTCCCATCATATTCCATCAAGACCCATTTATTATTCAAATAACCTTTATAATTTGAAATTCCAGATAAATCGTCCTTAATTCTAACCTTTAGTGTTTTCTGCTTTTTACTTAGTTTCTTATTTGGTTTAAAGTTTACAGCATTAATGGTTGGAGATATAGTATCGAATGAAACTCCATACTCTCCAAAAGAATTTACTTTCGCATAAATTTCATTTTCCACTTGTTTACCTCCTTTTGAAAAAATGTATTTACCTTTCTTTTCTACAACTAAAAACTTATTTTTAAGTTTAGGATTCTCTAATAATTTTTCTGGGATTTGAATTTTCAACTCCATATAAGTATGTAATGCTTCATTGGAAAGAATCTTATAGATTGGTTCTTGACTTAATGAATCAATAACTTTCTCATAAGTGACATAACAATCATCATATAGTGCATTTTTAGGGACTACAACTTTAATGCCTTCATCTATTATTTTATTATCTTTTTGCCAATAAAATATATGAGTTGGTTTTTCATTATTTATGTGATAATTGCTTGGAAATGCAGGTTTACTTTGCAAAAAGAAGGTTAATGTTTTTGTGTTTGACTGAAAATCTTTAATGATAAATTCTATTTTCTTAGTCTCATTTACTTCAAACTCCAATATTCCATCATTACTATATGTTATAAAATTGGGGAAGTTATTATTTGGAAGTTTTTTAGTTATAAGAAATCTTTGTCCTGTTGTTGAATATTGTTCATAATCAATACATGCATTAATATATTTTGAATTAGAAAAAGAAAATTCATCAATTTGAAAATCCCAAAAAGACTTATCATTTACTTTAATGCTATATAAATATACACCATTATTTGAACTTAAATCATTCTCCTTATCAAAAGCTTTTAAACCTAAAGAAATTTTATTTGTAACTCTAATTGTGTCAAAATCTTTAATGCTATCAAAAATTTGTTTTTCTCTCATTCCCTCAATTCTTGAATATTCACCTTCAGGACAAATTAAAATTGAAGATATATAAGGTGAAGTTGTATCAGCTACATTTAATCCAAAATGCAATGGATTAATTATATTTTCAGTTTTGGAGTCTCTTATTTCATAATGTAAGTGAGGTCCTGAACTTGAACCTGAATTTCCAGCATAAGCAATCAACTCTCCTTTTTCAATTTTTAGTTTTCCTTTAGGAATATTAATATCAAATTCGTAGGTTTGCTTTTCGTATTGATAATTCCTTACATACTTTTCAATCTTATATGAGAACTTTTGAAGATGCATATAAACCGTTGTATATCCATTTGTATGCTGAATATAGAGATTCTTCCCTCCTCCAAATGCTTGAATCTTTATTCTTGACACCTCTCCATTAAAAGGAGAATATACTTTTTCTCCTTCTTTCTCTCCAATTTTTATATCAATTCCTGAATGAAAATGATTTGGCCTTAACTCAGCAAAACTTCCAGAAAGAGTTATAGGTAGCTTAATAGGTGGAGAAAAGTTATTCTTTGGGTAAGATTTATTTTGAGATAATGCTACTTGGCTTATAAATATAAATAGTAAAAAAGTTAATAGTATTTGATATTGTTTTATGTTCATTTTGTGGATTTCCTCCTTTTAGATATAACATAAATGAACGAAAGGCAACAACCTTTGCTTAACTTTTTCAAATTCTTCAACATGTGCCATATGAGCAACATCATCCAACATCATTACTTCTGAATGATAAGGCATCATTGCTTGAGCAAATATATTTTCCATTACAATTCTTGGATCTTTTTTCCCTGCAATAAAAAGTACAGGAAACTTAGCTTCAGCCAACACATCAAGCCTTGAAGGTCTTTGTAGCATTCCCATTTGAGAAGAAATTATACTTTCTGTCTTCATCATCATTGCCATATCTTGAATATCCTTTATTTCGGGATATAGTCTTTCTCTATTTTCACAATAGAAAAGTTCTGGAATAAAGCTTACAATAAATGCAGCACGACTATTTTTTATAAATTCACATGTCTTTATTCTGTTTTCTTTAGCTTTATCAGTATCCATTAAAGCATGTGAATTAAGCAAACAAAGTCCCTTTACATAGCTTGGATAAAGTTCACAGAAAGCCAAAGCAACATATCCTCCCATTGAATGCCCAGCAAAAACACAATTAGTTACTCCAACATGATCTAAAACTGCCTTAACCATATTTGCTTGAAGTTCCATTGTATGAATTTCGGTACTATCTCCCGTTTCTCCATGTCCCAAAAGATCAATAGCAATTACTCTAATCTCTTTCATATATCTAAAAGCATAATTAGCCCAAATATCCAAATTATTCATAAAACCATGTAAAAGCACTAATGTTTCAGAGCCTTGTCCTTCATCTTGGTAATTAACTATTATGCTATCATTATAAAGTAGTGATTTGTGTTTCATAGCAGTATTTTGTTTGATTTGATTCTACAAAAATAAAAATTATTATTAACAATTCAGCAGTCCTTCTCCATTTTTTTGTAAGTTTGTACATTATTTTTTCAATCATTTATGATACATTCTAATTACAATATAAAGCATCTAAATAGTTTTGGACTTAGCTGCACTGTAAATAAATTAATAGAAATCAACAATGAAGATGATCTCTATTTAATTAATTCCAACCCAGATTTCTTCTCTACAAAAAATATTATTTTAGGCTTGGGAAGCAATTCAGTTTTTGTTAATGACTATTTTAATGGAACAGTTTTACTTATCAAAAACAAAGGAATTAAAATAATTGAAGAAGATAAGAATAGTATTGTTATTGAAGCTTATTCAGGAGAAGACTGGAACGATTTAGTTAACTTTGCATGTGGTAACTCTTGGTGGGGAATTGAAAACTTGGCAGCAGTTCCTTCAAGTGTTGGAGCAGCAATTGTACAGAATATTGGAGCCTATGGACAAGAAATTAAAGATAGTTTTCTTTGCTGTACAACCTACAATCCACTAACAAACCAATGGAAGGAATATAATAACGAAGAGTGCAAATTTGACTATAGATACTCCATATTTAAATACCAAACACAATTAGAAATCATTTGGAAAATCAGATTAAAATTATCTAAAAATCCTAAACCAAACACTTCCTACTCTGCCATCAAAGAGAAAATAGAAAGAGAAGCAATTAAAATAACTAATCCAAAACAAATGAGTCAATTAGTTACACAAATTCGCAATTCCAAACTTCCAAATCCTAAGGAATTACCAAATGCAGGTTCTTTTTTCAAAAATCCTATAATTAATCAAGAACATTTTAATTCTCTTAAAGAAACCTACCCACAAATACCTTCTTATCCTTCCTTAAAAGGAGTAAAAATTGCTGCTGGATGGCTAATTGAACAAGCAGGATGGAAAGGGAAAAGAGTAGGAAATGTTGGCATGCATGAAAAACAAGCCTTGGTTATGGTTAACTATGGAAATGCTAAAGGGGAAGAAATTGTTAATCTTGCAAATGAAATTGAAAAATCAATAAAAAACATATTCAACATTAATTTAGAAAAAGAAGTACATATAATATTATGAAAAAAATTACAGTAAATCAGTTTTGGGATTGGTTTCAAACTAAGAGCGAATACTTAATGGATGTAGATAACCTTCCTCAAAAAGAGAAGGATGAGTTATTGGAAGAATTTGACAGTGTTTTAGCAACCTATTCCGAAGGGATAAGCTACGAATTGGGAGAGTTAACAACCAATGGGAGAAAAATTATATTTTCTGCAGAAGGCGATGAAGAGTATTTTGAAGATGTAATTGAAATTTGCACCAATATTCCAATATTAGATTTCTGGGATATTATTGCATTTAAACAACCTCAAGGAGGGAAAGTAAGAATTAAATTTGAGGATTACACTCTAAACAGCAAAGACCTTTGGTTTATGCCATTAGAAAATCAGGACAACGAATTTAATGAAAAATTCGGACTAAAGATAGCTCTAAAAGACTGCAAAGAAGAAGACGAAGATCAATTGATTGCTGTTTATACTCTAATTGAAGCAATGATTGGCGAATACAATTGTACTACATTATTAGAATATTTCGAATTATGTCCTTTGTCACAAAAACCAGAAGACGAAGGATTCATATCTCTAACCCAATTACCAGAATTTATTGAATGGTTTTTGAATAACATTGAAGACTCTGAAGAAGAGTAAACAATAAGAAATATAACAGAGGATTTCTCTATCCCTTTTTATCTAAATCATAAGTAATAGATACCTTTTCTTTAGAAGGTATCTATTTTTATTTTATAACCATAATCAAGAGAAAAAATCATTAAATAAAGAAAAACTTATCTAAGTTCTTATTATTATTGAGATAAATCAAGTATAAATTTTATAAGGTGGCACCTTACTATATGTATGGTGGCATGTTACTATAAGTAAGGTGGCACCTTACTTGAGTATGGTGCCACCTTATAAAATTTATACTTGATGTTTAGAAACTAAAGTCAAATAAAATTAAGCCAAAACAAAGATTAAAGAAATAAAAAAAAGGAGAATATTAAAAATATTCTCCTTTTCAATCGAATGATTATTTTAAAATACTATTTTACTTTTGAATCTTTAACAACTTCAATAAGATCAATTTCAAAACACAAAACACTTCCTCCTGGCAATTCAGGTGAATCCATATCACCATAACCATATTCAGGACTTATCCAAAGCATGTATTTTCCTCCTTCTTGCATAAGTTGTAAACCTTCAATCATACCTGGAATAATATTAGTAAGAGGCATAATTACTGGTTCTTTTCTTCCATAAGTATCTTCAATAACTTTTCCGTCAATTAAACTTAAACGATATTGAATTCTAACTCTATCCATTTGAGTTGGTTTTGCACCTTTACCTGCTTTAAGTACTTTATATTGTAGACCTGATGCAGTGGTAACAACTCCTTCTTTACTTTTATTTGCTTCAAGGAATTTTTTACCTTTTTCTCTATTAGGTTTTGCTTTTTCAGTTGCTGCAGCTCTTTGTTTGTCTTCAATACCTTTTTGATATTTCATCATCACTTCTTGCATATCAGCTTCTTTAATTACGAAATTTGTATCTCCTTCGTAAGCTTGATAGAAAGCTTTCATTAGAACTTCTGGATTTACATCCATTTTTTCCAATTTCATTTGTCTACCCATATTAGCTCCTAAACAATAGGAAGCAGAGTCAACTATTGTTTTTAAGTCCTTACTTGAGACTTCTTTTTTTTGTGAACAAGCTGTAAATAATGTTGAAACCAACAAAATAAGAACAGCAGATTTTAAAACTAATTGTTTCATTTGTTTTTATTATTTGTTTTTGTTTTACTATAGATTTTCGCAGTTAAACTGTTTAATTAGGTTGCAAAAATAAACATTATTTCATTGTCTTTGATACATTTTAATTAAAAAATATTATCTTTTTCTTTCAACTTATTTAGATTTGTCGGATATTTGCAACCTAATTGAGTTAAATGAGTATAAATTTAATAATGTAACTTAAACAGATTAATAAAATGAAAAACAAGTATATTGATTTAATAGAACAAACTTTTGAATTCCCTCAAGAAGAATTTGAAGTTGAAGATTACAAACTAAACTTTCACGATATACCTCTAATGGATGTTATTAAGCAATATGGAACTCCTCTAAGAATTACATATTTACCTAAAATTACTTCCCAAATTCAAAGAGCTAAACGTCTTTTTAATGTTGCAATTGCTAAAGTTGACTACAAAGGAACTTATAATTATTGCTATTGTACCAAGAGTTCTCATTTCTCATTCATTATGGAAACTGTTCTAAGTAATGATGTTAATATTGAAACTTCTTCTGCATTCGATATTAATTTAATTAATGAATTGTTTGAACAAGGCAAGATTAATAAAGATCAATATATTATATGTAATGGATTTAAAAGACCTCAATATGTCGAAAACATAGGTGAATTAGTTAAAAATGGCTTCAAAAATGTTATTCCTATAATAGATAACATTGAAGAGATTCAACTATTAGATGAACATATTGAAACTGAATGCCAAGTAGGTATTAGAATTGCAGCTGAAGAAGAACCAATGTTTGATTTTTACACTTCAAGACTTGGAATAAGATACAATGATATCATCAAATTCTACAAAAATCAAATAGCAACAAATCCAAAATTTAAGCTAAAAATGCTTCACTTTTTCATCAACACAGGAATAAAGGATTCTGCTTACTATTGGAATGAATTACAAAAATGCGTTAATATTTATTGCGAATTAAAGAAAGTTTGCCCTGATTTAGACTCATTAAACATTGGTGGAGGATTTCCTATTAAAAACTCTTTAGCCTTTTCTTATGATTATGAATACATGGCAGAAGAGATACTTGCTCAAATTAAGGAAATTTGCAACAAACAAGAAGTAGAAGAGCCAAATATATTTACCGAATTTGGTTCATTTACAGTTGGAGAAAGTGGTTGCATCCTTTATTCAA
The DNA here is from genome assembly GCA_002423895.1 of Bacteroidales bacterium UBA5515. GTDB lineage: Bacteria > Bacteroidota > Bacteroidia > Bacteroidales > P3 > UBA10566. The sequence goes on along the minus strand of DIOL01000008.1, from coordinate 85,215 downwards.
TCATTGACCAAAAAAAACAAAACGACAGAGAGGTATGGTATATGATTGACTCTTCCTTCATAACAACACTTCCTGACACTTGGGGTATTGGACAAAGATTTATACTATTACCTATAAATCGTTGGGACAATGAATATCAAAGAGTATTTTTGGGAGGACTAACTTGTGATAGCCAAGACTATTATAGTACAGAAGCTCACTCCAATGCAGTTTTCTTACCAAAATATAATAATGATGACGAAGAACCATTATACATAGGATTCTTCCACACAGGAGCATATCAAGAATCACTGGCAGGATATGGAGGCATTCAACATTGCTTAATTCCTCAACCTAAACACATAATTTTAGATAAGGATGAAAATGGAGAATGGTATACTAAGCTATTTACAAAAGAACAAAGTCATAAGGCTATGTTAAAAATTCTTGGATACTAGCTCTTTGTTAATTTATTTTTAACTTTTTTCTTTAGCCTCATTTCTAATTTATAAAGAATAAATTTCTTATCTTTGCAAACTATTGCCCAAAAAAACTTTGGGCTTTAAATATTTTATCAAATCAAAGTATTATTAAAAGATGAAAGAAATTAAATATTCAGGAAAAACAAGAACAGAAACTGACCTTTTAGGTTCAAAAGAAATCCCAGTTGAAGCACTTTATGGCATTCAATCACAAAGAGGATTTGAAAACTTTATTATCTCAAACGAACGCCAATGCGAATATCCAAACTTCATTAAAGGATTTGCGTTAACTAAAAAAGGAGCTGCAATAGCTAATCACAAACAAGGATTGCTTTCTGATGATCAATTTAAAGCAATTTGCCAAGCTTGCGACGAAATTTATGAAGGACAATGGCACGAACATTTCCTTTCAGATATGATTCAAGGAGGAGCTGGAACAACAATGAACATGAATGCAAATGAAGTTATTGCAAATCGTGGCTTACAAATCTTGGGAAAAGAACCAGGACAATATGAATACCTATCACCAAACGACCACGTTAACTGTTCTCAATCTACAAATGATGCTTATCCAACAGCATTTCATTTTGGATTATATATGGAAAGCAAAAAACTAATTGAATCTCTTGAAAAATTAGTTAATGCTTTAAACAAAAAAGCTGAAGAATTTGCTCACGTAATTAAAATGGGACGTACTCAGCTTCAAGATGCAGTACCTATGACATTAGGACAATCATTCAAGGCATTTGCAGACTCTTTGGATATTGAAAGGAAAAGATTGATTGAAGAAGAAAAACATTTCTTAATAGTTAATATGGGAGCTACTGCAATTGGAACTGGTATTTGTTCTCAACCAGGATATAGCAAATTATGCGTTGAAGCACTTAGAGAAATAACTGGTTGGGATGTTAAATTAACTAAAAATTTAGTTGAATCAACTCACGATACATCTGTTTTAGTTGGATTATCTTCTCAATTAAGAAGAATTGCTCTTAAAACAATTAAAATTTGTAATGACTTAAGACTTATGGGTTCTGGACCAAGAGCTGGACTTCACGAAATATTCCTTCCAGAAATGCAACCAGGTAGTTCAATTATGCCAGGAAAGGTTAATCCAGTAATTTCTGAAGTAATGAATCAAATTTGCTATAGAGTTATTGGAAACGACACAACTGTTATGCTTGGAAGTGAAAATGCTCAATTAGAATTAAATGTTATGGAACCAGTTATGGTTTATTCATTATTTAATTCAATCGACCTTCTAACTAATGGATTCAACACACTTAGAACAAAATGTATTGATAACATTAAAGCAGACGTTGAAAATTGCAGAAAACAAGTAAGACATTCAATTGGTATTGTTACTGCATTAAACCCAATAATTGGTTATAAAAACTCTACAAAAATTGCTAAAGAAGCAATGGAAACAGGAAAGGGAGTATATGAATTAGTTCTTGAACACGACATACTTTCAAAAGAAGATCTTGATACAATTCTTCTTCCTGACAATATGATTGAACCAGTTAAATTAGATATTAAACCAAAGAAACTACTATAAGAGTTTACTAAATATTTAACATATAATAAGGCGAAGAAAGGTTAATCCTTCTTCGCCTTTATTTTTTATCAATTGACTAAGCTTTTATTTTAAAGCAAAATGTAAATTAGAATTAGTAATAAGATAAAAGAATAAAACTCTTATATAAAGAGCTAATAATAAGACAAACATCTACATAATCAAGGATTAAAAAAATCTAAATAAGACTTTGATGTCAAAACAATGCCATTGTTT
>DIOL01000008.1:74256-82822 GCA_002423895.1 Bacteroidales bacterium UBA5515 | reverse complement strand
CTAAAACAATGCCATTGTTTGCCAAAAACAATGCGGTTGTTTTGACAAAACAATGGCATTGTTTTGAGTTCTAAAGGAAGTTTAGTTAGATTGAAAGCTTATTAAATAGGTTTGTAATCAAATTTATCTACTTTATAACCTTGAATAAATAGCATTTACACTTATTATAATTCTCATTCGACAAAATTTTGAGAAAATATTCTTTTTTTAACGAACAATAATGTAAAAGAATAGAAGAAATTCTTTTTTGATTATAAAAGTATCAATTGATTTTAGAAAATTACTATCTTTGCAACCTATGGAAATTGAAGAAAAACATATTATTGATATAAGGAATAAAAGAGCTACATTTGAATACTTTCTTTTGCAGTCTTTTGTTGCTGGAATGCAATTGTATGGAACAGAAATAAAGTCAATTCGTCAAGGCAAAGCCAATTTGTCTGATGCATATTGTTCTTTTGTTGGAGAGGAATTGTGGGTTAATAATCTCCATATTGCAGAATATAAGTTTGGTTCATACTATAATCACGAAGCAAAAAGAGCAAGGAAACTTCTTTTAAACAAAAATGAACTCAGAAAACTCCTATCCAAAACCAAAGAAAAAGGATTAACCATTATCCCTGTTTTGTTGTTTGTTGACAGTAGAGGCTATGCGAAATTGGAGATTGCTCTCGCTAAGGGTAAAAAATCTTACGATAAGAGAGAAAGCATTAAGGCCAACGACTCTAAAAGAGAGATGGACAGAATGATGAAAAAAGAACATTAAATTATACACTAAAAATTATGATAAAGAGACTTATTAGTTTTGTTTTTGCAATAGCTTTTGCGTCAATTGCATTTTGTCAAACCGTTCCTTTTGGACAAGGTTATGTTATTAATGGTGAAATTAAAGGAGATAAAGAAGGATTTGTTACATTACGTTCATATTTTAGAGATGGGAATGAAAGGGTTGATACAGCATATGTTGAAAATGGTAAATTTACTTTCCGCTCTCCAATAAAAGAGGTTATTCCTGCTCTTTTAACAATTAATGGAGTTAGAGATTTTAGAATTTATCTTGAACCTACAACATATACAGTAAAAATTGATGCAAAAAATGCAAGCAAAACAATCTTTAAAGGTTCAAAGTGGACCGATGAGTGGGTTAGTGTTACTTCTGCACTTAAAGGTGAGGATTTCGATGTACATTTAGGAAGATTGGAAAATTGGGTTTTAAATAATCCTGAACATATTTTCTGTGCTGATATTATTTCTTCTTTTTTAGCTTACAAATGGGATTATGATGAACTATATCGCACTCTTAACACTTTAATAAAACCTGCAACCCAAACTTATCATTATTTAAAACTAAGAGAAAGAGAAAAGACTCTGAATTATGTTGCTGTTGGTCAAAAAGCTCCTAACTTTACATTAAATAATATTAATGGTAAACAAGTCAATTTATATAATTACTTAAGAGGAAAGAAATTCTTATTGATTGATTTTTGGGCTTCATGGAATGAAACTTGTAGAGATGGAAATCATAATATTTATACTGCGAGAGAAAAGTATATTTCAAAAGGATTTGATGTTTTAGGAGTTTCTTTAGATAAGAATATGGAGGATTGGAAAAATGCTGTTAAGGAAGATAATATTAAATGGGAACAAGTTTCTGATTTAAAGATGTGGCAAAGTGATGTTGTAAAACAATACCTTGTAAACTCAATTCCTTTTAATGTTTTAATAAATGACAAAGGAATTATTATCGCTAAAAACATTAAACATTCCGAATTATCAGACAAACTTGAAGAGTTAACCAGTACTAATGGATATACAATTGCTGCAGATATAGAAGGAGTTTCTGATGGAGTTGTAAAACTTAACATACTTTTGGAAAACGGAGAAAAAAGAAATTACACTTCTCAAATTACAGATGGTAAATTTGAATTTAAAGGAGTTGTTGATTTTGTATGTGTTGCTCAAATTATTCTTCCTACTAAAAATGGAGACTTCTCATTCTTTATGGAAAATGATAATATAAAAATAACTGGTTCAAAAGAAAATTTAGAAAGTATTTCTATTAAAGGTTCTCCAAAGAATGATATTTATGCTAATGTTATCAATAGATGTAATAATTCAAAGAATCCAATGCAATTCATGATGGATGATGTTGTAAAAAATCCTTCATCTTTTTACGCACCTCTTTTAATTAGTAGTTATTTAGCACCTTATTTATCCGACATACAACTTAAAGAAATAATAAATGCATTGAAGGGTGATGCAAAAAGGATGTATCAATATTACTTATTAAAGGATTACATTAAAGATATTCAGAAAAAAGAACAAATTGGAGAAAAGTTAATTGACTTCACTCTTCCAAATGCTAATGGTGTTGATGTAAAAGTTTCTGATTATATTAAAGGAAAGCGTTATGTTTTGATAGACTTTTGGGCTTCATGGTGTGTTCCTTGCAGAAATGAAAGTAAATTTTTAGTTCAAGCATATAATAAATTTAACTCTCAAGGTTTTGATATATTAGGAGTATCTCTTGATAAGGATAGAAACAGTTGGCTAAAAGGAATTATTGATGATGGTTTAGTTTGGGAAAATGTTTCTGATCTTTTACAATGGAATAGTATTGTTGTAAAATTATACAAATTAGAATCTATTCCACAAAATATATTGGTTGATGAAAACGGAAACATTATTGCTAAAAACCTTAGAGGAGATAATTTAATTCAAACGCTTAACGAAATTTTCGCACGATAAACTCAATAAATAAAAATGCAAAACATTAATCCAATAAACACAATACGCAAAACCTCAACTGGCAAAATCATTTGGCAATACTTCATGATAATTCTTGGAGTTTTAATGTATACTTTTGCTTGGTCTGTATTTCTTATTCCTCAACACATTGTTGGAGGTGGAGTTGCTGGTATTTCTTCTATTATTTTTATTGGTACTGGAATTCCAGTTGGTATTTCCAATTTTGCTATTAATATTGTCCTTTTGCTTATTGGAATTAAAACTCTTGGCTCACAATTTGGAATAAAAACCATATTTGGAATTATCATTGCATCTTTAAGTTTTATTCTTTGGCAACAGATTATTCATATTGAAAGGATTCTCGATGCAACTCAGTTTGAACCATTCATGTGTGCTTTAATTGGTGCAGGTATCTCTGGAGTTGGAATTGGAACAACATTTAATAATGGAGGAAACTCTGGAGGAACTGATATAATTGCTTTAATAGTTACAAAATACAGAAATATAAGTGCAGGGACTGTAATACTTTATATTGATATTTTCATTATTGCCTCTGCTTTCATTCTACCAGATATGTCAATAACTAATATAGTTTATGGCTATATTGTAATGTTTGCATTTACTTATGTTTTAGATTTGATAATTGAAGGAAATAGGCAATCATATCAAATTATGGTATTCTCTTCCAAAGCAGATGAGATTGCTGATGCAATTGGCAGTGGAGTTAAAAGAGGAGTTACAATAATTGATGCTCATGGTTGGTACACAAAAAATGACCAAAAAATTGTTATGGTTATAGCACGAAAACAAGATAAGGTTGAAATAATGAGAATTATTAAGCTCTTAGACCCTAACGCATTTATTTCAGTTGATAAAGTTCAAGGGGTATTTGGTAAAAACTTTGATACTCTTAGATTGTAATTTTATATTATTCACCAAAACAATTATAAGTTCTGAAAACATCTTTAACCTAAAAAACAGAATTAAGATAAATAAAACCCATGGTGAAAAATTCAATACAAAATATTCGTAAAACTTCAACTGGAAGATTAATCTGGAAATACTCAATGATAACTTTTGGCATATTTCTTTATGCCTTTGCATGGTCAGTATTTCTTATTCCTAAAAGCATTGTTGGTGGTGGAGTTGTTGGTATAGCTTCAATTATTTATATTATTACAGGATTTCCTGTTGGTATATCTAATTTTGCAATCAATTTAATGCTTCTTCTTCTTGGATTTAAAATATTAGGAGGAAAATTTGGAGTTAATACAATTATAGGTAGCCTTATTGCATCTTTTTCCTTCCTCCTACTTCAACAAGGTATAAATATTCAACAATATTTTGACCTTAATAAATTTGACCCCTTTATGAGTTCTATTATTGGTGGAGCTATTTCAGGACTTGGAATTGGATTATGCTTTGCTAATGGAGGAAACTCAGGTGGAAGTGATGTTATTGCATTAATTTATACAAAATATCGTAATGTAAGTCCAGGTTCAGTTATATTTGTTGTAGATGCAATTGTTATTATTTCTTCAATAATTATTCCTGCAAACTCAATTGAAAGCATAATTTATGGTTTTATTGTAATGGCAGTATTTACTTATTCCATTGACCTTGTTATTGAAGGAAATAAACAATCATACCAAATTATGGTATTCTCACAAAAAAATGAAGCCATAGCAGATGCAATTGGTAAAGATATTAAAAGAGGTGTTACATTATTAAATGGAGAAGGCTGGTATTCAAAACAAGACCAAAAGGTATTAATGGTAATTGCCCGAAAAGCTGAAAAGGTTGATATAATGAGAATAATTAAAGAAAAAGACCCAAAAGCATTTATTTCAGTTGCAAAAACACAAGGAGTGTTTGGCAAAAACTTTGATGACATTAAACTTTAGATAATGATTAATGGTAAATGGTTAATGGTTAATAGACTTTGGACTAAAATTAAAAGTCCATTTTGTCTATTCTGTCCATTAAGTCTATTAATTTTATTAATCTCTATAACTTCTTGTTCAAAAGAAGATACCATAAAAGGAAAGAAAGTATTTCGTTACAACGAAAGTGCAAATATATCTTCCTTAGACCCTGCTTTTGCTAAAGACCAAGCAATGATTTGGGCAAACCTTCAACTTTTTAATGGTTTAGTTCAGTTAGATTCTTCTCTAAATGTTCAACCATGTATTGCAAAAGATTGGGAAATTTCATCAAATGGATTGATTTATACTTTTCATTTAAGAAATGACGTTTTTTTTCACAATCATCCTCTTTTTAAAGGGAAGAAAAGAAAAGTTATTGCTAATGACTTTGTTTATAGCTTCAATAGAATTGTTGACCAAAAAGTTGCCTCTCCTGGTGCTTGGATATTTAACTTAGTTAGACAAGATAGTTTAAATAAATCATATTCCTTCAAAGCAATTAATGATTCCACATTACAAATTGAATTAAATGAAGCATTTTCTCCTTTTTTAGGATTGCTAACTATGCCATATGCTTCAGTTGTTCCAAAAGAAATTGTAGAATATTATGGTGAAGACTTTCGCAAGAACCCTGTTGGAACAGGTCCTTTCTATTTTAAATTATGGAAAGAAGGCGTTAAACTTGTGCTTTTGAAAAACAATAATTATTTTGAAAAGGATTCAAAAGGGAATGCACTCCCCTATCTTGATGCAGTTAATATTACTTTTATTGTAGACAAGCAATCTGTTTTTTTAGAGTTCGTTAAAGGAAATATTGATTTCATATCGGGAATAGATCCAAACTATAAAGATGAAGTCTTAACAAGACATGGAACACTTCAAGATAAGTATAAAGATAAAATTAATCTTACAACACAACCCTATTTAAATACTGAATACTTAGGGTTTATGGTAGACAAAAATAAAAGCCCAAAAGATAATCCTCTTTTAAATAAGAAAATAAGACAAGCTATCAACTATGGATTTGATAGAGAAAAGATGATAAAATATCTTAGGAACAATATTGGATTGGCTGGAACTAATGGAATTATTCCAAAAGGATTGGCCGGTTTTGACACATCTAACTCAATTGGATATAATTATAATCCAGAAAAAGCCAAACAATTATTAAAAGAAGCTGGATACCCAAATGGAAAAGGATTACCTCCTATTTCACTTGCAACAACTTCAACCTATCTTGACCTTTGTAAATATATTCAAGGACAACTTAACCTTATAGGATTTAATATAAAAATTGATGTTAATCCTCCAGGAGCATTAAGAGAAAACATTGCTCAATCTAAAATTATGTGGTTTAGAGGAAGCTGGATAGCTGATTATCCCGATGCTGAGAATTACCTTTCTCTTTTCTACTCTCCAAACTTCTGTCCCAAAGGTCCTAACTATACTCATTTCTCAAACCCTAATTTTGATAAATTATACAGGCAAGCTCAAACTGAAACTTCAATAGAAAAGCGAACCAAATTATATAAGGAAATGGATAAACTAATAATTGAAGAAGCTCCAATTGTAGTTTTATACTATGACCAAGTTCTTCGCTTCAGTCAAAAAAACATTGACGGACTTTCTTCAAATCCTATGAATCTTTTGATTCTAAAAAATGTAAGGAAGAAATAAATCTTCCTTACTTAATTATTATAAACTTGATATTTCTTTTTTAATTCTATCCCAAGTCACATTATCCATCTTGGCACCATAAACTTCAATTACTTCTGAAGCCAATATACTTCCCATTTGACCGCAAACTTCCAAACTTCTTCCTTCACATAATCCAGCCAAAAATCCAGCTGCATACATATCACCAGCACCAGTTGTGTCAACACAAGTTCTTTCTCTCTTACCAATAACAACTTTCTTATCTCCTGATTTTATTAATGAACCTTTTTTACCAATTTTCACAACTGCTATTTCACATATTTGTGAAATTTCTTCAAGTGAATCTTCTGCTTCGATATTTGTAAAAGCTTTTGCTTCCTGTTCATTAGCAAAAATAATATCTACACTTTTACAAATCTCATTAAGAAAATCCAAATTCTCTTCAACAACATTATAACTTGCAAAATCGATAGATACTTTCAATCCTTCTTGCTTAGCTAATTCAATAGCTTTTCTAATTAAATCATTATTTACAATCAAATAACCTTCAATATGAAAATAATCATAGCCTTGGAATAGCTCTTTACTTAAAAGTTCAGCCTTAAGTTCTATTGCAGCACCCAAATAAGTTGCAAAAGTTCTTTCACCATCTTTTGAAACCAAAGCAACAGCACATCCAGTTGAAGTAGTTTTACTCTTAAAAAAGCGAGGTTCAATTGAATTTGCAATCATATCATTTATGTAGAATTCTCCCAATTTATCTTCTCCTACCATTCCAATAAAAGCAGAACTAACTCCCAAATTAGCAATACCATTAGCAGTATTTGCAGCTGAACCTCCAGTTTGAAGAGTAGATTTTAAATCTGAAGTAGCATTTTGAACCATTTTTGAAACTTCATTATCCACCAATTGCATACTGCCCTTTGGTAAATTAAGAGTTTCTAAAATAGAGTCTGATTCCAATTGAGTTATAATATCCACTAAGGCATTTCCCAAACAAAGTACTTTCTTTGACATATATTATTTGTATTTAAATTTTATTATGCAACAAAATTACAAATACTTTTCAAATCTTTTGATTGAAAAACCTATTATTAATTTGAATTACAAAAGCTTTAACATTATATTTTAAGCAAAATTAAATACTTTTAATTGACAATCAATTTTCTACTAATTGAAATTTTATCATTTTCAATTCTTATATTATAAATACCTTTAACCAATTTACTAATATCAATTTCCAAAACTTTTTGATTGGCTTTAATAAATTTATTCATTAATTTTCTTCCATTTATATCATATAAATTTACTTCGGTATCTTCATTTAATCCTTCTATTTCAAGTTTTACTTTATTATTTGCAGGATTTGGATAAAGTTTTGTTGAGATATTACTTGATGAAATGTCCACTAAATCAAGGAATGTTGTGCAGATAGTATCACTAAATTCGCTTTTGCATTCTCCATTTATTGATTTTACTTTATAGCAATAAAGTTGATCATTAATTAAATCATAATCTGAATATATTGGAGTTGTAGTAGTTGTTAATGAATCATTATTTCTGTAAATTACATAAGTATTTCCGTTACCTTGCCAAGTTAAATTGATATAATTAGACATTAATTGTAATTCTAAATTATTTGGAATAATTGGAGTAGGTATTACTGTAAGATTTAATTCTAATATACTGTCACAACCATTAACAGTTTGCAAGTTTAGTACATATCTTCCAGAAGTATCAGCAGTATAAGTAATTCCATTAAATATATAAGATTCTCCTTGACAAACTGTTTCATTGTAAGTTGTAATATAAGTTGGGTTTACAGTAAGTACAAGATTGACTATACTGTCACATCCTTTTGTTGTTTGAAGGAATTGAGTATATGTTCCAGAAGTTGAAACATTAAATCCATTTTGATTATAGGTTTCTCCTTGACAGATTTCTGCAAAAATGTTAGTTGCATAAGGTAGATTAACAGTTAATGTAAGATTTATAATACTGTCACAACCTTTATAAGTTTGAAGAGTTTGAGTATGCAATCCTTCAGTATTTACATTAAAACCATTTAAAGTATATGTTTCTCCATGACAGATTTCAGCTATAAGGTTAGTTGTTTGTGATTGATTTACTGATAATGTAAGATTTACTATACTGTCACATCCTTTTATTGTCTGTAGTGTTTGTGTATGTATTCCTGCAGTGCTTACATTAAAGCCATTTTGGGTGTAGGTTTCGCC
>DIOL01000008.1:72417-73835 GCA_002423895.1 Bacteroidales bacterium UBA5515 | reverse complement strand
TGGTTGATTGTTAAGGTAAGGTTGACTGTACTGTCACAGCCTTTGGTGGTTTGTAGGTTTAATGTATGTAAACCTGCGGTGTTTACATTAAATCCATTTAATGTATAATATTCATTGCTACATATTTCAGCTATTATTGTATCATTATAAACTGGATTTACTGTCAAACTTAAATTTATTATACTATCACAACCTTTTGAGGTAAAAAGATTTTGTGTATGTTGACCTGATATATTTACATTAAATCCATTTAAAGTATAAGTTTCTCCTTGACAGATTTCTGCATTTAGGTTTGTTATTGCAGGTTGATTAGTAGTTAATGTTAGATTAACTATACTGTCACAGCCTTTGGAAGTTTGTAAGTTTTGTGTATGTATTCCAGCCGTTGAAACATTAAATCCATTTTGTGTGTAGGTTTCTCCCTGACAGATCTCTGCACTTAAGTTTGTTGTTTGTGGTTGATTGACTATTAAGGTTAGGTTGACTGTACTGTCACAGCCTTTATATGTTTGTAATGTCTGAGTATGTAATCCTGCTGTATTTACATTAAAACCATTTAGGATGTAGGTTTCTCCTTGACAGATTTCTGCTGTTAAGATTGTTGTAGCTGGTTGATTGACTGTTAAGGTTAGGTTGACTGTACTGTCACAGCCTTTATATGTTTGTAAGGTTCGTGTGTGTAATCCTGCTGTACTTACATTAAAGCCATTTTGTGTGTAGATTTCGCCCTGACAGATTTCTGCTGTTAAGTTGGTAGTTGCAGGCTGATTAATTGTTAATATTAATGTAACTATACTATCTATTCCATTACTTCCTGTAAAAGTCTGACTATATATTCCTTCTGTAGATTCATTAAATCCATTTTGATTATAGGTTTCTCCTTGACAGATTTCTGCTAATATATTATTTGTAATTGCTGGATAAACATTTAGTGTTAATGTGACAATACTGTCACATCCTTTATATGTTTGTAAATTTTGAGTATAAATCCCTGTCGTTGTTTCATTAAATCCATTTTGATTATAGGTTTCTCCTTGAGTAATTATTGCAAAGAAATTAGTGGTCTTATTTGGATTAACTGTTAAGTTAAGATTTACTATGCTGTCACATCCTTTATATGTCTGAAGAGTTTGAGTGTGTAATCCAGCTGTGCTTACATTAAAGCCAATTTGTGCGTATGTTTCTCCCTGGCAGATTTCTGCTGTTAAGTTTGTGGTTTGTGGTTGATTAACTGTCAATGTTAAATTTACAATACTGTCACAGCCTTTATATGTCTGTAAGGTTTGAGTATGCAATCCTGCTATGTTTACATTAAATCCATTTAGTGAGTATGTTTCTCCTTGACAGATTTCTGCTGTTAAGTTTGTTATTTGTGGTTGATTGACTATTAAGGTAAGGTTGACTGTACTGTCACAGCC
>DIOL01000008.1:59159-72121 GCA_002423895.1 Bacteroidales bacterium UBA5515 | reverse complement strand
GCTTGAGTGTGTAATCCTGCTGTACTTACATTAAAGCCATTTTGGGTATAGGTTTCTCCGTGACAGATTTCTGCTGTTAAGTTTGTTATTTGTGGTTGATTGACTATTAAGGTTAGGTTGACTGTACTGTCACAGCCTTTGTATGTCTGTAGGTTTCGTGTGTGTAATCCTGCTGTGTTTACATTAAATCCATTTAAAGTATAAGTTTCTCCCTGACAGATTTCAGCTGTTAAGTTAGTGGTTTGTGGTTGATTAACTGTTAAGGTTAGGTTGACTGTACTGTCACAGCCTTTATATGTTTGTAAGGTTTGAGTGTGTAATCCTGCTGTGTTTACATTAAAGCCATTTAGTGTGTATATTTCTCCCTGGCAGATCTCTTCACTTAAGTTTGTTGCTTGTGGTTGATTAACTGTTAAGGTTATGTTGACTATACTGTCACAGCCTTTGTAAGTTTGTAAATTTAGGGTGTGTATTCCAGTAGTACTAACATTAAAGCCATTTTGTGAATAGGTTTCTCCTTGACAAATCTCTGCTGTAAGGTTAGTGGTCTTTGGTTGATTAATTATAAGATTAAGAATAAAAACACTATCTTGATATTGATTTACATTTTTTGTATAAGAATATATATTAGGAGTAGAAAGTGTTTGTCCAAAGAAATCAAATGTGCTTCCTTGACATATTTCTTGATTTAAGTATATTGTATCAATTCTTTTGAAATAAGCAGTAAAACTTGAATCATTTGTTACCGTTATATTTCTAATTCTATTTGTATCATAATCGTTCCATTGCAAAAATACAGAATTTTGATTAGGTATTGCACTAAGTGTTGCTGTGGATAAATGATTATAAACACCTCCACCAGTTACATTTCCAAATGAGTTATTATTTGATTGAGTTGAAATAGTGAAAGTAGGTATTAATACATTAAAATAATATGCAGGATTTGTTCCAGTAAATTTATTAATACCTGAACTGTTACTTAATACAATTGAATTTGCTTTTATATTATAAATTCCTTGTCTTGTAGTGGTTTTTGGATGTAAAGTAATTTTTAATATTTCTCCAGAATTAAAATTAATATTTTGGTTTTGCATTGAAAAAATCAATATCCTGTAAACTGAATCATTTAATGTTGTTGCAGAAATTGAATGGTTGGGGCATCTTGCTGAAGAAAGAACAAAGTCAGAAGAAGAAACATTGTAATAATTATGAAGATAATAAAAGTCTAATTGAACAGCTGTTATTGAAGAGTAATTGTTCATCAATACAGAAAAATGAGAATTTTGCAAGTAATTTGAAGTATCTGAAGTAAATAATAATTCATTTGGCTCATACCTATTCCCAGTAATATTTACATCTTTCAATCTTTGATTTGGATCATTGGAATAAATCTTCAATACAGCAGAAAAATTACCCTCATTTGCTCCATTATATACTATGTTTATATTTCTATTATTATATTCATTTATAATAATTGGCAAGGTGTCTTGAATTGAAAAACCATTTTGTGTAAAAACAATATTATCAATAACTAATGGAGCACTCCCATAATTATTAATAGAATAACTGTAAATTGTATTCTCAGTAACTGAACTGGTACCCATATTAATACTGTTATCGCAATATAAATAAGGACTGCGAATTGAAACAGAACCTGAATATGCATTAGAAAGTACATTAACTCCATTTCTATCAGAAAGCAGAGTATTTATTGGTTGCAAGTAATAATAACCACTTCCATTTAACGTTATTCCAAAACTTGCAATTATTCCACTGTTATTATTTATTGGAGAATTATTTGGAGAATAAATTAAAAGCGTAAGAGTATCTCCACTGATTCCACTTATACATGCATGATTATTACTTCTACTGCTTAATGAAAAACTCCCATTTACATATTCCAAAGCCTGAGGGAGAATAAATTTTGTTTGAAATCCAACAATAGTATCCATATTATTAATTGAAAGATTAATAATTACAATACTATCAGAATAACCTTCAACATTTGAAACATGAAGTTCGTTTACTGAATAGGGATTTGCTATAAGTGAAACATTTTGATTGCCACTTATTGAATTGGAATAAATTGTTGCAGTTGCAGAAACATTTCCAGAAATATTTGGAGAAAAACTAATTGGAATAGATGAACTATTTCCTGTTCCTAATGTAAATGCAGAGAATCCATTAGAAGAAAAAACTGGATTAGAAAAGCTAATATTATTTACAATCAATGGTTCATTTCCTATATTAGTAATAATTATACTATTATTATAAGTTGAGTGTATTGGATAATGTCCAAAATCAATTTGAGGATTATTTATTCTTATTTTTGGAGAAAGAAGTGTAATAACTCCATTGTTAGTTGTATGTGTAATGGCTTGTCCTGTAGAATTAGAAAGTCGAGTATTATTGAGAGTCAAATTAATATTCCCTGGTTCATTCCCAAGACGAAGTCGAAAAGTTGCCAACACTCCACTGTTTCCACTATAAGAAGAAAGAGAAAGTGAATATGAAAAGATTTTCAAAACTCCATTAACAACACTTGCAGTTATTGTGTGTCCATTACTTCGAGAACTTAGAACGCAGGAATTAGGAATATAGCTTAGAGAATTACCTAATGGAATTTCTGCTTGAAATGCAACCACGTTATCAGTATTTGATAAAGATAACTGTATTTGCACTGTATCATTAGGGTGACCTGAGGCAGAGGAGGCTGAAAAAATATTATCAGCCTTTGTCTGCACCATTATCCCTAATAAAAATATTAAAGACAAGAAAAAGCGTTTCATAATCTTTTTATCTGTTAAGTACAATCTTAGTGGTTTGAGCCATAATTCCATCTATCATCAAAGAAACAAAATATACTCCTGACTTTATAGATTCTTTTGGTCTCCAGTTGTAGTCATACTTGCCTATTCCATTATTATTTAGTTTTACTCTATCTACCTGCCTTCCTGTTATATCTCTAAATACTAATTCTATATTCTTTGCCTTATCGTTACCTATAGCATACTTTATTGTTATATCATTCTTAAATGGATTTGGATATGCTCCAATAAATTGTGCTTTTACTGTTATGACATCTCCTAAGCCAATGTTGTTATTTCCTTTTATTGGCAGTATATTATTACCTTGTACATCTGAAAGTGCAATTTGACTTATTTCTGCATCACCAATTCTTAGCAAGGCTGTCTTTCCTGCTGGTATTTTCTTTCCACTCATACTGTAAGCCATAAACAAATATTCTGTTGGGCTTAACCATGTGCTTATTTTTTCAAATTGTGCAAGTGCGTCCAATGGAACAATTTCATTATTTTCGTTTGTATTAAATTTAAATTGGACTCCTCCCATATCTACTGGTGAATCTACATAAAGCACTCCATCTTCAATTGTGTAAACTGCTGAATGTGTTTCATTGTTCTTTGCTCCACCGCCTGGATTGGTTATTATATTTATTATTCCTACAATATCCAAAATATCTATTATTCCATCTCCATTTACATCGGCTGCATCAAAGATAAATGGTTGCGGGTTCTGGTTTGTTACAAAGGCTATTGTTGATACTATATCGGCTACATCTACATTAAAGCTTCCATTGGCATCGCCTCTTGTTGCTGTTAATGGTACTGTGGACACTACTTTTGATGGGCTGTTTTCCTCCAAGCTTGTTCTTAGTATCTTATAGAAATAATAGTATCTTTCTCCTGGCACAACATCATAGTCAGTAAATACTGTGTCTTGTATTAATGAAGTATTTATTTGTATGCTATCATAAATATGGCCTGCTGTATCCATTTTATAGCGATACATATTAAAGCCTAAAAAGTCATCTACCAACATTTCCTGATTATTCCATTCCAAGTCTACTTTTCCAATACCTGGTGTTGCTTGAAAACCCAAACTCATGGAGCCAGCTCCCCGTACCATTACATTAAAACGTATATTTTCAACAGGAATCTCAAAATGTTCATTATCCCTGGCATTTGCAACATAAATTCTGTTTAATCCATCTGTTGCACTTGTTCCTTTCAATGTAAAATAAGCTGTATAAATTGTACTGTCTACACTCCAAGAACCATCTTCTCCTATTGCATTTTGGGTATATGGTAGTCTTACTCCCATGGCAAGCATTGGAGTTACTGATGTATCCATAGCTCTGTTAAAGTATACCTTAAACTCATGTCTTCCTACTCCCAATGGTGGTATTGAATCAAATTCATCCTGTGCATCATAACCATTTACAACAACTTTCCAAACTATACCTGGTGCTTCAGCATGTGGTCTCACCGCTCTATTTGACAAATCAAACCAACCAAATACACCTGATTGTGGAATTTCAAAATCATAAATATGCTGACGAATAATACTTTCATTATTTGAACCCAAATACATATTTGAAACATTTAGCACAGATGGATAATAATCTTCAGTATATAAATCATATCTGGATCTAATTTCTATTGAATTTTGATAAACTTGATAATTGGAAAAGATGTTGTTTTGATTTATTGGAATTGGAGAAGGCCAAAATCCTAATCCATACATAGTACAATTATTTAAAATATTGCAATAATTAGGAGTATTAAGTAAATTACCCAAATTAAATGGATAATTATTATAATTATTTATTATGTTAGTATTGCTTAACTTTAAATTATATCCATATGATGTATTATCTTTTACAATTGATTTGTATACATAAGTTGATATGGTCCCATAATTACTATAAATAAAATTTGGATTATCAATATATTCAAAAATACAATAAGAAAAAGTATCTTGACCATTTACTCTAATTCCAGGCCAATAATAATCTAAATCAGTCTTTGTAAAGGTTATCATGCTATCTGGTTTACCGACTGCATATATTCTACCAGCGCAAGATAGCAAAGCATTGCTTTTAAATTTAAGAGTTGTACCAGGTTTAATAGTTAACAAGACATTTGCTGCTATCGCTAAATTATCTGTAACAATATAATGAACATTTGGATAAAGGGTTGTATTTTGTGTTATCATTCCTCTTAATTCAACTCCATTCTCAACTTGAATAATAAAAGAATGATGCATTGTATCTTGAGCATTTGGGCTAATTGCATTTAAAACTAATTTTATTTTTCTTCCATCAACCACATTTGAGTCTATTCTTATTTGAATTGGATTTAAAGATTTAAATTTTGCATAAGAAGATAAAGAATATCCAAAATCTACATTATTAGTTAATATTTGAATAGTATTTGTATCTTCAAATTCTGCAAAACTTAACCAAATTTTTATGCTATCTGTTGCTCCCCAAGTTGTAAGAATTGTAGGATAAATATTAATTCTTTCTCTTGCATCTGCTCTATAATCTGAATCTCCATATGTAGTATCATTTATTTCAATTGCAACTGTTGATAATTGAGCTGGTGCTGATCCTGCATTATATACAGCTAATAAATTTACTGGTTGAAATTCTTGAGAATAATTAATTAAATCGCCCCAAAGCATTTCTTGAGTCAGATATGGTTTTTTATCCAAAAGTAGCGATATACCTCCTGCAACTAATGGGCATGCCATTGATGTCCCATTAAACTCTCGATATTGACCTCCTGGAATTGTACTTATTATGCCTACTCCAGGTGATGATATTTCATAATTATATAATTGTTCTTCACTATATTGAGAAAAAGATGGTCCATCACAATCATAATTACTAAAACAAGCTAGTAACCCTTTATCATTTGGTGTTGGACAAGGAGAAAGTTGTGTAGCCTGAACTCCCAAAACGAATGTATAAGCTGCAGGAAACATTGGACCTGAAGGTAGATTTGGTGGAGTGCATCTTGGATATAATCCTGTATGATCATTACCTGCAGCTGCGACCAATATTGAAGTTTGATATGCTTGTGCCAAAGCTTGTTCAAGAGCGATTGAATTTGCATATGTTCCTATACTCATACTTATGATATCTGCTCCATTCTCTGCGGCATAGTTTATTCCTTGTATTATGGTTGATATGCTTCCTGTTCCATTACTTTGCATAACTGCTACTGGCATTATAAGTGCATTTGGATTGGCTCCTGTTATCCCTATTCCATTTGTTCCACATGCTGCTGCTATTCCAGCACAATGGGTTCCATGGCTGTTAAAGTCATGCATATCTGCCGTTTGATTTACAAAATCCCATCCATGTACGTCATCAATAAATCCATTATTATCATCGTCATATCCTGTTGCCTGAATATTTTCTCCTGCGTTTGTCCATATGTTTGTTGCAAGGTCGGGATGCAGTATATCTACTCCTGTATCTATTATGGCTATTATCTTTTTGGCTGCTGTAGTATCTGCATTGGGCTTTTTCCAAAGCGAATCTATCTTCACTGCTGAGATTCCCCATTGCATGCCATACATTGGTTCTTGGGTGTATAATACTGATGAGTCATTGCCTGTTTTGTTTTGTATTCTGTTTAAGTCTTTTTCTATATCCATTTCTGTTGGATTACCCAATGAATAAACAATAAAGTTTGGTTCTGCAAACTCAACTTCAGCAATTTGTTTCAATTCTTCAATTAAACTAAAAGCATTCCTTTGTTCGTTTTCTGTTATCTTTATCAGAAATATCTTTGACAAGTCTTTTTCAATTACATCTTCTCCATTAAATGCTTTGGCTCTTCTTGCCTGTTTTGGCATTTTGAAATTAGGGAATAATTGCTCTACTTCACTTATTGTATATTTACTTAATACTGAATTTAGAGAAGTTAGATTAGATGACTTAAACACATTTTTGGAATTAGTCTGAATCTTAAGTGAGGTTTCTTCTTTGAATTTCACCAAAATCTCTCCAGGCATTGATGAATAACGACTAAATTGACCTAATTTAACTACTTCATCTTCGTTATTTCGGTCTTGTGCTTTGATTGGATTAATTGAAAAACCCAAAAATAAAATTGCACAAAGAAAAAATAAATAATTTATCTTCATAATTTGATTTTTATAAATAAGAATAGATCACTTGCATTAAAATTATTAAATTTCACGAAATTCAATAGATTATACTTCGCAAAAATAATATATTTGAAAGGTGAAAACAAGTATTTCGTATATTATTTTTGAATTTTCTTAAACAAAAATTATAAAATAGCTGATATACTCTATTCATCTGTAAATAAAGTTGGAATAAAAAAATATAAATTCTATTCTTTAATAGTTTTAATTTTTAGGTTATAAGATATTTTAATATGCTAACTTTCTGATTAGAAAAAAAAGTCCTTCATAAATAAAAATATGATGGACATAATTGAAAATATGATGGACATATTTCCAAATATGATGGACTTATTTTTCATTATGATTGATATATTTTCGAATAAACTAAAGATAAATCTAAGTAAACTTAGTATATCATTAATTAAGGTTGATAAGTTGAACTTATAATTTTTTCACATACAATATAAATCGAGAAAATTAATAATATATAAAACAAAACAACCTCAAAAGCTTTTTAGGGCTAATAAGGTCGTTTTGAAACATTGAAAATTATTAAAACTATATTATCGATAATCAATAATATACAACTTCTATCTTACTCCAGCTCTTTGCAATTTCATTTTTGCTGAATTAGAAAGTGGAGTAGATTTCTTATTTTTTGTAACAGGTGGGGTAACTCCTGTCATTGTAAATTCCATTACTTTTAATGCCCCTGTTAATTCTGAATCAATAGGATTACTTGGTTGTCCAACTGGATAAACTCCAAATGCTGGATTAACTCCATAGGTTGGAGTAATTAATTGTCCTAGATGATTTGCTGTAACTGACCAATTTGTTGGAATGGTTTCATCACAATTTGAATACATATTAATCCATACTTGATAAGTTCCTGTTTGAATATATTCTGTTGGATAAAAAACATTTTCATTATTTATACTATCAATAGAACATCCTGGATTAGAGTCTAAATCCAATCCCCAAGCATAAATATATTCTCCAGTTTCTGGATCATAAACTTCTTCTCCTTGATTTCCATAGTATATAATTTCACCATCAGGTTGAACTACATATAAATCTACATCTTTTTCATTATCAAAAGAAAGACTAATTTGTAATGCTCCTGTATTTACTGTAACAAGATGTACTTTTTTTGTAAAAATTGTAGATGTTGTTCCATCATCATATAATGCTGTAACTTGAAATTCAAAGAATGGATCAGTAAGTATCTGACTAAACAACAAAACAAAATCAAATTCTGTATTTTTTTGTGCTGAAGGTGTAATTGAATAATATGAATTTGCTCCTTTTACATTTACATAAAGCTTTTGAATATTATTATCTGAATTAACTGATACAACTGATGATCCTCCAGCAATTGCATTTGAATTAATTACTACTTGTCCAATATCAACGCCATTTTGATTTGAAGGAATAGCTCCTTGAACAAGATCAGCACCTTGAATAATAAAATAATTACTCAACACCTTTGCTGTTGGTGTTGGAGTAGCAGGTTCTTCATCGTCACTACAAGCTGAAAAGCCTATAGCTAATGCACCAAAAACAATAATAAACTTTAGCACATTTTTAAAATTAAGGAATATAATGTTCTTCATAATTCTTTTGGCTTTATTTATTCTGTTGCCAGCAGGTTTAATCATTGTTCGTGCAAATTTATATTTTTGTATCTACATAAACACTATTATTTCGTAAATTATTTCTCTTATATCATAAAATATTTCCAGTTTTACAAAGTAACAATATATACATTAGAGTATTTAAAACACTCAGATTTATCACTTAATTGATTTTTAAAAGTGCATAGAAAAATGCATAGAAAAAATCGCTTCTATTTATTATTATATATAAATAAAACGCTACTTTATTTCACCAACTTTTCGTTTTATTTTACTGAAACGCTGTTTTATTTTATTATCTCCTGATTCTATTTTATCTAAACAATGTTTTCATTGTAAAACTTCATTCTAATTTATGCTAAAAATATTTCCTTATATGTCCTATTGTATCTTTTGGGAGGAAAAAAGAATATAAGATAATAAAAAAGTCGCTTCAATATTATGAAGCGACATAAAAATCATTTATTATTTTTGTTTTGTAAGTAAGTTTTATTTTTATCCCAAATAGGATTGAAGAATATGACTTCTTGAAGTATGTTTTAGCCTTCTAATTGCTTTTTCTTTAATCTGACGAACTCTTTCTCTAGTTAGATCAAATTGCTCTCCTATCTCATCTAAAGTCATCGGAGGATAGCCTTCCAAGCCAAAAAACATCTTTAATATATCTGCTTCTTTTGGTGTTAAAGTAGATATTGCTCTATTTATTTCCATTCTTAAGCTTTCATACATCAATTCTGCTTCAGGAGTTGTAGTTTCTTCACTACGCATAAAATCATACATAGTGTTGTCTTCATCGCTTACAAGTGGTGCATCCATTGAAAGATGTTTTCCGCTATGACGAATGCTTTCTCTTACTTCAGCATCAGTAATGTCAAGTTCCATTGCAACCTCTTCTGGATTTGGAGTACGTTCAAACTCTTGTTCCAAACGAGCATATGCTTTGTTGATTTTATTCAAAGAGCCAATTTTATTTAATGGCAATCGAACAATTCTACTTTGTTCTGCCAAAGCTTGAAGAATACTTTGACGTATCCACCAAACTGCATAAGATATAAACTTAAATCCTCTTGTTTCGTCAAAACGCTGAGCTGCTTTAATTAATCCAAGATTTCCTTCATTAATTAAATCGGGAAGACTCATACCTTGGTTTTGATATTGTTTTGAAACTGAAACAACAAAACGAAGGTTCGCTTTGGTTAGTCTATCCAAAGCAGCTTGATCTCCTTGTTTAATTTTTTGAGCTAAAAGAACTTCCTCCTCTGGAGAAATCATCTCCAAACGCCCAATTTCTTGCAAATACTTATCTAAGGAAGTAATTTCACGATTTGTTAGCTGCTTAGTAATTTTTAATTGTCTCATTTATATATGTTTTATTATTATCTATTAAACTATGCACTCTTACGAAACTTTACTCTAAGAGTTACAATAATATTTATTTTTTTCAATTTCTTTTCTAACACTTTCAGGTAAAAGATATTGTATGGATTTATTTTCCCTAATTAATTCTCTAATCATAGTCGAGGATATTTCAATTTGTGGAGCATCAATTCTTTGAATTGTACTGATTTGAAAAAAATTATTTGTATTTATATCTGGTCGAGGATAAACTAATATCCTATTATTATTTATAATTTCTTGATAGTCTTTCCATTTTTCAAAGCAATCTAAATTATCTTCTCCAATAATTAAAATAAAATCTTTGTCTTTATATTTTTGTTTCAGATAATTTAGAGTATTTACTGTGAAAGAAGGCTTACTTAAAGAGAATTCAATATCAGACGCTTCAAATTTTCTATTTCTCTTTATTGCTAGCTTAACTAATGCTAATCTATCATCATCATCAAGAAGTTCATTGGAATTTTTTAGGGGATTATGAGGGGAAACAACAAACCATATTTTATCAGCAAAATGATTTTCAACTATATAATTAGCGATTATTAGATGTCCAAAATGGATAGGATTAAAACTTCCAAAGAAAAGTCCTATTTGCTGTTTTTTTTTGTTTGATACCATACAATTAATTGATACGAAAGAAATTGAGATTTGTTTAGAAAAAGAAGAAGTTACCCATTATTTTAGATAACTTCTTCTTAACAAAAAAGGAGATTATTATTATTCTGCCTTATATGCAATAGCTTCAATCTCAACCAAAACTCCCAAAGGAAGTTTTTCTACTGCATAAGTTGCTCTTGCAGGTTGGTTTTCTGTAAAATATTGTGCGTAGATTTCATTCATTGCTGCGAAATCATCCATAGTGTTAAGTAAACAAGTGGTTTTTACTATATCTTTCATTGTGTATCCTGCTTCCTCAACAATAGCTTTAATATTATTTAATGCTTGTTTTGTTTGTTCAACAATTTGTCCTTCTATAACTTTTCCTGTCTGAGGAACAATTGGAGTTTGTCCAGAAATAAATAATAATCCATTATCTAACTTTATTGCTTGGCTATATGGACCAATAGCCTTAGGTGCATTTTCTGTGCTTATTACTTTTTTCATTTTTGTATTTATTATTTATTAATTATTATGGTCTTAGTAGTTTGTTTCCCTTGATTTATTATACTTAAAAGATAAGTCCCATTTTCCAAATTAGTTAAATCTAATTCTTTATCTTGAATTGTGGTTATTTCAAATTTAACAACTTGTCCTAAATTATTAATGATTCTTAGTTGAACAGGCAAATTATAAGAAGAATTTATTTTAATTATTCCTTTACTTGGATTTGGATATAATTTCATTTGTATATTAAAGTCAATATCTGTTAGTGATAATGCATCTTTAACATAGATTTCTCTTTCATTAGAATATGCTGCAGGGCAGTTATCTTTTTGAACTTTTACTCTATATGTATAGATTCCATTTGAATCAATTGTTTGAGATAATTGTGTTGCAGTGTGATCTATTATTGACCAATCTTCATTATCTTTCTTCCTTTCCCAATTAACAATTGCTCCTACTTTAGATGTCAATCTAATTGCTCCTGTTGTTTCTGCTTCTTTTATTGTGTCATATGGAGAATTTAAAATTCCTCCCCATGAATTTTTGATATTAA
This sequence comes from Bacteroidales bacterium UBA5515, assembly GCA_002423895.1. Lineage (GTDB taxonomy): Bacteria > Bacteroidota > Bacteroidia > Bacteroidales > P3 > UBA10566. The sequence continues at coordinate 60,469 of DIOL01000008.1, read as the reverse complement.
TAAGAATAATATTTGAAGTATCTTTTATATTATTTGAAAAAGTAATTCTACGATAGAAAGTACTATCTGTAATTAATTCTGGTTGGTAGTTAGCTTGATTATTAGTTTGAGTTGCATCAGACCAAGAACCATTTCTTACTTTTTGCTCCCATTTATATGAGAAGTTTCCATAACCTCCAGTTGGAACTTGTCCAATAAGTTCATTAGGTGTTCCTTGACCACAAAACTCCTGATTATCAGAAATGGTATTATTTACTATTTCAGGGAATGTTGTAGTAAAACTCTTTCTTGAACCATATTTTGTACCTATAGATGTTGTAACATAAGATCTGTAATAATAAGCTGTTTGCTCTGTCAATCCTCCAAGAACATAAGAATATGCTCCTAAATTTGTATCTGTTAAAGTAATTACAATATCATTTTCTACTGTTGGGAAAACAGATGAATTTGTAGAATATACAAAACCTTTTGTAATCATAGGTGCATCTCCAACACTAATAAGTGATGCATTTAAAGTAGCTCCATTATTATTAATACTTGTTGGATTAGACGTAATTAATGTTCCTAAACCATCAGTAGTTGTAAAATTCAAAACTTCACTTGCTTGATATAAAACTGAAGAGTTGGATGCATATGCTCTATAATATATAGTAGTATTATAAGGGAGTGAAGTTAAGTTTGCTATAAATGTTGTGTCGGTAGAAGAAGAAATAACTTTATGACCTGTGATTGCATTTGCACTATCTGGATTTGTATGCCAATAAAATCCTCTTTCAGTTATTGCACCTATTCCAAAATATACAATTGAACCACTAACAGTTGCAGAAGTACCCATAACTGTCTGAGCATCTACTCCCATAGTCCTTACCTGAGGCATATTTGACATAAAGTTGAATGTCATTGTAGAGTCATTTATGTAACTTATGTGAGTTATTGGCTTATCAACAAGTGTTCCATCTTTAAGTTTTGTTGCAGGTGTGGATAAGTTTGTAAAATAGTTTTGTCCACTTGTTCCACCAAAAGGAGCTAAAGCTGTTGAATTTTGAGTAAGATTTCCAGTTGAAACTTCAATATAAAAACCTCTATTAGAAGGAGCAATATTTATATTATTATAATAAAAAGGATCTGTATTTTCTAATCTGTTTCTATCTCCATGATAAATTAGCATTCCATTACCAGGAATGTACGCATCCCAACCTTTTTGTTTCCTATGTTCTAAAAGGAAATATTCTGTTGAACTAATATTTATTCTATATGATTTTAATGAATCTGCAACGCAAGGCAAAATTCCTGTTGTTGTAGAATTCAAA
>DIOL01000008.1:35466-59026 GCA_002423895.1 Bacteroidales bacterium UBA5515 | reverse complement strand
ATTCAAATTAATCGGATTCCCCCATCCAAGAATTTCTCTTTCCCAACCATTTAAGTATGGAGGTGTATTACAATTATTATTATAACTTCCTCCTGCCATCAAACACCAAGTATCAGGAGTTTCAGATGTTCCTCCACTGCCATCATAATCGGTATCATATAAATCCATAAGACCTAAAGCATGTCCCATTTCATGGCACATTGTTCCAATTCCGTCCATTTGAGTTGAGGTTTTCTTTTCAGCAGAACAAGAATAACTTGAAAACTGAACTCCATCTTTAACAATACTTTGTGAAATATAAGATTTATGAGGCCATATTTCACTTGTATTTCCAGTTGATGATTGTGCTTGACCAGCAAAAACAAAATGTATGTTAGATACTCTATTTTCTCCATTTAAATATTGAGCAAAATTAACTGTTTGATCGACAAGAGTCAATGCTCCATTAACGAAAGCTCCCATTCCTCCATTTGCTGCATAATATGCAGAAATATTAGGAAGAGTTACTGGTCCAACAACATCTATAATCATTTCTAAAGCATGACCAGAATTATCATAGTAATAATCTCTTACACTTCCTGTTGCTCCATTAGTGTTATAACCAACTTGGTTACACATTGTATTGAAATCACTTTGTGTGTATGTGAATGGTTTATCACTAAAAGCAACCAGAATTAGAAGTAAACGTACTTGTCCAGTTGTAATTGCTTTGTGAGTATTCTCTGTTTGGTATAAAGTTTTTCTTTCCTGAATTTGTCTATCACTAAAATGCAAATTATAAGGTAAAGTACTTAAAAATAAAATCTCTTCAGCTGATCTTTCATTAGGATTAGAAGCAATAAAATTTGAAGGAATTAAATCTCCTCTTTCATTTAGTTGTCCATAAACAAATACATTTTCAATATTTCTAACTAATGTATATTGATCTATAGTTGTAGCCCAATTAACCTTTTCATCTCCTTTAAGAGTTAAAGTTAAAGTTTTTCCATTAGGCTGTTTGATTGTAAAAGGGGTTTTATTTGCTGGTATTGCAAATAGATTTATGCTAATTATAGTCATTAGCATCATAATTGTGAATTGTTTAAAAAGCCTTGTCTTCATTAATTACTCATTCGTTTTAATATAATAATTTTATTTATTTCAAGCTGACAAAAATACAAATAAAAACCGAAAAAATAGTCATTATAATTTTTTATCATATTTATTTTGACAAAGAATATTGATTTTTCTTACAAAAAAAAGGAGCTTACAAAACTGCAAGCTCCTTCCCATTACTAATAAATTATTAATTATTTATTGATAACAAGTTTTTTGGTTTCTTTTACTCCATTAACATTGATTGTATAGAAGTAAGTACCATTATTTAAGTTTTTAGTATCTAAAGAAACTCTATTTACAGTGTTAGCTGCTTTGTTTCCTTCGTTTAATCTAACAACTTCTCTTCCCATAATGTCAGTTACAGTGATATAAACATTAGCATTTGAAGTTAATGCATATTCAATTGTAGTTTCATTTTGTGCAGGGTTAGGATAAGCGTTTAAGTTAAATGATGGATTTGCAGGAGTAACGCCATTGATTGATGCAGGGTTTTTAGAAACCATTAAACGAATCATTGGAGCATTGTTATTTGAGAACCAATCACCGAAAGGATATCCCCATGCATAACCTTCAGATTCTTCACCTGGAGTCATAACGATTTTAGCCCACCAGTCACCTGTATTAAATGTAGGGAACCAATCTCTATCATCTCTTGCAACATAGAATCTACCATCTTCTAATAATTTGTAACAAGCATAGTAGAATTGACCTGGATATAATTTTACGTCTTCTTCTACAAATGGTAAGTATACAGAATTATATGTAGTTGACCATTCTCTTGCATCTGGATTTGTAAATAAACCATTGTTTAATCCTTCAGTTACAACTGTAGCATTTGATTGTGCTCCGACAGGAACTATTAAAGCATCAGCAGCTGTTCCTGGAGTAAAGTCATAATATTTTAAAGAAACTTGAACTCTTAATCCTGCATCGCATGAATCAGCAGCTGGAACGATTTCAACTCCCTTTGCATAAATTGCATTACCTGCAGTAGTATCTAAGTCGCTAGGAGTAACGAAACGATTACAAACTTCGTAACCTGCTACTGTTGCACCAGGTACATTATCTCCAATGTATCCTCCGTCAAATCCATAAGCCCAAGAATATCCTTCAATCAAAACATCAGCATCAGATGCCCAACGAGCTGTTCCAACTGGATCAGTTGAAGCTGGCATTGGAGATACTCTATAGTATATTGAATCTTGCATTGGAAGAACTTGATAATTTGTACTATCTACTGATTGTAGATATTTAACTCCTGTAGAAAGTCCATAAAGACCTGCTTCATCATTATATAATCTTGCACCATTAGTTTCAATTTCAACATGTCTTCTAATGTCATATCCAGTGATTGAACCTGAATTGTCAGTAACAGTATCAACTCTTGTTGCAGTTGTTAGATTTTGAGGAGTTGATTGATTAACAAATGAACTGATTACAGAACCATAAACATTTGGGAATTCATAATTTGTAGCGTGATGAGCTAATTCTTCAACATACGCATTATACAAAGTATTACCACCAGTATTTTCAATAACAGCATTAAAATAAACTGTATCTAAAGCTATATCTTGTGGTACTACTCCATAAGCAGCATAGAAGTGACCTGTAGAAATAACATTCATTCTGTATTCAGGACCATCATAAACATTAACTTCATCTATAATCCAACGATATCCTGCAGGAAGATTAGTTTGTGTTATTGTAGGACATTCATAACGGAAACGAATATAAAGAGCGTCTTTATCTACTGAGTTAGCAACTGGAAGAGTTACAATTTTTTGATTTTCAGCTTCTTCATTAACATTTAAATCAATACCTTTAATATTAATTTCAATTGAATCATAAGTTGTAAAATTAGGATTTGTACTATAATCAATAAAATAACGGTCTCTGTTGAAACGCATTGTGTATTGATTAAAAACAACATCAACTGTATTAAATCCTTGAGTTGCAAAACCATCTGTTAATCTAATTGCAGTGTTGTATGCTTTTGTGTTAACTTGTCCATCAGCGTAGAAAACTTCTAAAGGAGAAACTAAAGCATAACCATCACCAACTTCACCACCTACCAATCGTGAAAACCAATAATAACCACGAGTTGATACTCCAAAGTAGCTATATAATTTTGGATAAGTTGATTGAAGAATTGTAGTTGAAGCAGCAGTAGTGTCTAATACACGCCATTTACCAGCACTTGTACCACCAGTGTGACCTGGAAGGTTTTCTGTTACATATTGGTTAGCATCATTAAACTTAACTGTCATAACAGGAGTTCCATAAGTGAAATCCTTTCTTAAATTTGCAGATTGCTTTTTGCCTGGTGTTACTTCAGAAGTAGATATTGCCTTATCTTTTGAAGGCACATAATCCTTTGAAATAAACCTTTGTGCATTTGCACTTGTAGCTCCGATAACAAGAGCCGCAATTAGTAAAATTGTTTTTTTCATGATTAATTTTTGTTTTTGTTAAAACTTATTTGATTAATTTTATTCATTATTTACAACTTGCAAATATACTACTGAATTTGAAAAAAACAAACTTTTTCCTTTTTTTTTTACATTGGAGAGTGAATTAATATTAATTTTGTCGATAAATAAGAAAATATATGAAAGTACACTTTATTGCAATTGGAGGAAGTGCTATGCATAATCTTGCAATTGCGTTACATAAGAAAGGATATAAAGTCAGTGGTTCTGATGATGAAATTTTTGATCCAGCTAAATCTAAATTGGAGAAATATGGACTTTTACCAAAAGAAATTGGATGGAACAAAGATAATATCACAAAAGATTTAGATGCGATTATTTTAGGAATGCATGCTAAAAATGATAACCCTGAACTAATTAAAGCTCAGGAAATGAATTTAAAGATTTTTTCCTACCCTGAGTTTCTATATGAAATGTCTAAAGATAAGGAGAGAATAGTTATTGGTGGAAGTCATGGAAAGACAACAATAACTGCAATGATTCTTCATGTTATGAATAAAATGAATATTGACACTGACTATATGGTTGGTGCCCAACTTGAAGGATTTGAGGTTATGGTTAAAATTAGCGAAAAGGCAAAATATATGGTTTTGGAAGGAGATGAATACTTAACCTCCCCTATTGACCTTCGACCTAAATTTCATCTTTACAAACCCAATATTGCTTTGATTAGTGGTATTGCTTGGGATCATATTAACGTATTCCCTACATTTGAAATCTATGTTGACCAGTTTAAAATCTTCTGTAAAGAAATTGAAGAAGGAGGTTCTTTAATATATTGTATGGAAGATCAAAACGTAAAGGAAGTTGCTCAAAATGCAAGACAAGACATCAAAAAGCTACCATATAATATAATACCTCATAGAATTGAAAATGGAATAACAACAATAATTTGGAAAGGAAAAGAATATCCTATCTCGATTTTTGGCAATCATAATTTGATGAATCTTTATGGAGCAATGTTAGTTTGTCAAGAAATTGGAATAAAGAATGATGATTTCTTAAATTCAATTGGAAGTTTTACTGGAGCATCAAAACGATTGGAGCTTGTAAAGAAGAATGGAAATGTTGCCATTTATAAAGATTTTGCACATTCTCCATCCAAACTTAAAGCTACAATTTCTGCTCTTAAAGACCAGTACCCACAAAGAAAACTTGTTGCAGCAATGGAGCTTCATACATTTAGCAGTTTAACAAAAGAATTTCTTTTGCAGTATAAGGGAGCAATGGATAAAGCCGATTATGCTATTGTTTACTTTAATCCTCATACAATAGCTCACAAGAGATTGCCTGCAATAACTCCTGAGGAAGTATATTCTTCTTTTGGAAGAAAAGACATAAAGGTATGTACTGATTCAAATGAAGTTATTAAAGCCATTAAAGAAAATAAATGGGAGAATAGTAATTTACTAATGATGAGTTCAGGTAACTTTGATGGAATTAGCTTTGAAAAATTAGCTGATGAGCTAATATAGGTTCATTTAAACAAACTTATGACTCACTAAACAAGACTTTTATTCAACAAAACAAAGTAATAATCTAACTAAACCTTGTTTCAATGTCAAAACAATGCCATTGTTTACTCAAAACAATGCGGTTGTTTTACTAAAACAATGCCATTGTTCGACAAAAACAATGCGGTTGTTTTGAGTAAACAATGGCATTGTTTTAGATTAAAGTCTTGATTAATTAGTTTGAACCTACGTTTAAGTAGATATTTACATTAATAAAATAGGGGAAAGTATTGTTTTATTTATTCTTGTATGTTTCTTTTCTTTTGCTTTTGACGAGTTATAACTCTCTTTGTCCAAATTGGGAGAACTATTAATCCTAAAACTATGTAAGGATAGTAAGTAAATATCCTCCAAAGAACAGATAGAGTTGAACCAAGTCCAAGAGGAATAAATTCTCTAAAGAATACAGGGAATGCAAACTCAGCAATTCCAGTGCTTCCAGGAGTTGGACTTATGCAAAGAATAATCCACATAACCAACTGCCTTGCAAAAACCCAAACATGGTCAGCAATTGGAGTAAAAGCTAAAATCAAGAAGTTAACAACTAAAAATCTTGACATCCATGAACCAACAGTAATAAAATAGGCTTTAATCCAAAACCAGAAACTTTTACCTTTAAATTCTTTTGAAGAAACAATTACATCATCACCAATCTTTTGCAATTTTGATTTACTCTTTCTAAATAGTTTTTTGCGAGACAAGGAGTAAAGAACCCATTTGAAACCTCTTGGATAAATAAAGATTGCCAAAAGAATGATTATTGTTAGCAACCACATAAATCCAAATCCAATAAAGAAAACAGTTATCACTCCAAACTTTTGCCCAAATACATTAAAATCAAAATCATGAATAAAAGCAAGGTCAGCTCCTACCAAAAGAATTGCAATTGGAGCAATAATAATGTAGAATAGTTCATCTAAAAGAGCAGTAATCATAACAATGGCAGTTGAACGTGCCACTCCAATACCTTCAAGGGAAACAATAAAAAAAGCTACTGCAGAACCCCCAACAACTGTAGGAGTTATAGCGGAACTAAACTCCCAAAGCATAATAAGCTGAAAGGATTGTTTCCACGAGAGTTGCTTATCGGAGAGAAAACGTAATCTATAGATATACATAAAATCTCTCATCATTGCAAAGAACATTGCAATAAGCAAACAGAAAGTAGAACCCCAAGTCCAAGTTTTAAGAATATTCTTTAAAATATTCTTTTGATAATCAACCTTTATATTCCCTTTATTGCTACTATCAGCATAATGAAGTTCACTCAATTCTTTTGCATCATCATTATTTGCATCTACCCAATAGTAAGCACCTTCTCCCATAGGGACTTCGGATATTATTGGCTCAGAGAAATCCTTCGCAATAAGGAAAACAGCAACTCCAATCCCCAAAATTAGAGGAACAATTACTTTATTAAATGAAAATAATTTAAGAGGATTGGATTTGCTCATTTTTTATTTTTATTATTATGGATTACATTTTAACAATTGGAACATCAATTTTGTTATCAAATAGATATTGATAAATATTCTTACTTAATATTGTATGTAAATCCCAATAGTTTTCTGTTTTTACCCAAACTCTTGAACTAAGAGTTAAGGAAGATTCTGTTATTTGTGTTAAAACAACAGGTTCAGGTTCTCTCAAAACTCTTTGGTCTTGATTTATAATATTAAGTATGTCATTTGCTATTAAACTTGCATTAACTCCATGTGCCAATTTAATATTTATATCCAAACGTCTTGTTTCTAATAAAGAATAATTAGTTATTGTTCCTGAAGAAAGAGGACCATTTGGAATTGAAATTGTTTTATTGTCAGGAGTTATAAGCACAGTTGTAAAAATCTGAACAGATTTAACTGTTCCTTCAGTTCCTTGTGCTGCAATATAGTCTCCAGATTTAAAAGGTCTTAAAACCAAGAGTACAACTCCTCCAGCGATGTTGGAAAGAGTTCCTGAGAAAGCCATACCAATTGCTAAACCCATAGCTCCTAAAAGAGCAATAAAGGAAGTCATTGGAATTCCAATAACACTTATTACGCTTAAAATAATTAGTATTTTAAGAACAATTGAAATTACTTGAATAATGAAAGGGACCAAAGAAGAATCTACTTCCCTCCTAACCATAATTTTCTTTATTCTTTTACATAAGAAGTTGGTTAATTTGAATCCTAACCAAAGCAAAAGTATTGCAACAATAATTTTGGGACCATAATCAAGCAAAAGATTAATTCCTTTTTGCTGTAATTGTTGAATCATGTCAATACTTTGCTTAACAGTTTCAACTGTTGATTGAGTTGCAGCAGTAGTTACACTTTCTACATTTGTTGCAACCTTATCAGCATGCTCTGCAAGTTTTTCTGCAGCAGCAGAAGGTGTTTCTGATTGTAACATATTTATAATTATTTATTTTGCGTTTTAATATAAGAAATTATTATATGGATATCTTAAAGCATGAAGGCGTTTAATGGAGTCATACATAGCTTGTTTAAACTCATCAATATTCTCTTTCTCTTTGGCAGAAATAAAAAATGAAGGTATTGAACTGTTACCCATCCATGAAGCTTTCAAATCATCCAAAGACCAATTTTCTTTTTCTATTGGAGTTAAATCATCTTCATCTTTTTTGATGTAATGATAGGCATCAATCTTATTAAATACCATTATTATTGGCTTATCATTTACTTTAATTTCTTCTAAAGTTTGATTAACCACTTCAATTTGTTCTTCAAAACCAGAATGTGAAATATCAACAACATGAACCAAAACATCAGCCTCCCTAACCTCATCTAAGGTTGATTTAAAACTTTCAATCAATCCATGAGGCAGTTTTCTGATAAAACCAACTGTGTCAGTTAAAAGAAAAGGAAGATTGTCAATAACAACCTTTCTAACAGTTGTGTCAAGTGTTGCAAACAATTTATTTTCAGCAAAAACTTCACTCTTTGCAAGAAGATTCATTAGAGTTGATTTTCCAACATTGGTATATCCAACCAAAGCAACCCTTATTAAACTCTCTCTACTTTTTCTTTGTACAATCTTTTGTTTGTCTATTTCCTTTAACTTCTCTTTAAGAAGGGAAATTTTTGAAAGTATAATTCTTCTGTCTGTTTCAAGCTGAGTTTCTCCTGTTCCTCTCATATTCAGACCTCCTTTTTGACGATCAAGGTGAGTCCACATACGAGTTAAACGAGGTAGCAAATATTGGTATTGAGCCAATTCTACTTGAGTTTTAGCATGTGAAGTTCTTGCTCTTTGAGCAAAAATATTTAAAATCAATCCAGTTCGGTCAAGTACTTGACAATTTAATTGGTTTTCAATATTTCGCATCTGAGAAGGAGAAAGTTCATCATCAAAAACAACAAATTGAATTTCTTCTGCAGTTATATATTCTTTTATTTCTTCTAACTTTCCACTACCAACAAAGGTTCTTGGGTCATTGTAAGGAAGTCTTTGAATAAAACTCTTAACAGCAACACCTCCTGCTGTATCAATCAAAAATGAAAGTTCCTCTAAATATTCTTGTGTTTTCTCAAAAGGACTAATTGGAGTTGCAACTCCAACCATTACAGCCCTATCAGGTGTTTGTTGCGTATCAATCATTTTTCTTTTCTCCAAGATATTGTTCCAATAGTCTTTGAACATACTTACCAAAGACATCAAACTCAATATTTACAATTGTTCCTACCTTGAAATTATGAAAATTAGTAACTTTTTGAGTAAATGGAATTATTGAAACTGAAAACATTCCCTTTTCTGAATCAACAACTGTTAAGCTAACTCCATTTACTGAAATTGAACCCTTAGGAACAGTGAAGCTACTTTTATCACTATCATATTCAAAGAAATATCTCCATGAACCATTTTCATCAATTACTTTAACGCAATTAGCTATTTGGTCAACATGTCCTTGAACAATATGTCCGTCAAAACGTCCATCCATTTTCATTGAACGTTCAACGTTAACTTCTGTTCCAACCTGCCAAGTAGAAAGATTGGTTTTATCCATAGTTTCCTTCATTGCAGTTACAACATATTGATTTTTGTCATAGTCCAATTTAACAACAGTCAAGCAACAACCATCATGAGCCATTGATTGGTCAATTTTTAGTTCTTTAGCAAAATCTACTTCTAAAGTAAAATGGTAGTTTGTATTTTCCTGTTCAATAGCAACAACTTTTGCCATTTTTTCTATTATCCCTGTAAACATATATTTTTCTGTATTATTCTATAATTTATTTGTCTCTTATAACTGAAAATATACTTGATATATTTTTGCGTAAGTCAAGTATATTTTCAAATATCCTTAGTTTATTTTTAATTATATAAGGGTTATTTTTGCATTAGCAAATTATCCTTATGGAATTGGTAAATCTTTTTGTAAAGATGAATTCTATCTTTTCCTCTAACATTATGCTCGTGATCAGGATAAAGGAAAAAATCAACTTGTTTATCCTTCTTAACTGCATTTCGTAAAAACTCAATACAATGTTGAGGGACAACAGTATTATCCTGGTATCCTTGAAGAATTAGAAGTTTTCCTTTTAAACTGTCAATATGGTTAATTAAGCTTGCATTTTCATAACCTTTTGGATTGTCCTGTGGAGTACCCATATATCTTTCACCATACATTACTTCATACCATTTCCAATCAATAACTGGACCTCCTGCTGATGCAGTTTTGAAAACATTTGGTTGTTTTAACATAAGAGAAATTGTCATAAAACCTCCATAACTCCAACCATCAACTCCTATTCTTTCACTGTCAACATAAGGAAGAGTCTTTAAATAATTAACACCTACCATTTGATCTTTCACTTCAATATCTCCACAATTATGCCAAATTGCACTTTCAAATACATATCCTCTATTAGCTGAACCCCTATTGTCCAAAGTCCAAACTATGAAACCTTGTTGAGCTAAGAACATAAAGAAATTATTTGCTCCTCCAAGCCATGAATTAGTTACTAATTGTGCATGAGGTCCTCCATAAACATAAACCAAAACAGGATATTTTTTATTTGGATCAAAGTCTTTAGGTTTAATCATCCTATAATATAAATCAGTTCCATCATTAGCCTTAAGGGTAGAAATTTCAATAATTGGTTTATCTAAATCCTTCCAAGCATCTTCACTCTCATTCAAAACTCTAATTACTTTTCCTTTTTTATCTAATAATTGACTTTTTGATGGAGTATCATTGTAATTGGTGTAAGTGTCAATAAATAGAGTTCCTCTTGAATTAAAAGCAACATTATGTGTACCACTACCAAGAGAATATCTTGTAATCTTTCCATTCTTTAGACTTACTCCATAGAAGTTATTTTCAATTGGAGAATCTTTTGTTGCATAGAAAAATACCTCATCAGCCTTATCATTAAATCCTTCAATTGATGTTACCATCCAATCACCTTTAGTTAGTTGTTTAATTAGATTACCATAATTATCATATAAATATATATGATTGAAGCCATCTCTTTCACTTAACCAAAGAAATTGATTTGAATTTGGAATAAACACCATTGGAGATTCTGGTTCAACATATTTTATTGCTGTTTCTTCAAAAAGTGTTATAAGTTTATTTCCGCTGTTTGCATCATAACTTTCAACCCAAAGATGATTTTGCAAACGGTTTAATTTAGCAACATAAACTATTTTTCCATCTGGAGAAAAAGAAATATTAGTCAAATACATTTCTCTTTCTGGAGTTGACTCATTTTCTCTTGTTTTCAAATAAATTGTTTTCTCTGTATTTACATCATAAACTCCAACCAAAACTTCATGTGACTTCTCTCCAGCCATAGGATATTTAATAGGAGTGTGCTTTGCAATTCTTTCTTGAGTATTAACTAAAGGATAGTCTGCAACCATTGATTGATCCATTCTGTAGAATGCAAGCTTTTGTCCATCCTTACTCCAAAACAAACCCTTTTCAATTCCAAATTCATTTCTATGAACAGCTTCTCCATAAACAATATCTCTTGAGCCATCATTAGTAATTTGTTTTATCCTTGAATCTATATTAACATATAGGTTATCGTCTCGTTTAAAAGCAATATTATTATTTTCACTTACTTCAACAAAATTCCATTCCTTTTCAATTGAATATAGTTTTTTAGTTGATTTGGTTTTAAGGTTATAAATATATTTATCATTATTCTCAGTTGAATAAATAAACTCATTGTCTGAAATATATTTTAACCCCATAAAGATTGATGGTTTTGGACTAATATCTTCCAAGCGCAATGACTCTTTAGGTTCTTGTTTAAGGTTTCCAATCCAAAGAGTTTTTCCATCCTTTGTAAAGGAATAAGAATCACTTTTACCCATAAACTGAACATCGTAAATCTCTTTTATGTAGTATTTTCTATTTTGAACATCCTCAATCTTTATCATTTTGCCTTGAGCAAAAGAAAAACCTGAGATACAAATTAACAGTAGTAATAAACAAAATCTTCTTTTCATCTTTCTAATTATTCTTTATCAAAAATATTCTAATTTTTATTGTACTTCTTCCAATTTCTAAATTTTAAATTCCAAACACCAAAGAATGCTTCCTTAAATATTTTCATACTCATTTTTGATTGTCCCAAAACTCTGTCTGTGAAAATAATTGGAACTTCTTCAAGTTTAAATCCAAGTTTATATGCAGTAAATTTCATTTCAATTTGAAAAGCATATCCAACAAACTTTACTTTATTAAAATTCATCTTACTTAGCAATTCCCTTCTGTAACAAACAAAACCAGCAGTTGCATCAGAAATTTGCATACCCAAAACAAAACGAACATAATAAGAAGCATAATAGGACATTATAACTCTACCTATAGGCCAGTTTACAACAGAAATTTTTCCTCCAACATAACGTGAACCAATTGCAAGGTCTGCTCCATTACTACATGCTTTGTGAAGTCGAATTAAATCATGTGGATTATGTGAGAAATCTGCATCCATTTCAAAGATAAAACTATAATCTTTATTTAATGCCCATTTAAAACCATGTAAATAAGCAGTGCCTAAACCCAATTTACCTTTTCTTTGTTCAAGAAATAGTCTTTGAGGGAATTCTTTAGTTAACTCTAAGACAATTTGAGCTGTTCCGTCGGGAGAACCATCATCAATAATTAATACATCAAAGTCTTTTTCTAACGAAAACACTGTACGAATAATATTTTCTATATTCTCTTTTTCGTTGTAAGTTGGGATTATTACTATACTATCAGACATCTGCGTTTGATTTTATTTTTTTAAAAGGCAAATTTACATACTTTATTATAAAACTCCAAAATTAGCTTTATTTTGGATCAAGGAAAAATTTCTCTTTAATAACTTCCTTTCTTGGCACAAAAGGCATTAAACTTCCTTCAGAAGGTTTTCGCATTGGATTTTGAATAATTGTTCCCTTTGAGTCAATTAAGATAAACGTTGGAAAAACAGCAATATTATAAGCTTTCAACAAATCCCAATTACCTCCAAAATGAGCAAAATCCCATTTATATTTTACTCCAACATTAGAATTTACCAAGAAATTAAACAAGGCATCCAAACTATTATCACAAGCAATGGTTAGGAAATTAAAGTTATCTTTTAATGTATCCACAAAACTATACATCATGTTTAACTCTCTAAGGTTTGAAGGCTCGTGAAGCTTAACAAAACTCAAAATAAGAGGTTTACCCTTAAATTTATCTAAGGTTATGTAGTTATTATGAATATCTTGTAATGAAAACTCTTTAGCATTAGATCCATAATATGATTTTTGAGCAAAAAACTCTAATAGATTCTTTGCAATTTTAACATGTTCCTTGAATTTGGTTTGATAAATAAAGCTTTCGAGCATGCTTACGATATTAAGACTATTATATTGAGTTGAGAAATAAGCTTCTTTCATTCCTCTAAGGAAAACTAATTCTCTGAAAACTTCATTCTTCAATAATGTATCAACCCCTAAAGAATCTATTAAAGAAAAGTAATTATTATTTTCAAACCAGCGAATAAGATTTTGCTTGGTAATTACCTTGTTTCCTTCAGTAAAATAATGTCCATAAACAACTTCAAAACATTCCATATAACCTATATTATCATAAAGTATAGGTTTATCATAGAAAAGTTGAGCCTTAAGCTTTTTGTCATTTATTGTTTTTGATGAAAATTCTATTTTACCAAGAGAATATTTTGCGTAATCTTTAATATAGTTGCTTTGTGAAGAATCAATTAATGAATTAACCATTAGTTTTAAAGAATCAACCTTCTTTTTATCTCTATAAAATAGAATTTCCTTTTTATTATCAATTAAATAGTTTTCAATTGTTGTGTCAATAGAATAAATAGTTCTATTAAGATTATTATCAGTTGTATTTTCAATAATTATTGGCAGTTCAAATTTGTAGAAAAGAGTATTGATTGAATCCTTAATATTGAAATCAAAAGGTAATAATCTCATATTGTAGGATGCTCCCTTTTGAGCAATAAAACCATAATCGAAGGTTTCAATCCTAATTTTCATAAAGGAAGTGTTTTCAATCAAAACAGAAAAGTTAACCAAAGTATCTGTTTGATTTAGTTGCTTGCTTGCAATTTCAGTTTCCAAATTGGAAAGATTATCCATTATGGAAATTAACTGAATTGTTTTCCCTCCAATATTTTCTCCCTTAAGCTCTATTCTTAAATTTTGAGCATTACTCACTAATGCAATAAAAAGAAAAAACAAGAAAGAAAAAACTTTTAAACCCCAATCCTTATTATTCATTTGACAATTATTTATTGATTATTCTTAAAGGTTATTTATTTAAAATGTAGTCCTTTAATTTATCTTCCCCCCAAATATTCTTCATAATCTCAACACTTTCCTCAACCTTTAAAGAACCTCTTTTTTCAAGATTACGTTGCATAAAAACGCAATCAGTCATATTAGCTCTGTCGAAAGCTACATCCTCAGCCAAAGCATGACAAGAAGGTGCTCCACAAACATTACAATCGGTGTGAGGAAGTTTTGATTCAATTTCCTTTATCCTTGTAAGCTTTTGGAAAGCAACACTCCTATCCTCATCCAAAACCATCATACTTCTTGGTTTTATTTTTCCAACATGAGAGTTTTGAGTTAAGTACTCCCTTTCGTTCATAATAGCTTTCCTTCTTGAAGTTTCTCCGTTGCGCTCTCTTTCAGCCAATTTCTTAGCTCTTTGCATCATCCTATCATTAATCAGAAACCTGTTTCCACAAGTTAATATTCCTCCAGCACAACTCTCATCACAAGCCCTAAGTTCCAAAAAGTCCAAATCTTCAATCTCATCATCCTCCACTTTTTCTAAGAACTCTATAACATTATGTATTTCATCAATTGCAAAGCTCTTCTTAAAATTATTCAAACGTCTTTCACCATTGGTTAAAGAAAATATAACGCAATCGGAAGTAACATCATTATTTGCAGTAATTTTTTTATTAAACTCTTTCTTTTGTTTGATTTCTTTTAAAACAATATTATACATGGTGTCCATATTCAAAACACCATCAACAGTTGAAATATCCTCTCCCACTGGAGACTTAGTTGCAGCAATCTTTGCAGCACATGGAGTTATGTAGAATATTCCTATATCTTCTGGATTAGCTCCTTCTTCAATTAGTTTCTTTCTAATATAAATTGCAGTGAAGTCAACGGGAGCTTTAATAGGGATAAGATTATCAACCAAAGCAGGAAACTTAACTTGAATCAAACGAACAATGGCTGGGCAAAAGGTTGAGATAAGAGGTTTTTTGGTTTCATGCTCACGAATATACTTATTTGAAAGTATAGTATGCAAAAAAGCTGAAGCCTCAACTTCAAAAACATGATTAAAACCAATTTCAGTTATTACAGAATATACTTGTGAAGCTTTAATATCTTCAGGGAATTGGCCCAAAAAGACTGAAGGCATCAAAACAACTCTATGTTTAAAATTGTAAATACTTTGGAAATCGTCCTCTGCAACATAAACTGCTCCAGAAGGACAAACCTTGTAGCATTCTCCACAGTCCACACATTTATTTTCATAAATTGTAGCCTTACCATTGCGAACCCTAATTGCCTCAGTTGGACAATTACGCATACAAAGAGTGCAACCAAAGCAAATCTTATGGTCAATCCTTAAAGCATGATAGAAATAGTTTTCATTCATTGTTCAATAATCTTAAAAAATTAAGAGTTAAAATTAACAATCATCTTAATCTCAGTTCCAACTCCTACCTCTGTTTGAATATCTAACTCATCAACATTATTTTTAATATTTGGCAATCCCATTCCTGCTCCAAAACCCATTTCCCTAACCTTAGCTGAAGCAGTAGAAAAACCTTTTTCCATAGCTCGAGCAATATCAGGGATGCCAGGTCCTTTATCCTTAATCAAAACACATATCTTTTCCTCATCCAAATCAACATAAATGGTACCTCCATAAGCATGAGCAATAGCATTAACTTCAGCTTCGTAAACAGCAACAACAATTTTCTTTATTTTTTGATTATCTATGTTTAGTTGCTTTAGAGTTTTCTTTATCTCACTCGAGGCCTTACCAGCATTTGCAAAATCGCCCTCAACAACAGTAAATTCCGTATGCATCATATTTCTCCCAAACAAAAATTAATAAACAGGTTCAAGCCCATTTTCATATAATAATCCAACTGTCTTAAACATTGAATACTTACAAGAAAGAATTATAATGTCATTTTCCAAAGCAAGTTCAATCATATCTTCCGAAACCTGTTTATTTCTAACGAACAAAATAACAGAAATATTAGCCATTTCTGCAGTACGAATAGTTTGATTATTACATAATCCAGTTATAAGAATTAAATGTTCCTCTTCCAAAGTTAAAACATCCGACATCAAATCGGAAGCAAAACCATGATTAATGCTATAATTCATATCCTCTCCCCCAACAACAACTTGGGCATCCAAAATCTTTACAATATCAGTAATTTTCATACAAACAGATAAATATTATATATTATTTAAGCCACAAAGATAGTAAAAAACTTTAAAGAATAAAGTTTGAGTCTTAAATATTGCTTTGTAGGATAAGAGATAGTAAAGATATTAAAAAAAAGAAAAGAGAAAAAAGTAGAAAATTCTTATTCCAATCTTATTAAACCTTAATTGAAACTATTTTTATAAGGAGTTAATCTCATTTCATGGCATGATGTTTTTGGAATCATGGCATGAATTACTCCATTTCATGGCATGAATTGACCAGAATCATGCCATGAAATCAGAAGAATCATGGCATGATTTCGAGTAATTCATGGCATGATTCCGAGATTGAAATAAGATAAAAAAAGTTCAAAAGCTTATTTAAGCAGTTATTTACTTTGTTTTGATAGATTTAAACTTTAATTATTTTGGTTTATTTCAAAAGAAATAAGGAGCTTAAAGTCTTTAAGGACATTAAGGTCTTTAAGCTCTTTAAACTTCTTAGATTTTATACATGAGTTAAGGAGAAAAGGACTTATGAAATTTTTGTTGAAATTAGATAAACAATAAAAAAAGGCCTAAGAAACTTTATTTGGATCTTAGGCCCTAAGTATTTATGTTTTCAGAATTCTAATTCATTGTTGGCAAGAAAGAGTATTTCTTTCCATATTGAAGATGTTGTTTTAGGAAGTCTGTTGGGTAGGTAATTTCAAACTTAATATATTTACCATCTTTGTCAGCAATTGGAGTTATTTCAGGATTTACAAAACCTCCATAAGGTTTAATATTTAATTTCTTGTAACGGTCAATAACTTCCTGGTGTAATACTGGGTCGATATTAACAGCGTATTTTTCAATTAAATTCTTTCCTTCTTCATAGTTACCAGTAGATTTAATATCTTGAATCATTGCAAGCAACTCTCCAAATATTTTTCTTACAGCTTCGTGATCTTTTATTTGGAAATAGGTTTTATTGTCTTTTTCAAACTTAACTACAGCTCCAATCTTTTCTCCTTGTTCAAAAGTATAAGTAGAAATTAGTTTGCGAGCTTGCATGTGTGCTTGAGTTACTGTTTTACCAAATTCAATTCTTGCATATTGAGAAAGAAGTCCATTACGAAGATAACTGTCATATTCTGCTTCTCCAACAGCAAGGTCAGGAATTAGTCCAATTTCAATTAAATATGGATCCATCATATAATAAAGAGCAAATAAATCAGCTCTTGCTTCTTCCAATGAAGAAGAATAGTCAGCTAATGCTCCTGCTGAAGTGCCAGGAAGAAGTTGACCTGAACCATGTCCTAAACATTCGTGTAAGTCAGTGTGTAAATCACCTGCCATTGAACCATATTTCTTTGCTTTTTCAATTTCTTCTTCACTTGCAGCAAATTCTTGTAATGCTCCTTTTGGAGATTCAAGTGCAGCTAAGTCATAAGCTGAAGTTAAATTTGCAATAGTTACTGATTTGCTGCCAAATTCTTTTCTAATCCAATCAGCATTTGGAAGGTTAATTCCAATTGGTGGAGTTGGGAAACAATCACCTCCAAGCATAACAGCATTAATTACTTTTGCACTTACTCCCTTAACTTCTTTCTTTTTGTATTGAGGAGCAACAGGTGAATTATTTTCAAACCACTGAGCATTTGCACTTATTACTTCTGTTCTTTTGGTTGCTTCCAAGTCTTTGAAGTTTACAACAGATTCCCATGTTGCTTTCATTCCCAATGGATCGCCATAGTCTTCAATAAATCCATTTACATAATCGCATTGTGATTCAACATCTGAAACCCATTTAACATTATATTTATCCCAAATTTCCAAATCTCCTGTTTGGTAGTATTTAATTAAAAGATTTGTATATTCTCTTTGAGCATCATTTTCTGCAACTTTATTTGCTTTTTCAAGCCAATAGATTATTTCTTTAATAGCATTGGAATATAATCCGTCAAGTTTATAAACTTTCTCAACAACTTTATTGTTTTCCTTTACAACTTTAGAGTTTAAACCAAAAGAAAGAGGACGTTCACTATCTGGACTTTGTTTTTGTTTGTAAAAATCTTCAACTTCTTTGCGAGTAACTCCTTCGTAGAAATTAACAGCTGAAGATGCAATAATATCTTTTGATTTATCAGTTTCTTTTCTATAAGGAGCAACGTTTTTATTGAAAATAATATCAGTTACTCTTGTAAAGAAAGCATCAACTTTTTCTCCTTTATCTGTTGGGAAATTCTTTTGGCTTGATTGTTTCAAAAGAGTTGAGAAATAGTTTTTGGAGAAAGCAGGCATAATTTTGTCTTCAGCATAGTGATGATGAATACCATTGGAGAAGAATACTCTTTTAGCATAAACCAAAAAATCTTCCCATTCATTGCCTTGACGTTTTCCATTATAAGAAGAAAGAATGTTTTCCAAAGTTCTTCTTACAGTTAAATTGTATTTATAGTTTTGATCCCACAATATATCTCTTCCACTATTTGCTGCTTGAGATAGATAGTAAAGATATTCTTGTTGCTTCAAACTTAGGTTGTCCCATGATGGAACTTGGTAACGCATAACTTTAATATCAGCGAATTCATCAATTACATACTTAAATTGTTCTTTGTCTTTAGTTTTGTTTTGAGCCTTAATTCCCTCAGGCATTACAAGTAAACATGATAAAAGGGCTGAAATCATAATCAACTTTTTCATATTGTATTCAATTAATTTGTTTTATTTGGAAGCAAAATTACTAATAAAAGATTAAATCTTTGTATTTTTGTTGCTTTAATTGTAAAGTTTTGTTGTGAAGAAACTTGATATACTTATTATAAAATCATTTTTAGGTCCCCTTTTACTTACATTTTCCATATCGGAATTTGTTCTGCTTCTACAATTCATCTGGAAGATTTTAGAAAAGATGATTGGTAAAGGTTTAGACACTCTGGTTATACTTCAATTGTTTTGGTATATATTGGTTACCTTGGTTCCTATGGCCTTGCCTTTAGCAATTTTGTTAGCTTCCATAATGACACTTGGTAATTTTGGAGAACGCTACGAATTAGTAGCCATGAAGTCTGCTGGGATTTCTCTTTGGAGAATTCTTAGACCAATGATTGCAGTTGTTTCTTTGCTATCTGTTTTTGCATTCTTTTTCTCAAATAACTTTATGCCTATTGCAGAAAAGAAAATGAGAACGTTGATGTATGAGATTAACACTAAAAAGCCTACTGTTAATATTCGTCCTAATGAGTTTTATGCTGAAATTGAAAAATACGTTATTCGTATTGGAGCAAAGGATAAGGAAGGAAAGAATTTGAGTGATGTTGTGATTTATGATCATAGCAAGAGCATGGGAAACATCAGCGTAACTGCTGCAAAGAAAGGACAAATGTATACAGAGGATAATGGGAATACACTTGTTTTTAATTTAATTGATGGATATACTTATGATGAAAGTGTTGATGACCAATCTTTCTACACTCGTCCTTTAATCAGACTTAACTTTAAGGAGCAATTGATTAGGTTTGATGTTTCAGATTTTGCTTTTAAGGAAACCGATGAAGACAGATATTCTGGCCACTACAAGATGCTTAACATTACTCAATTAAACAAGAATATAAATGAACTAAGAAAAGAGAATTTGGATTTTAATCATTCAATTGTACAAGGAATTAGAAATCAAATTACAACTCCAATAATTAGAGATTCAAATATTTTTAAGATGGATTCATCGTATGACTTCTCATTCTATAAAGACTATTCTTTACTTACTAATCAAGATAAGCAAAAGGTAATTGAACAAGCTTCTCAAAGAGCAACTTATCTTAAAAGTGATTTGAAGATGTTGGACTCAAAACGAAATGGTGACAGTGAGTTAATTATTAGACACAGAAACGAACTACATAGAAAGTTTACACTTTCAGCAGCATGCTTAATCTTATTCTTTATTGGAGCTCCATTAGGAGCAATTATCCGTAAGGGTGGATTGGGAATGCCTGTGGTGGTTTCGGTTTTGAGTTTTATATTATATTATGTTGTAGGAATGATTGGAGAAAAAGCTTCTGTTGAAGGTGCTGTTTCATCATTCTTAGGTATGTGGAGTTCAACATTGGTATTCTTACCTATTGGACTTTTCCTTACCATTAAAGCTACTTCCGATTCTTCTCTTTTAAATTCTGAAAGTTGGATTAAGGCTTTAAACAAGATTAAAGATTTTTTAACTGGACATAAATTTGAAAATAAATAATGAAGATTTTACAGCTTTGCTATAAGCCTCCTTTCCCTGTTGTTGACGGTGGTTCAATGGGAATGCATACTTTAACAATGGGACTTTTGAATAATGAACATAAGGTGAAGGTTCTTGCTTTTAACACTTTCAAGCATCCAGTTAAAATTTCAGAGCTTCCAAAAGAATATATTGAAAAGACTCAGTTTGAAACCATATTTGTCAATTTAAAACTTAATGTGTTTTCTGCTCTTTGCAGTTTCATAAAAAACGAAAGCTATCATGTTAAGCGTTTCTATTGCCAAGAAATGGAAGAAAGGCTTGCATCTCTTTTGAAAGAGGAAGAGTTTGATGTTATTCAACTTGAAAGTATTTTTCTTTCTCATTATATTTCTGTTATAAGAAAAAACTCTAAAGCAAAGATTGTTCTTAGAGCTCCTAATATTGAACATTTAATTTGGGAAAAGACTGCTCAAAGTACAAAGAATCCTTTAAAGAAAATTTACCTCAACCAATTGGCTTATAGCCTTAAGAAGTATGAACTTGAAATGGTTAATAACTACGATGGAGTTTATCCTGTTACTAAGGTTGATGCTAATTATTTTATTGAAAATAGATGTAAGGTTCCTTGTAAGAATGTTCCTGTAGGGATTGAAACACCAGACTTTATTGATAAGGATATTGAAGAAAAGGACAGTTTATTCCATATTGGCTCCATGAATTGGATTCCCAACCAACAAGCAATTGAATGGTTTTTGGATAATGTTTGGGATATGGTTCACGAAAAGCTTCCTAACATTAAAGCTTATTTTGCTGGAAGAGCAATGCCTCAATGGCTTTTGAATTTAAACAGAGAAGGAGTTGTTATTTATGGAGAAGTTCCTGATAGTGCAAGGTTTATTTGTTCTAAAGAAATTATGATTGTACCTTTGCTTTCTGGAAGTGGAATAAGAATTAAAATTCTTGAGGCGATGTCGCTTAGGAAATGTATAATTGCAACTTCTCAAGCTGCTGAAGGTATTTTGTATGAAAATAATGTAAATATTGTAATTGCCAACACTCCAGAGGAATTTGCAGAAAGTATTTATAAATGTGTTACAGATAAGGAGTTTTCTCATAATATTGCTCAAAATGCTGAAAAACTAATTAGTGAAAAATATAATATTAATGCTATCGCAAGAGAATTGGTTGACTTATATGGTCAATTAGAAGTTAAGTAAATTAACCGCAAATCAAATACTAATCATTAAAAGCTGTCATTAATGAAGATATTAGTTGTCCTGTCACGTATTCCCTACCCTTTAGACAAAGGAGATAAGCTTAGAGCATTTTATCAAATTAAAGAACTTGCTAAGAATAATGATGTATATTTGTTTTGTTTGAACAACTCAACAATCAACCCTAAAGCGGAAACCATTCTCTTGTCTTTCGTTAAGAAAATATGTATTGGTCAATTTAATAAATTTGATTCCATTTTAGGGATGACCAAGTCACTGTTTGATAGCACTCCTTTCCAAACTGGTTATTTCTCTCACAGGAAAAACATTAAAAAGCTAAATTCCTTCTGCGAACAAGTTAATCCTGATGTTGTATATTATCAATTTGTAAGAACAGCAAAATATTCAAATATTAATTACCCAAAGGTTTTGGACTTCCAAGATGCTCTTTCAACCAATATGAAACGAAGAGCTTCCAAAAGTAGTTTTTTACTGAAATGCTTATTCAATATTGAAGCAAAAAGACTTCAAAAATATGAAGCCAAGATGTTTGATATCTTCAATAAACTTACAATTATTGTTGAAACAGATAAGAAAGAAATCAAACACCCTTCTCAAGATGAAATTACTGTTATTTCAAATGGAGTTGATGATTCCTATTTCAACTATAAAAGCAATAAAAATAAGGAATTCGATATAATATTTTCTGGAGGCATGTCCTATGCTCCTAATTCTGTTGCAGCAATATTTCTTGCCACAGAGATTATGCCTTTGGTTTGGGAAAAACTACCTGATGCCAAATTAGTAATTGCTGGAGCTAACCCTACAACTTCAGTTCAAAGTCTAAGTTCTGAGAATATAAAAGTTACTGGTTGGGTTGAGGATATGAAAGAATATTATGCCAAAAGTAAGATTTTTGTTGCACCAATGCAAATAGGAACTGGCCTTCAGAACAAACTCCTTGAAGCAATGGCAATGAACCTTCCTTGCATAAGTTCACCACTTGCTAATGAAGCTTTGGGAGCCACTCATAATGAAAATATACTTATTGCATCCTCTCCAAAAGAATATGCCGATTCAATCATCAAACTTTTACAAAACCCTTCCCTTGCAGACCAAATAGCTCAAAAAGGCAATAATTTTGTAAAAGAAAACTACCGCTGGGAAACCTACGGCAGTCAATTAGAAAGCATATTAAAACAAGTTGCAGGAAAAGAATAATAATGTATAATAAATCCAAAGAAGTAGATATTTATATTAATAGTTTTGATGGAGATGTTAAGGCTAAGCTGATTGAGATTAGGGAGCTGATTATTGAAAATGCTCCTTTATCTAATGAATGTATTAGTTATCAAATGCCAACCTATAAGGGAAACGGACCAATAGTTTATTTTGGAGGATTTAAAAATCATGTAAGCCTTTTCCCAACATCTAATGGTATTGAAGCGTTTGAAGAAGAATTAAAAGAATACAAACATTCAAAAGGAACAATTCAATTTCCAATTTCCAAACCACTTCCAATAGATTTAATTAGAAGAATCGTCTTGTTTAGAGTTAATGAAGATTTAGAAAAAGGAGCTTTAAATTGCAATTCAAAGAAAAAGAAACTCCAATAACACAATAATAAACATTTTTCATAAGGATATTTTTGTCCAAGATAACTATCCAAAACTCTCACGATAACTATACGAGACACAAAAATAGCCTATTTTTGAATAGAAATAGCCTATTTCCAACCAAGAATAGCCTATTTTTTATTGGGAATAGCCTATTTTCGAATGTGAGATAACTATCTGCAAAGAACAAGATAACTATCTCAAAAGCTCAAGATAACTATTCGAAAATTTAAAAGTCGCACTTTTCTATCTAAAATATCGCACTTTCTAATCAAAAAGTCGCACTTTTTAGACGATAAGTCGCACTTTTTTAATCTGGGATAACTATCGCAGAGCCCCCAGATAACTATCTTGGAAAAACGAGATAGTTATCGGAAATGAAAATAACATTATATAAACAAGAAGAAATAAAACAAAAAAGGACGCCGAGCATATGCAAGACGTCCTTTTGTTTATAAGATAAACTGGGTTAGGTTTA
>DIOL01000008.1:12335-35264 GCA_002423895.1 Bacteroidales bacterium UBA5515 | reverse complement strand
GGAGTTAAACGTCCGTAAACTTTTTCTCCAATAAGTACCACTGGAGCTAATCCACAAGCACCTACACAACGAAGACAATTCAATGAGAATTTGCCATCTGGAGTTGTTTCGCCAACGCCAATTTTCAATTCTCTTTTAAATTCATCCAACACTTTTTCTGCACCACGAACATAGCAAGCTGTTCCCATACATACTGAAATTGGAAATTCTCCTTTTGGGGTCATTGTGAAGAAAGAGTAGAAGGTTACAATTCCGTATATTTGTGCAACTGAAACATTAAGTTCTTGTGCTATTACTTCTTGTACTTCTGCTGGTAAATAACCAAACTCTCCCTGTACTTTATGAAGGACATTAATTGCTTCACCTGGCTTGTTGCCAAAGCTCGCACAAATTTCCTTTATCTTGTTTATTTTGCTTTCTGCTAATTTTACCTTTGCCATAGTTGTTATGTTTTTATCCTTCTATTTCTATATGTTTTGATTTATCAAAATAGTGAGTGTGAAGCAAATGATGTGAAATTTCTCCACAAGGTGTTCCCAACCACTCTTTGTATAGGGCTTGAATGTATGGGTTTTCGTGTGATTTACGAATTGGTTTTCCTGCATCCTCACGATAAATTGCTTCTTGACGTTTTCTGATTATGTCAAAATTACCATGATGGAATGGTTGACCTGCTCCTCCAATACATCCTCCTGGACATGCCATAACTTCTATTGCATGGAATCCTGAATTACCTTTTTTAACTTCGTCTAATAGTTGACGTGCATTTGATAATCCATGTGCGATTCCAATTTTTATTGGTGTTCCGTTAAAGTCAACTGTAGCTTCTCTAACTCCTTCCAAACCTCTTAATTCTGTAAAGTCAACCTTTTCAAGTTTCTTCCCAGTGAATAGTTCGTAAGCTGTACGAGTTGCTGCTTCAATAACTCCTCCTGTTGCACCAAAGATAACTGCTGCTCCTGTTGATTCTCCAAGTGGATTATCAAAATCTTCTACTGGAAGTGTTTTGAAATCTATATTGAATTGACGGATAAGTTCTGCTAATTCACGAGTTGTTAATGAGTAGTCAACATCTGGGTTTCCGTTTTCTTTAAACTCTTCTCTTTGACTTTCAAATTTCTTAGCAACGCAAGGCATAATTGAAACAACAACCATATCTTCACGTTTAATACCAAGTTTGTTTGCTAAATAGTTCTTAGCAACAGCTCCAAACATTTGTTGTGGACTCTTTGCTGTTGAAGGAACGTCTAACATATCTGGATAATTTGTTTCAAAGAAGTTTACCCAACCTGGACAACAAGAAGTTAAGATAGGTAATTTAACGTTTTTGTCCCCTTTCATAAACTTATCAATACGAGTAAGAAGTTCTGTTCCTTCTTCCATAATGGTAAGGTCAGCTGCAAAGTCTGTATCAAAAATATAGTCAAATCCAATTCTTCTTAAAGCTGATGCCATTTGTCCAGTAACAATGCTTCCTGGTTCCATTCCAAACTCTTCTCCTAATGCTACACGCACTGCTGGAGCTGTTTGAACAACAACTGTTTTCTTAGGATCTGATATTGCTGTAATAACTTGACGAGTTAAGTCAACTTCGCTAAGTGCTCCAACTGGACAAGCCATAACACATTGACCACACATTGTACAAGGGCTCTTTGCAAGATCTTGTTCAAATGCAGGAGCAACAACTGCTTGGAATCCTCTGTTTACTGCTGAAAGAGCTCCAACTGTTTGCCATACGTTACAAACAGTTTCGCATCTACGACACATAACGCATTTATCAACATCACGAATGATTGCTGGAGACATATCTTTTCTATAAGTTGATTGTTCTCCTTGATAAGGAATTTCTCTTACTCCCAAACGTTGTGCTAAATCTTGCAATTCACATTTTCCACTCTTAGGACAAATCAAACAATCTGCAGGGTGGTCAGAAAGGATTAATTCCAAAACTGTTCTACGAGCATTAACAACTCTTAGTGAACAAGTATGAATAACCATTCCTTCCATTACTTCTGTTGCACAAGCAGGTGCTAAATTCTTTCTTCCTTCAATCTCAACAACGCACATACGACAACCTCCTGGACGATTTTCTAATTTAACTCCATCCAATTCGTAATAACATAGAGTAGGTATATCAATGCCTGCTGCACGTGCCGCTTTCAATACAGTTTGACCTTTCTCAACCTGCAACGGCTTATTATCTATAATTATGTTTATTTTTTCCATTTCTTTTTCTTAACATTTTTTGAGTTTAACAAATGCTAATTGCATTGAATTTACATTTCTCAATACATGCTCCGCACTTAATACATAATTCTGTATTGATAAAGTGAGGCATTTTCTTTTCGCCAGAGATTGCATTAACAGGACAATTTCTTGCACAAGCAGTACATCCAACGCATTGTTCTTGATCAATAACATATTGCATTAATGATTTACAAACTCCTGCTCTACATTTCTTGTCTTTAATGTGTTCTACGTATTCATCATAGAAGTTTTCAATGGTAGAAAGAACTGGGTTTGGAGATGTTTGTCCTAATCCACAAAGAGCAGTATCTTTAATAACTCTTGCAAGATTAGTTAGAGTGTCTAAATCTTCCATTGTTCCATTACCCTTAGATATTTTTTCTAAGATTTCATGTAAACGTTTGTTACCAATACGGCATGGGCTACATTTTCCGCAAGATTCTTCAACAGTAAATTCTAAGTAGAATTTAGCAATTGCAACCATACAAGAAGTTTCGTCCATAACAACCATACCTCCTGAACCCATCATTGAGCCAGCAGCAATAAGGTTATCATAATCAATTGGTGTATCTAAGTGTTTTTGAGTTAAACAACCTCCTGAAGGACCTCCTGTTTGAACAGCTTTAAATTCTCTTCCTCCCTTGATGCCACCACCAATTTCGTAGATAATTTCTCTTAAAGTTATTCCCATTGGAACTTCAATAAGTCCAACGTTGTTGATTTGACCAGCAAGAGCGAAAACTTTAGTTCCTTTACTCTTTTCTGTTCCTATTTGGTTAAACCAATTAGCTCCTTTTGAAATAATGATTGGAATATTTGCATATGTTTCAACATTATTTACGTTGGTTGGTTTTTTGTTATATCCTGATTGAGCTGGGAATGGTGGTTTGAATGTTGGTTCTCCACGTTGTCCTTCCATTGAGTGAATAAGAGCTGTTTCTTCTCCACAAACGAAAGCACCTGCTCCATAACGTAATTCAATATCAAAGTTAAATCCTGAACCCAAAATATCTTCTCCTAAAAGACCATATTCGTGAGCTTGATCAATTGCTACTAAAAGACGGTTAATTGCAAGTGGGTATTCAGCACGGATATAAATAAGTCCTTTTGTTGCACCTATAGCATATCCATTAATTGCCATTGCTTCCAAAACAGTGTGAGGGTCTCCTTCAAGAATTGAACGGTCCATAAATGCACCTGGGTCTCCTTCGTCAGCATTACAAACTACATATTTTTGATCTGCATGATTTTTTGATGCAATTTCCCATTTCAATCCTGTAGGGAAACCACCACCTCCACGACCACGAAGACCAGAAAGTTTGATTTCGTTAATAACTTGTTCAGGAGTCATTTCACCCAAACATTTTGCCAAAGCTGTGTAACCATCAGCTCCGATGTACTCTTCAATATTTTGAGGATCTATATAACCACAGTTACGTAAAGCAATACGCATTTGTTTTTTATAGAATCCCATATGTTTTGAGTCTGCAACGTGTTGTTTGTTTTCAGGGTCAGTGTAAAGTAAACGAGTTACTTTTCTTCCCTTAACAACATGTTCCATAATAATTTCAGTTGCATCTTCTGGTTTTACTTCCGTATAGAAAGTATTGTCAGGCATAACCTTAACAATTGGACCTTTTTCGCAAAAACCGAAACATCCTGTTAAGATAACCTGAACTTCATTTTCTAAACCATTGTCCTTAAGAGAGCTCTTTAAATTAGCAGCTATC
This sequence comes from Bacteroidales bacterium UBA5515, assembly GCA_002423895.1. GTDB lineage: Bacteria > Bacteroidota > Bacteroidia > Bacteroidales > P3 > UBA10566. The sequence continues at coordinate 31,287 of DIOL01000008.1, read as the reverse complement.
TCTTGGCTCCTTGATGCATTACAGCCCGTACCTCCACAGACCAATAAGTGCATTTTGAATTTAGCCATATATTTTTCCTCCTAAAAGTTGAATAAATTTGTTAGGTATTAATTATTAATTTTTTCGTAGTTTACAGGTATAATTCCTTCTACTAATTCACCATCTTTGATATATTTATCGATGATTTCATCAGCTTTTTTAAGGTCAACATAGCCAAAAACAATTGGCTCTTTACCTGGTAGAGTTACTTCAATTGTTGGTTCTGCATGGCAATATCCCATACATCCAGTTTGAGTAAAAACAACATCCATTCCTCTTTTTTCTGTTTCAGACATCATGTAGTCCATAACATTTTTAGCTCCAGCAGCAATACCACAAGTAGCCATTGCTATTTTCACTTGTACTAAGCCTTCAGCTTTTCCTTTAGCTCGCGTATCAATTTTTTCTTGAACGCTTTGTTTCATAGCTTTTAAGTCAGCTAACGATTTGATTTTAGTCATATTAATTATTCTCCTTATTTTGATTTATAACGAATTTGTTCTCTACCAAATATTGAAATTATTGCTTGAATTTCAATTTGCAAAGATATATTATATTTCTCAAATGCTCAAACAATTAGATAAAAAAATAAAAAATAAAAAACTCTAACTCTAATTGTCAGGCTACTTATAAGAAAAACCCAATTAAATTAGCAAAAACAATAGGAAAATTGGAAATTATTTTGCAAACAATAATTCTCTATATTTTGGCAATGGCCAAATCTCATTATCAATCTCCATTTCCAAATTATCAACACATTCTCTAATTGATTCTAAGTAAGGCTTAACATTATTGGAATAAGCAAATGCTTTTTCTTGCATATTTGTTATCCTGTTGGCTATTTTTCTTTGATTGGTCATTTCCTTTACCTGCAATTTTATCTCAGAAACATATTTTGATATTTCTTTAACTAATTGCTTTCTTGCAAAAGATAATTCTTCATATTCTTCCTTATCGAATATTTGTTTTAATCCAATCAGGTTTTCAAGCAAACGATTTTGATAAGTAACCGCAATAGGAACTATATGATTTATGGTCAAATCACCCAAAACTCTACTTTCAATTTGAATTTTCTTAACAAATTTCTCAAGCTCTACTTCCACCCTGCTTACTAACTCTGTTTCATTAAAAACTCCTTCTCCAACAAAAACTTCTTTAGCCGATTCTGATTCATATTTTAGTAATGCTTCTGGAACAGATTCAATATTGGTCAAACCTCTTTTCTTTGCTTCTTTTGACCAGTTATCAGAATATCCATCTCCTTCAAAACAAATTGGCTTGGATTCCTTTATCATTTTCTTAAGCACCTTGAAAATTGCTTCATCCTTACCAACTCCCTTATCCATCAATAAATCTACATCCTTCTTAAATTGATTTAATTGATGAGCCATAGCAGCATTAATTGCAATCATTGGAGCAGCACAATTGGAAGAAGAGCCAGCTGCACGGAACTCAAATCTATTACCTGTAAAGGCAAAAGGTGATGTTCTATTCCTATCAGTATTATCCAAAAGTATTTCTGGAATACGTCCAATACCCAATTTTAATGCAGTCTTTTGCTCTGCAGTCATTTTCTTTTCACCAACTTTCTCTTCTAAGGATTCCAACATATTGGTTAAGTATTTACCCAAGAAAACTGAAAGAATTAATGGAGGAGCCTCATTTGCTCCTAATCTATAGGAATTGGATGCACTAACTATTGAAGCCCTTAAAATATCCTGATTCTTATACACCATCATTACAGTATTGACAATGAAAGTAAGAAACAGCATATTTGCTTTTGGGTTCTTTCCAGGTGCAAAAAGATTTACTCCAGTGTCTGTTTGCAAAGACCAGTTATTATGTTTTCCAGAGCCGTTAATCCCGCTAAAAGGTTTTTCGTGGAAAAGAACATTAAAATTATGTTTGTTGGCAATCCTTTTCATCAAATCCATCACCAACTGATTATGGTCATTTGACAGGTTAGCATCTTCAAAAATTGGAGCTATTTCAAACTGATTTGGTGCAACCTCATTATGACAAGTCTTAACAGGTATTCCAAGTTTATGACATTCAATTTCCAAATCCTTCATAAAACATATTACCCTTTGAGGTATTGAACCAAAATAATGGTCATCCAACTGTTGATCCTTTGCAGAAGAATGCCCCATAAGAGTTCTACCAGTCAAACAAAGATCAGGTCTTGCATTATATAAAGCACTGTCAACCAAAAAATACTCCTGTTCCCATCCCAAATTAACAGAAACCTTATTAACATTCTTATCAAACAACCTTGCAACATCAGTTGCAGCCTTATCAACAGCATTCAATGCCTTTAAAAGAGGAGTTTTGTAGTCAAGAGCATCACCGGTATAGGAAACAAAAATTGTTGGAATACAAAGAGTGTCATCCACAATAAAAGCAGGAGAAGAAACATCCCAAGCAGTATATCCTCTTGCCTCAAAAGTATTTCTTATTCCACCATTAGGAAAAGAAGAAGCGTCAGGTTCCTGTTGCACTAACAACTTTCCTGAAAATCTTTCAATAACATCTCCCTGACTACTAAAATCAATAAAGCCATCATGCTTTTCTGCAGTACCATCAGTTAAAGGCTGAAACCAGTGTGTATAGTGAGTTACTCCAAAACCCTTAGCCCAATTCCTCATTGCATTAGCAATCAAATCGGCTTTATCTCTCGAAATAGGCTTACCATTTTCTGAGGCTTCAACAACAGCCATATAAGCCTCTTTAGGCAAATATTCCTGCATGGTTTTCTTATCAAAAACCAAAGAAGAATAATAATCTGAAAGGTTTTTAGAAGGTAAATTAACTTCAATAGGCTTACGATTCATAAGCTCTTTAAGTGCAAAAAAACGCATTTTTGACATATGGGTATAAAATTATAGGGTTTATTTTGCAAAAATACTATTTTTCCGATTTCATACCCCTATTTTAAGAGACTATTTTCAATTATTTTGATACTTTTTTCATATCATCCCCTTAAAAATACAGACCAGCACTAAAAAACTACAATATTATAATCTTTGATTTTTTGAAGAAAATTAATTTTAATATTCAATGTTACCGAACTACTTGGAAAATCAACCTCAAATCTTTTACACCAAGCAAATACATTATCAGATTATCAAATTATAGCACTTTTCATAGCTATGAAAACATATCACACACTACAAAAAAATCTTTATTGAAAAATAGTACGAGATAATTATCCTTTTTCGATGATAAGATAGTATATAAAGTTAATAAGTTAATAAAAAACACCCTTTTTTGAAAAGTATTTTATTTTCGTCTTACAGAAAACTTTCTGAAAATTAGCTCTTTTTATTAACTTATTAACTTTTATATCTATTCTCTTTTTCAAGTAAGAGGTAAAAGAGATATTAATTAAACCTTGTTTTCTCTATTAATTACATTGTTAACTCCGAATCTGAGACATTACCACCTAATCAATCGGTGGTGGAGGTGATCCTGTTATAAAATAACGTTCATATTTTTTATAATGCTTATCATTTAATCTTCTTGGTGTTGCTGATATCTTGGTTCCTGGTTTAATATGATTACTTACGATTGTTTGTATTACATTAGTAATAAAATAATATCTTGAATCTATCCCTTGATTATCCATGTCGGCAAAATATTCTTTTGAAATTTTAGAAGATATTATCCTTAAAAAAATTAGAAAATCAGCATCAACCTTATTGAAATCCTTTTGGCGAGGTGATATAAAAGGTTTAACATTACTAATTAATGATACTGCATGATTAAGCAAATATTGTTCGGATTCTGTTATCTTAAACTTATAATGACCCTCATATATATAAGGATAATACAAGCCTATATCCCATTCGTCTTTTGTAATTATAGCATTAAAAACATACCATTCATTATGCAGAGAACTTATTTCACTTGCATAAAAAATAGTATCAAAATTAATTTTCTTCTTTATAAAATATGTAGGGAAAGATGTGTCGTGTTTCCAATTTCGACCAGCATTTTTCAAATGACCTGAAGAATCAATAGAAAATCCCCATTCACTAAAACCATTATGAAATTCTCCATCATAAAAGAAACAATAATTTTCTTTATCTCCTGCTTCTTTAAAACATTTTACATCTGCATATTCTTCTTTATTACAAGAAGCTATTAAAATGATAACAAGTATCACTTTAAATATTTTTATTGTTAAATTCATATATCAATATTTTTATTATCGTTTAACCGATGGAGTTGGTAATCCTTGATTAATCATATCTTTTATCTTTTTGCTCGATTTAGTCTGGCCTATTGATTTAAAGCATTCTTTCCGTCGTGCGGGATTTGTAATCCGATTACTATTCATACTTTATTTAGTTATTTTGTTATTCAATTACTTACATAATCAATTCCAAATCTAACACACCAACTCTATCTATCATGAAGCAAATGATTTATATTTTCATAATTTGTGTATAGGTCTCCCTCGTAAAAACTTTGTTTCTGGTTATGTTCCTTTATCAAATAAAAAGTATCTTCTTTAGCCTTTAACTTAAATAAAGTATCATTATAATATAATATATGAAATGTATCATAAATAAATTTAATCCGTGTAGAATCTATCATTTTCCATGTAGAGTCCGATAGCACTATCTTGGTGCCTGAACTTCCCGTAAAGACTTTTACATAAATATAAAAAGCATAACCTTCTCTATTGAATTCACATGCATTTGATGTATAATTATATATCTTTAAATAATCATTCCATTCATTTCTATGAATATTCCAAACTAATTTCTTCTTTCCTGTTAGAATATTACTAATTTTTTCTTCTTTAGTCTCTTCTTTATTATTGCATTGAGCAAGCAATAACACAGAAAAAATAATAATAAAATATTTCTTTTTAGTCATTAGTCCAATATTTATATAATTAAATTTCGGTTTCTTATCTACGTTGTGCTAGAATTTCTTCTTTTACTGGAATATTATGTATATAATTTCCAAGTCCAAAGTTAATGGTTTTATTTTAAATAGAAGTATTTTATTTTATCTGTTTCAAAAACACTTTTCATTTTTGGGCTCTTTTTATTAACTTATTAACTTTTTATATCTATTATCATTCTTTATTTTCCCATTCTTATGTAAGCAAAAAAAACAAGGTTAAAATAAAACCTTACTTCAGTAAAATAAAACAAAGAAAGAATTTATTAAAGTAAAGAGTTAGTAAATTAAAACAGCGTTTTAGAAAATGGAATAAGGAGCCTAAAGACATTAATGTCCTTATAGACTTTAAACTCTCTAAACAACAAAACAACTCAATACCTAAACACTCAATAAAAAGCCAATCATAATGAAAAATAAGTCAATCAAAAATAATAATATGATGGACATAAATGAAAATATGATGGACATATTTCCAAATATGATGGACTTATTTTTCATTATGATTGATGTTTTTGGGAATAAGATTAAAGAATACTTTTATTAATCAATTTAGGGAACAAAAAAAGAGCGCAATTGAATATTCAACTACGCTCTTTCTATTATTTATAGATAAAAAGTCTCTTATGCTTTTCCCATTGGGTTCATTTGATATGGAATAGCTTGATCAGGTTCAGTTATTACTCCATTTTGTTGTTCGTACTTTTCAATATTCTCTTTCAATGCATAAAGAAATCTTTTTGCATGTTGAGGAGAAAGTATTGCACGAGAGCGAACTTGTGCCTTTGGTACTCCTGGCAAAACTTGAATGAAGTCAATAATAAACTCGGTTGATGAATGAGTTATTAGTTGTAGGTTAGTGTAAATTCCTGGTGCTACTTCAACAGGTAATTCAATATCCATTTTTTGTTCTTTATTTTCCATATCAATCTGTTTATTATCTATTCTTCTTTTGCTTTTCTACCTCTTTTTGAAGGGGCATTTTGTGCAATTAGTTCTTCCAATTGTTGTTTATTGGCAACGAAAGCATTTCTGTATTCTTTCAATCCTGTTCCTGCAGGAATTAAGTGTCCTACCAAAACGTTTTCTTTCAAACCTAACAGGTCATCTTGTTTAGCATTGATTGCTGCATCTGTAAGAACTTTTGTTGTTTCCTGGAATGAAGCTGCTGATAGATAACTCTTAGTTTGTAGAGAGGCTCTTGTAATACCTTGAAGAATTTGACGTGCTGTTGCTGGTTGTGCATCACGTGCAACTATTTGAACTTTATCCTTACGTTTTAGGGAAGAATTTTCATCTCTTAGTTTTCTTGCACTTATGATTTGTCCATTAACATACAATTCGCTATCTCCCTGGTCTTCGATAACCTTCATGCCAAATATATTATCATTTTGTTCGTTGAAGTCAAGCTTGTTTGCAATTTCTCCTTCAAGGAAATTTGTATCGCCTGGGTCATCAATTTCAACTTTACGCATCATTTGACGTACAATTACTTCAAAGTGCTTATCGTTAATTTTCACCCCTTGTAAACGGTAAACTTCTTGAACTTCATTAACAATATATTCTTGAACTCTCATTGGTCCTTTTACTGCAAGAATATCTGCTGGTGTGATTGCTCCTTCGCAAAGTGGTGCTCCTGCTTTCACAAAGTCATTTTCTTGTGCAAGAATTTGTTTTGAAGTTGAAACAAGATAAGCGCGAGTTTCTCCAGTTTTGCTTGTGATTATAATTTCACGATTTCCTCTCTTAAGTTTCTTGTTGAATGAAACAACACCATCAATTTCTGCAACAACTGCAGGGTCAGAAGGATTTCTTGCTTCAAACAATTCAGTTACTCTTGGAAGACCTCCAGTGATATCGCCTGCTTTTCCAAATGAACGAGGGATTTTAACTAACGTGTCTCCAGCCTTTAGCTTTTGTCCATCTTCCACCATTAAGTGAGCTCCAACTGGTATATCATATACCTTAAGTATTTCACCAGTTGAATTAACTATACATATTGCTGGATTTTTAGCTTTTTGACGAGATTCAATAACTACTTTATCTTGAAGTCCTGTTTGGTCATCTGATTCAACTCTAAAGGTTACACCTTCAATAATACTTTCAAATGAAACTTTTCCAGTTACTTCTGTTATGATAACTGCATTATATGGGTCCCATTCAACAATCAAATCACCTTTCTTAACTTGTGATCTGTCGTTAAAATATAGTCTTGCTCCATAAGGGATATTACCTGAAGCTAATATTGCATCTGTATTTTCATCAACTATTCTATATTCAGCAGAACGTCCAATTACAATTTCACAATCTTCTTTTTCTGGAGTTTTGTATTCAACAGAACGTAGCTCATCAATTATTAATAAACCATTATATTTAGCTATAATTTTTGAAGTGGTTCCAATGTTTCCTCCAGCAACCCCCCCAACGTGGAAGGTACGAAGTGTTAACTGTGTTCCTGGTTCCCCAATTGACTGTGCTGCAATAACCCCAACAGCTTCTCCCTTCTGAACCATTCTTCCGTAAGCTAAGTTACGTCCATAACATTTTGCACAAACTCCATGTTTAGATTCACAAGTTAATACTGAACGAATTTCTACTTCTTCAATTGGAGAATCTTCAATTTCCTTACAGATTTCTTCGTTTAGTTCTTCTCCTGCACGAGCAATTACTTTTCCTGTTTGAGGATGAACAATGTCGTGAAGAGTTACTCTACCTAAAATTCTATCGTAAAGTGTTTGAACAATTTCTTCATTTTTCTTAAGAGCTGTTGTTGGAATACCTCTTAGTGTTCCACAGTCTTCATCAGAAATAATAACATCTTGAGCAACGTCAACCAAACGACGAGTTAAGTATCCTGCGTCAGCAGTTTTCAAAGCAGTATCGGCCAAACCCTTACGAGCACCGTGAGTTGAAATGAAGTATTCCAACACGCTTAGTCCTTCTTTGAAGTTTGACACAATTGGGTTTTCAATAATTTCAGCTCCTGTTGCACCAGATTTTTGAGGTTTTGCCATCAGTCCACGCATACCAGAAAGCTGACGAATTTGTTCTTTAGATCCACGAGCTCCAGAGTCCAACATCATATAAACTGGGTTGAAACCTTGTCTGTCTTTCGCAACCTGTTTCATTACAATATTGGTCAAGTCACGGTTAGTGTTTGTCCAAACGTCAATGATTTGATTATATCTTTCGTTGTTTGTGATAAGTCCCATTTGGTAGTTTAACACAACATCATCTACTTCTTTATTAGCTTTTTCAATAAGAACTGCCTTTTCTTCTGGAATAATAACATCTCCCAAATTGAATGATAGTCCTCCCCTAAATGCCATTTTATATCCTAAGTTTTTGATATCATCAAGGAATTGAGCAGTTTTTTTGGTTCCACAAACTTTTAGGATGTCTCCAAGAATATCTCTAAGAATAGTTTTCTTCAAAACTTGATTTACATATCCATATTCTTCTGGAATAACCATATTTAACAATACTCTACCTACAGTAGTTTCAATTCTTTCTGTTTTTTGCTGCCCATCCTTAACAAAGGTTCTTCTTAGTATAATGTTAGCATGTAAGTCAACAGCACCTTCATTATATGCAATTTGAACTTCTTCTGGAGAATAGAACATTTTTCCTTCTCCCTTCATCTTCTTTTCTTCATCAGATACTCTTGCTTTGGTCATATAATATAGACCAAGAACCATATCTTGAGAAGGAACTGTGATTGGAGCTCCATTAGCAGGGTTAAGAATATTATGTGAAGCAAGCATTAGAAGTTGAGCTTCCAAAACAGCTGCATTTCCAAGTGGAACGTGAACAGCCATTTGGTCACCGTCAAAGTCAGCATTGAAAGCAGCACAAACAAGTGGGTGAAGACGAATAGCCTTACCTTCAACCAAACGAGGTTGGAATGCTTGAATACCTAAACGGTGAAGAGTTGGAGCACGGTTTAATAGAACTGGATGTCCTTTTAATATGTTTTCCAATATTTCCCAAACAACAGGATCTCTTCTATCTACAATCTTCTTTGCTGATTTAACTGTTTTAACTATTCCTCTTTCAAGAATTTTTCTAATGATAAATGGTTTGAAAAGCTCTGAAGCCATATCTTTTGGCAAACCACATTCATGCAATTGTAAGTCTGGACCTACAACGATTACAGAACGACCAGAGTAGTCAACACGTTTACCTAACAAGTTTTGACGGAAACGTCCTTGCTTTCCTTTCAAACTGTCTGAAAGAGATTTTAAAGCTCTATTAGAATCTGATTTAACAGAACTAACCTTTCTTGAATTGTCAAATAAAGAGTCAACAGCTTCTTGCAACATACGTTTTTCATTACGCATAATTACATCTGGAGCTTTAATCTCAATCAATCTCTTCAAACGGTTATTTCTAATAATAACTCTTCTATATAAGTCATTTAAGTCAGAAGTTGCAAAACGTCCTCCATCTAAAGGTACAAGTGGACGTAATTCTGGTGGAATTACTGGTACAACTTGAACTATCATCCATTCTGGACGGTTTTCAATTCTGTTTTGTGAATCACGAAATGCTTCAACAACATTCAAACGCTTTAAAGCATCTTGTTTTCTTTGTTGTGAAGTTTCTTTGTTTGCAGTGTCACGTAAATCATAGGATAGTTTATCCAAGTCTAATTCCTTTAAAAGAACAATTAGAGCTTCAGCACCCATTTTAGCTATGAACTTGTTTGGGTCTTCATCTTCTAATTGTTGATTTTCTGGAGGTAGCGATTCAAGGCATTCAAAATATTGTGCTTCATCTAAAAGCGTTCCTTTTTTAACTCCTTCAATATCTAATATCCCCTGATTTACAACAATATATTTTTCATAGTAAATTACTTGCTCCAATTCTTTTGTTTTAAGACCAAGCAAAGAACCTATTTTGTTAGGAAGAGAACGGAAGAACCAAATGTGAGCAACAGGAACAACTAATTGAATATGTCCCATTCTTTCTCTACGAACTTTTTTCTCTGTTACTTCAACACCGCAACGGTCACAAATAATTCCTTTATAACGAATTCTCTTATATTTTCCGCAATGACATTCCCAATCTTTAATTGGTCCAAATATTCTTTCGCAGAATAGTCCGTCTCTTTCTGGTTTATATGTTCTATAATTGATGGTTTCAGGTTTTAGCACCTCTCCTCTTGAACGTTCAAGAATTGATTCAGGTGATGCCAAACTGATTGTCATCGAATTAAAATTACTATTTATTAAACTTTCTTTTTTTATTGCCATTTTACTTAATGTTACTTGATGATTTATTGAACTGTTAATAGATTAGTTGTTTTCTACGTTATCAAACGTAATTTCTAAACCTAATCCTCTAAGTTCATGTATTAAAACATTAAATGATTCCGGAATTCCAGGTGTTGGCATATTGTCTCCTTTAACAATTGCTTCATAAGCCTTTGCCCTTCCAATTACATCATCAGATTTAACTGTTAAAATCTCTTGAAGTATGTTAGATGCACCAAATGCTTCTAAAGCCCAAACTTCCATTTCCCCAAAACGCTGACCCCCAAATTGAGCTTTACCTCCAAGTGGTTGTTGAGTAATTAATGAGTAAGGTCCAATTGAACGAGCATGCATTTTGTCATCAATCATATGGTGAAGTTTCAACATATAGATGTATCCAACTGTTGCAGCTTGATGGAATTTCTCTCCTGTTTCACCATCGTAGAGATAACATTTTCCATTTTCTGGTAATCCAGCCTTTCTCATGTATTCATTAACTTGGTCTAAACTTGCTCCATCAAAAATTGGAGTTTGGAAATTTACTCCCAATTCTTTACCTGCCCAACCTAAAACAGTTTCAAATATCTGTCCAAGGTTCATACGAGAAGGTACACCAAGTGGATTTAATACAATATCAACAGGTTTTCCGTTTTCTAAGAATGGCATATCTTCTTCACGAACGATTTTAGCAACAATACCCTTGTTACCATGTCGTCCTGCCATCTTATCACCTACTTTCAATTTTCTCTTCTTAGCAATGTAAATTTTTGCCATTTGAACAATGCCTGTAGGCAAATCATCTCCAATAGCAGTTACAAATTGTTGTCTTGCAAAAACTCCTTGTATTTCTCTATATCGAATATTGTAATTGTTCAACAAAATTTTAATTAATCCATTTGTTTCCTTATCTGTTGTCCACTTATTTGGATTAATGTTATTATAATCTATTGCTAACAACATTTTTTGGTTGAACTTCGCTTTCTTAGGAATTAACTCTTCATTAAATGCTGAATAAACTCCTTGAGAAACCTTTCCACTTAAAATAACAAATAACTTATCAACTAACTTATTCTTTAAGTCTTGAAGTTCTTTTTCATTTTTTTCTTTAAGCTCTCTGATTATTTCTTTGTCCTTAGCTCTTGATTTTTTATCTTTAAGTATTCTTGTGAAGAGTTTTTTATTGATAACAACACCACTTATTGATGGTGGTACTTTCATTGAAGCATCTTTTACATCTCCAGCCTTATCACCAAAGATTGCTCTAAGAAGTTTTTCTTCTGGTGTTGGGTCAGATTCTCCTTTTGGAGTAATTTTACCTACCAAAATATCTCCTTCTTTAACATAAGCTCCAATACGAATCATTCCTCTTTCATCAAGGTCTTTGGTTGTTTCTAAACTTACATTTGGAATATCTTTTGTTAATTCTTCCAATCCTCGTTTTGTTTCACGAACTTCTGTTATAAATTCTTCAACATGGACTGATGTGAATATATCTTCCTTTACAACCTTTTCTGAAATAACGATAGCATCTTCATAATTATAACCCTTCCAAGGCATAAATGCAACTTGAAGGTTTCTTCCTAATGCTAAAGTACCATCCTTTGTAGCATATCCTTCAGATAATACTTGACCTTTCTTAACCTTATCTCCTTTTCTTACAATTGGTCTAAGGTTAATTGATGTACTTTGGTTAGTTCTTTGGAATTTAGTAAAGTAATATGTCTTTTCGTCATCGTCAAAACTAACTTTTCTTTCTTTCTCGTCTCTATTATATCTTATTGTTATTTTTTCTGCATCAACAAATTCAACAACACCATCTCCTTCAGAAATCAATAAAACTCTTGAATCACGAGCTACAGAAGATTCAATTCCTGTTCCTACAATTGGAATTTCAGGATTTAAAAGTGGAACAGCCTGACGCATCATGTTTGATCCCATTAAGGCACGGTTAGCATCATCGTGTTCAAGGAATGGAATTAGTGATGCAGCAATTGAAGCAATCTGATTTGAAGCAATGTCCATTAAATGTACTTGGTCAGATTCAACAATTGGGAAATCTGCCATCTTACGAGTTTTAATTTTGTTACCAATAAGTTTTCCATCTTTTGAAATTGGAGATGTTGCTTGTGCAACAATCTTATCTTCTTCCTCCTCTGCACTTAAATATATTGGCTCTTCATCCATCAAAACTTTACTGTTTTCAACTTTGTAGTAAGGTGTTTCAATGAATCCTAAAGTATTTATTTTAGCAAAAACGCATAATGAAGAAATCAATCCAATGTTTGGACCTTCTGGAGTTTCAATAGTACATAGTCTTCCATAGTGAGTGTAGTGAACGTCACGCACCTCAAATCCTGCTCTTTCTCTTGACAAACCTCCAGGTCCTAATGCAGAAATACGTCTTTTGTGAGTAAGCTCTGCAAGAGGATTTGTTTGATCCATAAATTGAGACAACTGATTTGTTCCAAAGAATGAATTAATTACTGATGAAAGTGTTTTTGCATTTATTAAGTCTGTAGGAGTAAACACTTCATTATCTCTAACGTTCATTCTTTCACGAATTGTTCTTGCCATACGGGCTAAACCAACTCCAAATTGAGCATAAAGTTGTTCTCCAACAGTTCTAATTCTTCTGTTACTTAAGTGGTCAATATCATCAACATCAGTTTTAGAATTTATCAATTCTATCAGATATTGAATAATTGAAATAATATCTTCTTTTGTAAGAATGTGAACATCATCAGGAACTTTAAGATTTAATTTGGTATTAATTCTAAAACGTCCAACATCACCTAAGTCATAACGTTTGTCTGAGAAGAATAATTTCTCAATAATACCTCTTGCAGTTTCTTCATCTGGTGGTTCAGCACTTCTTAATTGTCTATATATAAATTCAACAGCTTCCTTGGCATTATTAGCCGTATCCTTTTGAAGTGTATTAAAAATGATTGAATAGTCACTTGAAAGAGAATCATCAGTATGTAACAAAATGGTTTGAACTCCAGATTGAATAATATCTTCAATATGTTCTTCAGTCAATTCTGTTTCTCTATCAATAATAACTTCTGTACGTTCAATAGATACTACTTCTCCAGTATCTTCATCCACGAAATCTTCTATCCATGCACGTACAACTCTTGCTGCAAGTCTTCTTCCAATTACCTTCTTTAAAGTGGTTTTATTGACTTTAACTTCTTCAGCAAGATTAAATATTTCTAAAATGTCTTTGTCAGTTTCATATCCTATTGCTCTCAATAATGTAGTAATAGGTAATTTTTTCTTTCTGTCGATGTAAGCATACATGACATTGTTGATGTCTGTTGTAAACTCCATCCATGAACCTTTAAATGGAATAATTCTTGCAGAATATAACTGCATTCCATTAGCATGATTGCTGGTACCGAAAAATACTCCAGGGGAACGATGTAATTGAGATACAACAACTCTTTCAGCACCATTAATTACAAATGTGCCTCTTGGAGTCATATAAGGAATCATTCCTAAATATACATCTTGAATTATTGTTTCGAAATCCTCATGTTCAGGGTCAGTACAGAATAATTTTAATTTTGCTTTTAATGGGACACTAAATGTTAGACCTCTTTCCAAGCATTCTTCAATTGAATAACGTGGTGGATCTATAAAGTAATCCAAAAATTCAAGAACGAAATTATTTCTCGCATCTGAAATTGGGAAATTCTCTGAAAATACTTTGTATAGACCTTCATTTACTCTATTTTCAGAGTTTGTTTCAAGTTGGAAAAAATCTTGAAACGATTTTAATTGAATATCTAAGAAATCTGGATATTCAAAATGTTTTACTGATGCAAAACTTACTATGTTATTAGATTTATTATGTGCCAAGGTTTAAAAATTAATTAGTTAAAAAATAAGATACTATTACAAACACAAATAAGGAATAGGTATTCAAAAATTAGAATACCCTATTCCTATATTTATATTGCGGTGAAATGTCTTATTTTACTTCAACTTTTGCACCAGCTTCTTCTAATTGTGCTTTTAAAGCTTCAGCTTCGTCCTTAGAAATTCCTTCTTTCAAAGGTTTTGGAGCTGCATCAACTAATTCTTTAGCTTCTTTTAATCCAAGACTGCAAAGATCTTTAACTAATTTTACTACGTTTAATTTTGATGCACCTGCTTCAACAAGAACAACATCAAATGATGTTTTTTCTTCAACTGCTGGACCTGCTGCTGCTGGACCTGCTGCTACTGCTACTGCTGCTGCTGCTGGTTCAATTCCGTATTCATCTTTTAAAATATCAGCTAATTCTTTTACTTCTTTAACTGTTAAATTAACTAATTGTTCTGCAAACGCTTTTAAATCTGCCATTTTATTTTCTTTATTAAATGTTTAACAATACTATTATTTTTCTGTTTTTTCCGATAATGTTTTTAACACGCCAGCAATTGTTCCGCCTCCTGACTGTAATGCACCAATAACATTCTTTGCTGGAGATTGTAATGCTGCAATGATGTCAGCAATAAGTTCAACCTTAGATTTGATATTAATCAATACATCTAAGTTTGCATCTCCTAAATAGAATGATTCTTCTACATATGCAGCTTTTAATACTGGTTTAGGGCTTGTTGCTCTAAATTCCTTTATTAATTTTGCAGGTAAATTGTTGACGTTTGAAAGCATGATCGAAGTAGAACCATTAAGAGCTGGGAATATTTCAGAATAATCTATCCCAGATTTTTCCATTGCTTTTCGAAGCAATGTGTTCTTAACTGTCATAAGCTTAACCTCTCTACGGAAGCATAATCTCCTTAATTTTGCTGTGTCAACTGAATTTAATCCAGCAACATCAACTAAATATACATAAGGATAATTTGATAATTCAACTCCAATAGATTCAATTAACTTTCCTTTATCTTCTTTTATCATATTTCAAAAGTTTACTTGTGAAGATTTACTTACTTATGGATTTTGGATCAATTTTTACTCCAGGACTCATAGTTGAAGAAATTGTTACGCTCTTAACATAAGTTCCCTTTGCAGCAGTTGGTTTAAGTTTTAAAATTGTAGCTAAAACTTCATTAGCGTTATCACATATCTTTTGATCTTCAAAAGAAACACGTGCAACTCCGGTATGAATTATACCATATTTGTCAACTTTAAAATCAATTTTACCTGCTTTTACTTCTTGAACAGCCTTACCGACTTCCATTGTAACTGTACCTGTTTTTGGATTAGGCATCAAGCCACGAGGACCTAATATTTTTCCTAATGCTCCAATTTTAGGCATTACACTTGGCATTGTAATAATTACATCGATATCCGTCCAACCGCCTTTAATTTTGTCAAGATATTCATCTAATCCAAAATAATCAGCTCCGGCTGCTTTAGCTTCTTCTTCCTTATCAGGAGTACAAAGAACCAATACTCTTTTTGTTTTACCTGTTCCATGTGGCAAAGTAACAATACCTCTAACCATTTGATTTGCTTTACGAGGGTCAACTCCTAAGCGAACATCAATATCAACTGATGAATCAAATTTTGCGTAAGTAATGTTCTTTACGATTTTCACAGCTTCATCTAAAGAGTAAAGTTTAGTTAAATCAAATTTAGCTAAAGCCTCTTTTTGTTTTTTCGAATGTTTTGCCATTTTGTTGTGAAAAATTCTAAATTTATACTTGTTAAAGAACTATTCTTTAACTGTTATACCCATACTTCTTGCAGTTCCACTTACAATAGTCATAGCTGATTCTAATGTGAAGCAGTTTAGGTCAACCATTTTTGCTTCAGCAATAGTTTTAACTTGATCCATTGTAATTGAAGCAACTTTAACTCTATTAGGTTCTGCTGAACCACTTTTAAGTTTTGCTACTTCTTTTAATTGAACTGCCACAGGTGGGGTTTTAATTACGAAATCAAAAGACTTGTCAGCATAAACAGTAATGATTACTGGAACAATCTTTCCAGCTTGTTCTTGAGTACGTGCATTAAACTGTTTGCAAAACTCCATAATATTAACACCTTTTGCTCCTAATGCAGGACCAACAGGTGGTGATGGGTTTGCAGCTGCGCCTTTAATTTGTAATTTAATTAATCCTGCAACTTCTTTTGCCATTTTTAGACTGTGCTTAAAGATTATTAAAAATTAAAATAAACGATTACTCTTTTTCAACTTGAATAAATGAAAGTTCAACTGGAGTTTTACGACCAAATATTTTAACCGTAACTTTCAATTTTTTCTTTTCATCATTTATTTCCTCAATTGTACCAGAGAAATTACTAAAAGGTCCATCTACAATTTTAACAGATTCTCCAATAATGAAAGGGTCAGTTAATTCTTCAGATTGACCATACATGTCATCCATTTTACCAAGAATTCTGTTAACTTCGCTCTCTTGTAGAGGAACTGGGTTACCATTTTTCTCTGAAATAAAATTAATAACATTAGGAATTCCTTTGATAATGTGAGCAATTTCACCAACTAAATTAGCTTCTACAAGTACATAACCAGGGAAAAGACTTCTATCTTTAGAAATTCTTTTACCATTGCGTACAGAATAAACTTTCTCAGTTGGAATCAATACTTGAGAAACAAACTCTTGCAAAGCAAGCCTGGAAATTTCACTTTCTATGTATTCTTTAGCTTTTTTCTCTTTTCCAGCTATTGCTCTAACAACATACCATTTCTTAGATTGATCACTCATAATTTGAAAATAATTGAAATTGATATAATCATCAAAAATAAATAATTGATTGCCTCTATATATCTCAATGACAATATGTCTACGGGAAGCAAGATATATAAAACAAGCAAAATGGGAATTATCCCATCATGCTATATAAGTAACCAAGTAAGCCTTTCCAGAACAAAGTAGGATGCACTCCAAACATTATATCCATAATAAATATTATTAAGGCAATAATTAATGAGGCTACAAATACTACAATCGTACTGTTTTGCAATTCCGACATTGTTGGCCATGATACTTTATGCATTAGTTCATCATAGCTTTCTTTAACGTAATTAATTATCTTAGACATCAATTTTTATTTTTAAAATTGCAGGGGCAGAGAGATTCGAACTCCCATCAACGGTTTTGGAGACCGCTATTCTGCCATTGAACTATGCCCCTAAAAAAATTACAGAAATTAACTTTCTGTAATTTTATGTTTTAGTTTAGTCTAAAATTTCAGTAACCTGTCCTGCACCAACTGTTCTACCACCTTCACGAATAGCGAATTTAAGGTTAACATTTAATGCGATTTCTGCAATTAGATTAACAGTAATTTCTAAGTTATCACCAGGCATTACCATTTCAACTCCTTCAGGAAGAGTAATTTCTCCTGTAACGTCAGTTGTTCTAAAATAGAATTGAGGACGATATTTGTTATGGAATGGAGTGTGACGTCCACCTTCTTCTTTCTTCAAGATAACAACAGAAGCTTTAAATTTCTTGTGAGGTTTAACAGAGTTTTGTTTAGCGATAACCATACCACGACGAATTTCGTCTTTGTCGATACCTCTAAGTAACAAACCTACGTTATCTCCAGCTTCACCTCTATCAAGTATCTTACGGAACATTTCAACTCCTGTAACAACTGATTTAAGTTTTTCAGCTCCCATACCGATGATATCTACTGGATCTCCTGAGTTAACAACTCCTGTTTCAATACGACCAGTTGCAACTGTTCCACGACCTGTAATTGAGAATACGTCTTCAATTGGCATTAAGAATTCTTTATCAACGTCTCTGGTTGGAAGTGGAATCCATGAATCAACAGCATCCATTAATTCCATAATTTTATCAACCCACATTGGTTCTTTATTTAAACCACCTAAAGCAGATCCACGAATGATTGGTGTATTATCTCCGTCAAATGAATAGAAAGTTAATAAGTCACGAACTTCCATTTCAACTAAGTCTAATAACTCTGCGTCATCAACTAAGTCAACTTTATTCATGAATACAACTAAACGAGGAACACCTACTTGGCGTGCTAATAGAATGTGTTCACGTGTTTGAGGCATTGGACCATCAGTTGCAGCTACAACGATAATAGCTCCATCCATTTGAGCAGCTCCAGTAACCATATTCTTTACGTAGTCAGCGTGACCTGGACAGTCAACGTGTGCATAGTGACGGTTAGCAGTTTGATACTCTACGTGAGCAGTGTTAATTGTAATCCCTCTTTCTTTTTCTTCAGGAGCTGAGTCGATTGAATCAAAAGACTTAACTTCAGACAAACCTTTTTCTGCTAAAACAGTTGTAATAGCAGCAGTTAAAGTTGTTTTACCGTGGTCAACGTGTCCAATAGTACCAATATTAACGTGTGGTTTGGAACGGTCGAATTTTTCTTTTGCCATAATAATTGACGTATTAATTAATTGTTAAATTTATTTATCTATATTCTTTTATATTTACACATATATTGTAAAGAAAGAGCCATTGACGAGACTTGAACTCGTGACCCCTTCCTTACCAAGGAAGTACTCTACCACTGAGCTACAACGGCTTAGCTTTATTAACGCCATTAAGAACGAGTTAGATTACTCTAACCCGCTCTCTTTTTAGCTTTGAGCGGAAGACGGGGCTCGAACCCGCCACCTATAGCTTGGAAGGCTATCGCTCTACCAAATGAGCTACTTCCGCTTGTGTTTTTATTTATGTTCATTAACTATTAATTAACAAACATTGTGTGGGAAGGGCTGGATTCGAACCAACGAAGGCGTCGCCAACAGATTTACAGTCTGCCCCATTTGACC
>DIOL01000008.1:0-12208 GCA_002423895.1 Bacteroidales bacterium UBA5515 | reverse complement strand
CGAAGGCGTCGCCAACAGATTTACAGTCTGCCCCATTTGACCACTCTGGTACCTTCCCTAACTTGAGCCGATGGAGGGATTCGAACCCCCGACCAGCTGATTACAAATCAGCTGCTCTGGCCAACTGAGCTACATCGGCAAATTTTCATCTTCAAAAAAAGACAAAAGAGTTTGCAAAGTTAGAAACATTTTTTGAAACAACAAAATTTTTCAAACATTTTTTTGAAATTTGTTCTTTCACATTTCAAAGACCTTTTTAAAGCGGGTGCAAAGGTATCAACTTTCAATATTTCCACCTAATTTTTCGAGAAGAAAAAGTAAAAAAAATATCACACTCGAAGATAAATAAATAAAAATGAAATATTTAATTTCATGATTAAAATAGAAATTTTAGTTGTTTTAAGTCTGCAATTATCTCTTTTCCTCCCCTATTTTCCAAAATTAATCTACCAAAATTATCAACATCTTTTATTTTAGCCTCCATTATTTCGCTATCACAATATAAATATTTACTCCAAACATTATAAAATAGCAGTTTCTCCATGTATTCTTTTTTATAATCAGCAATCAAATTATTCTCCAACTGTTCATATCTTATCCTTATACAATCCAAAACTTCCTCCAATAATATATCTAAATTAAAACTTCTATCTAATTCCAATTTTAATGATGTTGGATTTGGAGCAAAACTAAATTCAGTTTGATTAACATTAAGACCTATTCCACAAAAGGCAGTTGAATATTCCATCCCTATTATTTGATTCTGTACTAAAATACCACATATTTTGTTTTCCCCAACATAAATATCATTTGGCCATTTAATAAATACATTAGATAAGTAACGACTAAGAAAGTCATAAATTCCCAAGGAAAGAATTTGAGTAACAAGAAACTGATCTCTTGCCTGTAAGAAATTGGGATAAAGCAAAATTGAAAATGTTAGATTCTTATACTTTTCCGACTCCCAAACATTTTGCCCCTGTCCTTTCCCTTTTATTTGTTCTTTTGCAACAATAACAGTCCATTTAGGCAAAGAATCATCAAAGGAGTTTTTCAAATAGTCCTGAGTAGAATGCAAACTTTCAAACCAATGAATATTATAATGGCTCATCTTATTATTTTATTTCCTGTTTCTCTTTCTTGAATTATTTATGATGCAAAAATATAAAAGAATTGACTTCAATCTCAAAACCCAAATAAAAAGCTATAAATATTGCTTACAAGAAATGGTATTTTGCATTCGTTAGACAAAGATTAAGACTCATTAAAACCTTATTTAGAAACATCAATTTTTTGTATAAAATCGTTTTTTCTTTTTTAGTTGTTATTAATATTGTAAAATAATGTATCTTTGCTGGTTAATTAAACTTTGAAAATGGCAGTAAGAAAAAATACAAACAAATCCTCACTTATGCTAACAGAGATAGCAATCAAGGGGATACAAGACAAAAAAGGAAGAGATATTACACTAATATCATTAAAAGAAATAGAAGGATCATTATTTGACTACTATATAGTTTGCACAGGCAACTCTCCTTCACATATAGATTCAATAACAGATGCAATAGAACAAGAAATTAAAAAAGCTGTTGGCTTAAGTCCAAAAAGAATTGAAGGACTTCAAAATTGTCAATGGGTTTTATTAGATTATTTTGATGTAATTATTCACGTTATGCTTGAAGAAACACGTGATTTTTACAAAATAGAACAAATGTGGAAAGATGCTCCACAAACTCATTTAGAAAATGTTCAATAATATTTATTAGAAATGGCGAACAAACAAACAAACAAAAATAAGAGCAATTTTAAAAATCCAATTAAAGGGAAGCCAAAATTCACCTTTAACATTTATTGGATTTATATTGCAGTCTTCATTTTCTTAGGAATAATGTTCTTTACAGATAATGGAGATTCAAGAATAAACAGAGAAATTGAATGGGGAAAGCTTCAACAAGTTCTTTTGAAGAAAGACTATTCTAAGATAATCGTTGTCAATAAAGATTTTGCAGAAGTATATATTAAACCAGATGCAATAAAAACTGATTCATTATATAATGACTTAAAACCAAAATCAGGATTTTTAGGCACACAAACAAACGTTAAAGAAAGCTTCTATGTTTATAAATTTGTAGAATTTTCACAATTTAGAGAACAGCTAAAAGATGTAGAAAACCAATGGATAGCAAGAGATACTATTGGCGTTGAAAGTGATGTTAAAAAGAGTGAGATTATTAGTTCACACAGAATTAATTTTACACCTGAAACAAGGAAAAACTTTTGGGGAGAAAGTCTTTCATTCATACTACCTTTTATTATTTTAATTGTTATTTGGATAGTATTCTTCAGAATGATGAGAGGAGGAAATTCATCTTCAGGTGGAGGAATGGGAGGAGGAATTTTCAATGTTGGAAAATCAAAAGCCAAACTTTACGACAAGGAAAATGACGTTAAAACAACCTTTGAAGACGTAGCAGGATTGGAAGGAGCCAAACTTGAAGTAATGGAGATTGTTGACTTTTTGAAAAATCCTAAGAAATATACAGACCTTGGAGGTAAAATTCCAAAGGGAGCCTTATTAGTTGGTCCTCCAGGAACAGGTAAAACATTATTAGCAAAAGCAGTTGCAGGAGAAGCCAAAGTACCTTTCTTTTCTCTTTCTGGATCTGATTTTGTTGAAATGTTTGTTGGAGTTGGAGCATCAAGAGTTAGAGACTTGTTTAAAACAGCAAAGGAAAAAGCACCATGTATAATCTTTATTGATGAAATTGATGCAATTGGTAGAGCAAGAGGAAAAAATCTTGCATCAGGTTCAAACGATGAAAGAGAAAACACATTAAACCAACTCCTTACAGAAATGGATGGATTTGGGACAAATGCAGGAGTAATTATACTTGCAGCAACCAATAGAGCAGATGTTTTGGATAAAGCACTTTTAAGAGCAGGTAGATTTGACCGTCAAATACATGTTGACCTTCCAGACCTTGAAGAAAGAAAAGCAATATTTAAAGTTCACACCAAGAACCTGAAATATGACAAGAAAAGTGTAGATATTGAATTTCTTGCAAAACAGACCCCAGGATTTTCTGGAGCAGACATAGCAAATGTTTGTAATGAATCAGCCTTAATTGCAGCAAGACACAACAAAAAGCTAATAGGCAAACAGGATTTCCTTGATGCAGTTGACAGAATTATTGGAGGATTGGAAAAGAAGAATAAAGTAATAGCTCCAAACGAAAAGAAAACAATAGCATATCACGAAGCAGGACATGCCTCAGTTAGCTGGATGCTTGAACATGCAAGTCCATTGGTTAAAGTTACCATTGTTCCAAGAGGACAAGCACTTGGAGCAGCATGGTATTTGCCAGAAGAAAGACAAATCACAACCAAATCACAACTTATGCACGAAATGATTTCTCTATTGGGAGGAAGAGCAGCAGAAGATATTGTTTTTGGAGAAGTTTCAACAGGAGCATTAAATGATTTGGAAAGAACAACCAAGATGGCCTATTCAATGGTGGCATACTATGGACTGAACGAAAAAATAGGAAACATAAGCTACTACGACTCAACAGGACAAAGCGAATATGGATTCACAAAACCTTTCTCTGAAAAAACAGCTGAAAGCATTGATAATGAAATCCACAAAATGATTGAAGAAGCTTATCAAAAAGCTAAGGAAATACTTACAATACATAGAGAAAAGCTTGACAAACTTGCAATGCAACTTGTTGAAAAAGAAGTAATATTTAGAGAAGATTTGGAATTGATTTTTGGCAAACGTCCTTTTGAAAAAGTTGAAGAAAGCGCCGAAAACAATACAAATTCAAATATAGAAGAAAACAAAACAGAGTCTAATCCTATTTCCGAAGAAGAAGTAAATTAGAAATAAAAACTCATGAGAGGGAATTCCGAAAAAGGAGCTATATTAAAATTATTGCGTAATTCTGTATTAGATAAGGCAGATATTCCATACCCAAATATAGATATGGAAGCAGATTTTTATAGTACCATTGACGATGATCCATTAATGATATTTGCTGAAAATATAGTTCAATGTGGAGGAAAGTTTATTTATTGCAGGGATGAAAACGACCTGATTAATAAACTCCACTCCATGATAGAATATAGAAATTGGGCAAATGATATTTCTGTTTTGGGTAATAATTTAAAGGAGTTTTTAGGCAGCAATGGAATTCAAGGCAATGATGGTTTTGATGGAACAAAAAATGTTGGCATAACCTTATGTCATAGTGTTTCAGCAAGAAACAGCCTTATAACCATTACTTCCAATCAAATTGACAACTCCAAGTTTGAAATCTTCCCAGGCATATTCATTATCATTGTTTTTACTTCGCAAATTGCATTAGATTTAGCAACAGCACTCAATGAAACTTCTGAAAATATCCCTAAGCATATTTTCACCCTTAATCCAAGTTATATTTTGAAAGAAGAGATTAAAGAGCTCTATCTTTTCACAGTAGAAAACCTAATTCAAACTAATTAGAATCATGAAAAATATTACTCAAAGAACAATTACAGGTACCTTTTATGTATTAGCAGTTATTTTTGCAATAATCATCAATCCCATTGTACTTGCCATATTCTTTGGAGCAATTTCATTAATTGCACTGTATGAATTTTACAATAACTCTAAACTTAATTCAATTTCTCCACAAAAACCTATGGGCTATTTATTAGCCATTTCAACATATAGTTTTTTTGCATTAAAAGTATTTCAAATAGAAACCAAATACTCAATAACAATTTCTCTTTTCCTTTGTTTTGCAATATTCATTATGGAACTCTTTCGTAATAAAGAAAACCCATTCACCAATATTGCATACACCATTTTAGGAGTTGTTTACATTATTATTCCTTTGGGATTAACAAACTTTATTGTAAACCCTCAGTTTTTGCCCAATAACTTTATACCAATTATTCTATTGAGTGTATTTATATTGGCTTGGTGCAACGACACCTTTGCCTATTTGGTAGGAATAAAGTTTGGAAAGAGAAGACTCTTTGAAAGAATATCTCCTAAGAAAAGCTGGGAAGGATTTTTTGGAGGAGTTATTGCTGTTCAAATTGCTTCCATTATATTATTTAAGTTAACAAACTCCCCATTAGAGTTTTTTGACTGGATGATATTAGGAGCAATAATTTGCATAATTGGAACATTTGGAGATTTGGTTGAATCAATGTTTAAAAGACAAATGGGAGTTAAGGACAGTGGCAAAATACTACCTGGACATGGAGGCATATTGGATCGTTTCGATATACTCTTTATAACCCTTCCATTTATTTTTATTTACTTATTTTTACGTCTAAACTAACACACATTATAAGAATGTATATACATAAAGAAGGTTACAAAATCATAGCATTTACAATACTTTTAGCAATTGTAATTATCAGTGCAATGAATTATTTTATTGATGACTGGGATTGGTACTGGTATTCACTAAATGCTCTTATAGTAATATTGGCACTTATAGTTATCCGATTTTTCAGAATCCCAAAAAGAGAACTATTGCATAGTGAAGACCAAGTAATTGGCAGTGCAGATGGAACAATTGTTGTTGTTGAACAGGTTTACGAACCAGAGGTTTTGAAAACAGAATGTATTCAAATCTCAACCTTTATGTCTCCCAACAATGTTCACGTTAATCGCTATCCAGTTTCAGGTAAAATAATATATACCAATTATCATAACGGAAAATACTTAATTGCAAAACATCCTAAAAGTTCAACCCTGAATGAAAGAACAACCGTTTGCATTGAAACTGCCAAAGGAGATAAGATTGTTGTCCGTCAAATTGCAGGAGCATTGGCAAGAAGAATTGTTTGCTATGCAAAAGAAGGTCAACAAGTGCATCAGGGAGATGAATTAGGCTTTATTAAATTTGGGTCACGAGTTGATGTTTTCATTCCTTTGAGTGCAAACGTTCATGCAGAACTTGAAGACAAGGTTAAAGGAGGATTATCTGTTTTGGCAACATTATAATGGAAGATTTCGAAAAGCAAATAATATATGAGGATAATCATATTTTAGTAATCAATAAAAAGAACTCTCAAATTGTTCATGGCGACAAAACCAAAGACGAGAGTTTGGTTGATTACATTAAAGATTATCTAAGAAAGAAATACAACAAACCAGGCAATATTTACTGTGGAGTTGTTCATCGTTTGGACAGGCCAGTAAGTGGAGCAGTTGTATTCACAAAAACAGAGAAAGCACTTGTCAGACTGAACAAGCAAATACACGATAAGCTCTTTACAAAGAAATACTGGGCAATAGTCAGAAACCCACCTCCCAAAGAGGAAGATGTTTTAAGCAACTATTTGATAAAGGATGAAAAGCAAAACAAATCTTACGTTACCAAAGACACTCAAAAAGGCTCACTTGCAGAACTGAAATACCGTCTACTTGCTCAAAGTGAATTTTACAGCCTTTTGGAGATTGAACTTTACACAGGACGACACCATCAAATTAGAGTTCAATTGGCAAATATTGGATGCCCAATAAAAGGAGATTTAAAATATGGATTTGGAAGAAGCAACAAAATAAGCTCAATATCACTCCATGCAAGAGAACTGACCTTTGAACATCCTACACTAAAACAAAAAATGACTTTCATTGCACCATGTCCAGATGAAAACCTGTGGAAATGGTTTGAAGAGAACGTAAAATAAAGCATTTAATATAATATGGTTAACGAAAAAACAGCAACAAAAAGAAAGACAAAGAAAACAAAGAAGAAAGGCTTTTGGGGAAAACTATGGAAAGTTATTTGGGTAACAACACTGTGTTTCTTTGGATTTTCAATCTTTATGACCATTGTATACAGGTTTATTAATCCTCCTATCACCATTCTAATGGTTCAAAGAACAATTGAACAAAGCTTTTCATCAAAAAGAGATGTAAGACTGGAAAAAGACTGGGTTGATATTGATGAAATCAACAATAATATGGTTCGTGCCGTTGTTGCTTCGGAAGATAATATGTTTTTAAAACATAATGGATTTGACACCAAAGCAATTGAAAGAGCCATAGAATATAATAAAAGAGGTAAAAAAATCAGAGGAGGCAGCACCATTAGCCAACAAACTGCAAAAAATGTATTCCTTTGGAACAGAAGAAGCTGGATTAGAAAAGGCTTGGAAACTTACTATACCGTTCTTATTGAATTCTTCTGGCCTAAGGAAAGAATTATGGAGGTTTATTTGAATGTTATTGAGTTTGGAGATGGTATTTATGGAGTGGAGGCAGCAGCTAACCATTATTTTGGTAAGAGTGCAAAAAAACTCACTAAAAGAGAATCTGCCCTTTTGGCATCTGTTTTACCTTCACCACTAAAAAGAAATCCTGCCCGTCCAACACCTTATCTTAATGCAAGAGCCAACAGGGTAATGTATATGATGGACAAACACGGAAGAATAAGGTTCAAGAAATAAAAAAACTAATTGACAGCTTAAAGCAGGTTTGTTGAATTATTTTGTAATTTTGCAAACTTAATTATGAGTGAAGATAAATCCCTACTTTTAGAAAGAGACGATATAGGATGTTTGTTACGTAGGTATGCCTTTCCAGCAATTATTGCTATGATTGCTTCGTCTTTATACAACATTATAGATAGCATTTTTATTGGTCAAAAACTTGGAGCATTAGCAATTTCAGGCTTAGCCCTAACCTTTCCCTTAATGAATCTTTCGGCAGCTTTTGGCACACTGGTTGGAGTTGGAGGAGCAACCCTTATATCCATCAGCCTGGGACGTAAAGACCACACCTATGCAAGAAATGTACTGGGAAATGTTGTAATATTAAGCGTTATTATCGGTACATTATTCACTCTTTTCACCCTACCTTTCTTAGATGAAATTTTATATTTTTTTGGAGGAAGTGACCAGACAATAAAATATGCAAGTGACTTTATGTTTATCATTCTCTGCGGTAACATATTCACACACCTGTTCTTTGGACTTAATGCCATTGTACGTTCATCAGGCAATCCAAAACTTGCAATGATGGTTACCTTATTTTCTGTGATAATAAACATAATACTTGCATTATTATTTATTTTTGTATTTGAATGGGGAATTGCAGGAGCAGCAAGTGCAACTGTCATATCTCAGTTTATTTCGCTTATCTGGCTGATAGTTATCTTTATGAAAAGAAACAAGGTAGTTTATTTTTCAAGAGAGATATTCCATTTCAACAAAAAGATAATATTTGACATATTCTCCATTGGTTTAGCACCATTCTTGCTGAATGCAGCAGCTTGTTTTGTAGTTATATTGATAAATTCCAGCCTTCAGAAATATGGAGGAGACCTTGCTATTGGAGCTTATGGAATAATAAACCGTGTTGCTTTTATCTTTGTAATGATTATTATGGGAATAACTCAGGGAATGCAACCAATAGTTGGCTACAATTATGGAGCAAAGCTTTACAGCAGAGTTCTTCAAACATACTACAAAGCAGTTAAATGGGGAGTTCTTGTTATGTTAATAGCATTTGCAGCAGTGGAGCTGTTCCCCAAATCAATAAGCATGGCATTCACAACCGACAAGGAACTTGTAGATATAGCCATTAAGGGATTCAGAATAGTGTTTATATTCTTTCCAATAATAGGATTTCAAATTGTATCATCCAATCTTTTCCAGTCAATTGGTAAAGCTAAAAAATCCATATTCCTGTCCCTTACACGACAAGTAATATTACTAATACCATTAATAATAATACTACCCAGTTTCATGGGAATTAAAGGAGTTTGGTGGGCAATGCCAATAAGCGATTTTGTTGCAACAGTGATAACAACCTTTATGGTTATTTCTCAGGTCAACCAGCTAAAAGCCTTAGCCAATTAGTTCATTAATCTTCTGTTGCAAGATCCTAAAATCTATTGGGAATTCAATAAATTCATTACATCCTGCATTAAGAAGTTTATTTCTTTCATGCACAAGCAACTCTTCTGAAATAATCATTATAGGTATTGAAGGATATTCCAATTTTATTTGTTTAAGAGTGTTGTAGTCATCAAGATACTGAGCTTTTTGAGCAAGAATAATAACCTCAGGTTTATTTTCTGAAATAGCATCCATAACATCTTCAATCAATGTTGATGAAGTGTTTACATCATAAATGGAAGTATAATCATTTTCAATGAATTGATCTGAAATAGAATTATCATTTTCAACTATCAAAACCCTGTACTTTGTTTCCAACATACTCTCCATCTCAACATTGCTTGTCTTTGATTCCTTATCAATAATAGTTTTCTTTGAAGGCACCCAAAACCAGAAATAACTGCCCTTTCCAATTTCCGATTCCACACCATATTTTCCACCAACCTTTTCCACAATAGACTTAACAATTCCAAGTCCTATTCCTGTTCCTTCTTTGGTTGAATCAACTTTCTCAAAAAGAGTAAATATATTATCCTTATCTTCCTCATTAATACCAATTCCACTATCCTGACAATAAAACTTAACACCATTATTCTCTACCTCATATCCAAGCTTAACAAAACCTTGTTGAGTAAACTTAATGGCATTATCAATAAATATTTTAATAATATGGAAAAGTCTGTTCTTATCAAGCTCAACAATACATGATTGATATGGATTTTCAACAATAAACTCAATATCGGAAGGAAAACGATAACGGAAAATACTGTCAAGTTCCAATATATATTGGCTAAGATCTAAAACCACTGGTTTAAGTTCAAAATAACCCGATTGAATTTCACTGACAAGAATTATATCATTAATAATCTCAATAAGCTTATCGCTGTTTTGTTTAATAATATTAGTGTATTCAATTCTCAACTCCTCATCAATCTCCGAATTAATAAGATTAGCAAAACCAGTAATAGCATGTAAAGGAGTTCTAATTTCGTGAGTAATATTTGCAATAAAATTAGATTTCAACTTATCGCTCCTAATTGCCCTGTTTAAAGCCTCATTAAGTCTGATTTCAATCTGCTTATAACGTTGAATGTTTATATGAATAGCATTTAAAACCTTATATTTACCCTCTGAGTCCTCACACTCCTGAATATTTCCCTTAATCTCCCACCATGAGTCCTTAACTTCTCCTGGAATACGACCAAAATATTCAAGATGAAACTCATGTATATCTTTTACTAAATCTAATTTGTAAAAGAAATCCATAAATTTATCCTCATATTCCTTACTGACAAAAGTCATTGCTTCAGATAAATCACCCTCTAGATTAATCTCCAAAATACCGTTTTCGTCTGTAACCCCATACTTAAAAACCTTAGTCCTGTCATTATATACCCAGGAAAGAAGTCTAAAAGAAGGCATAGCAGAAGAAAGAATTCTCACATTTTCCTGCAAATTCTTTTCACTAACCTCTTTCTCTTTCAAAGATTTTTTCAGCTTTGAATTTCTATATTTTTGTAAAATAAGATTATAAAGGAAGAAAAGAATAATAAAGAATAAAACAATAATTGGAACTAAGAAAATATGATACTTGTAAAAGTAACCAGAAAACTTATTAACCAAAACTGAACTACTCGGTAAAGCTTTAATATTACCATCAAACTTAACAAGCCCCCTCACATCGAAAATTGGAGTTGGAGCAATATGCTCAATTTCCATTCTATCAACAAACTCCCCGTTAAAAATTCTAATAGCTTTTCTTGCAGCAGAAACAGCATTACCCTGTGGTGTTTGCACAAAACCACCAAGGAAACCATCACCTATCCTTTCCTCATAGGTACAAAAAATTGGCACCTTAACATCCTTAAAAAATATATTAGCCAATTCCTCATCACTGTATTTCCTTCCCAAAGTATCTAAGGACCAAGTACCAAAAATCACAAAAGAATTAGTATCCAAGCTCTTGCACCTCTTTCTCAGCTCATCCAAACTACCAACCTTCAAACCATACTCAATCTCAACATCAGGATTATAACCCTTCAAATGAGCCATAGCCTCCTCAATAAAAAGTTTACCCGTAGGACTGTTGTCAGCCCAAACATAAACCTTTTTAGTGTTAGGAAAAATCCTTAATCCACATTTATAAGTTTGACTGACACCATAATCAAAGGCAAGTCCAGTAACATTCTTATACTTTATTTCAGTACCCTTTTCAAGCTCAGAGGCAAAAACAACAGGAATTTTAGAAATTATGGGATCAGAATAATTTAAGAAAACCTTAGTTGCACCATAATCGAAAACAACAATAACATCAATCTTTTCCTTATTCTTTTTAAAGAAATCTTGTAGAATTCTTATTCTGTCTTCAAGCTTTGGAGTTTTTTCCTCATCCAAAAAAAGACGTAATAGATTAACATTATAGTTTTCATTTTTGAAGGTTTCCAAGAGAGTCTTTTCAGTTTTCTGAGACCAATAAGTAGTTTCAGCAAAAGAACTAACATAGAGAACAGTTTTTTGTTTAGGATTTGAAGCAAAGGCAAGTATAGGGACAATGATTAGAATCATTACCGCAACTAACCTGTAAGTAGTTTTAACTATTTTTTTAGTCTGCATAAGTGATAACTCAAAGGTATTAACATGCGAAGATACAACAGAAATGAAGCATTTCCAAATAATTTGGTGAAATATTTTCCTGTAAAATTACAAACAACTGACTAATAGGCTAAATAAATAAACAAAAAGACATTTTAAATATTCTTAAAATTAAAAATTATCCCTCTTAACATTTACTTTTTACATAAAATATAATACTTTTCACTTTTAGTTTTTATCTTAAATTTACCCCTCTTTCCCCTAAAGGGGAGGAAACTTTTAGCATTATTGTCTGAACCTTGATTTATTTGATTTATTGATTTACTATGATTTTTCCTTTGTCAGAATCAGGATTATAAGGATTGTAAGATTAGTAGGATTTTAAAATCATGGCAATCATTTAATCAGCTTAATCACAGTTCAAGACAAAATTAACCATTAACCACTAACCATTCACCCCTCAATCCCCTAAAGGGGAAGAAACTTTTAACTTTTCACTTTTAGTTTTTCACTCAAGATTGCCCCTCAATCCCCTAAAGGGGAAGAAACAACTAAACAACTCAACATTACCAACCGACCTTTTGCAAAAAGCGTGAAGAAAATTGTAGTTTTGAACGTGAAGAAAGTTTATATGTTTGAGCGAAGCGAGTTTATAAACTTTTAGTTCAAGGCTGCAATTTTTAGCTTTTTGTGAACAGTCTTGATTTTT
>DIOL01000012.1:183429-314472 GCA_002423895.1 Bacteroidales bacterium UBA5515 | reverse complement strand
TCAACCTTATTCAGGACGGGTCACATGGCAAAAATAAAAGTAAAAGACACTGAAATAACAGTTATCAATATAGATAACAATGATTATATTTCGCTTACAGATATAGCAATGGCGAAAAATCCTGATGCTAATGCCGTTATTGCAAATTGGATGCGTAACAGAAACACTATTGAATATCTTGGAGTTTGGGAGCTTCTTTATAATATAAATTTTAAACCCCTCGAATTCGAGGGGTTTAAGAATGAATCAGGAGCAAATGCCTTTACCCTTTCACCTAAAAAATGGATAGAAAGTACAAATGCAATAGGCATAGTTTCCAAATCAGGTCGATATGGTGGGACTTTTGCGCACAAGGATATTGCCTTTAAGTTTGCAAGTTGGATTTCTGTAGAATTTGAATTATATGTTGTTAAGGAGTTTCAAAGACTTAAGGAAGAAGAGCAGAAATCACTTGGCTGGTCGGCTAAAAGAGAACTTGCTAAGATCAACTATCATATTCATACAAACGCAATTAAACATAATTTGATTCCCTTAGAACTCACATCA
Organism: Bacteroidales bacterium UBA5515; assembly: GCA_002423895.1. Classification (GTDB taxonomy): domain Bacteria; phylum Bacteroidota; class Bacteroidia; order Bacteroidales; family P3; genus UBA10566. The sequence continues at coordinate 313,926 of DIOL01000012.1, read as the reverse complement.
AAACAAACCTCTATTATTTATGCCAATGAAGCCGATGTACTGAATATGGCTCTTTTTGGAATAACAGCAAAAGATTGGCGTGATGCAAATCCTGACTTAAAAGGAAATATTCGTGACTACGCCAATATAAACGAATTGATCTGTTTGTCTAATATGGAAAATCTTAATGCTGTTTTTATAAATGAAGGTATTTCACAAAGAGAAAGGCTTATCAAACTTAATAAAATCGCAATTCAACAAATAGAGATATTGCAGGAAGTTGAAAATAGGAGAATGTTAAAATAATTCTTAAAGCAAAAAATCCAAAATCTTAACCCAACTTTCTTAGCTCTTCAAATAATCCTTCTGCAATTTTATAACGGTTAAAGTTTTCTGAAGCGTACTTTAATCCATTTTCTCCTAATTGTTTTGAGAGTTCTGGGTTATTGTACAGGACTAAGATTTGTTTAACCAAATCTTCTGTGTTTTCTGGTTCAAAGCTTAGGCCACAATTTCCTTCATCTATAAATAATTCCTTTGCTTCTCCTTCCAATCCTAAAAGTACAGGTTTCTTTAATGCAAGGTTTTCAAATATTTTGGAAGGAATGGCTCCTTTAAATAAATCTAATTTCTTTAGTGGAACAATGGTTGCATTCATATCCATAATTATTTCCTGCATCTTTGACTTTGGAACTGCATCATAAAACTCAAGATTATTTAGTTTTAGTTCTTCTTTTAGAGCCAATAATCTTTCTTTTTCTGGACCTGAACCAAGCATTACAAACTTAATTCTTGGTTTATCTTCTAAGATTTTTGCTGCATTCAGGATTATATCCAAGCCTTGTGCATGACCTATTATTCCTCCATAAAACAAAATAAAATCTTCATCAGAATATCCATTGGCTTTTCTCCAGGCATTTGATTCTGATTGAGTTTTATTTACATCATAAAACTTTATATCAACCCCATTCTTTAACCAGTAAACTCTTTTGTTTGGAAATCTTGACTGAATATTTCTTACTATTCCCTGGGTTTGTCCTGTAATTAAAGAAGATTTACGGTAACAAAACTCTTCTAATTTTGTTGCCATTGAAAGAAGTGTCTTATTACTTATTATATCTAATTTTTCTGCACTTTCTGGCCAAAGGTCTGAAACATTAAATATCATCTTTGCTCCTTTTGCTCTTGAAAGCAAATAAGCAGTAATTCCTAAAAACAAAGGAGGAGATTCAACAAGCAATACGTCTTGTTTTCTTATTTTAAAAAGTCCAAACCATAAAGAAGAGAAAACAAAAGAAAAATAATTCAGTAAACGAGGAATTATAGACTTTGACTTACTTACATAAATCCAGGAACGATGAACCTTAAGTCCATTCATATCTTCTTTGCAGTAACATTTTCCTTTATATTCCTTGTGAACTATCATTTGAGGATAATTAGGCATAGCAGTTAGAACAGATATATCAATTCCTTTTGATTTTAATCTTAAAGCCAATTCATATAAACGGTTTTGTGGTGCTCCAACTTCTGGTGGGAAATACTGTGTCAGTATAAGTAGTTTCATGATTTATATGTTTCTATTAGTTTTTTTTCTTCAACTTGCCAATTATAAATATCTCTTGAAGCCTTCCTTCCTCTTTCTCCCATTTCTCTTGCCAAAGCATTATCATTTAAAAGAGTTTTTATAGCTTCTTCAATCTCCTTAGTATTCAAAGGATCAACAATTATTCCACAACCAATCTCTTTAATAACTTCCTTGCAAAACAAAATATCTTTTGAAGCAATTATTGCAAGACCATAGGACATATATTCTAAAAATTTAATTGGAATGGAGTTCCTGTGATTTGGAGCATCATGAAGAATAACAAAGCCTATATTACTGTTGGAATAAACTAATTCTCCTATCTTAATATGAGGAATAAATCCAAAATATTCAACACATTGCCATTCCTTTAAACTCATTATCTCTTTTTTATAATCCTCAGAATCGAAAGGACCTGCAAGCAATAGTTTTGCTCCAGCATTATAAGTAGAAACTACCATCTCCCTAACTCCTCGAATTGGAATAAGTCCTCCAACATAGCAAAGAGTGTTTTCTGCTTGACTATTGCTTTTGTTTTCAATTGATTTAGGAAGTATGGGATAGTTCTTAATAGTTTGAGCAAATTTAACTCCATAACCAATAAACTTATCTCTAATATTATCAGTTGCTGTGAAAACTCCTGAAATTTTCTTAGTAGTAAATTTTTCTAATCTCCTTGTAATAAAATAAAGTATAGCTCTAAGATAATTTGGGATATATTCCCTTTGTTTCATTAGTGCAGGGAAATCCTCATGTGAATCAAAGTAAACTCTATTGTTTTTGTTTTTCAATAAAGGAGCAAAGACAAGAAAGTCTGGGTCATGGAAATGATAAACATCAGCCTTTAAGTCTTTTGCTATTTTATAAGCTTTACAGGTAGAAAACAATAGTTTCTTTATTCTGTTTTTCTCTAGCCCTATATCAATTATATTTATTGAAGAGTCCTTATCTAAAGCAACTGTTTCGTTCATAAAACCATCCGAAACAATAAGATTTACATCGAAACCTTCTCTTGCCAGAGAGGAACATTCCTTATGAAAAATCCTTGAATCAAATCTTTTATGAACAGTGGTAATATGTACAACTTTCTTTTTAACCATTAATTTTTAAACTCCTTATCAAATATTGAATAAAATTTTCTTCTGTTTGCTTCCTTTGTTCCTTCATTTTCCATAAGTTTTACATTATAATCAAGTAAATAATCATAATCTATACTTAAAGCTCTTTCTATATAATTTGAATTATAATCAGAAACAATTATTCCATTTTTTCCATCTTCAACCCATTCCCTGTTAGCAATTAAATCTGACATAATTGGAATACAACCTGCTGCCATTGCTTCCATTAAAGAAATTGGAGTATTGTCAGTTTCTGGAATTGAAATCCATATCTTTGAAATGGAATAATAATAATTATTTGTTTCTTTTTCTACCCAACCAATAAATTCTACCTTATCTTCAATTCCTAATTCTTTTGATTTTTGTTTTAAATTTTCTTCATCTCCAGTTGCTCCAATAACCAATTTCCAATCATCTCTTCCATTTCCCACAAATCTTGCAAATGCTTCAATAATTTGTGGAATACGATATAAAGACTTATGTAAGCGATTAGAATAAACAATATTTTGCTTTGGCATTGGCTTACAACCTGGTTCAAAGCCAGAATTAGCAACAACAACATTCAAATCCCTGCCAGCCAAAGCATTCATCTTTTCTGCAGCAAACCTTGCCCCAGTATTAAAGTATTTCCCTCTCTTAAGAACAAACTTTACTAATTGTTTATAGAAGAAACCCTTTTGAGGCGTAGTCAAAACATCACTACCCAAAGCAATCACCAAGGTAGGAATATTCTTTGTATTGGCAATAATGGTAGCGAAAGCACTTGTAGAGACTTGAATAATAATAATAAAATCAGGCTTATAATCCCTTATTACTCTGTTTATCTTATGAGGAAGTAAAGGGATATTAAGAGGATTGGAAAAAGAGAAGTCAAAAATCTTATGCTCTATTTCCTTAAAATCATCATACTCCTTATCAGTAATAAGAAACACATCAGAAAAATAATCCTTAATTAAATCAATAGTATTAAAAGTGTGAATACCACTACTCCCAACAACCAATAATTTTCTTTCGCTCATAAACAATAACAAAATTTATAGCGACAAATTTACAAATATATTTTGAGAGTGGGGTAATGAGTGGATTATATTGTTTTTATTAGTGTTTGAAAATATTATAATTAATCGAATTGAAAATATGTTTAATTAAAAATATATTCTGAGAAGAACATAACACTTCTCATTTACATATTTAAAAATTAATAACTAAAATTTATTTTAATTTGTTTATTAATAATAAATGTTTTGTATCTTTGAAAAATATTTTTCTCAAAAAAAATGATTTGGATTTATAAAAATTTCAAATAGAATATTAAACATTAATTAACTATCATATAAAAATGTAATAATACTCAAGCTCAGAATTAATAAAAATACTATTAAACAATGAATAAAAGAACAAGATTAATATTTTTAGGTCTTTCTCTGATTATTTTAATTGGAGTAGGTCGTTTTGTGACCGGAAATTTTCAATTTTTATTAAATGATTTTTGGTTTACATCTGGTTTCTTAATGTTAATTCTCCTTTCATTAATAGACCAACCTCATTTTTCAAAAGATTCTAATATATTTATTAATGCTGTTACAGCAGGTATATCTTTATTATTAGTGCCTGAAATTAATCGAAATTGGATTTTTTACATATTTCTTGGATTAACATTATTTCTTATCATAAGTTCATATATTTTGATGTGGTTAAGAAGGAAACCGTTACATAACGAAAATAAGTTTATCCAATTTCTATCACGTATTTGTCATGAGATTGGGAAACCACAAACATTATTTTCCACATTCTTTTTATGGGGAGCAATAAACAAATTTGGAGTTTCAAGTGATGGATTTAACGCTTTATTACTTTATTGGGCAATATTTATGATTTTCAGTATTCCTACAATTGCAACTATTATAAGTAAGTTATTTGAAAAAACAGAAAATATTAAAAATAAAAATGCAATAGGTACAATATTTGGAGTTCAATCAAAAAATACTTTCTTAGTAAAGCTAATACCCGAAAGAAAAGAAACAATAAAAATATTCGATTATGTAGAGTTTATATATTCTATCGATGAGAAACGTAAAATTAGAAAGGGATTAATTTTAGATACATATTTACTCAACGAACAGCAGTGGATAAAAGTTTTAACTACAAACGAGATTGATCATATTTTTGAAAACAAAAAAGCATACAATAATTATACAGATGATATTGTATACAAAATAGAGGATGTGCCAGATAACAAATATTTGAATTCTTTCATCGGTATTGTTACAGAAAATTCTACAATAGATAAAATTAGATTTATTTATAATTCAAAAAATCTAATTCAAGAAGGACAATTATTAGAAGTTAAAATTGGTTCAAATAAGCTTTCAGTATTCTACCAAATAATAAATGGGATTACAAAGATTGAACAATTAGAAAATAAAAATGAAACAGGATTAATTTTTGGGGAAGCAATTCAACTTGGAATGTGGGATAATGAAAATGTTAAATTTGAACCATATGGATGGGTACCTGAAATCAATTCGCCAGTATATATTTCATCAAAAATTAAAGAAGTTGAAATCTTAGATAATGAATTAATAATTGGGCAAATACCAAATACAAACTTTCCAGTTATAATCAATAAGAATTTAGCATTAACCCATCATACAGCAATAATTGGGATTACAGGTACAGGAAAATCAGTATTTTCGAGAAATTTAATACGAGAATATTTAAAAGATGATGTAATTAAAGTTATTTGCATTGATTTTACAGGCGAATATAAGGAAAAATTTACAGATTTAAAACCTGTAAAAATGTTGGATGATATAAAAGAAGCAGAGTTGTATAAAACATTTGAATGGATATCCAATGAATTGGATAAATTTGGCAATCAACAAGACAAAGAAAAACTTAAAAAGGCTGATGAATTTATTCGTAATACACTAAAAGAATCGCTCGATAATTTTCTCAAATCAAAAGATTCAAGAATTTGTATATTTGAATTACCTGATGTTTCTAACACATCAAGTATATTGGAATACACAAGGCAGCTTTTTAAAACATTATTTGCAATTGCGAAAGAAGATAAATGCTTTGGTCATAAAGTATGTATTGTCTTAGAAGAGGCACATACAATAATCCCTGAATGGAACTTTGTTGGTATTGCTGACAAATCTTCTCAATCACTTTTAAATAGTATTGCCCAGATAGCTTTGCAAGGCAGGAAGTATGATATTGGATTATTGGTTATAGCTCAACGCACTGCAAATGTGTCAAAAACAGTTTTAACACAATGTAATACAATTATTTCATTCCAAGAGTTTGACAAAACGAGTAGCGACTTTCTTTCTAATTATTTTGGACAAAGTATTGCAAACATGTTGTCAAACTTAAAGTTTAGACAAGCGATCATCGCAGGCAAAGCACTAAAATCAAATGTTCCAATGATTTTTGAAGTACCAGTTATTAATGAATAAATAATAATACCAATTAACTTTGTGTATAAAACATTTTATAAGAGATACAAACCCATTACACCTTATATTGACAAGGTCATATATCCATAATATTTTTTACACGAAATTATTATAAGGCAAATTTATAAGACAATATTATGAAATGTTATGTTTGTGATACAGAAATTACCGCTGCAAATGAAACAGATGAACATATAATCATCAACGCAGCTGGTGGACGACTTAAATCCAAAAAATTGATTTGCAAAAATTGTAATTCTGTATTTGGTGAGAATATAGATAGTATTCTTGCTAAACAACTCAATAATATATCAAATATATTAATGGTTAATAGGCATAGGGGGAAACCACAACCTATTATTGGAGAAAACCAATCTACTGGAGAGAAATATTTTCTTGATGTAGGAGGCAAACCAAGACTATATAAACCTAAAATTGATGAAACAACTGATGGAGATAAAACAAATATTTCAATCATAGCTAGAAGTGAAAAAGAATTACGAGAAATATTAAATGGCTATGCAAAAAAATACAATCATTTTGATATTGACGAAGGCATGAAACATGCAAAATTGCATGAAGAATATTTAGACACACCTATAAAATTTCAAAACAATATTGGAGGTAACGAGGTATTTAGAGCAGTATGTAAGTGTGCAATAAATTTTTATATTTTCTCTAAAGGTGATGCTTCACAAATTAAACACCTCATCCCTTATATTAAAGGGGAGAAAGATAAAGAAGTTGTATGTATGCATTACCAAGATAAAATTTATGATTTAGATAAAGAAGAATGTTCACATGTAATTCATTTAGTTGGGAAAAAGGAAAAACATATTTTGTATTGTTATGTTGATTACTTTAATACATTTAAATATTTAATATTATTAAATGACAATTATCAAGGAACAGACATTATAAATACATATTTCTTTGATTTAATAAACACTAAAAAAATTCAAAGAGATGTAAAAATAGACTATGATAGAAATACCTTGCTCGATTTCTTTACTAATAAAGAAATAATACCATTTGAAAAAATAAAAAATTCTTTTGACCATACCATTGCTATTGGCTTAAATAGGCAAGATAAATATCATATAAATGAATTGATCGGAAATGCAATACAAAATTCACTTGGCAATCATCCTGATGGAGTTAAAATAACAAAAGTAATGATTGATGAAACAATAGAAGAAATAATGGGAAAAATAGCACCATTCTTAATTAATAAAATGAAAAAATAAAGTTGACCGTTTTTTAATTTATTATTTATCAATAGAAAATTGAACTTTTATTAAATAAAAACATCATTAATTTATTCAAAAAGCAGTCTTAAATAACTGGATTCTAAAAGCTAAAAAATCTCAAAAATAAACTTAGTTCTTTATCCCGAAGGACTAAGTTTTCTGTGCTAAAGGACTTAGTCCTCCGACCCTAAGGACTTAGTTTATTTTATGCAAGGACTAAGTTTATTTTTTTCTTTTATGATAAGGCAAAAATTAGATAATTGGGATTATTAATTTTAATTAAAAATAGCAAATTTTAAATCTCTATAAATCATAATACTGAAACATTTTTAATTTTTGGTATATAATATTTGACAATTGAGATTATTTTAAATTATAATTAAGTTATATTTTAACTTGAGATCAATTAAATTTAATCGAAAATTAATCATAAATAAATATAATATGGCAAAAATAATCAAAGTCAAAAGAAGAATCACTACAGGATCAAATCCTGGTGAGAAGTGGTTGGCAAGGATTTTTCACAATGAAACTGTTGGTTTCGAAAAAATTGCAGAAATTATTTCAGAAACATCTACACTTTCAGCTGGGGACATCCTTAACGCCCTAAGACAGTTGGAAACTGTTGTAACATGGCAACTTTTGCAGGGAAATCCTGTAGAGTTGGGTGATCTTGGAAAGTTTTATTTCAAGATTAGCGCCAAAGCTGTTAATACCTTAGAGGAAGTAACTGCAGAAACCATAACAAGGAAGTATGTACGTTTCCGCCCTTCAAAAAGGTTTTACAAAAAGCTAAGGGAAACAAAAACGACATTTCTTGATTTAGACATCAAGGGATTGCCGTCAACCACAGAAACTGAAATTACTGCTCCATAGTCAGGAGTAGGTATTTCTGAAATTTCAACGCTATTCAAAAGATAGCGTATTAAAAAGGGAAGGGTCCCTTAATGCTTTCAAAAAAGAATAATGAAATAATAACAAAAAAAGAAAGCAAAAACCAAAGAGAAGCACCTAAATTGGTGCTTCTCTTTTTTTATTCTGTCAATCAAAAACATGAAAACTCATAATTTTTGAATATGTAAGTTTATTTGAGTGGATGAGTTTTATTTAATATTATTTGATGCTGTTACAATCTAAAACAAACGACTTATCTTTTGGAGAATATTTGATATTTCTTTGAGATATTTTCCCTCTTGTATTAAAGTATAGTTTTATAGTAGAATTCTTTTCTATTACTATTTTATAAAAATAGAAAACATACACCTCATCTTTAGAAGGGTTTAACATTACATATACTCTTCCTTGGTCTACTCCATAATGGTTAATAAACTTAAATTCTCCAATATAGCATTTTCCATATTCCTTTATACTTTCTACTGATTTACCAAAGACAAAATTCTCTTTATCAAAGTACTCACTTGGAAAGGAATTTAAAATAAAAGATTTATAATATTCAATATCCTTAAGTTTGGTTGTATCAATCTTAATATTACCATGTTCAATAAAGTCGCTTAAGAAATTACATTCATCTTCACAATTTCCATTTCTTTTCTTGCAATTCCAAGGTTTCAACTCGATTTTTTTCTTATTTTTATCAGGGGTAAGGTAAATAATACTATCAGAAGTCGATTCAATGAATTGGCTACTTTTATTATAACCATCTTTCTCAAAAGATAATGTCATATCACCATTACAATAAAATCCTCCTGAAAGTTTCCTCACTTCAAAATAGCCCAGACTATCTGTATATTCATCTCTTTCTTTTGCATTAACAATATGAACTTTTACATCTTTAACAGGTAATTTTGTTTCTGAATCATAAACTCTTCCTCTTCTGTGGACTACACAATCACAAGAAACAAAAAATACGACTATTAATAATCCTAAAATTATTGTTTTTATAACTCTCATAATTTCAAATTTGATTTTTTATTTCATTTTACTGAAACAAGGTTTTAATTTTCTAACTCTTTGTTTGGGTAAAATTATCCTTAGCTTTTATCAAAATATATCAAGGATATTTTCAAATAACCTTAGTCTATTTTTGGATAAGTTTACTTGGTAATAACTAATTGTTTTCTACCAACTATTTTATCTCCTTCTTTCAAAATCAAAATATATGTTCCATCTTCTATGTTTGAAACATTTATTTCAACTCTTTCTGTTAGGTTATTCTTAATGTAAACTGTTCTTCCTAAAATATCAACAATTTGCATATCAACTTTCTTTCCTGTTCCAAGGTCTAAGGTAAACTCGCCCTTTGAAGGGTTTGGATAGATATTGAAATTGATTTGGTCTAATTCTATACCATATAATCCAATATTATCTACAACAATTTTTACAGGTTCAGAGTTTTTGGAAGGACATGCTCCACTTCTTACTCTTACTCTATATTGATATTCTCCTTCTTGAGTTAATACTTCTGAAATAGATGTTTGAAAAGCAGAGTTTTCAACTCGTTCCCATTGTTGTGTTCCAAATTTTCTTTGCCAAACAATTACATCTCCAACTTGACCACTTAAAGTTATTAGTCCTGTTGAACTATTTTCTGAAATAGTATCATTTTCTTTACTTATTGTTCCAACAACGGTTACTGGTACTATTGGAACATATTTTGCAACTGAAGTATCAACTTTGTCGGCTGATAATACTACTCTTTTGAAATACATAGGTACATCCATTGTTGAAGGGGTGTAGTCCATTCTAATTCCTGCATTTTGAGTTATTGTCCAATTGATATTATCTGTACTTTCCAACCAGCGATATGTATATTCTCCACTACCTCCTTGAGGTACAGAGCCAAGTATTGTTGGCATTTCGCCTGTTTCACATGCGGCAAAATTACTATCTACTATTAGATTATTACTAATTGGATCTGAATTTGTTATAAAAGAGAAATGTTCTCCATAAGCTACTCCATTAGCATTTATACCATAAGCACGGTAGTAGTATGTTTTCCCTTCTACAAGTCCTGTTAGTGTTGTGTCAAAACTCCCAATTGTTCCTGCTACAATTAATTTATTGTTTGAAACCAATGGATAAGGGTCAACGCTATATACAAATCCTCTTTCAATTACAGTAGTATCTCCTTGTAAAGAAGTTTGAGTTGAACCAGAAAGTTTTGCAGAAGTAAATGTAATTTGAGTAGGAGCAAATGTTTGTACTTGAACTCCAAGTGCTGCTCCTCCATTGACTTTGAAAGTGATATTATCGTTTGCAAGTCTTGTTATGTTTGTAATTGCAACATTTGAGTTTTGATTTCCCCAAGATTTTAAGTTGGTTGTTGTTGTATCGGTTAATGAGGTTATATTTTGCGAACCAGGATATAACATATTTGCCATATTGGTATAATACCAAGACATTTTACCTATTTGTCCTGTTTGATTTCCATTGTAATTTCCGTCTGCTGACATTAGAAGAACATTATTTTTTATAGCCACACAATTAACGCAATTCCCTCCCGGAATAGATAATCCCCAACCAGTTGCTGATGCTGATTCATCAATATGAAATGCTCTAATTGCACTATTAGTGCCAGTGTTATTTCTAAAAGAATTTATTGAAGTATGCAAAAAGGAATTCCATCCAGAAAAATTTATATTCTCTAATATGAAATACTCTCCTTCATTAGGAGTGTTGATTTTAAATATTAAGGCTGTGTCTTGATTAGGGATTGAAGTAATATCCATAAGCATAGTTGAATCAATTACATAAGGAGATGCCCAACCTAAGTAAACACGTGTAAAAGCATTATATAAAGGTGGAGTTTTTTCATCGTTATTATATGTACCTGCATCCATTATATCTAAATCTCCTAAAGTTTTTGAAACTCCATCTATATCTTTATTTGTATCGTAATAATCTAAAACTCCTAAAACATGTCCAAACTCATGAGAATGGACTCCAACTCCTGAAATTTCATTTCTTGTATTTTTTTCTGATGAACAGGAATAGTCAACAATTCTTACTCCATCTAATACTAAAGGAAGATTTAATTTTGAACGATGAGCCCAAATTGCATTATTTCCACCTCCATTATGCTCTCCTTTTCCTGCATAAACAATATGCACTCCGTCAACAGTCAAATTACCATCATTATCAAAAGTTTTAAAATCTACTTCTGGGTCAGCTGCATAACAAGCATCTATTATCATTTGTGCAGCATTTGCATCATTATCATTTGCAGTGCGAGCTCCATAAAAAGCTCTATCATTTAGTAGGGTAACTGGGCCAACTATAGTACATTGAAGGTCTAATTTACCAAATGAGTTTGCTGCAAAATAATCCCTTACACTTCCTGTTGCTCCATTTGCTGAATATCCTATTTGATTGAACAGGTTTTCAAAATCTTGTCTTGTGTAAGTAAATCTTGTTTCTCCTGGTATGCTATCTGAATATTGAACCAATATAACCAAAAGTTTTCTAATTCCAATTGTTAATCCATCTATTCCTTGTGCTTTGGAATTATCTAACATTTCTGTCATTTGCAGCATTATTTTAACTTGAGATTCTGAATATCTTAATTTCTTTTCAATGGTTGAAAGAAAATTAATATCTGATATTGAACGTTCACTTTGATTTTTTGCAATAACTCCAGATGGAATCATATCTCCATCTTTGTTCTTTATTGCATATTCAAGATAGCCTTGTTGATTATACATTAATGTATAATTATCTTCTGACTCGACCCAACTTAATCTTTCATCACCAAAAAGATATGCAGATATTTCTGTTCCATCTGGTTGAGAAAGTTGAACCAATCCTTTGTAGGCTGGAACAGCCATACTTATCTGAGAAATAAGTCCAATTGCTATAAAAAGCAATAATGTAATAGTTCTTTTCATTTTCTTTTTATTATATAATAAGTAAATATATTTACGTGATATACTATTAGCACAAAACAACTCCAAATTATGTACTTATTCCATTTTATTGAAACAAGGTTTTAATTGTTTAACTCTTTGTTTGAGTAAATTATACTTGACTTTTCTCAAAGTAACCTTAATCTATTAGCAAATTTAAAAATATATTTAAGAAGTAAGGTATTGAGTAATTATATTGTTTTTGGTAGTGGATGAATTTTATTTTACTTAACTATGCTATTACAATCTAAAACAAACGACTCATCTTTAGAAGGGTTTAATATTTCCCTTAGAATTTACAGGATAAAGCATAATAGTAATGTTGTCAGAAGAAGAGGTATTGAATTCTTGTGTAATTTTATTATATCCTTCTTTTTCAAAAGATAATGTTGCACATTTACAACTACATCCTATAATTCGAGATAAAAAATATTGACCAAGGCTATCTGTATAAAAATATTGATCTTCATCAGAATCTACAATTACTTTAACTTCTCCTATTGGTAATTTTGTTTCTGAATCAATCACTTTCACATTTTTCTCTATTATACAATCACAGGAAACAAAACATACAATAAATAATAATCCTGAAAGGATAGTTTTTAATACTCTCATAATCTTAAATATAAATTTGACTCCGTTTAATAATTCAATTGTTAAGTTTGTTACTTGTAATCACAAAACATCGTGTGGTACGCTTATCGTCTTTATTGCTTTTGGAGGTAAATAAATCCTGTGCTGCGGATAAGATTTGATTTTTCAAATGTTCCTTCTGGAGCTAATGATTTATCTATATATACAACTCCAACTCCATAAGGGTTTGTGTAAGTTTGTTCTTCTTCTGGCGTTGTAGGTGTCGTGGTAGTATTGCTACTTGTTTTGACTTCAAATTGTTCTTCTTTTTTGAAATTGATAAATTCTACACCGTATATGTATCTGTCAGATTGCCATGTTTCTAAACAATAAAACAATGAGTATTTATTTTGATTAAAATAGTTTTGAAATTCTTCTTGTGAATCAAAAATATCTCCAAACAATATATTATTTGTAGCCATATAAGAAAAATCAGAACTATTATTAACTTCATTAATACATTCTCCTCGACAAAATTCATAATTAGATAAGCTATTATCTATATTCTTATTCATCTTGCCATAGTTTACTCTATAAATAATATTTGATGAATTAATAAATAAAGCATATGACAAAGTAGTATCAGCATTAGTATATCCATAAATATTAGCTTCTTCTGGATAATAATCTCCTAATCTAAATCCTTTTGCCTCTAATTCTGATTTAACTGAATTGTAATCTAATCCAACATATCGCTTTGCATCTTGTAATGAAATATTGGTATAAGGCTTTGAAGTTGAAGTATTATCTTTATCCTCCTTACAAGAATAAAAACTAAAAATGCTAAACGTAATTACTAATAATGCAATAATCTTTCTCATGATATTTTATTTTAATAGTTAATATTTACTTGCAAAGATATTCTTTTTTAGTTAATATTAGAATATATTTCTTAATATTTCATTGTGAAAGTTTTTTTGAATTTTGTTATTTCAATTATTGTTTATAATTTTGCTGGTCTAAAATCATTGGATGTTTAATAATTTATTTATTTCGGATATTGTATTATAAGAATCTGTAAAAGAAACAGATTCTCCCTTTAGTTGTCCTCAAATAGTTCTTTTGGGGATATAGTCATTATTTAAATAATTTTTAATGCTCACAAATAGTGAATAATTAGGAAATTTCCTTTGTGAGACAAATACAAATAATCATGAATACAGAAAATAAATTAATAGTAGATTTCGATTTTCAATTAGTAATAAACTTTTTTGCAGGCATTAGCTCTCAAGGTCCTGGAGGAGAAAAGGAAACCCTTAAAGCATTAAGCTTTTTGGATAATACTTCTTCCAAACTTAAGATTGCAGATTTAGGATGTGGTACTGGGAAACAAACAGAAATTATTGCATCGAATATTGATTGTGAAATTACTGCCGTTGATATAGCCCCCAAGATGATTGAAGGGCTTAACGACAGAATAAAAAAGAAGAATTTAACCGATAAAGTTACCGGTCTTGTTGCTTCAATGTGTGAATTACCTTTTAAGGCAAATGAATTTGATGTAATTTGGGCTGAAGGTTCAATTTATCATATAGGATTTGAAAAAGGTTTAAGAGAGTGGAAGCAATACCTTAAACCAAATGGTTATATGGCAGTAACAGAATGTTGCTGGTTAAGCAATCAAAGACCAAAAGATTCTAGTTTTATAACAGAAAATGTTTCTGAAATAGATATGATTTCAACAAAATTAAAGATAATTGAAGACTGTGGTTATAAACCAATAGCTCATTTCATATTACCAGAATACACTTGGATTGATAATTATCATTCTATTGCAAAAACTCGTTTTCAACCATTTCTTGAAGAAAACAATTACAGCTTAGCAGCTAAGGATTTTGTTGAAAGAATGGAGCAAGAGATAGAATATTACCAAACCAACAAAGAATACTTTGGTTATGTCTTCTTTATATTCAAAAATATCCAAGACTAATTAAGCAATTAAATTTTAAAGACAATGAATGACCTGTCATTATATGGTTGGAATAATACATTGTTCCAACAAAAACAGTCTTCACTATTTAATAATTTCTCACATGGTCGTGTGTCAATAGTACATAGAACATGCTATGAAGTAATTGCAGAAGAAGGTTTATTCAAGTGTGAATTAACGGGAAACATGCTATATGGAAGAAATCCTGAAGAATATCCTTGCACTGGAGACTGGGTGATTTTTCAACCCACAGACCAAGACAAAGGAATAATTTATGATATCTTACCAAGAACAAAAACCCTGTACAGAAAGAAAGCAGGCACAGAATCTCAACGTCAGGCAATTGCTGTTCATGTTGATAAAGCATTTATAGTTCAAAGCTTAGACGCTAATTTCAATGTAAGAAGGATAGAACGTTTTATGGTTCAGATATTAGATGAAGGTATAATCCCAGTATTGGTATTAACTAAGGCAGACTTAGGTTTTAATGAAGAAGAAATAAAACATTCATTAAAACACCTTTCAGATAATATGCCTGTTTTCATAACCAGTGTACTTTTTCCAGAAAGGATAGATAATTTGCGTAAATACATAAAACAAGGAGAAACAATAGTATTTACAGGTTCTTCTGGAGTAGGCAAAAGTTCTCTTATAAATGCTTTGTGTGGGGAAGAAATATTAGCAACATCTTCAATAAGTGATTCAACAGGAAAAGGTCGACACACCTCAACCCGAAGAGAAATGGTTTTACTTAATAATTCAGGAATATTGATAGACTCTCCAGGAGTAAGAGAATTTGGAATAACTTCCGATAATACAAATGCCTTATCCTCGGTTTTAAATATTTCAGATTTAGAGAAAACATGCCGATATAAAGACTGTACTCACACAAATGAGCCAGGATGCAGTGTTCTTGAAGCACTTCAAAATGGAACTTTGGATAACAGCGTTTACGAAAGCTATATAAAACTTTGCAAGGAAGCTTTTCATTTTTCAGCCTCAGAACAAGAGAAAAGAAAAAGAGATAAATCCTTTGGTAAGATGCTGAAAGACTATAAAAAATATAGTCAATAAATCTTCTATCTAATAAAAAAGTCTTTGAAATTAAGAAAAGACTTATGGAGGCTGTCTTATAATTCAAAATTAATGATAAATCTACAAAATAATAATTGAACATCAATTGATTAAGAATCGCATAATAGTAAAATATGATTTATGAGACAGTCTCTTCTTTCATTATAATATCTAATCCTCAATAATATTATTGAATAATAATTTGGTGAATTAGGAAACAAAGATTATCTTTGCACCGAAAAACAGATTTAGTACAAAAAGTTAGTATGAGTATTGATAACACAAGAGAATCTATTTTAAACGTTGCAGATAAATTATTTAGCCGTTTTGGTTTTTATAAAACGTCAATGGATGAAATTGCGAAAATTGCTAGAAAGGCGAAAGGGTCTTTATATTATCATTTTGCTAGCAAAGAGGAATTATTTAAAGAAGTTGTATCTGTAGAAATTGAAAATTTTAAAAAGCATCTAAATAAAATTGTAAACAATGAGGAATTAAGTTCATCTGAAAAAATCAAACAATATTTCATAAAAAGAATGGAGGTATTGAGTATTTCTACAAATTATCAAGAAACTTTGAAAGCTGACTTTTATGAGCAATTTCACTTTATTGATGAATTAAGATCAGAACTTGAAGCTTGGGAGAAAGACAAGCTTAAGACTATAATTTCAAATGGTGTTGAAAAAAGAGAATTTTCACCAATTAAAGATATAGACATTTTATTGGATATGTTTATTATGGTTTCATATGGACTTGAAGTTCCTTTTTTTCTTCAAGATAAATACAAACACTATTCCCCTTATTTTGAAAGTTTAATCGGAATTTTGACTAAAGGGTTATCATAATTTTTTTTGTGAAAACTGACTACAAAACGTTATTAGTATAATTATTCTGCAAAAATGATATTGTACCCTATCAACCATTGAAGTATAAGTTATAAATAAGTATTACAAAACAATTAAAGAAAGTGATTATGGAAAATTTACAAGGAATACCTCATTACGATCCTAACAAAAAACCAGTTTATACAATTAACGATATTAAAACAATTTTACCCCATCGTTTCCCAATGCTTCTAGTTGATAAAATTGTTGAAGTAGATGAAGATTATGTAATAGGGGTAAAGAATATTACTGGGAATGAAGATTTTTTCAATGGACATTTTCCTTCAGAACCAGTTATGCCAGGAGTATTAATAGTTGAGGCTTTAGGGCAAACAGGAGGGATTTTATTATTAAAGAATTATCCTAATCCTGAAAAATATAAAGCATATTTATTAAGAATAGATGGAGTTAGATTCCGAAGAAAAGTTTTTCCTGGTGATATCTTAATTACTAAGTTGTATTTAAAAGAACCAATGCGTAGAGGTATTTTTAAGATGAAAGGAAAAGCTTATGTTGGAGATAGGCTTGTTGCGGAAGCAGAGCTTATGACTCAAGTTGTAAAAAGATAATAATTCATTATGACACTGTTTTATTGTTTTTTTATATCTCTACTGTTGGTGCTTATTTTTATGCCCGTTTTTATTAAATTAATGTCGAAATACGAAATTTTTGACGTGTCAGGAGGGAGGAAGATTCATAAGAATAAAAAAAATAATTTGGGAGGAGTTGTGATTTTCTTTGGATTTTTAATTTCATATATATTTGCTCTTCCTTCTATTACAAGAGGTGTATCTATTGAGCTCGCATTATATTACATAAATGTAATTTTATGTATTGTAATTGTCGGGATTATGGATGATTTAAATCCATTAAGAGCTAGAAACAAATTACTAATCGAAGTAGCTTTTATTTTATTCTTTTGTAAAATGGGATTAAGATTAGACAATTTCTATGGTTTCTTAGGATTTTATGAAACATCAATTTGGTTTAGTTATATCGGAACAATATTTTTCTATATTGTTGTTATTAATACATTTAATTTGATTGATGGAATTGATGGACAAGCATCAGTAATAGCTTTAGCAGTATTTATTCCTATACTTATTTTCTTTTCATTTTTGGTGCCAGATGGTTATTGTAAAAATTGTTTTGGAAATGTATTCTTTTGGTCGTCTGTTTGTGTTTCTATAATAGGAGCTATTTTAGGATTCCTTCATTTCAATTGGGAGCCTTCAAGGATATTTATGGGCGATACAGGATCGCTTTCAATAGGAATGATATTAGCTTCAGTAATGATTGCAGCAATACAATATAATGGAAGTTATGGTAGTGATATTAATATACTTGGCTTTGAGATTAAATCAAAGATAGGTGTTATTGTTCTTCTTTTCTTTATCCCACTTGCAGACACATTAAGAGTATTTTGTGCTCGAATAAAAAAAGGAAAATCTCCATTTAATCCGGATAAATCGCACATACATCATTTACTTATTAGAACAGGAGCATGTCATCAAACAAGCACATTAATAACACTAACATCTTCTATTTTTATTTCTATAATAGGAATAATATTATCAACTATATTTACTGATAATATATTTATTCCATTAATGATTGTTTTATTTATATTGTACTTTAGAGCAATAATCTATTTTACTAAGTTCAGAATAAAAGGAATGAATAAAAAAAGAATATGTCATTCGTTGCATAATGAAAATTAAATTTTAAATAGGCATAATAATATTATAAATATATATGAAGAAAAATAAAGAATTATTAGACAATGTACTTAAAGTAATTGCTAAAGATAGAGAAAGAACCAATATTACAAGAAAATATGAACAAAAGGCAATTGCGTTTTTAGTCCAATGTATTCCTCCATGCATAAGTTCAAATATCTTATCAGTCATAGGTTTAGTTGGTAATTTGATAGTTGGACTCAGTTTTGTTTTAGGGGCTTTCATTAACTCAAACTTTCTATTACTTGGGATAGTTGGATGTTTTATTAATTGGTTTGGAGATTCTCTTGATGGTCGTTTGGCTTACTATAGATCAAAACCAAGAAAATGGTATGGATTTTGTCTTGATATAATGATTGATTGGATTGGTATTACCGCAATAGGGATTGGTTTTATTCTTTATCTTGGCTCTCAATGGGAATTAATTGGATATGGTTTTATTGTAATGTATGCTTTAGAAATGATAATTACACTTTTAAGATACAAAATAACAAACAAATATTCTATTGATTCAGGTCTGCTTGGACCAACGGAAGTTAGATTAATAATATGTTTGGTACTAATTATTGAAGTAATATTTAATGGAACATTTGTTTACTTTGCCTCTTTTTCAACACTAATTCTTTTAATATCCAATATTAAGGATGGTTTACAATTACTTAAGTTTGCAGACGAACGTGATAAAAATAATTAAGGTGAAAAAAACAACAAAGACAATATCGGGATTTGTTCTTGAATATATTTTAGGTTGGGAGATTAAGGATAACTTTCCAAATTATATAAATAGTTCTATTGTGATTTTTGCACCTCATACAAGTTATTTTGATGCATTATATGGAAAGTTAGCAATAAATGAATATGGAATAAACCATATCTTTTTATCCAAAAAAGAGTTGTTTTATTTTCCAATGAATTTGTTAATGAAATGGTATGGATCCATTCCTGTTAG
This sequence comes from Bacteroidales bacterium UBA5515, assembly GCA_002423895.1. Taxonomy (GTDB): domain Bacteria; phylum Bacteroidota; class Bacteroidia; order Bacteroidales; family P3; genus UBA10566. The sequence goes on along the minus strand of DIOL01000012.1, from coordinate 294,462 downwards.
AGGAGTTAAAGGAGAAAATGCAATCATAAAAGTAACCAAAATACTCAAAGAAGATAAATTTATGCATGTAGTTCTTTCTCCTGAGGGGAAATTGGCAAAAACGAATAAATGGGATAAAGGTTTTTATTATATGGCATCTCGAGCAAATGTACCCATTATAGTAGCAAGTATAGATTATAAGAAAAAAGAAATTGAGATAAAAGGAATTATTGATTCTCGACAAGATATAAACTTAGTGATACAACAAATAAATAATATGTATAAAAATGTTACAGCAAAATATCCAGAAAAATTTCAATTACATGAATACAAATAAAAATATAGCTTTAGTTTTATCAAGTGGAGGAGCAAGAGGTTTAGCCGAGATAGGAGTAATTAAAGCCCTTGAAAACAATGGATTTAAGATAACATCCATTAGTGGTTCTTCTATAGGTGCCATGATAGGTGGCCTTTATGCAATGGGTAAATTAGATAATTATAGCCAATGGGTTAAAACATTAGATAGAAAAGCAATATGGGGGCTTATGGATATTTCTATCAAAAACCAAGGTCTTTTAAAGGGAGAAAGGGTTTTAGAAAAAATGAAAGACTTTATCCCAGATATGAATATTGAAGATATGAATATCCCTTTTACTGCTATTGCAACTGACATTCTAAATGAAAAGTCTATAGTTTTTGAAAAAGGAAGTTATTACGAAGCTATACGTGCATCGATAGCAATACCTGCGGTTTTTACACCTGTAATGTATAAAAATACAATACTTGTTGATGGAGGTGTTTTAAATCCTATTCCTATAGAGCATGTTATTCGTCAATCGAATGACATTCTTGTTGTTGTGAATTTGTATGGGGAGAAAGAAAGTTTTATTGAAGAGAATAATTTATTAAATTCACCTCAAAATAATTATAATTTAAAAAATATGGCAGATAAGTTATCAAGGCTCATTGCAACAGGTAACAAAAGGAGCATAGGTTATATTTCTCTTCTTACAACCTCTTCTTCTTATATGGTACATAAAATTGCAGAACTAAATATTGAGAAATATAAACCAGACATTTTAATTAATATTCCAAGCAACAGAGCAAGTACTTTTGATTTCCATAGAGCCGACGAATTAATCAAATATGGAGAATTTGTGGCAAATAAAGCGGTTCGTAATTATTTAATAAATATCACTAAGTAAGCATGGATTATATTGACTTAAATAAACTTATATTAAAAAGCAAGTCAACCTTATTGCTAAATATGCCTAAGTATTGCATTTACTTTTTAAAATTATTTATTAGAGAAAAAGAAATCAATAGAATTCTTACAAAATATTCCGATTATGAAGGAATCGATTTTTTGTCTAAGATAATAGAAGAATTAAATATTAAAGTGGAAATAGATGGAATTGATAATTTACCAGAGAATGGTAAATGCTTTTTTGTTGCAAACCACCCATTTGGTTTTATAGATGGTTTAATTTTTACATATACTATTGGTAAAAAATATGGTGATTTTAGAGCAATTGGTAATGAATCTTTTTTGTTAATACCACATTTGAAATCTAAAATTGCTGCAGTAAATGTTTTTGGCACAAATCCTAAGAACTATACAATTGAACTTCAAAAACTATTTGCATCTAATTTGCCCATTACTCATTTCCCCGCAGGACTTGTTTCGAGAGTGAAAAATCGAAAAATCGAAGATTCTCATTGGAAAAAGAGCTTTATCAAACAAGCCGTTGATAACCAGCGAGACATTATTCCTTTTTATTTTTATGGAAAAAACTCATATTTGTTCTATTTTATTTATGTCATCAGAAAAGCATTAGGAATCAAAGCAACAATAGAATTATCAATGCTGCCACATGAAATATTTAACAAAAGAAATAAAACTATACGCGTTAAAATAGGGAAAGCTATTTCATATAGCACATTTGATAAATCAAAGTCAACAGACGCATGGGCTCAATGGGTGAAACAACAAGTTTATAACCTAAAAAAATAATATGGAAAAAATAACAGCAATTATATGTGTACTGAATGAAGAAAAAACAATTAGAAATGTAATTCTTTCAATTCAGACTTTTTCAATAGTTAACGAAATTATAGTAGTAAATGATGGCTCCACTGATAATACAGAAGGAATAATTAAAGACTTAAAACAACAAATTGATATAATAGATATAAATTTGCCAAAAAATAAAGGTAAGGGATATGCAATGGCTGTAGGAGTTGAATATGCAACAAACGATATAATAGTTTTTGTTGATGCCGATCAAATAATAATTCCATATAATTACGTTTATCAAATGGTAGTCGAACATTTAAGAAATAAATGCAATATGACCTTAGGTTATTCAACAGTAAATATTCTAAGTAAGGAAATCAATCCCCTTAAAATATTGACAGGAGAAAGAGTACTTTTAAAAAAAGATATTGAGCCTATTTTAGGAAGGATGAAAGAATCGCGATTTGGAGTTGAAACACTTTTATACCTATACTATATTTCCACAGGAAAATCTATCTTATATACAAGACTTTATGGATTAAAACATAAGAATAAATATGAAAAGACTTCTTTAATTAAAGCTACAAAAAACTATATAAATGAGGGTTTAGAAATAGCTTATACATCTATAATTTTAAATCACGATTTGCTATTTAAATATATCAATTGTACTTCCTCAAAATATTATAGAAAGATAAAAACAAAAATATTATATCATTGAACTATTTAAATTATTGGTTTATTAGGTAGCAATAGAGATACATAACATCTCTATATATTCTATTACAATATCTAATTATTTCCCAATACAGAACTTAGAGAATATATTGGTAGTATATCTTCTATCGTTAATTCTCCTGCTATTTCTCCTAAATAGTTAAGAATGTCGGATACCGGAGGCTATTTGGAAGAATGTTCTATTTTCATTGAAGTATTTCATATTTACAAAGAATACTTTGGTTATGTCTTCTTTATATTCAAAAATACAGAAGACTAATTAAGTAATCAATAAGAATTATCTACTTGAGAGGGGGAATTATCCCTCTCTTTTATAATATTAGAAAAATAACAAAGTAAGGAATCCCAAGTTCAACTTATAAATGTAACTTTAAAAAGAAATAGAATAAATGAAGAGAATACATTCCATAATTTCACCTTATGCCCATGTAAAACATTCCATATTTTATTAGATATGTATAGGTCTTTTTCTGATTTATTAGAGTCAAGTATTAATCAATATAATGCATTAATTAAATATAAAGATAATATAGTATTAAAGGGATAACAAACAGATTTATCATGCTATTTTATATTTTAAATGTATTTTTTCCATAATGAGCATGTCTATGACAATTAGGACATAAAGCTATTGCATTTTCAACTGTATCCTCTCCTCCTTCTGCCAGCGGAATTATATGATGAACTTCTAAATAAGGTTTATCCTCATTATCTGTTCTAAAAGGTGCGGGCTTTCTACATTTTTCACAAATTCCATTTGCTCTTTCCTGAACTTCTATCACTACATATTGATTTCTCTTAAATACAACTTGGCTTACTGTTATTTTATCTGGTGTTGGATTTGATTTGGATAATAATTCCCTTCTTTTCTCAGAGCTAAGCCTTTGAGCTTTTTTAATTATCCTATTTTCTTCCTCAAGAAATTGTGATAAAGTTTTTAAATTCGTTTTCGCATAAATAGGATTAGAAATATTCTTATTATATTCATTATTTATATATTCAATAACACCTTTGGAATGAGCTTCTCTCATTTGGGGCATTAAATTAGTGTTTATTGCTGATTTAATAAAATCACGGTTGCTTTGTATGAATAGATTTAAATAATTTGGAATATCTGATGTTTTAATAATGCATCCAACGCTATTTTTAGTCTTCGATAAACAATTTGGGACTTCATCAATATTTATAGAATCTACTCTTTCTTTTCCAATATGTCCTCTAAAAATAATAGGTATTGACTTGGTATTTATGTATGACTTTAAAGTTGTTCGATCACAAATAATTAATATATCCTGTTTTGATATTTCAATACAATACTCTTGTCCAACATTAAAACGAATGAATTTTTCATTTTTATCTAAATTTACATTCCAATTATTGCTATTCAACGTATCTGCGAAATCAATTGCACCTGCCAGAAAATCAATTATATGTTCTCTAATATCAATAAAAGGGATTAATTTTTCAAAAGCTTGTTTAGCATCAATTTTGCTATTTCTATTCAAATCTAATTTAGGTCTTTTCATATTGAATATTCTTTTATAAGATATCCTATCAGTGTTTATTACTAGCTTCAAAGTTAATACTTTTTTATACATCAAATGTTTTATTAAAGAATATTTAATTGATTGATTAGGAGTGATAAAATGAGGTTTGTAACTATTAGCATATTAGGTAATTAAGTAAGCTAAAAAAGGACTTAGTCCTTGAGGGGTAAGAACTAAGTCCTTTTTGAAGGAGGATTTAGTTTAAATAATAGGTTGAAAAAATATACAGATAGAAGGCAAATATTGAAAGTAAAATAAGGAAAAGTAAAAAATAAAAGTAAAGAAAGTGTCAGCTAATCAATGAAATAAAAATTATTTGAAAAAAAGATCCAAAAAATCACCTGAATACTGAAACATTTTTATTTTTTGGTATATAATATTTATAAATTGAAATTATTTTAATTTATAATTAAGTTATATTTTAATTTGAGCTCAATTAAATTTAATCGAATATTAAACATTAAATATTAAAAATATGGTCAGAGTAGTTCGCGTTAAACGCAACATCCGAACCGGCTCCACACCGGGTGAGAAATTCCTTGGAAGGATATTTCATAACGAAACAGTGGGATTTGAGGAAATAGCTCAAATGATTTCAGAGACATCATCACTATCAGCTGGTGATATTCTCGCAACCCTAAGACAACTTGAAACAGTTGTAACTTGGCAAATTCTTCAGGGAAATCCTGTTGAGTTAGGTGATTTAGGGAAATTTTATTTCAAAATCACAGCCAAAGCTGTTGATATCTTAGAGGACGTAACTGCAGAAACCATCACAAGGAAGTATGTACGTTTCCGTCCTTCTCAAAGGTTCTACAAGAAGCTTAGGGAAACTAAGGCCACAATCATTGATATAGACATCAAGGGATTGCAGTCAAAAACTGGAAACGAAACTCCAACTCCGTAGTTAGAGAATTGGTTTTCGGAATCTAAAGGGGAGTAAGAGTAATTTCTACTTCCCTTTTTTAATTTCTTGTCTAGTATAAACTTATAAGAATTGGTAATAGTAAAAAATGATTAAAATAGAGAAAGTTGGGATTCGTCTTCTTTTTGAGGATAAAACAAACCAATTATAATAAATGGGTTAGGTCCTACATTATGAAATTTTTGAGTTGTGCCAAGAAAGAAATGTAAATCACATTTATTTACCATATAGTCAAAATATTTTTCTTTTACTTTTTGGCATGCCAATTCTTCATTATCATATTTCCAGAACAATTCTCCTAATTCCCAATCTTCTACCATTAGAGTACGTTCTTTATCGTCATCGGTGGTAAATACATAAGAAAATTTATAAGGTACTTTCTTTGCTATCTTAAATATCTTTTTTGTTTCTTCATTGTCGAACAAACTTCCCTGAGCTTGTTTAGCTATTATTGCGTCAAGCTTTTTCTTATCCCATTCTCTTTCACAAGGCTCCCAAATAAAATCCAAAACTTTTTTCGGCTTAAGAACAGCTAATGATGTACCAATAGTTTCATCTTTTGCTTCTTGAATAAGTTCTGACATATTGGTATAAACATTTTTCAAAGCAATGTCTTTACGAAGTTTCCAATTTTTAATTGTGGGGATAGAGTCACCTATTATAATTTCTTTTTCTAAATCGGTAGGTCTATAACTCTCTTTTCTAAAATCTCTTGTGTTGCGGACAATATCTATTTCTATCCATTGCCATTTTTCGTATCTGTCTGCATATTTTAGTTTTCTGTAAGGGACTGGATAAATTCTTATCCAAGAACCATCCTCTCTAAAACCTGCGGTACAAACTAATTCATCGTATGTGGCAGATAGTGTAGGATAGGTTTTTACTGAAATTAAAATACGAGTTAAAGCCATATTTATAACATTTTTAATCCATAATCAGCATTTGGCAGTTGCATTAATGAATTTGCTACACAAGTTCTATGACATTGTTTAGGGTCTTTTTCAAAACAAGTAAGTGCTACTCTTTTATATTTATCCAACAAATCTCGAATATATAGAATTGATTTATTGTTATCAATTAAAGTTGTTTGTTTGTATTCGTTAAAGAGGATATCATAATCTGCTTGTGTATTTAGCTCTTGCCTTTTATCTGATACAATCCCTAAATCAGGGATATGAATGTATCCAATATTTGTACCCTTGCAGGCTAATTCAAGAGTTTTTTTTGAAAAACCATATTTTTGACTATATGCATTCTTTCTCACATCGCAAAGCACATGCACATCGTTTATTATCAATTTATTGATATATGTTTCTAACGAAATGCCTTCATATCCAATCGAAAATAGTTGTTTTTCTGAATAATGTCTTTTTTGTTGTTCAATTATTTCAAGCTCGGAACTATTTAACAAACTCTTTGCAATATCACTTTTTATTGCATAATATGGATAGTTTCTATAAGTATGACGAATTAATTCAGTTTGAGTTAACTTACCAAATTTATCTTTAGTCTCAATTAATTTCTGTTTATCTTCAGGTTTTAGAGTATCGATAAAATCTTCATCTTTTGTAAGCTCATAAAACCTTCCATCTTTTGTTTCAGTTATTTGACAGTAACCATATGTGGTTAAGGTAGCAATATCTTGATTAGCTTGGAATGAAAAACAGCCATAATGGTAGGGTACAAAATCAAAAGACTTTGTATCTTGTAGGCGAGTAAACAAAAACAAATATTTTTGAAGTTGTTTTGCGGTTAGTTTACCACCGAACAAACTCAATAAAGCCAATAATATTTTTCTTCTATAATACATTTATCCTGCAAAAATAAGAAATTATATGCAATTGCATATAAAAGCTGCATAATAAATTAATTTATATACAAAGAGATATAATCAGAATTAAGATTTACCGAAAGTTTACTTTTGAGAAGACTTAAGCGCTTCTTTCAAATACTTGTACATTTCCTTAAGGTTGGGGATTGGGAGGTATTTCTTTTGCAATAGTCCTATTATCATTGAAAGTATCAAGGCAAAGATTGTGATTAAAAAGCCTTGAAGGTAGGTCAGGTTTTCTTTATCTGCACCAAACAAAAGGTAATAGACATAGAAGGTGAAGAAATGGAAAACAAAGATTATCAGGGATTCTTTTCCATAGAAACTGAGGAGATTGGAAAGGAATTTGAAACGCATTATATATCTGCAAACTATCAGGAAAATCATAATTACTCCCATGGCAGCTAATAAAAACAAAGGATAGTTTTGAGGAACTTCGTTTGGCTTGGTATTATTTACTATCTGGAATACAACACCTAAGGAGTAAATAACAAGAGATGAAACTCCAACAATAATTGAGGTTTTTGTATTCAGTTTTTCCACAACATTAAACTTCCTTAGCATGTATCCAAAAGCATAAAAAACAGTCATGCTTAGTGCAGAGTCTATATAGAGAGGGATATGTATTTTATAAATAGACAGTAAATAACCTCCTATGCTAAAGATTATGCTAAAGAGAATTATTAAGTATGTTTTCTTAAATATTTTGGCAATAAGCGTGAAGAAAACAGAAGTAAAGAACAGTCCCCAAAAGAACCACATTGGACCAACTGCCCAAAAAGGTTTGGTAAACATTCCCCATGCAAAATAAACATCCTGATAGAAGAATTTATGGACAAGAATAAAAAGACATTGGACTAAGATGAAGTAGAAAATATAGGGTTTAATAAGACTGTTGAACTTGTTTTTAATATTATCCTTTATGGTTCTTCCTTCATTAAAGAAATAACCACTTAGGGCAAAGAAGAGTGGCATAATAAAAATGTAAATGGCATCGTGAGCATAACACTTGGTGTGAGTGTAAACTACAAGCATAATCCCTATGCCCTTTGCTATGTCAATAATTTTATTTCTTTGCATCTAATTTTTCAAATCGGCTGTTATTACTTTTGAAATTAGTTACAAGACTTTTAATAACTCTGACAATTCCTTCCTCACTTTGATTATGACATTCTTGTTCCAAATCAACCAGGGATTTAATTACCTCATCCATTTCAAAAGATTCATTTTTGGCAACGAAAATCTTGTTATGATAGGTTGGAAGTGAATGTTCTTTTTGATTAAGAAGTTCTTCATAAAGTTTTTCACCTGGGCGAAGTCCTGTAAATTCTATTTTAATATCTTTGTCAAGTTCAAGGTTAGAAAGTTTAATCATCCTCTTTGCCAAATCAACAATCTTAACAGGTTCTCCCATATCAAAAAGGAATATTTCTCCACCCTTGCCCATTACTCCTGCTTCCAAAACCAAACGACATGCTTCTGGAATTGTCATAAAATAGCGTATAATATCAGGATGGGTTACTGTAACAGGACCTCCTTTTTGAATTTGCTGACGGAAACGGGGAATAACAGAACCATTGGAGCCAAGCACATTGCCAAATCGAGTTGTTATGAACTGAGTTTGTGATGTTTTTCCTAAGGATTGAATATAGATTTCAGCAAATCGTTTGGTTGCACCCATAACATTGGTTGGGTTAACAGCCTTATCTGTTGAAATCATCACAAATTTCTTTACTCCATACTTTGAAGAAAGGTCTGCAATATTCTTTGTACCAAACACATTGACCCTTACAGCTTCATAAGGATGAGCCTCCATCATGGGAACATGTTTGTAGGCAGCAGCATGAAAAACAATATCTGGACGAATCTGATTAAATACATCTTCAAGTCTTTCCTTGTCTTGAACAGAACATATAATTGTTTTGTATTTTGCCTCTGGATACTTATCTATTAATTCGTTTTCAATATTATAAAGAGAGGTTTCTGCTTGGTCTAATACACAAATAAGCTTAGGATTGAAGCGAGTAAGCTGACGAATGATTTCACTGCCAATTGAACCGGCAGCACCAGTAACCATAACTGTTTTATCAGCAATTTCACGGCTAATTATATCGACATTTAACTTAATCTCTTCGCGATTTAAAAGTTGTTCAATTTGAATTTCCTTAATCTGTTCTACCTTCAACTCACCATCAGTCCAAGTTTTAATGTGAGGAACAGTTAATACCTTAATCTTGTTTTTATAGCAAAGGTCAAAAATTTCATTCTTCCTTTGAGTGGTAATTCTATTGGTTGCAATAACCAATTCATCAATATCCTTATAACTTAAAATCTTTTCAAAATCTTTCTTTCCCCAAATTCTTAAACCCATAATTGACTTGCCAGAGAGAGATTCTTCATCATCAAAAAAACCTTTAATATAGTATTTTCTTGAAGCACTCATCATTGTGTTGGCAGTTGCAGTTCCTGTTCTTCCAGCTCCAAAAATAATTACAGAAGTGGTCATGCTTATATGAATTCCAGCTTTATATGCTTTTTCAAACAACCAGCGAACAAACATTCTGAAAAGGAAAAGTCCAATATAGCAAACAAAGAAATAGATAAGAATTAGTTGTTTAGGAATAAAATCCTTTTCTAAAGGGTCAAAATTATATTTGTATACAGCATTAATAATTAGCATTAAAGCACAGGAGAAAACTACGGCAAAGAAAATTCTCATTGCATCGCTGAAAGTAGAATAGCGAATAACTCCTTTTGCAACTCTGAAAAGAATAAGGAAACCTGTTGTTAGAACTATTGAAAGAATAAGGAATCTTGCAGAGTAATTATCCAATGGGAAATTGAAATACTTTTCCTTTCCTCCTAGAATAAAACCAGAAATAAAGGCTGAAAGCACACAAATTCCAAAATCAATCAGGATAATAACCCATGAAGGAAGATACCTGTCTTTCATCAATTTATTAATCAATGAAAGCATTTTTTTATATAGTTTATTCATTATATTATTGCTTTTCTACAATCAAAATATGATATAATACCTTTAAATTTCAAACCCCAAAATTAATACATTTATCTGTATTTTGAAGAAAAACCTTATTCTTATTCTTTTAAAAGAGGTTACAAAACAAAATAACAAAAGATTCTAATTTGCTTTAATCTACTTGCGACTTTTACAAAGAAATTTTGAGCAAAAAAATAGAATCAAAAAACACTAATGATATTTTTATAATTTAATTAAGGTTTATACGAAATTTATGTATATTTGCAGGTAGGATAAACTTATATATAAAGATATGAAATAGAGCTGCATGAATATGATAAAATATTAAAAAAAAAACCAAACCAAAAAATAAATTTAAAGTATGCAAGCAAAAAAAGGTGAATATTTAGAAAAAGAAGATGCTTCAAAAAAAACTTTCTTCTATTATGATAATGACAAAGAAATTAAACAATTGTCAAGTGAAATTTTTAAAAAGATTGATAAAACTATTCATTATCCAAGGGGCTTTGAAGGTGGGGATAAATACAAAACTATTAAAAAATTTACTTACAAAGGTTTTAAAGGTAAATTACCTATCGGTGTAAATAAGTCAGTAAATTTTGGTTATGGTTTCACGAAAACTTTATATCCATTTGCATATTACATAAATGACAATTACGACATTGATGAGATAATCATTGAAAAGGGTGGTAAAATCGAACTTGATAATACAAATAAAAAACTATTCTTAAACGAAACTAGTTTGTTGACTTTGCAAAACGCCTTTAGTAGTATTTTTAAAAAGCACAAAGAAGAAATTAACTTTATATTACAAACAAATCTATACAATTTATTTCCAAATTCAATTACAAAGCCTACTAAAACATACATTGAAAACGCATTGGCAACTTCATTATCTTCTTGGGGCAATACAATTAACGAATTCTCAGCCGAAGACAAAAAAGCTATTAAGGATTTATTTGATAAGTTATCATTAAGCACCGACTTTTTAACAAAGGAAGCTCTTGCTAAGACTAAAGAAATTATTGACATTAAATACATTCAAGAAACTTTAAAAAAGTACAAAGAATTGATGGCTATTAAAGCTGAGAGTAATAGTTTAGAAAAAAAATGGCAAGAATTTCTAAAAGAGAATAACTGGATTTTTTCATATATTTTTGCACAACCAGTCATTCTTTATAGAAAAGAAGCTTACGTAGGTGGGAAGACAATTGAGAACAAGAATGGAAAATTTAATGATTTCTTGATTAAAAATAGGTTGAGTGACAATGTCTCTTTTTTAGAAATCAAAACTCATAAAACAAAAATACTTGATTCTTCGACTTATCGCGGAGAAGATGTATATAGCGCAACCAAAGATATGACAGGTAGCATTAATCAAGTACTAAATCAACGAGACAATTTTCAAAAAGAATTTTATTCCCATAAAGTAAAAAGTAAAGGTGTTTTTGAAACATTTAATTCAAAGTGTGTAGTTCTTATCGGTTCAACAAAAGATTTATCAAATGAACAAATGTACTCGTTTGAATTATTTAGAAGTAATAGTAGAGATGTTGAAATATTAACTTTTGATGAGTTGCAGGCGAAAATTGAAAGTTTGCAAAAATTAATGAAATCCAAATAACAAAAGAAAAGAAGTCTCGATAATTCACTCCCGTCATGCAGGATTTATTAATCCTTATTCATTATTCTTTACCTTTCCTCGCTCTCCACAATACTTCAATTGGATGAAGAACATTTCTATCGGTTGAATGTTTGATATGTTCTCTGCAACTTGTTCCTGGAGCTGAAATGATTGTTTCGTTATCTGCTTTCAGAATTGCAGGAAACAGGATTTGATTTCCAATGTTTATTGACATATCATAATGCTTTGCTTCATAACCAAAACTTCCGGCCATTCCACAACAACCACTTGGGATAACCTCAACCTTATAATTCTTTGGTAGAGACAGTACCTTTTCCATATTTTCTGTTCCAATTAATGCCTTTTGTTGGCAGTGTCCATGAAGAAGAATATTGCGAGGTTGGGTTGTGAAATCTTCCGAAGTGATGTTTCCATTATCTATTTCTTGAGCCAAAAATTCATCAAAAAGAAATGTATTCTTTATCACTTGATTGGTTTCTTCTGATTTTAACTTAGGCTTAATCAGGCTTGGGTATTCATCTCTAAAACTTAAAACAGTTGAAGGTTCAATTCCAACTAATGGAGTTTCATCTGTTATTATTCCTTTTAGAGCTTTTAGATTTTTATTAGCCAAACGTTTTGCTCTCTTTACCATTCCTTTTGACATGGAAATTCTTCCACTTTCTCTGATTGGAGCAATTTCTATTTCATAACCCAAAGACCTTAGGAGTTTGATTGCTGAGAAACCAATATGTGAGTCTTGATAGTTGGTAAATTCATCAGCAAAGAAATAAACCTTTTTCTTAGTTTTTGGAGAGTAGGACACTGAAAGCTCATCCTCTCTTTTAATTAACTGTCTTAGTGTTTTCTCATTCAAAGTTGGCAAGGAACGTCTTTGAGAGAATTTCAATATATATTTAATTCTGGAAGAAGTCCACTTATTAGTAATAACCCAGTTGTAAAGACTTGGGAACATTGACCCCATTCTTTGGAATGTAGTAAGGTAATTGATAAGTATTATTCTTAATGGCAATCCATTAACATCATAGTAGTGTTGAAGGAATTCCGATTTTAGTTTTGCTATATCAACATTTGAAGGGCATTCATTCTTGCATCCCTTGCAGCTAAGACAGTTATCCAAAACCCAGTACAGTTCTTGATTGTCAAAAGGATTATTATTCTTTGGATTTGTGTAGTATTCTCTCAGTGCGTTTGCTCTTGCTCTTGGAGTAAAGCGTTCATCATTTGTTGCACGATAGGATGGACACATTGTATTTAAGAACTCTACACTCTTTCTGCAATCTGCACTTCCATTGCACTGTTCAACAGCTGAAAGCAATCCTTTCTGCTGAGAAAAATCATAGTAGGTTGGAATAGTGTTTAAGTCTATTCTTTTCTTATTATTTTCTTCAATGAATTGAGAATATCTTAAAGAAGTATCCATTGGAGGAGTGTCGATAATCTTTCCTTTATTAAATATATTATCCTTATCCCAAACCTGCTTTAATTCTTTCATCAGAGAATAAATCTCTTCTCCATACATTAGAGGGATAAACTCTCCTCTTAGTCGTCCATCTCCATGTTCTCCACTAAGGCTGCCTCTATACTTTTTAACCAAATTGGCAACATCAACACTCACTTTCCTGAAAAGAGAAACATCTTCTTTGTTTTTAAGATCTAAAACAGGACGCAAGTGAAGTTCTCCAGTTGCAATATGTGCATGATAAACGCAAGATAAGTTATATTTTTGAAGCACTTGTTTAAACTCCTTAATGTAGGCACTAAGTTTGGAAGGAGAAACAGAAGTGTCTTCAATCACCGAAACTGGCTTTGAGCTTCCTGGAATATTTGTTAAAAGTCCAAGTCCTGCCTTACGTAAAGCCCAAACCTTAGCCACATCATTTCCCTTAACAACAGTGAAAGCATAACCCTTGTTTTCTTTTTTAAGAGATTCAATTATTTTATTTGTCTTCTCTTCCAATGCCTCAGGAGTTTCTTCAGCAAGTTCAATTATAAGTATTGCTTCAGGATTTCCTTCAACAAAGAACATATTCTTTCTTTGTTGAATATTCCTGCTTGCAGAAGTAAGAATATTATTATCCATTAACTCAACTGCAACAGGTTTATGGTTTAAAGCAATTAGATTTCCATCAAAACTATCTTCCAAAGTATTGAAATGTGCACAGATTAAAGACTTATTATTTGGTGGAAGAGGCATAAGATTAAGCTTAAACTCTATTCCAAATCCTAAAGTTCCTTCAGATGCTGCAAAAAGTTTGGAAATATTAAATTCCCTATTGCTCTCTGGATTTAAAACATTATTATCAAATATCTCATCTAAGGCATATCCATTATTTCTTCTACGGATTTCCTTTTCAGGAAAAGCATCTACAATCTTGCTTTGAATTTCTTTATCAGAATATCTTTCTTTAAGGTGTCTGTATATTTCTCCTTCAAAACTTGGAAGTTTTATTTTTTCTTCAAATTCTTCTTTGCATAGTTTTTTAAATGTTATTTCCTTATTATTTGAAAGAATAGCCTTTACTTCCAAAAGATGATCACGTGTTGAGCCATAAACTAGAGAATGAGAACCGCAACTGTTATTCCCCACCATTCCACCAATTGTACAACGATTGGATGTTGAGGTTTCAGGAGCAAAGAATAAATTATAAGGTTTTAAAAAGTTATTCAACTCATCCAAAACAACACCTGGCTCTACCCTGACCCATCTTTTTTCAATGTTCAGTTCAAGAATTTGTTTCATATATCTTGAAACATCAACAACTAAACCATTTCCAACAACCTGACCTGCAAGTGAAGTTCCTGCTCCTCTTGGAATTATACTTATTTTGTTTTGAGTGGCAAAAGCAATTAATTCTCTAATGTCTTCCTTATTTTTGGGCAGTGCTACACCAAAAGGAATTTCTCTGTATGCAGATGCATCGGTTGAATAAACAATTTTGGATAGTTCATCAAAAAGTAAATCTCCTTTAAAACCCTCTTTGAGATGCTTTATTTCTTTATTTATTTTCATTTCTTTGTTTTATTCTTTTGCTTTAGGGTTTTTCGTTCCCAATCCCTAATACTGCAATTATACTTTAAGTTCTTTATTGACTCTTTTTGGTTGAAGTCCGAAAAGAATATCATTCCTGAAAAAGTTTCCAAATCGCTTAAACTCATACTGTAATTATATAAGTCTTGATTTAGTTTTTTATTTTCCATAACAAAACCAATTGCTTTATAGCTTGGATAGGAAATATCAATAACTACTTTATAAAATCTATATGGAACGGATACTTTATTTTTCTTTCCAATTGTAGTTATAATTGAATCAAACAAAGCTCCTGAAATAATAATAATGCTATCGTTCTCTATTGCCCATTCTCTTACCTTTGTTTCCAGTTCCTTCCATTTTCCTGCATTAAAAGAATGTATTTGAGGTGCAATATTGCTCATTAGAAAAGTTAAGTCTTGAGCTTCTTGCGAAAAACTCATATCTGCATTTGGACAAATATGTCCTTTATCATAGCCTGAATACTTATAATCACTAACTGAAGCTGAACCAGTGGAAACTTTTTTATCTTCCTTAAACCTGTTCTTTCTCCCAGATTTTTGATTAATAACCATATCCTTAGTAAGCAAATAAGCTACCCATCCAGCCACTTCATGTTTTTCAGAATAGCCCAATTTATAGTATTTATGATCTACAACTTCCAATTTCCTTTCCTTTTTTAATTTACAAGAAGGAATTGCGTTATTGATTGTGAGAATATCTTTTATTGGTTGCGAAAAAGCATAGTAAGGCAAAAGCCCAAAAGCTATAATTGCAATAAAAAATAATGATATTCTTTTCATTATGGTATTATCTTAAAGACAACTATTTTTCAATCCAACGACCGTCTTCTTTAATCATATTTATTAGCTTTTCAATTGCGGCTTCTTCATCAATGTTTTGAAAGGCTAAGTCTTTTCCTCTATAAAGATTTACTTTCTTATTTCCTGAACCAACATATCCATAATCTGCATCAGCCATTTCTCCTGGTCCATTAACTATGCAACCCATAACTCCAATCTTAACTCCAACCAAATGGCTGCATCTTTCTTTAACCTTGGTTAAAACAGATTCCAAATCATAACCTGTTCTTCCGCAAGTTGGGCATGAAACAAATTCTGCCTTATAAATTCTATCTCCTGAGGCTTGAAGGATATCTTTTGCAACAGGAATTTCTGCTTCTGGTTTTTCTGTTAGGGAAACTCTTATTGTATCTCCTATTCCCAAAGACAATAAAGTTCCTATTCCAACAGCTGATTTAATCTTTCCATCTTCTCCACTTCCTGCTTCTGTTACTCCAAGATGAATTGGATATAGCAATCCTTCTTTGTCCAACATCTCTTTCATCAAACGAACAGATGAAACCATAACCTTTACATTTGAAGCTTTTTGAGATAAAACTAATGAATCGAAATCCATTGAATGTATTATTCTTGCAAATTCCAATGCTGAAACTGCCATTGCAAAAGGAGTATTTCCATATTTCATAACTATTCTTTGAGAAAGAGAGCCATGATTTGTTCCAACTCTTATTGCTGTATTATGCTTCTTACAAATTTCAATAAGAGGGAATAACCTTTCTTTAATCTTTTCCAACTCATCACAATATTCCTTGTCGGTTAATGGGGAATTGCTTGAGTTTCTTTCAAAATAATTACCTGGATTTATTCTTACTTTTTGAACAATGGTTGCTGCAACTTCAGCAGCTTTGGGATTGAAATGAATATCGGCTATAAGAGGAACAAAACAATTTCTTTTCTCAAGTTCATTTCTAATCTCATATAAGTTTTGAGCAGTCTTAACATCTTGGGCAGTAATTCTCACCAATTCACAACCAGCATCAACCAATCTTAAAGTTTGATTGACAGTATCCATTGTATTCATTGTGTTGGTATTGGTCATGGATTGAATACGGATTGGATTATTTCCTCCAATGCCAATATTGCCAACCTTAACTTCCCAAGAATGTCGTTTTTGATATAAAAATGAAGAGTAATCTTCTTCGCTTGCAGTATATTGAGCCAATTCTTCCTTGTTCATAAATTAAAATCTGATTTAATTAATATCCAAAACAAATAATATATTGCAAAATTACAATAAGAAAACTATTCTTTTTGTTTTTTAGACAATTAATTCAAAAAAAGACTTTAATTTATGCTATTTACTGCTTATGCTAATTTTTTTGACGTTAGAACTTGTATTGGAATAAGCTCTAACAATATAAATTCCACTACCTAAATCTAATTGAGTATTAAATTTATCGTCTTGAATTTCTTGTTCCAAAAGTTTATTTCCAAGAATATCGAAAAGTTCATATCTAATTAAATCCCTTCCCTCAATATTCAAAGTATTATTATAATTCCAAATCTTAATTATTTCACCAGGCTCAGGTTTGAAAAACTCATTAATATCTTCTTTATAATAACTAAACAAAACATATAACCTTTTTGCATTATCCCCAGTACTAACTTGAAGATTATAATCTGGTTCTTCGTTTAGATATTGAGCATGACGCAACAAGCTATCAAGTAAATAAACATGAATATTGGAAGGAATATTTGAGAAATTAAGAGTAACCTCATTATTTTTCTGACTTCTTAAATCCAATTCAGTAGTATATGGTAAGGATGAAAAAGCATCTTTAATTAAATTCAAAGTTGAATCATTAATTTCAGGAGTTGGAATTGTAAAGAAAGGCTCAACAGAATTATAATTATTGCCAAACAACATCAATCCATCTTCAAAATCAAATGCATTATCAGCCTCTTCATTAAATTCAAGGAAGGATTCCCTAACATTACTATCTGCTATTGCTTGAACATAAATCAAATCACTTTTAATCAAATTCTTTGCTCCAGAAGTATTATTCATTTGACCTTTATTAAATCCGAAATTTCCATTAGCGCCACTTGACACAATAAAGAAACCTTCGCAAGTTCTAATGGAAGTAATAGGATTTATAGATTGATTATTATTATTCCATTTGCCACTATCTGCATCATAAACATAAATTAATCTACCTTGAGCTCCATTCTGCATATTAGATGAATTGGATGAAACAAAAGAAGACGCACTTAATCCAGCAGGATAATTATTAGCCAAGGAAATAAAACCAAGTGCATTATTACTATTGCCACGAGATAAAGTAGTGTCATTAAATAAAACTCCTTTAGAAATAATTCTTGATTTAATAGTTTTACTTTGATCCAAAGAATAATTAGGCATAACCAAAAATCCTTCGCCATAATCAAAAGCAGTATTAATATTTATTACTGTATTGATATTTGGATTTGTTGAAGCTTGCCAGTTATTTGTTCCATAATCAAATCTTTTTACAAAAGTTTTAAAAGCAGTGTCAGCGTAATTATAAAGACAAGAAAGGATTCTATTATAGGTTGAAAGCCCAATCAAATTCCATTTCCCAACATAAAGTTCTCTATTATATTCCCCAAATACGTTTATATTAGTAGTATTATTTAATTCTCCTCCTGCTTCAATCTTAACGTAAGCACATTTAGGGAAATAAGTAGAGTTGGCTTTTAATTGAACGCCACTTTTAATAATTACAACTTGAGAGGCAGTAGTTGTAGGCCATAACCCTGATGAATTTGGCTTTACAGCTTGGGGTTGATATTTAAGAATTGGATAACCATCATTAATTCTATCAGGAGAGTAATCTGCTTTCCAATTAGTAGAGCCTAAAGTTGAAACAAAAGTTGGATTTCTTAATTCTGCATTGGTCTTAGATATTCCATTATAACCAGTAGTATTACTATTAGTATAATTTACAAAGACACTATCACGAGAATAACAATTTGTGTTAGAACCTAAATTATTTCCTTTTATCTTTCCAAAATTAGTATTTGTACCATTACGAATAATCTTACATACTGAATATACATTAGTAAGATTTGATGCATTGCTTGAATAACCTATTATTCCTCCAACATAATCATTTGCTGAAGTTGAAGAATATATTTCTGAATTAGAATAAGAATTACTAATTGCTCCTTTAAAATTTCCTGCAATTCCTCCTACATTAGTTTGAGCATCAATTGTTGTATTTGTAAAAGAATTATTAATATTACATGCTGCAGTAATTACATTTCCAACCAAACCCCCAACATTACTTACTCCACTAATAAAACCATATACAAAACATGTATCCAATGTAGAACTTGCATCAGTATTTCCAACTAATCCTCCAACATTATTTCTTGCTTTTATACTAAAATTGCTAATCCCTAATCTTTGTATTGTTGAATTCTTAATATATCCAAATAAACCTACATTATCTTTTGTTACATCTGAAAAACTATAATTTGCAATAGCAAACCTTTGTCCATTAAAATTACCGCTAAACGGTTTATTATTTGAATAAACACCAATTGGATTAAATAAACTTGAACTATCTATTACTCCATTATTATAATTTATATCATTTAGCACTTTAAAATATTCTCCATTATAAGTTGTATCATTAGCTACCATATTAGAGATATAAATTAAATCTTTTACATATTTAACTTGATATGGGTTTGTAGGTGAACCATCATTTGTTACTAAACAATTCCCTTCAAAACCAGCAGGAGTAATATTATCGCTAAACTTTTGCCAAGATAGAACAGGATAACCCAAATTAACTTGACTCTTTGCCTTAAACCATGCAATAGAAGGTTGAGAACCATTTAAACTAACAACAAAACAACCTGATTTCATTTCAAGGGAATCTTTAGCTGTACCAAAGTTAGTTAAATCCATACCTGTTAATGCGTTTGAGAAATAAGAATTAGTAGCAGTTGAATTAGTGCTCTTATATCCAACTAATGTTCCTCGAGGATTTCC
The DNA here is from genome assembly GCA_002423895.1 of Bacteroidales bacterium UBA5515. GTDB lineage: Bacteria > Bacteroidota > Bacteroidia > Bacteroidales > P3 > UBA10566. The sequence goes on along the minus strand of DIOL01000012.1, from coordinate 274,903 downwards.
TGCATTTGAAATAGAATAAGGGGCGGAATAACTATTTGAAATAGTAGTTGAATTATCTATATAACCGACTAAACCACCATAATAATTATAATAGTAATCATTATAATTATATGTAGGATAGTATTGATTAGGTTGATTATTTATTATTGATCTTGAATAACAATTATTAATAGTACAACTATTTGCTCTACCTATCAATCCTCCAATCCAAGCATGATCAGAACTATAATTATACCAAAACCATTCAGGGGTGCGAACAACATCTTCATAACCTGTTAATGTAGCTAAAGAAAAACAACTATTTATTGTTGTATTAGATGCATAACCAATTAATCCTCCACCATAATCATCTGTAGAAATTACAAAACCCTCAATACCGAGACTATCTATTCTTGCATTTAAAGTAGATCCAAATAATCCCATACGATCGTTACTTCTGTGTTTTGTGAGATTTGAAATTATATGCCCTTTTCCATTAAAATTACCTTGAAAACTATATATATCATTTCCAATTGGATAGAAATCATTAGCTGTACCTGTTGGATCGTTAATAAAATCAATATCATTTTCTACAATTAAATATTGATCAGAATATGTTATACCTCCAGCAACATTATTTGATAGAGTAATTAAATCGGCAACACATCTAATTCTAAAAGGATATTCAGAAGATCCACAAAAAGGTAAAACTTCTCCTATACCTTCCCAATTAAGCATTGGAAGTCCATTATTTAATGAATTATTACCATTTGCCCATTTCCAAACATTTGTTTGACAGGCATTCAAAGCCATTGCAAAGTCCAATGTTCTCATTTGAGTAAGAGTTAGCGATGTTCCTAATATTGTCATACTACTTACATTAAATGTAGAATCATAATAAGAATTTAAACTTGGATTAGTGCAATTTGCAATACTTCCAACCAATATTCCTCTAGTCCCATCCGTTGGAAAAGAAACTGGAGAGGAATAACTATTTAGTATGGTTGAATTATTATCAATTGAACAAACCATCCCTCCTGAAGAACTACCAATTGAGGAGTTGGTTATTGAAGTTCTACTATAAGAGTTATTGATTGAAGTAGTATTAATATATCCAGCTAAACCTCCTATCTTACTATTTGCTGCATTTCCTGTTAAACTTGCCTTTGAATAACATTTATCAATTGTGGAATTGGAAGCATAAGCAACTAAAGAACCTCCATATACTTTGGAGGTAAAAGAACAGTTATTTGCAATTCCTAAACTTTGAATTGTTGCACCACTAATACATCCAAATAATCCAACACTATCATTTTTTGAAATAATTAAATTGGATATTATTTTTCCATTCCCATCAATATTACCACTAAAACAATTATTATTACTATCTCCTATTGGATTAAATAAACTTGAACTATCAATAACTCCATTATTATAGTTTATATCATTTTGAAATTGGAAATACTTATTATAATAATTTGTATCATTTCTAACCATATTGGACATGTAAATTAAATCTTTTACATATCTTATTTTATATTGTGTAGTTTGAGTCCCACCAGCATAAGTAACTCCCAAGCAATTCCCTTCAAAACCAGCAGAAAGATTATTACTGAGTTTTTGCCAAGATAAAACAGGATAACCTTGATTAACTTGACTTTTCGCTTTAAACCATACAATAGGACTTTGACCGTAATTTAAAGTAGCAGCAAAACAACCTGATTTCATTTCAATAGAATCCTTTACTGTGCCATAATTAGAGGTTGCTGACGTCTCATCTGCTATATTTAAGTAATATGAATTGCTGAAATTAAGGTTACTTAAGTATCCACTATTACAATAACCAAGCAAAGAACCTACATCACGACGATTACTATTTGTACTTGGTAAAGATATTGGAGCAGAATAACAATTTGTTATAGTTGAACCATTCACATTTGCTATTTGCCCAATTAACCCTCCATAAGAAGGATTATAATAATATGTTAGAGTTGTCCCATGAACAATACTAACTCTTGCGTAGCAATTAATAATTGTAGAATTATTTGAACAACCTATTAACCCTCCAATTTGTGGATAATCTCCATCACTATTATTTAGGCTTGTTAGAGAAGCTAACGAATAACATCTTTTTATAGTTGAACTTTCAATATATGCACATAATCCTCCAGCAAATCTATTGGATTTTAATGTGAAATTTTCTATTCCAAGACTATCAATTGTTGCACTTGAAATATATCCAAATAAACCAACATAAGTTCCTGAATTAATTGTAAGATTTGATATTTTATGACCTCCACCACTAAAATTCCCACTAAATCTATTTGTCGAATTACCTATTGGATTAAAGTATTGGGAGCTATCTCTTGAAGGATTGGTAGTAAAGCTAATATCATTTTCTACTAATAAATATTGTCCTGAAAATGTTGAGCCTCCCGCAACTGAATTGGAAATTCTAATTAAATCAATTGCATATTTTATTCTAATGGGGTCATTCAATGTTCCAGTACCATCAAAACACGAAGGAAGATCTGTTCCTGTTCCTTCCCAATAAAGAACTGGATAATTATTAGTAAATCCTCTCCAAATATTTGTTTGACAAGCATTCAGATCAATAGCAAATTGTAAAGTTTTCATATCTGCAGGTGTCCTTGAAGATCCATTTGATTGATTTCCCCAACTATCTTGATAATATGAATTAATGTAAGAATTAGAACTAGAATTACTATAACCATATAATGCACCTCCCGTACCATTACCTGTTGTAAAATTTAAAGGTGCAGAATAAGAATTTGATATAGTTGTGCCATTTTCAATATCGCCAACCAATCCTCCTACATATCCTATGCCATTCATATTAGTGATTGATGCTTTACTATAACAATTACTAATTATGGTATTATCTGCAGAACCAACCAATCCTCCTACCCTATTATTTGAGCCATTACTACTTGATATGCTTGAAGTTGAATATGATTTAGAAATTTGTGAACCAATAGACTGTCCAACCAATCCCCCTACATATCCATAAGCATTAATATTAATAATTCCTGTTGAATAACACTCATTGATAAGGCAATTATTAGTAATATATCCTAATAATCCTCCTAACTTACTATTATTACTACCTGATATACCTGCTGTTGAATAACATCTATTAAATGTTGTGTTATCAGCATAACCAACTAATCCTCCATAATAACCATTTGGACTAGTATTTATACTTGAAGTTGCAGTGCTACTACAATTATTAATAGTACAACCATTAGCATAACCAATTAAACCACCTAATCTACATCCATTATTTCCAGATGGATTAACAGTTGAATTACAACTATCTATTGTTGAATTAACTGCATATCCAACTAATGCTCCTGTGTAACCACTAACATTTGAAGATATATTACTTCCTCCTCCTATTCTTACATTTTTAATTGTAGCCCCTGAAATATATCCAAATATTCCAGCATAATTTCTTGATGAAATATTAACAGAAGAAAGAGTATAGCCTCTCCCATCAAAATTACCTTGAAAATTCCTATCGTTACTTGTTCCTATTGGAGTAAAAGTATTAACAGTAATGTTTGTAGTCATTACAAAGTATTTGCCACTAAAACTATTTTGCCTCCAATTGGTTAAATTTACATAATAAGCAATCTCATCTAAATCATTAGTATTACTTATTCTATAAGGAAAAGCAACTGAACCATTCCCTCCACTAAATGTTTGTGCGAAGCAATTATTCCCCATAAAAAAAATAAGGGTTATAATTATTAGGATTAGTGATTTCCTCATTATTATATATTGATATTATTTATTGTCTTATTTTATTTGTGTGCTAAAAGTTAGCAACTACATTAACGGAATCCCATTTGTCTGTGGTTACTCCCATTCCTCCATCATTTGGAGATGTTGTTTCATTAAAATTAATAATCACTGTTATTGGTTTTCCTGCTCTAACAACAGCATTATTCTTAGCCCCATTTTTCTTTAGTACTTGGTAGTTATGTTTAAATATTTTTATTTCACTTGCCCTATCGTTTAAGGAAGGAAATGTGTTGACAAATTCTGTTGTGATTGTATCGTTTATTTCTGTTAAAATTGGTAGTCTATAATTTGTCCAGTTTTCTATAAAGTGTCCATCAAAACCTATGTTTTTTGGTGTTTCTCCAAATATGACGGAATATGGAGAGTCTTTTGCTGCAATTACTGCATTTTCTTTATTCAGATAGGCATTAAGTCCAATGATAATACATCTAATTGCTCCAACCTTTCTTTCAACATAAATGTAGTGAGGAGCCATTTCATTATCTTTTCTTATTGTTGGAATATATCCAGATTTCATTTGAAAATCGTGTGGTGATTGAGAGATATTGTTTATATCGTAGTAGGGTGTGTCGTCTCTTAGAGTAATAAATGGAATACTCGCCTTTAGTGGATTGGTTATTTTTTCTCCTAAATTAAAATTAGGGAATATATCGTCTGATATATGATTGGAAACAACGGCTATATAATATACAGAGTCATATTCTTTATATGGGAGTTCATATACTTTTTGCGTTTTTAGATAGTGTACTCCAATAAGAGTATTGTTTTTGTCGGCAATATAGAGTTTTACATCCTTTGGACTATTGTCCAGAGTTTTAATTCCATAATAATTTCCCCATTCAACATCATCAGGATCATCATAATCAACATATACTCTCATCTGTACACAATCACTTAAGTCATCTTCAATGGTTGAACAACCACCAACGAATAACGCAGCAATTAGTAATAATATGTATATGTATTTATTCAAAACTTTTGTTTAGGGTTTATAGTTTAGTGCCTATGGTTTATAGTTTTTACCTTTTACCTCTTACTTTTTATCTCTTACCTTTTACTTTTTACCTTTTACCTCTTACCTTTAAAATAATTAGAATAATGAAGAGCACCCAAGAGCACTCTCCATTATTTAATTATTTAGATGTTAGATTTAGAAAGAAGGAGTTGTTGTTACATCATCCCAACCTGAAGCTGTAACTGTAACTGTTAATGTTCTAACTTGTACAAACGGATTAGTTGTTCCAGCGTTATCTAAAGTAAAGTTTACTTGATAGTTAGTTTTTCTTTTTGTGGAAAAACCACCATTAGTTGCATCCCAACCTGTGATAGAAGTCCCAGTATAGTTATAAGTATTATTAGCAATTGCCTTACTTAAAGCATAGGTATAGTATCTTGGAGCAGCTCCATAAATTGCTTGCCCAGCTGCATTTGGTACTGCTTTAATAAGGATTAAAGTATTTGCGTTAGTAGTGTTTGTAGTAGTTGCATCATATATAGCTCCTCCACCAGCTGTTGCAGGAATATCTTTATGATAATTTTCTCCAACATAAAAATGATAAGGAGCACCTGCTGTAGGGTTTGCTGTAGTTAGATTTGCAGCATCTAAATTAAGTGCATATAAATCATAATCTAATGGAGTAGCAAGTCCTGTGTAATTAAAACCTGAAGAAACAAGCTTAGGATTAGGTACAATTAAATCAGTAATAGTTGTACCTCCAACAATTGGAAGTGTAGTTTGACGAACAGCATTTACAATAAAAATACTATCAATAGTAAAGTATTGTGCTACATCAGAGCCTGCAGTAGTATTCCATTTAACAGTAATTTTTGATGAAACAGGAGATACAGTAACTGCTGAAGTATAAGAAAGACCAGAAGCAGTTATTGTTCCTTCACCTGTCATTAATAATCCTTCAGCAGGGTCAAATGCCTTTACTGTGCTTACAGTCTGAGCTCTTAAGCCTGCAAGTGTAGTTATACCAGTTATTCTACTTCCGTGGTTAGCTATTACTACAACCTTAGCAGATAGAGGTAAGTTTCCAACTTGAAGGGAAACATCGTTAGAAACAGGGTCAGTATCGTCTCCACTTACCAAAACTACACCACCTACGCCATCTTCAAAATATTTGCTGTATAGTATATTATCTCCATCAACCACAAAAACATTAAAGTCTTTTACTGTTTGATAGTCAAGTAGATTATCTCCTGTAAATTTAGTTTGCTTAGTTTTAAGTGTTCTAAGATTAACGGTTAGATACCCAGGTTTTCCTTGTGTTTGGTCGCCTGATAGTTCGTCTGAACAGCCGGTAAATCCTATGGTTAGGGCGGCTACGATTGTTAAAAGCGTTGCTTTTAAACTGAATTGTTTGATTTTTTTCATTTTGTTTAAATTTTAAATTAGTAAATTTTTAATTTGTCTTGTTAATAAATTTTCGATTTCTTTTGTTAATAATAATGTTTATGTGTCTTTTTTGTTCATAAGCAATAAATTATTGGTTAATACTATATTTGTTTATTTCCATACGCTACTTTTTACCGTTGAATAGTCTTCAGGCTCAACATATATTAAATTTTTTGTTGTTTTGTAAGGCAAAGGAGAATAGGGTTGCATTAGGGAAGAGAGTGGAGACATTGCTCCAAAGTATTTGCCTGAAAGGGTGAAGTTAATTGTATATCTTGTTCCTCTTTTATTGGAAAGGGTTGAAATAGGTGCATGAGTTATTGAATCAGTTGGAGGATTAAGTGGAACAGTTAGGAAACGGGTAAACTCTTCATCTACTCCTTCAATTGTTTTCATCTTATACTTGACTTTTAAGACTACCAATGTTTTATACCCACTGCCTAAAGAATCGACTATATCGTTTTCGGGAGAATATATGGTTACTTCTGGTGTGGGAAAAGTTGAAGTGCCTGGAGTATATGTTATTTGTTTTGCTAAGTTAGTATTTTGATTATTTGTATCAGCAAACTCAAAGTTTCTATAAGGGTATGGCTCCCAAAATGTTTCGTATTTACCATGAAGATATGGGTAATTGGTATTGGGAGAGAATAGTTTTGCTTTAGCTCGTGAGTTCAATACAAACACATCAATAGTCTGAATACAGTTAATATAGTCGGCAGGTGCTGAGGTGCTTGAAACTTTAATATCAAATTTTGAAACTATAGGTTTCAAGTAAACTGTTGCTGCATATTCATATGGGTTGGAGCCACTCTGAATGATGGCATCAGTGTAGCCTGTCAGAACTATTTGATTACCATCAGATATACTATCTATTGCAACGGATAAATTATTATCGAAATATGCTTTAAGATTATTCATATTCGCATTGACCTGCCTTGCTATTGATGATGTTGGAGAAGGGCTTAAAAGGTCATCACAGTTTGCAATTGCATAGATATAATTTGCTGCTGAGGTAATATTCATATTTACAGAAGTGGTGAATGTTATTGTTCCTGTTCCTGCAGGATTATTAACTTTCTTTACTGTATTTAATGTTCCGTCATTATTAAAGACAAATAATGTGAAATTATTTATATAAATATCATTATTACCTGATTTTGTGGAATTGGAAGATAAACTTCTTGGCCAAGTTACTTTCAATTTAACTTTTGTGTCGTAAGCCATATCAGCGCAATCGGTGCAGTCGTCGCTTATGCAGCCACTAAGCAATGGTATTATCAATAAGAATATGTAAAGTAGATTTCTTTTCATACTAATTAATTGAATTTATACACAAAGCTTAAGCCAATTTTTGTTGGCATTATTAGAATATTTTTAAATGAACCCCAATAGGCTCCACAAACTGGCTGAAGATATTTGTCGTATGAAGTGTAGTTGACTCCAAGCCCAATGTTTGCTTCAAAGCTCCAATGTCTTGAAAGATACCACATATAGCCTGCCGACACTCCAACACCTGCTGTCCAACCATCATACCTGTAATAATCAGCTTCTGCAAAATAGGGCATTGGTATTCCTCCAATATTATATTTTGCCCAGTTGAGATTGAGCCCATAAAACGTCCCTTCCATATTCTTTTTTGGCCAATAGCGAAAATCTGACATAACCATCAAGTTCTTCCATTTAACATTTCCTTTCAAATCCCATATATTATAGGTTGATGAAAGTTCAATTGAAAAATGTTTTTTTATTGGTAATTCCAGTGCAAGATTGGGAGTTAGAGCTGCTGCAAAAACTAAATTTGATTTAATTGCTAATGGAGTTCTATTAGGTATTTTTTTTGGTTTCTTTCTTTTAGTATAATAACGTTTGGATAATTCTGGTCTTCTTTTAAAGTTAATTATGTTTCCTATATCTATATTCTTCTTATTTATCTTTCTCTTTGGTTTCTTGAACTTTTTGGGTCCAACTTCATTAGAGGAAGTAATATTCGACAAATCATTATTATTTGAATAATAATGTTCTATATCATTACTGAAAACATTACCACTGTCTTTAGAAAACATAACCATTGGTATAAAGATTAATATCAACAGACATTTGAACGATTTCATTTATTATTAAATAGTTGTCAATTTTTTAGTCATCAAAATTACTGCGTTACAATACAATAACTTCATAATCAATTAAAAAAATTGATTTAAAAGCATACGGTTTTATTAAGAATTTTATCAAATGATTCAGGAAGTTACTCTATTCAGTTTAACGTAGTTATTAATAACAATATAATATTTTGTAAAACCTACAAGACACAATTGCCATTTAATTGGCAAAGGTAATAAATAAATTTCATTAATAGGTTACAAATAATAGTCAAAATTATTAACAAAATAAAATAAGAATTATATTCCGCTATCAAACATATAGTTAAGAATTTTTAATATTAATTTTTCCCAAGTATTAATATTTATAAATATTCTCTTAAGGTGATTTAACTTATTTTCCTACAGATTAAACCGCTCATAAAACTATTTATTTCTTAATTAAAAGTCACTAAATCCTATTTAAAAATTGTTAATTCTCTTTTACATCTCATTTAATGGCATTATAATATAAGTTTAATGGCATTATATTACAAGTATAATGCCATTAAACATCTCATATAATGCCATTATACTTAGTTTATAATGGCATTATACTATAACAAATTAAGGATATATTTTTTATACTATTGATTTTATGGGTTTTATATCATATTTTTAGACATTAAAATTTCGTTAAAATTTGGATATATTTTATAGGTATTATTTTCACATTTTATAAATTAAAAGATTCATAAAATATTAGGGACAAAACATATATTAAGTGGTATTAAAATGAAGAAAATGGGAGTAATGAAGATTTTAAAAGTTAAATTTTTATGTAATTAAAATGGGATATTTTTGAGAAATGAGTACAAAAAAAAGTCGCTTCAAATTAATTGAAGCGACTTTTGGTTATAGTGTTATTAAGTTTAAAGCTTATTTGGTAGCTATCAACTCAACTCTTCTATTTAGATAATTTGCTTTTGCTTTCTTTTTTCCAGTAAGTCCTTTAACGAAATCGTTAGTTAGGTTATCTCCCACTTTAAATTGAGGGTTTTTCTTAACTAAGAATTCATCTATTAATTCTGGTTTTTTATCTCCTTCATAAGAAATTTGAATTCTATCGCTTGAAATTCCTCTTGAAGTTAAATAGTTCTTAGCACTTACTGCTCTTTCTCTTGAGATAATATAGTTAGCTTCTTCACTTCCTATCATATCAGCGTGACCAATACATTTTACTTTCATGTCAGGGTTTGCTTTTAGGTAAACAATAAAGCGATCTAATATTTCTTTTGATTCGGCGTCTAAAACTGATTTGTTAAATGCAAAATGCAATTTATAGATTTCATCAGCAGAGATTGGCTTAGAAGGGTCTGCAATCTTTTTAGTTGTATCTTCTTTTACAGCTTGAGCTTCTTTAACTTTTTGCTCCAATTCGGATACTTTCTTATTAAGTTCACTTATCTTCTTTTTGTTAGCTTCTTCTTTTTCTTGAGCTTCTTTTTTAAGCTTTTCAATTTGTGCTTGTGTTGCTGCTTCATCGCAATTTGTCATACAAGCAGATTTTGCTAATTTTTCAACCATTTCTAAAGAACAGTCATCAAGTCTTCCTTCGTTTTTTATTGTGTTTGCAACTTCAAGGCTTTTTTCCTTTTGTCCCAACTCGCAATAATGTTTAGCTAAGTAGTATCTTGCTTCATTCTTTTGGCAAGTTGTTTTTGCAACTGAAATTGCTTTTTCATAAGAAGCAACTGCATCTTGATTATTTTCTTTTATTGCTGAATTACAAATTGCTTTGAAAAGATTCAAATCGTAGTCTTCAGGGTATGTTTGAAGCTCTGCATTTACAGCTTCCAAAGCTTTTGGATAATCCATTTGATACATGGTTTGCTCGATGGCTTGTCTCTTCTTTGCTGGTAGTCTCTTTTGAGCTTCAGCAGAGATTGAAGACAATCCTAAAGCAAGCATAAATACCATTAAAATATATTTTTTCATATTATTATGTATTTAATGTTATAAAATTACCATGCAAAATTTCTCATCGTTTCTCTCTTATCAAATGATTCTCTATTTAATGCTTTGTTAAGATTGAAACGTAATCCAAGTTCCCATGATGTTCTGATGTTTGAATATGTAGATAATCCAAATTCATAGTCAAAGAATAAGGTTGCTGATTTAGCTATTGTAAGGTCAGCTAATACTGCAAATGATTTAGGACTTAGTTTATTTGTTCCTCTATATAATACTCCAAGATTTGCAATTTTGTTGTATCCAAACATTACTCCTAAGTCTGTGTTTGAACCTGACTCTTGGTTCCACATATAAATTCCTAATGGACGTATTGCAAATTTATCAACTAAGAATTCATAATCAATATGTCCGTAATAGGTTAATAGGTTTTTGTTGTCTATGCTTTCTCTATTACGAAGATTCCATCTGAATGAAGATCCTAAACGTAAACCTTTATAAACGTATGTTGCTCCAAATGATGTCATCAAATTGGTTGAATTATAATTTGGCATATATACATTTGGGTTTGTTGTTTCAAAACCTACATCTGTGATTGCGTCTCCAGAATATCTCCATAAGTCATATCCTACAAATAAACCAAATAATAAGTATGAATTACATGATACTTTTAGATCAACATTTGCATCAACACCTAAAATTGATTGTTTTCTTAAGCCAAAATTATTGAAATCACCTTGTATCCCAAATCCTAAATTTTGATATGGAAGTCCTCCGTGAACATCAAATGCTTCTGAGCTCATTTGTCCATTTAAACGATTCGCATAAATGAACGTTCCAGTAATATCTCTACTCATTCCATAATAAGATGGATTGACCCAACCTAAATTATTTACTACTTGAGCGTATTGAAAATCACTCTGAGCAAATAGTCCAGCGGTACAAGATACTATTAGAAATATAAATAAATTAATTTTTTTCATCTCTATTTTTTTTATTTAGTCCGTATTATTAATTTTAAATCTTTCATTTCACTGTGAGTAACTCAAAGGAGCTACTCACAGATAAAATGATTAGATTATTTATTTTCCTACTACTTCTACTCTACCAGTCTTATTGTACTCAGTACCATTTATAGTAAATGTTATTGCGTAGAAATAAGTACCAATTGGAAGATTACTCATATCGAAGTTGTTTTTATAGTTATCTGATTGATAAACTTGATTTCCATTAGAGTTAACCATTCTAACCTTTATTGGCATCATTTGTTCATAATCACGAATCTTGAAATATTGATTCATTCCAGGAACAATAGCATTAACTACTTCTACTTGTTCTGCTGGGTCAGTCATACTTGCAACATTCTTATTGATAACTAACATTGCTGTTGCTGTTCCTTCATAGTTTGAAGTTGGAACAATTGTAGCAACAACTTTATAAGATCCTTCATTTATAGGAGCTACTGTGCTAATTGCAACGTTTGTATTTCCTGTGAAGTATTTAGCATCTACCATTCCAGTTAAATCTACATTACCTTCTGCATCTCTGAATGAAGCTTCTTTTTGGTTGCCATCATAGATATGTACTAAGTCGTAAATTTCAATATCAATATGCTTTTTAGCTACTTCAACCACAACGTTAATTGGGTCAGAGTTATCATAGTTGGTTTTATCTTGTGGGATAAATACAACTGGATAAGCGTTGTTGCCAGCATCTGGTATTGTTGTTGGTGTTGTCCATTGGAATATACCTGCTACTGCGTCATTATTATTTGCATTCATTGCAGATCCTCCAGTAAGTAGAGATTCAGCTAATGTTTGTTCGTAAACTAATGAAGAAGCTGTTGGTGCAACTAAAACAGGTTTAGCTTTATTTACTTGTACATTAAATGCTTTGTGTGCTATATTATAGTTTTCAGCATCAATTCCTGTTGGAATGAAATGTACTTGGTATAATGCAGTTCCTGCTTGTGGTTGATGATTTTCTGGATAATCCCATTCATAGTTACCATTTACTGAAGCATTATTGTTAGGATTAACAGCTGTTGCTGTAATTGCTGGCAATGATTGTCCGTATGTGATAACGTATGGACTAGATGTTTGTGTTAATACAGGGTTAGCTTTATTAACTACAACAGGTAGTTGTGGAGATTCTACAGTTAGATAGTTGTTCGCATCTACTGGAACAAATGTTCTAACAAAACCAGAGTTATTTACATTAGGTTCAATTGATGAATCTGTCCAAGCAAAACTACCACTTACTGTTAGTCCTGTTATAGGGTTTACTGAAGATTGGTTAGTTATTGATATGTCAGAAAGTGCTTCTCCATAAGTTATAGTTGAGAAGTCTCCCCAATTTACAATAGGATTTGCTTTATTGATAACTAAATTAATCATTGTACTGTCAGTATAGTAGTTTACTAAGTCTGTAGGTATAAATCTTAATTTGTAAGCTGTTGCAGGATTTGCTGGAGTTACAGTTGTTGCACTTTCCCAAACAAATGTTCCTGGTACATCTAAGTTATTATTTGTATTTACTGCATGTGGAGAACCAATTAGGTAAACTTGAGATAAAGTTTGTCCGTAAGTAATTTCGGATGTTGAAGGCCAAGTTACTTGTGGAGTTGCTTTATTAACAGTTACATTTACATTAAATTCAACTGGGTTGTAATTTGCAACATCTGAAACTGATGGTATATATGTAGCTACATATGCATTTGTTCCTGTTGCTGGAAATACGTCAATTGAATTCCAATTAATTGTTCCTCCTGTTAATACAAGAGTAGGGTCATTTGGATTAACAACACTTGCTACAGTTATTGTGTTAGCTGGTAAAGCTTGTCCGTAAGTATATGCTGCAACTGATGCACCATTAACTACTGGAGTTGCTTTGGTTGTTGGTACGTTAACATTTATTGTTACTGTATTGTAGTTTGCAATATCTGTTGGAGTAAAGGTTGCTGTGTAATCATTATTTGCAACTGTTGGTATTGTTGTTAAGTTATTCCATGCTACTGTTCCTGCTACTGCTAATGTTTCTACAGATGCTCTGTGTGAAATAACATTGTTTGCAGTATTGTAAGACAATGGTCTGTTTGCTAAAGTTTTTCCATAAGTATCAGTTGCTACTGCATTTAAGGTAACTTGTGGTGTTGCTTTTGCTGTATATACATTTACGTTATTATTTGTAACTGTTGTGTATAGTGTTGTATTTGATGGAATAAATTGTAGTACATTTGGTGTTATACCTGCTACTGGAACGGTTGTTGGTGTTACCCATACAAATTGTCCAGCAACTACTATACCTTCATTATTTACATTCTTTGCAGAACCATTGGTTAAATCTGCATCAGCTAAAGTTTGTCCGTAAATTAAGCTTGAAACTGATGGCCATGTAATTGATGGTACTGATGCATTCACTGTTACTGAAATTGATACTTGTGCAGGGTTATAGTTATCTATATCTAATGGATAATATGTTGCATCGTATAATCCGGTTACAGGTAATTCATCAATTGAGTTCCAAACAATTTGTCCACCTGCTAATACAAGTGTATTGTTTACTGGATTAACTGCTGATGTTAATGTAGGAATATTGATTGGTAATGCTTGTCCATAGCTGTATGGTGCAACTGTTGCTGCTACTATTGGTGTAGCTTTGGTTGTTGGTACGTTAACATCTATTAGTACAGTATTGTAATTTGCAATATCCGTTGGAGTAAATGTTGCTTTGTACTCATTATTTGCTACTGTTGGTATAACTGCGCTGTTGTTCCAAGCTATTGTTCCTGCTACTGCTAATGTCTCTACAGATGCTCTGTGAGAAATAACATTGTTTGCAGTATTGTAAGATAATGGTCTGTTTGCTAAAGTTTTTCCGTAAGTATCAGTTGCTACTGGATTTAAAGTAACTTGTGGTGTTGCTTTAACAGTTGTAATCTGAATTGATGTTGAAACAGTTAGCATTGTTATATCAGTTGGAATAAAGTTCAAAACATATGAAGCTGTTCCAACAACTGGTACTGCATTTGGTGTTTGCCAAATAAAGTTACCTGCAACTGCCATTCTATTATCGTTAGGATTAACTGCAGAACCTCCGGTTAGGATTACATCATTAATTTCTTGTCCATAAGTTAAGTGTGAAACTGCTGGCCATGAAACTACAGGAGAAGCAGCATTAACTACAACTGGAATAGATTCTATTACTGTTGTATAATTTATTACATCATTAGGTCTAAATGTTGCAATATAAGTATTTCCATTAACTGGAGTAATATCTGGAGTATTCCAAGAAATAGTTCCACCAACTGCTGCATTATTTATTAAGTTATAAGCAGGGATAGCAGATAGATTAATTGAATTAGCGTTTAGTTTTTGTCCATTACTATAATTATTAACAGTATAAGGATTAACTACTGGAGTTGCTTGTGTTGTTATTACACTAATTGGTATTATAACAGAATTGTAGTTTGCTATTTCTGTTGGAGTAAATGTAGCTAAATATGTATCTTGATTTACTGTTGGTATTGCAGCTGGAGTGTTCCAATTAATTGTACCTGCTACTGAAAGAACTTCTGTTCCATTAATATGAGATACGTTATTTTCAGCTGAATTAATAGTTAATGGTCTTTGTGATAGTGTATATCCATAAACTGCAGATGCTATAGGAGCAACTTCTACAACTGGTGTTGCTTTTTGAGTATAGATATTTACATTTCCTGTTACAGGTAAATATTTACTTGCATCAGAAGGAATAAATTGCATTGCATATACATTTGCTCCAGTTATTGCGAGAGTTGTTGGTGCCACCCATTCAAATGTTCCATTAATTGAAGTTGAAACATTGTTAGGATTAACTGCTAAACCTCCCGAAATTGTAGCATCTTCTATTCTTTGTCCATAAACTAAGCTTGAAACTGTAGGCCAAGAAGAGATAACCGGAGCTACTGCATTAACCTGAACTTGAATATTTACTAGAACAGAATTATAATTAGCTTGATCTGCTGGTGTAAATCTTGCTGGATATGTCATTCCATCTACTGGAGTTAATGTTCCATTTATCCAATTGATTGTTCCATTTACTGTTGCATTATTATATGTATTAATAAATGTAGCTGTAATAGGATTTGCTGATAATGTTTGTCCATAAGAATAATTAGCAACAACTGCAGCACCTGTTAAATTAGGTGTTGTTTTGTTTGTATAAACTGGAATTTCATTAGCTAATCCTATATAGTTAGAATTTGATGGAGTATATAATACCTCATACATTGTCATTCCTGCAACAGGGTATACTGTTGTTGGGTCTGCAATTGTCCAATTAAATGTTGGATTAACATCTACTGGATTATAAGTAGAACCATTATTTAATGTTGCAGTTGATAATGTTTGTCCATAATATAATATTGATGCAGTTGGCCAAATAATTACTGGTTGAACTTGATTAATTGTTACATTAACTTCAAAGTTTGCTCCAGCTAATGGATCATTTGCAACTGGAGTCCAATTATAATATCCATTAATACTATCATTATATTGGTTATTGATAATTGCATCATTGTAATTATAACTATCATCAACTACATATTTTACTTTGTAGGTTGCTTGTCCTGAAACTGGAATAATGTTAGGATCTACTACATCCCATTCAAAATGTCCTGCTGCAGATAATCCTGAAGCTTGGTAAGGATGAACTGCTGAACCTCCAACAAATGATATCTCAGAAAGTTTAGTTCCAAATGTTGTAGCTAAAGTTGTAGGAAGTGTATTTATTCTTGGAGTAGCCTTATTTACGGTTAAAGTTCCATTAATATGATCAATGATTTCATAAATATCATTACCATAAATATCCTTTTTTGTTTGTGTATTTGTTGCTAATCTTATTATATAAGTTCCAACTTGAAGACGATATTGGTTAGAATCACAAGACATAGTTGGATTTTGTAAGAACATTGTTTGCTTTTCTAATTCAGAAATTAAAACTGAATCTGTAGCTGATCTATATTCATAAACATCAAAATCGTAATAAAGTGGGTTTGCAACTTCGTTTACTTCATCAATAAAATATGGTGGATTTGTTACTTCTCCGTATACTCTTTGACGATTTTTAGCAATAATCTTTATTTGTGCAGGTAAAATTGTTAATACATCTGTTAATTCATTACCAATAATAGCTAAAGAATAATCTGGGATAATTATTGTGTAATTATTATCAATTGCAGTATATTTTCCTGCTGGAATTTGAATCCATTCTGAACTTACAGTTTGTGCATAATCACCAGTTGTTACATGATTCAATCCATAAGCTACAAATAATGGTTGTCCGTTATCTGTAATAGCTGTTGAAACATCTTCATTATTTACAAAACCTGTCCAATTAACATTAAATGTAGGTAATACTTCTCTAATTGAGATTGTATCACTTGATACATTAACAGTTAAAGTTGCTTTAGTTATTGAAATAACTGCTGAAGTTGGGATTGGTGCTATAATATAGTTGTATGCATCTACTCCTATTAGTTGACCTGATAATGTTGCTGGAAGGATATTTGTTTGATCATAATTTCCAACATTCTTAGTATTTAAGTCAAAAATAATTGAATCAAATGTTACATCATCAAATATACCACTACGATCAATTATTTGACCTGCTGGAATTAAATCAGCGTTTGAAGTATTAATTCTAATATTAGCTTTTCCATCATAAACCTTAGTTGAAGCTACATTATAAGTTAATACTTTTGGATTTACTTTTACTCTTACTAAGAAAGTTTCTGGAGCATAACCTGGATCAGTTGGTGTATATGATACCCATAAAGTAGTATCTGCAGCCATAGTTCTATATGGAATAGTATTTGGATCCATTGCTACAAGTCCTGTCGAATTTGTAACAAATGTAAATGTTCCTGGATAAGCTCCTGCTTTTCCAGGTAGAACAAATGTTGGCAAGTCAACTATTGGAGTAGTTTGTGCTGTAGAGATTTTTGTTCCATAAACAAACTCAAATCTTACTCCGTCAGGATTAACATTATTTACTGCAGGAGATACAGAAACTGAAGCAGTTGCTTGTACTCCACTATTATTTAATGTAACTGGGGAATTATAATTTCTTAAGAAATCTGCATCAGTTAAAGTAAATTGAATATCTTTAGTGAAAATTCCTACAGTAGTCATTGTTTCTGTTGGATTAAGATATGACCAATTTCCTATTGTAGGATTAGTTGTTGAATTATAAACTACAGTAAGTTTATTCTTATGAATAATTTGTCCTGAAGGATTTGTAAAAGTTGCATCACCCACTGTTTGTCCAACATAAATTGTTGTTGTTGTTGGAGCTGTTGTAATAGCTAAGTTTGCTTTATTTAATATTACGTAGCTATTACCGGTTATTGTATCTTCATAAGCTCCTGCATAAATTGGATCAGGAATAAAAATATAATTTACTAGTTCACCAGGTAATGCTGTAACATTAGGAATACTATCAGGATTAATCCATTTGAAAGTTCCATTAATAAATCCTGTTGTTGTTGTTGCATGAATTTTAAAAGGATCTGCATTAGCAGCTGCATCTATAACTTGTTCCCCTGTTGCAGAAGTCGCATTATAAATTTCTTTTAATGTCCATCCGTATTCATTTCTATCTTGAGGAGGGAAAATTATAGTAACTGGAGTAGAATTAACTATTTGAGTTTTGCTACTAGTTAAATATTTTATACCTTCATAATTAGCTAAAATTGCTTGGTTAGCTACATCTATTAAAGCTAGAGTACTATTATCTACTATAGTAACACCTGATTTATTTACAAAAACATCGTATGTTCCTGGTTGAGGACTTAATGAAGATACAGCCATTCCTGCTTCTTTTAATTCATATGTGAAATTTTCAGTCGCAAAATTTGTTCCAAATGAAGTTGCATCTGTTCCTATAAATCCAGTAAAATCAAAATCAGATACTGAAGGAACATATGTAAAATTAGAAGGATAATTAATATTAGGGAAAGTAACTGCATCTTTTAATTTCATCGTTACATATGGAGCTTGTGAAATATCAGCTGTTGTTGTTGTATTGTATGAAATATTGTAGTTAGATTGACTTAATCCAGATATATTTAGAGATCCACCAAATGTTACGACCTTAGCAATTGCTGCATTTGCATCTGAAAAGCTTGCAGTAAGTGAAGAAAAATCTATAGATAAATCATCTAAAATACCATTTCTTGTAACTTTTACATCAACTAAATTAGGTAATGTATTATAAGTAACATTTGAAGTATTTAATACTGCATTTGCATTTCCATCATATACTTTACTATTTGCTCCAATTAAATTTATAACAATATCCTTCTTATTTACTGTAATGTTTACAGGTAATATTGCTGAGTTATAATTTGGATCGTCACTTGAAGGGAAAGTAGATTCTAATTTAATAAGTCTTGCTTGAATTAAAGGAGAACCTGTTTCAGAAACAAGAGGTTGATAGTTGTTTGAATCAACACCATTGTATAACCATTCAATTCTGTAATTAAATCCTACAGGTGCTGGAGTAATCGTTGTTCCAACCATTTCAACAAGTTTGGTTCCATACACAACAGGAGCTACAGCCAAAGTTAATGTAGGATCTAAGTTTGCTTTATTTAATAATATTGGTTGAAGGTTTTTAATGGTATCACTATATGCTCCTAAATAACTTGGATCAGGAATAAATATATAATCTGCATATTCTCCAGGAGCTGATGCTACACTTGGAATACTATCTGGATAAATCCATTTAAATGTTCCATTAACTGGACCAGTTGTTGTTGTTGCATGAATTTTTGCAGGATCTGCATTTGCTGCTGCATCAATAACTTGAACTCCTCCAGCTGTAGTTGAATTAAAAATATCTTTTAATTTAGATCCATATACAGTAATATCTTGAGGAGGGAAACTAATAGTAACTGGGGTAGTATTTACATTTTGAGTTCTATCACTACTTAAGAATTTTAATCCTTCATAGTTATTTATTACTACTTGGTTTAGTGGATTAGATATAGTAAGAATATCTCCATCAGCTAATGTTACACCATCTTTATTTACATAAACATCATATAATCCAGGTTGTGGACTTGTTGGTGAAACAGAAGCTACTCCTTGTTTTAACTCAAATAGAAAATTTTCTGCAGAAAAATTAGTAGCAAATGCTGTTGCATCAGTTCCAATAAATCCTACAAAATCAAAATTTCCAAATGAAGTTAAATTAGAAAAATTAGCTGGATAATTTATATCAGCAAATGTAACAGCATCCTTTAACTTCATTGTTAGCATCGGTGCTGGTGTTATATCAGCTGTTGTTGCAGAATTATATGTTATGCTATAGTTCGATACACTTAATCCTGTTTCCAATGGAGTACCACTAAAATTAACTACTTTAGCAACTCCAGTATTTGCATCTGAAAAATTTGCAGTAAGTGGAGAAAAGTCTATTGATAAGTCATCTAAAACTCCATTTCTTGTAACTTTAACATCTAATAAATCAGCTTGAGTATTATAAGTAACATTTGTTGTTTTTACGACAGCTGTTGTTGTTCCATCATATACTTTGTTGTTTGCCCCTATTAAATCAACTACAATAATTTTTGGAGTAATTGTTATATCAGCAGGGACTACAATTGGATTATAATTTGGATCATCGTTAGAAGGAAACGTTGATTCTAGTTTAATAAGTCTTGCTTGAATTAAAGGAGAACTTGTTTCCGAAACAAGAGGTTGATAGTTGTTTGAATCAATACCATTGTATAACCATTCAATTCTATAATCAAATCCTACTGGTGCAGGTGTGATTGTTATTCCAGACAAATCAGCAAGTCTTGCTCCATAAACTGCTGGTGCAGCAGTAACAGTTAGAGTTGGATCTAAACTTGTTTTAGTTATATTTCCATGAGATAAAGCAGTGTTAGGAATTAAATTATAGTTATCTGCTGGGAATGTTCCAATATTGTTTAATGTTAAACCTGAAATTGTTACTTCTTTCATATTAGCAACAATTGCATCAGAAAAAGTAGCAGTTCCTATTGTTCTATTTAAATCAATAATATCTCCAGGAATAACTCCTGTAAATAAAAGACTGGGATCTGTTGTAGTTGTAGTCCAATCAATAGTTGCAACATTAGTTCCATCAAATTGATGATCAAGAATCTTAATTGCATCTTGATTTACAGTTATTGTTTTTGGCAAAATACGAGCATTTACTTCAAACGAATTAATTTTATAGTTAAACGCAATACTTGAAATTGTTGCATCAATTCTTATTCCATTAACTATACCTTTGTTTCCTGCAGTATTATATAATCCAACATTTGCACTTGGTGCATAAACATTGGTAATTTCACTAACATAACATCCAGATTCTCCAGCTACATAACCAGTTAAACTTATTGAAGCTAATTCAATTTGATTTCCATCTAGTAAATTACTACCATTATAAGTTTTAGTAAGCGTATTGCCTGCATTATATGTTGCTATTAGGTAAGCATGCTTAATTTCAGCAGTTGTAGATACTAATCTAAAACCTACTGGATCATAAGATAATTTAGAATATGAAACCGGTGTATAACTTGTTATAGGAACAAGTACATACAAAGGATTATTTAGTGTTGCTGCACTAAATTGGCTTAAATCTGTAACTTCACATGTCTTGTTCTTACCCGCATTCTTGTCGCTAAATCTACATGCGACCATTGTTTGTGGATCAAAAGATGTTACATCACATGTTGCTACAGGAATCTCAGCTCCTGTTGCAGCATCTACAAGCTTTGCACTTGGATTCTTCCATTCTAATCCTCCATATTGTGAACCGTTATAAACTCGGTCTGGGGTCAGATTTAATCGTACTTGAATTTGTGCTAATGCATTACTACTGCAAAAAACAACCATAACAAGAACAACCAAGAAAGAAAACATCTTAACGAAGCTTTTGTCCTTTAAAGTAATTTTCTCATTCATTTTGTTGATTATTAATTATTAAATATACTGTTCTTTTAATATTTATATTTGGAAGCGGTAAGAACATTTGCCGCTTATTTCTTGAGCATTTGTCCTCATTATTGATCAGGATAAAATTCTGTTTTACTCATAATGACTCTTTTTCTTTATAAATAGACTTTATATCTACAATAGTAAACATATAATTAACTAAATAATTATAATTAGCATTTTTTATTATTTTGTCTTTAACAACTGTTTTACAATTCGTTATCACTATATCAGTTTAATAATAAATACTTAATATAAAAATTTATTAACTACATCTCCTATTTTGCAAATATAATATAATAAGTATTATCAAACCAAAAAAATGAAAAAAAAAGTATTAATGGATAAAAAATGGAAATCTTAATTATTTAAATATCCGATATTTCTGCAACCTAATTAATTCATTATATTGTGCATTTTACGTCTTAAATAAATAATATTTTCCAACCAAATATTCATATTTACTCCATTTTAATACAATAATTTAATTATTTTTCATGAAAATCTTTCTATGAAAATCAATGATATTTTTCAACATTACATGTTAACCATAAGTAAGGCAAAAAGTCATGGTGAAAAAAAATATTTATTATTAATATTTATACTATAATTGGAGTATAAAATTACATAAATGGAAATTTCTTTTAAAGTCTATTATCTTAAAATAAATTTTTCTCGTTAAATTAAGTTAAAAACGATAGATGTACATTTTACCTTAAAACATCTTGATTTATAAGTTTTGATAAAGATTTAGCAGCATTCTTTCTTATTTTGTATGAATATATATTAAGAAAAAAAGAGAAAGAATTAAGAAAGAAGATTTATTATTAAGCAAAGAATTAATATTAATACTATTCAAAGAATTATAATAGGATAAGATTTATATGGGTTGAGATAATTGTTTAGTTGATAGAAGTCCACATGCGGCAAGTATGTCCTGTCCTTTTGACTGACGAATTGTTACTGAAAGATTAAAACGCTCTAGTTCTTTTTGAAATTCCTCCATCTCTGTTGGGGAAGGTGAAGAAAATGGAAATTCAGGTGTTGTATTATAATAGATAAGGTTAACCATTGCATCAATTCCTCTTAAAAGATATGATATTTCTTTGGCATGATAGTAAGAATCATTTATTCCTTTCAGAACTATATATTCAAAAGTAAGTCGTCTTTGACCATACCAGTTATGTTTTCTCAACTCATCACAAACCTGTTCAATTGGATATTTCTTTTCAACAGGCATTATTTTAACTCTTTCTTCATGAAATGGGTTATGCATTGAAATTGCCAAATGGCATGAAGTTTCATTTATGAATTTAATCATTTTTGGAATTATTCCAGATGTTGAAACAGTTATTCTTCTGCTGCTAAGTGCAAATCCCCATGAAGATGTTAATATTTCAATACTCTTTACAACCTCATCATAATTGTCAAATGGTTCTCCCATTCCCATATAAACAATATTGCTTACTTCTTCGAACTCATCAATACTGCGAAGCAGGTTAATTATTTCTCCCGAATCAAGATTTCTTAGAAATCCCTGCTTGCCTGTTGAACAGAAACTGCAATTCATCTTACAACCTACCTGAGTTGAAACACATAGTGTAAGACGTTTTTTATCGGGAATCAGTACACTTTCAACAAATGCATTTTCTCCATATTGATAAAGATATTTTATTGTCCCATCTTCTGAAAGAGCTTCCTTAACAGGTTTAATTATACCTACTTCATAGTATTGGGAAATTGCCTGACGAGCTTTTAATGAAAGATTTGTCATTGAATCAATATCCAAAACTCCCTTTTTATAAATCCAGTCGGCAATTTGCTTTGCTGTGAACTTGGGCAACTGGAGTTGAAGACATACTTCTTCCAATTCCAATAAGGTTTTTCCTAATAGTTTTTCTTTCATTTGTAAAGTCTTCCTTGATATGTATTTCTTTCAATCATTCTTTTTTCTATCAGAGAAACGACTTCTTCATTACGAATATTGCCCCATCCTTCATGAGCTCTGTAACGAGGAGGTACTTCAGCAGAAAACCTTTCGATAACTATATTTGGATTTAATCTTTCTAAAAAATCAATTATAAATTCTTTGTATTCTTCAAAAGGGAAAAGATGAAAATCCTGCGGATTTTGTTCGTAATCTTTTAAGATTGCAGTATTTTTGAATAATTGAAGCTGATGAAACTTTATTGAAGTTAAACCAAGTGAGGATAGGATATTTGACTCATCCAACATTTGTTCTTTTGTTTCTCCAAGCAGGCCAAAAATTATATGACCTCCCGTTTTAATGCCTCTTTCAATGCTTTGAGATATTGCCCACTGGGTTTGAGAAAAATTATGTCCTCTGTTTATTCTTTCAAGTGTTTTATCATAACAACTTTCAATTCCAAACTCCAGCATAACATAATATTGCTTTGAAAGCTCAGCAATATAGTCAAGCTTTTCTTCATCAACACAATCAGGTCTTGTTCCAATAACCAAACCAATTATATTTTCGTGTTCTAAGGCTTGAGAATAAAGTTTTTTAAGTTCATCAATTGAAGCATAAGTATTAGAATGTGGTTGGAAATAAGCCAGATATTTGTTTGCCTTTGGATATCTCTGACGATGAAACTCCATTCCTTCATCAATTTGTTGAATTATTGATTTTGTCGGTTGACAATATGAAGGATTGAAAGCATCATTATCACAAAAAGTGCAACCTCCAAAACTCAATTTTCCATCCCTATTGGGACAGGTAAAACCTGCATCTATGGAAAGTTTTTGAACTCTTGATCCAAATATTGTTTTAAAATAGTTTGAATATGAGTTGTATGGACGATGTGTTTTCCATAAATATTCTTTCTTTTCTTCGCTCACAGATATTATTTCAGGTTTTACTATTTTATAATAGTTATTCTTCTTTATTAGACAGTAAATCTACTAAATGAATTGTTTTGAGGTTAATATTATTTTGTTTAATGTAAGATTGCATATGCAAAAGGCAGGTTTGATCGGTGCTTACAATATATTCAGCTCCTTCTGAAATTGCCTGTTCAACCTTTTTTTGAGCCAAAGCCATGGATACAGATTCATTAAACAGGGTAAACATTCCGCCAAATCCACAGCAGAAATTATTTGTATTTGCACTGACTATTTCTAATCCCTTTACATTTTGAAGAATTAGCTTGGTTTCTTCAACCAGATTATATTCGTTTATAGAATGACAGTTGTAGTGAATTGAAACTTTATGTGGAAAATATGCACCAACATCCAAAGTATGTGCAACATCCACCAGGAATTCAGTAATATCAACTATATGCTCATTAATATGCTTGTAAATATTATGACTTGAAGTATTGTAGAAAAGTTTGCTCATATTATTCTTAACATATCCTATGCAAGAAGTTGAACAACCTACAATATAGTTTCTTATTCCAAAAGAATTTATGAATTTTTCTCCAATTTCTTTTGCCTCAGCCCAATTGCCATTATCATACAAGATTCTTCCGCAACAGGTTTGTTCTTTGTTGTAGGAAACATTATGGCCAAGACTTTGAAGCAGGAGAATTAAATTTTCACCAGTTTGCGGAGTATACTGATCAATACAGCATGGAACAAATACTTCTACATCCATTTTATAGTTTATTGCAACTGTGTTTAGCTTTTCTTTCTACTTAAACGGTTTATCAGGGCAATTATGTATCCAAGAGTTATGAATGCTCCTGGAGCCAAAACAAATATTAAAATACCATCATTATCACCAATAAACTTCATATTAAAAAAAGAACCTGATCCAAGCATTTCTCTTACACTTCCCAATATTGTTAAAGCTAAGGTAAATCCTAATCCCATTCCTAATCCGTCAAACATGGAGTCCATTACAGAGTTTTTATTTGCAAATGCTTCAGCTCTTGCTAGAATAATACAGTTAACAACAATTAACGGGATGTATATACCTAAACTTGCATAAAGTACAGGAACATAAGCTTCCATTACTAACTGAACTAATGTTACAAATGAAGCAATAATAATAACAAAGGCAGGAATACGAACATTATCAGGAATAAAATTCTTTAAAGCAGCAATTGCTATATTTGAACATGTTAATACAAATGCTGTTGATAATCCCATTCCTAAAGCATTAATTGCAGAAGTAGTTGTAGCAAGTGTTGGACACATTCCAATTAAAAGGACAAATGTTGGATTTTCCTTTAATATTCCGTTAAATAATATTTTTAATTTATTCATGGCTATTGGGATTATTTTTGTTCGTTATATTTCTTAAATGCGTCAAAAGCGGATCTTATTGAAGAAAGAAAAGCTCTTGATGAAATGGTTGAAGCAGTAATTGCATCAAAATCTCCACCATCTTTTTTAACATTAAAATTATCTTTTGCAGGATTTTTTCCTCTTATGTCTTGATTTCCTTTTGGTGTCTTAAACCAGAAACTTGTTTTTGAGCCTAAACCTGGAGTTTCAGAAGCTGACAGTATTGTATAATTAGAAACAACTCCATCTTTATCCATACCAACCATTACTTCAATCTTTCCACCATATCCTTCATAAGAGTAGGTTTGAATTGCTGCTCCGGCCAACTGTCCATCTTTCAAAGCTGGATAGATAATAAATACATCTGGCATACCATCAAGTTTAATTTCAACCTTTTCTCCTATAGTTGCATCTTTAACTGGTAAAACTTCTTGTATAGCATCTTGTTGTTTTTTCATTTGAGCTTTCACTATTGGATCCTTTGTCAATGTAAATGCTCCAGCCAATAATGCAGAAGTAACAAAAGATATCAGGCTTAAAGATAAAACCATGTTTTTAAGTGAAGAATCTAACTTTGCCATATATTATATTTTTTCTTTATTAAAGTTTAATATTAATATCCAAAAGGTTTTGGTTTAAATGCTTTATCAATTAAAGGAGTAACTGCATTCATTATTAAAATTGCAAAAGAAACTCCTTCAGGCATAGGACCAAAGCTTCGGAATATTATTGTAAGAACTCCACAACCAAAACCAAATAATAATTGTCCTTTATAAGTTACTGGTGAAGTTACCATATCAGTAGCCATAAATATTGCTCCAAGCATCATTCCTCCTGCTAATAATTGATATGCTGGGTGAATAAATTCATTTGGATTAATAAGCCAAAGTATAAGTGCAAAAACTCCTGCAGTGGTTAAGAAAGAAACTGGAATATGCCAGGTAATTACTTTTCTGAATAGCATTATTAAACCACCAATTATTAGTGCAATTGCAGAAACTTCTCCCAAGCTGCCTCCTGTTGCTCCAATAAACATATTCCACAAGTCAACTGCCTGACCATTTTTCATTGCTAATAATGGAGTAGGACCTGTAAGTGCATCTGAAACTGATGAACAGAATAATGGTTTTGGTAATGGCCATTCGCTCATTGCAACCTTTGATGGGAATGAAATAAAAAGAAATACTCTACCAACTAATGCAGGATTAAAAGGATTTTTTCCTAAACCACCATAAGACATTTTTGCAACACCAATTGCTACTAATGCTCCAATACCAACAATCCATAATGGAATATTTGCTGGAAGGTTGAATGCTAATAAAATTCCAGTGATTATTGCTGAACCATCTCCTATTGTTGTTTTAGTTTTTAAGATGAATTTTTGAATTAACCATTCAAAACCTACACAAAAAACAACAGAGGTAAAAGTAACCATTAAAGCATCTAAGCCAAAATAATATATACTTACCAATAAAGCTGGTAAAAGTGCAATTATTACCGTCCACATTATCTTCTTTGTGGTTTGATTGCTTTGCACATGAGGTGAACCTGAAACAGTTAGTAATGCCATTTTTAAAATGTTTTATTTTATAATTTATCTTTTATCCTTTTGTACTGAGTCTAAATAAGACTTTGTTGAACGGATAATTTCTAAGTATTTTATTTTATAATTTAATTCAAAATCTTCTGTCAAACAAAATGATGATACTGAAATAACTCTGTTGTATAATTTAATAAAGTAGAAATAACTTGTTGCACTTTCTTCTCCTACATTAAAGTTTACTATATACCATATTGCATCATTTCCATAAATTTTTTCCTTACCTTCTTTTGCAATTGTAAATCCATCAAAAAACTCTGACAAATTTGCTGATAGAAAATTCTTTTCCACAAATTCTTCCAAATCTCCACCATCCCAACGACTTGGAGTAAATTGTATCTTTTCTTCAAAAATCTGTTCTAATTCATTTTCATTTAAATCTGAATCATCATTTTCTTCAGAATAGCTCTCTTCATCAACTTCCTTTGAAAAAGGAGGATATATTGTTATTTCTCCATCTTGTCCCTGTTCCAAATCCCATTCGTCAGGATAAGTTAAAATGAAATCGTTTACCTTATCAACATATATTTCTTTTCCTCCCTGTTGAGCAAAAACACTTGCAAAACAAAAAGTAAAACAAAGAAAAAGTATATGTTTAACTGATTTCATTATAAATCTTGAAATTTGAAATTTATCTTTGTGCTCTTTGACGTCTTAAATCTCCGATATGATTTTTTGAAACTCGCATTAAATCTAATAATGGTCTTCCTGCAGGACATGTAAAGTGGCATGAACCACATTCAATACAATCCATAGCATAAGCTTTTTCAGTATCTTCCCAAAGTCGATTTTCTGCTAATTGAGCAATTTTTATTGGTTCTAATCCCATTGGACAAACTTTTACACATTTTCCACAACGCAAACAATTTGTTTCTTCTTTACGAGAAGATTCTTTTTTTGACATTAAAAGAAGTGCAGAAGTTGTTTTTACAGTTGGAGCGGAAAGATCAGAAATGGCTTTTCCCATCATTGGTCCTCCACTTATGATTTTGCCAGTATCTTCAGGTAATCCTCCACAATAATCAATTACAGATTGAAGTGGTGTTCCTACTCTAACCAATAAATTTTTCCTTTGTTTTACATTCTTCCCTGTTAAAGTAAGAATGTTTTGAACTAATGGCATGTTCTTTTGAACAGCATTATAAACAGCTTGTGCAGTACCAATATTATTTACAACACAACCAACTTCTATTGGAAGTTTTCCACTTGGAACCTGTCTTTTGGTAAGAGCATAAATCAATTGTTTTTCAGCTCCTTGTGGATATTTTGTTTTTAATGGAACAATATCTATTCCTTTATAATTTTTTGATAATTGAGTAAAATGTTCAATTGCATCTGGTTTATTTGCTTCAATACCTACAAATGCTTTATCAACATTTAATGTTTTTTTCAATATTTCAATTCCTATCAAACTTTCTTCAGCTTTTTCTTTCATAAGCCTGTAGTCAGAAGTAAGATATGGTTCACATTCAACAGCATTAATAATTAAATAGTCTGCTTTCTTTCCTTGAGGAAGCATGTATTTAATATGGGTTGGAAAAGCTGCTCCACCTAAGCCAACAATTCCCATTTCTTTTATTTTATCAATAATTTGAGCAGAATCAAGTTTAATATCTCTAATAATATCATTAGATGTATCAATTCCCTCCATCCATTCATCTCCTTCTACATCAATATATACAGCAAGTTTTTTATACCCAGTAAAATCAGCAGCAAGATCTATTTTTGTAACAGTTCCTGAATATGGAGAATGAGTATTAGCACAAATAAACTGTTCTGCTTTTGCTATTAGCTGTCCTACTTTAACCTTATCTCCTTTTTGAACAACCAAAGTTGAGGGTGCTCCCAAATGTTGAGAAACAAAAACAACTGCTTGTTTAGGTAGTGGAAAAACTTCTATTGCAGAATCATTAGATAATTTATTTTCTTGAGGGTGAACTCCACCTTTATTGAATGTTTTCATGGTCATTTATGCTTCTAAATTAATTTTGAATTGTTTCAGTCTGTTCAACAGTTGATTTTTCCTTTCTTGGAGGGAAATTAACTTCCTGAATTGCTCCAGTAGGACATTCTTGAACACATTTGCGACATAACCTGCATTTATTGAAATCAATGTATGCTAAATTATTTTCTATTTTAATTGCATCAAATTCACAAACCTTTTCACATTTTCCACAACCAATACAGGATACATTACAATTTTTCTTTGCAAGTGCACCTTTTTCAGTATTGACACAGCTAACAAAAACTCTTCTATTTTTAATTCCTTTGTTTCTTAATTCAATTACATGTCTTGGACAAGTTTTAACACAAAGTCCACATGCAACACATTTTTCTTCATCAACAACTGGTAATCCACTTTTTGAGTCAATTTTTATAGCATCAAATGCACAAACACCTACACAATTCCCCAAACCTAAACAACCATTAGGGCAACCTCCTTCAGAAGACATATTAAGGTGAGCATACAAACAATCTTGAACTCCTTCATATTGTACTTTCGATGTTGTATTTATTTTTCCACCATTACAACGAATAACTGCAACCTGAGGATCTGCTTCAACAGCTTCCAATCCCAATAGATTTGCAATTTCTTTACTTACTTTATCTCCTCCTACTGGACAACGTAAAGTTTCAAGTGATTCAGCTTTTACAATTGCTTCAGCAAGTGAACGACATCCTGCAAAACCGCATCCACCACAATTTGCACCTGGAAGCTTTTCAACAACCAAATCAATACGGGGATCTTCAACAATTTTGAATTTTTGAGCTACAAAATAAAGAATAACGGCAGATATTACACCGGTTAAAACTAACACCAAAACAGAGTAAATAATAATTGACATAATAATTTAAACTTAGGTTTCTTTAAAATTACAATCGACAAAAATACGATAAAAAAATAATATCACTAAATATCTCTTTAAAAATTTGACTATTTAAACTCTTTTAACTGTTAAAATATTGGATTATCAAACTGATTAAAAATTTATTTAATCTTGAAACACACTAATTAATAATAAAATAAAAAAAGATTATCTTAAATTGATAATCTTTCCTTCAACAAATTATAGCCAGTTTGACTTGCTTTTAATTCATAGTTATTTTTGAGTTTAATCTTAAACTGATTTTTCTTGTAGTTTTGTATACTACTTATAAAATCAATATTTACAATGTAACAACGATGTATTCTTATAAATTGTTTTGGTGGGAGATTCTTTTCAAAATACTTCATCGTTTGCTCTTTTAGGTAAACATTTTCTCTCGAATATATTGAAACGTAGTCTCCATTTGACTGAAAGAACATAATATCTTTAAGAATTAATACATCAAGCTTTTGTCCTGTTTTAACACTTATTCTTTCTATATATTCTTCTTCTTTAATTAAATCTTTTTCTTCAATATTGTCCTTCTCTTCTTTTATTTCTTCTATTTCACATTGTTCTTCTTGCCTGAAGAAGTTTTTGTTTAATAAAAACTGAAGAAGATAGGCAAAGATTCCAAAACTTAAAAAACTAATACTAAAAAGGAATAATAGATTTTCTTTTGTAAGGAATCCTAATAGACAAGAAACCATTAATGACCATATAATAAGAAAACCTATTATTATGAATATAGTACGTTTATTTTCAAACATCTATTTCTATTCTAGTCTTAATTTTTAATTTCTACTCCTCCAAAAATACAGGAACCTTTTATTATTAGTTTTTTATTTGAGAATGTTTTTTCATCTGTATAGAATCTTTTATCCTCAGTTGCTCCTAAGATACTAGTTGTGTTTATAACTATCTCCCAATTAGAAGGCACATATATTTCAACCCCTCCAAATACAACATTCACTTCAACTATTGTTTCACCTTCTTCTATATCTGTTTTGCGAAGGTCTAATATTGCTCCTCCAAACACTGTGTTTATTTCTGTCCCTTTAAATAATGGAGCAATAACCATATTTTTTGAAGAGCCAAAGATAACATTTTTTCCTGAGAATAGCTTTTGAATAAAATTATTCTCTCTTAAAGATTCAAAAAATTCATATTCCTTATCATATTTCTTTGGTTTTGAAACTACTTTTGATATTATTGCTATTCCAAATAAAATGAATAGGATAGGTAAGATTGTGTTTTCGAGTGTTAAATTTTCGAATGGGAAAGTAATTAAATTAGGATAAAAGGTAGATACTTTAGGAACTAGGAAAATCAATGATGTTAATACTCCTAAAAATCCCCAAAAGAAATGTTTTCTAAAAATCCAATAAAGAGACAGTAAAAGTAGTAGCATAGGAAATGTTATAACTATTTCTATTATTGATTTCTCAACATAACCTAAATTATTAAGAAGGTAAATTAATCCTCCGCTTATTAGGATTATACCTACAAATATTCCGAAACTGGAATTTGATTTACATTTTTCTTGTTCTTTCATGGCTGTTTATTTTTTCGGCAAAGATATTGATTTATTGATAAAAGGAACAAGTAAAAACCGATTAAACTACTCTATTTATACGATGAGAATATTAATTTTATCGACAAATGAATAAAAAAGGGATCCATATTTGAATCCCTTTAATAGTTTTTGATACGATTATCAACTATTATTTCTAAAAAATTCAGTTAGTTCTAATTTTCTTTCTTTAGGAATTGCGTTCCATTTAACGCCCTCAATAGCTCCTTCAATTGAATATAGAAGGTTTATACAGGTATTTGGATCTTTTGATTTTAACTTTCTAAACGCTTGTTCAGTGCCTAAATGTACTAAAGTTTCATAGAAATCTATTCCAACCTCATTTAGTTTTCGAGCAGTTTCTTTTCCAATATTTTGGGCTTTAGTTAAATCATTTTCCATAGAAAGCAATTATTACTATTCTTCGTCTTTTGTTGCTTCTTCGTATGCTTTCAACAATGCATTTTGAACATCTGTTGGTACTTGTTGATATTCTTTATATTTCATTGAATAGCATCCTCTTCCAGAGGTTAGTGATGATAATGAGGTTGAGTAGCGATACATTTCAGCAAGGGGAACTTGTGCTTTGATGATTTGATTTCTTCCTTCAGAGTCCATTCCCATTACTATTGCTCTTCTTCCTTGTAGGTCGGTCATAACTCCTCCCATCATATCGCCAGGTACTTCTACTTCCATGTCGTATATCGGTTCAAGGATTTTTGGTCCTGCATTTTTGAAGGCTTCTCTAAATGCGTTTCTACCTGCTAACTTAAATGCCATTTCGTTGGAGTCAACTGGGTGCATCTTTCCATCAAATACGTTAACAACTATATCTCTTGCATAAGAACCTGTTAGTGGTCCTTCTTCAATCTTTTCCATTATTCCTTTAAGGATGGCTGGCATAAAACGAGCATCGATTGCTCCTCCTACGATACAGTTATTGAAGACTAACTTTCCTCCCCATGGGAGTTCGTGTGTTTCTGTTCCTCTTACTGGATATTTTGTTTGGTTGGACATTCCGTCAAAGTAAGGTTCGATTAACATATATACTTCTCCGAATTGTCCTGCTCCACCTGATTGTTTCTTATGGCGGTAGGAGGCTTCTGCACTTTTTGTTATGGTTTCGCGATATGGGATTTTAGGTGCTAGGAATTCTATTGCTATTTTGTGTTGGTTGTCAAAATACCACTTTAAGGTGTTTATATGCAACTCTCCCATTCCTTTGATTATGGTTTGTTTTAGTTCTCTTGAAAGTTCTACTCTCATGGAACGGTCATGTTGGCAAAACTCATTTATTAATGCTCCTACCTTTTCGTCATCGGTGTTTTCGTGTGCTTTTACTGCAGTGGTGTATATTGGTAGTGGGAATTCGATTGGTGATACTGTGTCGGAAGCATTTTTTGCTGAGTTAAGGGTTGTGTTTGTTTTGGCGTCTTTTAGTTTTATTGTGCTTATGATGTCTCCTGCTACGGCTTTGTCTAATTTTGTTCTGGTCTTTCCTGAGTTTGCGTAAACTTGAGATATTCTTTCTTTGTTTTGGTTCTTTGAATTTAGAACGTCCATTCCTTCTATTATTTCGCCTGCCATTACTTTCATAAAGGCAATTTCTCCCAAGTGTTGTTCGTTGGAGGTTTTGAAAACAAAGAGTGTGGTTGGTTTGGTGGAGTCGTAGGATACTTTTTCTCCGTTTGTTAGTGTTTTGATGGCAACTGCTTCATTTGGACTTGGAACATTGTTTGATATGAATTCGAGCATTCTTCCTACTCCCATGTTTTCTTTTGCTGAGCAGCAAAGTACTGGAAATACACTTCTTGATGCTAATCCTAATTTTAAGCCTCTTCTTACTTCTTCTATGGTTAAATCTCCTTGGTCGAAGTATTTTTCCATTAAATCGTCGGCTCCTGCTGCTGCGTTTTCAACTAAGGTTAGGTAGAGTTGGTCTGCTTTTGCTTTTTCGCTCTCTGGTATTTCTGTAACTTCGGGTTTTCCTCCTCCTTTTGGGTATTTGTACATTTTCTTGGTAACTAAATCAACAAAGGAGTCAAAGCCAACACCAGCATTCACCGGATATTGAATAATAGTTATCTTTTCACCAAAGAAATCCTTCATCTCTTTAATCTTTTCATCAAAGGCTGCTTTTTCAGTGTCAAGCTGATTCATGGCAAACATAATTGGAATATGAAGTTTGTCTGTGTGCTTGAAAGCAAGTTCTGTTCCTACTTCAATTCCTATCTGTGAATTGATAACAACCACCGCTGTTTCAACAACATTCAAAGCCGCAACTAATTCCCCTTGAAAGTCAGAATAACCAGGTACGTCTAAAATGTTTATTTTCTTAGTGTTATATTCTGCAAACAGAGCTGTAGCAACAACAGAGTTCCTACGGTCTATTTCAATGTCCCTGTAATCGGAAATGGTGTTCTTTTCTTCTACACTTCCACGGCGGTTGATTATGCCTGCTTCAAAGGCAATTGCTTCGGCAAGGGTTGTCTTGCCGCTTTTAGCCCCTCCAACCAAGGCTATGTTCTTAATCTCTGATGTTTGATATACTTTCATCTCGTTTTTATAAAGTTAAACATTAATATATTAGTATAATTTTTTCATATTAGAAGGAGGCAAAGATATAAAATTGATTCTTAGTAGCAAAGAAAAAGGTCTGAAAATATGGAAAAAAAGTTTGCTTAAAAGTAAAGGGCTTAAAATGGGAATTTAACGCCCTGTGAAAATGCCCAAAAGGAGGATGGAATTGGAGCTCTTGCCTCTGAGGATATAGAGGAAGGGTTTGTTTATGTGGTGGTGCTCTGTTTTGGAATTTGCTTGGAGTTTGGTGTCAATATCGGTTTTCTCCACAGCAAAGGATGCCCGTGTGGGTTTTTGGAGGGTGAGTTTGGAGGTTAGGAAAAGGGATTTGACTGATTGTGGAGTTTGTCCTGATATGCTGGGAAGAGGCAGGGAAAAGCTGGAAGCTAAGGAAAGTTCGGGTAGGCTCACTTTGAGGTTTTGGAAGGTGAGGGATTCTATAATTTCCATGTATTTGGTTTCGGTGAAATTGCTTGCAAAGGTTTTTATATCCCAGTCCTTTGGCTCTATGATTAGGAGGGAGTAATTGCCGTTGCCTAAGGGAATATCCAAACAAAGGGCGGTTTCATTTTGACTTAGTCCGAAGGTGCCAGCAATTTGGTAGAAGGTCATTTTCCTTTGTGTGGAGTCATTTAGAGTAAAGGGGAGTTGTTTGGACTTAAGCATTCCTTCATAGGGGATGGGGATTTGCAATTCTTGGGTTAGGGTTGGAATTTGTGAGGTTTTGTCTAAGGAAAAGGTGGTGGACTTTTTTATTGTGGAGTCTATTTCTGAGATTACGGAAAGGGTGTTTGTGATGTTTTGGATTAGGGCTTGGCTGTCGGAGATGGAGAAATTTTGTGAAAAGACGTTGAGGTAGTTTGTGTCGGATACATTATATATATAGGAGAGTACGCCCAAGGTTGAAAAAGAGAAGGGAAAGAGTGAGTCGGTGGAGTTATATATTTGATTGAGAAAGAGAAAACTTAGAGAGTTGGAGATTCTGAGTGTTTGGAGTTCTTCTGGGGTAAATTTTTCGGCAGGGGTGCCTATTAGCTTGGGGGCTGAAATAGATACGCCAAAGTCTTGCTCCTTGGTGCTTTTGTTGCACGAAAAAGGGAGTAAGGCTGTGAGAAAAAGGATGGTAAGAATGTATATTCTCCTTTTCATTAAAAATATTTTAATGGATTTCCCTGCAAAAATACTCTAATTTCGTAGATTTGCAAATCTATTTCATGATTAAATGACAAAACATAAGGTTTATACTACTTCGCAAGCTCTTGACAGGGCAAAGGTTTATTGCTCTAAGGCTGAGCATAATCAAAAGGAGGTTTCGCTTAAACTCAAGGAGTGGGGACTAAACTATGAGGAGGCGGAGTCTGTTTTATCGGAGCTTATCTCTCAAAATTATGTGAATGAGGAGCGTTATGCTAAGCTTTACTCCAAAAGTAAGTTTAACCAAAACCAGTGGGGAAGAGTGAAAATCCGACATCATTTAAACCAAATGGGAGTTTCTGAAAGGAATATCCAAAAGGGCTTGGAGGAGATTTCAGAAGAAGAATATGAAGCCCTATGCCTAAAGCTCGCCACCAAAAAACAGGAAAGCCTTAAGGGAGAAAATCCAATCTCCATTAAACAAAAAACTACTGCCTTCCTGTTGTCAAAAGGCTTCGAATACGAACAAATAAACAAAGTCTATGCTAACTAAGATACACCCTCTTTTGCAGTTTTCGTTCTTTAAACAATGTGAGTTTAGCCTTGAGGGGAAAGGGAAGAACTTATATATAACTTTTGATGATGGTCCCGTTGCGGAGGTTACGCCTGAGGTTTTGGAGCTTTTGGATGAGTATGATGCAAAGGCGACTTTCTTTTGCGTGGGTGAGAATGTTGAGAAGCATCCTGAGATTTTTGATGAAATCCTCAAGCGTGGTCATAGCGTGGGTAACCATACCTATCATCACATTAAGGGCTGGAACACCAACGATGAGGAATATTATAGCGACATAGAAAGGGCAAACAATCTGATTAAGTCTAACCTTTTTCGCCCTCCCTACGGACGCATTACCCCTAAGCAGCACTATCATTTGAAGAAGTCCTACCGTATTATTCTCTGGAGCGTGTTAAGCTACGATTACAATAAAATGCTGACAAAGCAAAGAGTATGGCGAAATGTCCGTAACTCCGTAACCAACAACGACATTATCCTGTTTCACGACTCAATTAAATCAAAACGAAACACCCTTTACGCCCTTCGAAACACCCTTTTCTATTTCTCAGCCAAAGGATATAAGTTTTTGCCAATACCTTATTAGTGAAAAGGGTAAAGTGAAAAGTGAAAAGTTGAGGATAAAAAGTGAGGAGATTAATTCTTGACTTAGTCTAATTTAATTTTAACTCAGTCTAATTTTATTTAGACTAAGTTAAAAAACGCATTTGACTTAGTTAAAGTGATG
The DNA here is from genome assembly GCA_002423895.1 of Bacteroidales bacterium UBA5515. Taxonomy (GTDB): domain Bacteria; phylum Bacteroidota; class Bacteroidia; order Bacteroidales; family P3; genus UBA10566. The sequence goes on along the minus strand of DIOL01000012.1, from coordinate 238,334 downwards.
TTTTTGGAGTCTTTCTCAGGTTTTCTATTTGCTTATGAAGTCTGTAAATCATTATATACTATCTACTTATCATAGGTCTAAGGGGGAGTTTTTTCTAACTTAGTCTGAGCGTTTTTTAACGGAATTTGAGCGTTTTTAGACTAAGTTAAAAAACAACGAGACTAAGTCTAAAAACAACGAGACTAAGTCTAATTTTGCTCAGACTAAGTCTAATTTTAGGGAGACTAAGGAGCTTAGGGTCTTTAAGGGCTTTAGGAACAATTTACCTCCTTTTCCTTAAACTCCTTAAGCTCCCTAAAGTCTTTAAGTTCCTTAATCTTATTAAAGTACTTAAACTCCCTAAGCTCCCTAAGCTCCTTATGACCATTAAACACTTTTTTTGTAAATTCTTGCAAAATAATTTTGTTTTTAAATTTTATTACTATACTTTTGCAGTGTGCTTTATTACTAATAAACACTAAATAACTATTTTATTAACCAATACTATTGAATTATGCTGTGGCTTACACAAATTATTAAGAAGATTACCACCGGTGCAAATCCAGGTATGAAGTATTTCCCTGCACTTGTTCGTCAGCCAAATATGACTAAGGACGAGTTGGAAAGGGAAATTGCTGATTTGTCTTCCCTTTCTCCAGGTGATGTTTCCAATGTTTTCAAGAACCTTAAGATTATTCTTGGGAAGAGTGCACAAAATGGTAGGAGTGTTGAGACTGAGATTGGTATATTCCAAATTCAACTCAAGGTTACTGCTGCCAACACTTTGGAAGAACTATCTGTTGACAATGTAGAAAAGGTAAACATTCGTTACATTCCTTCAAAAGACGTTCAGAAAACCTACAAAAAGGAGAACAATCAGTTTATGTTTGTGGATGTTACCCCTAAGGGTCATCAGGAAAAGACTGTTAGCACTGACCCAGTAACTCCTTAAAAGGAAACTCAAATTAATTATCCTAAAACTCTTTCTGATTTTTGTCGGAAAGAGTTTTTGTTTTATCTTTGCACATCTAAAATTATGGAAAAGAAGATGAAGAAAATTGAAATGGTGGATTTGAAGAGTCAGTATTTGAGGATTAAAACCGAGATTGACTCTGCTATTAATGAGGTTATTGAAAACACTGCTTTTATTAATGGCAAGCATGTTGAGACTTTTTCTGAAAATCTAAAGACTTATTTGGGAGTTAATTACGTGGTGCCTTGTGCCAATGGGACGGATGCTTTGCAAGTTGCTCTTATGGCTTTAAATCTTAAGACGGGGGATGAGGTTATTGTTCCTTCATTTACTTTTATTGCTTCGGCAGAGGTTATTGGACTCTTGGGATTGCGTCCTGTTATGGTGGATGTTGATTACGACAACTTTAACGTTACTGCCAAGAACATTGAGAAAGCCATTACTGTAAATACGAAAGCTATTATTCCTGTTCATCTCTTTGGGCAAGCCTCTCAGATGGAAGAAATTATGCTTTTGGCTAAGAAATATGACCTTTATGTTGTTGAAGATAATGCTCAGGCTCTTGGTGCTGATTATGTGTTTGACAGTGGTAAGAGGCAGAAGCTTGGTACTATAGGGCACATTGGCTGCACTTCATTCTTCCCTTCCAAGAATTTGGGTTGCTATGGTGATGGTGGAGCGGTGTTTACCAACGATGAGACTTTGGCTAAAAGACTTAAGATGATATGCAATCACGGTTCAACAGTAAAATATCATCATGAGGTTTTGGGTGTAAATTCTCGTTTGGACACTCTTCAAGCTGCAATTTTGGATGTGAAACTTAAGTATTTGAATACTTTCAATAAGCTAAGGTATGAAGCTGCCCAGAGATACTCCTATGCTTTTAAGGATATACCTGGAATCATTACGCCTAAGGAATCTACCTTTTCAACTCACGTTTATCATCAATACACGTTGAAGGTTTTGGATGGGAAGAGGGATGAATTAAAGGAGTTTTTGGCTAAGCATGGTATACCAGCAATGGTTTATTATCCAATACCACTTCACAAACAAGAGGCTTTCCTTCAGATTGCTCATCAGAGTGGGGATATGAGTGTTGCGGAGAAACTTTGTGATGAAGTTCTTTCTCTTCCAATGCACACAGAGCTTGACCTTAGCACAATTGCGTTTATAATCAGTAAAGTCATGAGTTTTTATGGCAAATAGTAATAAAAAGATATTGGTAACAGGTGGGACTGGCTTTATAGGCACTCACACAACAGTTGCCCTTCAGGAAAAAGGATACAGAGTTTTGATTGCTGACAACCTATCGAACTCTACCATCGATTCAATCCAAAGAATTGAAAGCATAACGGGGATTAAGCCCGATTTCATTAAGGCTGACCTTAGCAAAATGGAGGAATGTGATGCTCTGTTTAAGGCTAACAATGATATAGAAGGGATTATTAACTTTGCGGCTTACAAGGCTGTTGGTGAAAGTTGCCTTAAACCCATTGAGTATTACAAAAACAATATTGGCATTCTATTAAATATGCTTGATTGTATGGATAAGTATGGCGTAAAGCATATTGTTCATTCTTCCTCTTGCACTGTTTATGGTGAGCCTGACTCCCTTCCCATTAAGGAAACCACTCCTACCAAGTTTGCTCAATCTCCTTATGGAAACACTAAGCAAATGGCTGAGGACATTCTACATTTTACCACTCAGGTAAAGCCAATTAATGCCATTGCCTTAAGATATTTCAATCCAATTGGGGCTCACGAAAGTGCAAAGATAGGTGAATTGCCTAACGGTGTACCTAATAACCTTATGCCTTTCATTACTCAAACTGCAATAGGGAAACGTAAAGAGCTAACAGTATTTGGAAATGATTACCCTACACCTGACGGCACTTGCATTAGGGATTATATTCATGTAATGGACCTTGCTGAAGCTCATGTGGTATCTCTTGACCGTATGTTTGAGGGTAAGAATAGGCAGGCTTTGGAACATTTCAATATAGGTACGGGAAATGGTTTTTCAGTTCTGGATGTTATCAAAAGCTTTGAGAGAACAACCGGTGAAAAGCTCCCTTATGTTATTGGACCAAGACGTGATGGTGATGTAATTCAGATTTGGGCTGACACAACTTTGGCTAAAGAAGAGCTTGGTTGGGTTGCTAAACGTACGCTTGACCAAATGACCTACAGCGCTTGGCTTTGGGAAAATGAACTCCCTTCCTAACGTTTTTTATCTAAGGTTACACATACTCCATAGAGCTTTCCTCCCAATGGGGGATTAAGTTTTGTTACCTTAACCTTGCAATATTCCATTTGAGGGTACTCCTGCATTAATGTATCTAATATTCTTCTTGTCAGGCTTTCCAATAAATGCGATGGGGTTGCGAATAATTCCTTTATGGTTTGATATACGCTTAAGTAGTTAACGGCATCTTGTATGCTATCGCTTTCCTCTGCCACTGAGGAATTATATTCAAATACCAAATCAACCCTAAAATGTGTTCCAATTATCTGTTCTTGTTCAAAGCATCCATGAAAAGCATAGAAGCTCATGTTTTCTAACTCTACTATAGCCATTAAGTGTTATTTTTCAAAGTTTAATAATAATAGGACTAACTTATATTATGGTAAGACTTAGTATGCTGATGAGAACTGTTCAAGAAATCTTAGGTCGTTTTCGAAATATAATCTTAAGTCTTTGACCTGATATTTCAACATGGCAATTCTTTCTATTCCCATTCCAAATGCAAATCCTGAGTATACCTTTGAGTCTATGTTGGAAGCCTCCAAAACATTTGGGTCAACCATTCCGCATCCCATAATTTCAAGCCATCCTGTTCCTTTGCATATATTACATCCTTTACCTCCACATAAATTACATGAGATATCCATTTCTGCTGATGGTTCGGTGAATGGGAAATATGAAGGGCGAAGTCTTATCTGTGTGCTTTCACCAAACATTTCTTTAGCAAAGTATAACAGGTTTTGTTTAAGGTCTGCAAACGATACACCTTTGTCTATGTACAGTCCCTCAACCTGGTGGAATATGCAGTGTGCTCTTGCTGATATTGCTTCGTTACGGAACACTCTTCCAGGGGCAATTATTCTGATTGGGGGTTTCTCCCTTTCCATTGTTCTTACTTGAACAGATGATGTATGTGTTCTTAAAACAGCATTGTTTCCGTCTTCTCTTGTTTCAACAAAGAATGTGTCTTGCATATCTCTTGCTGGATGTTCTGGGGGAAAGTTTAGTGCTGAAAAAACATGCCAATCGTCTTCTATTTCAGGACCCTCTTGCACAGTGAAGCCAATTCGAGAAAATATCTCAATGATTTCATTTCTTACAACAGAGAGTGGATGTCTTGAGCCTAATTCCAAAAGAGATGAAGGTTTGGTTAGGTCATCTTTAACAGAAGCCTCCACTACAGAGCCTTCAAGTCCTTCCTTTAGGGCTTCTATCTTTGATTGTACAGTATTCTTTAAGTCATTCAAGAGTAAGCCTATTTCTTTTTTGCTTTCCCCTGGTACTGTTTTAAATTCTGCAAATAAATCATTAAGTAAACCTTTCTTTCCCAAGTAGGCAATTCTTATATTTTCAACACCGGCTAAGTCCGATGCAACCAAATCCCCTACTTTCCTTATCTCCTCTAACAATCTTTCTTTCATCTAATATCTTATTTTTCTTCTATTATAGTAACATTCATCTTTATATCCTCCAAAGGACGGTCAAATCTATCTTTTTGAGCCTTTGCTATCTTATCAATTACGTCAAGCCCTTCAATAACTTCTCCAAATACAGTATATTCAAAGTCCAAGAAAGGAACTCCACCCACACTTGTATAAGCATCTCTTTGAGTTTGGTTAAGTTTCTTACCCATTCTCATTTCCATATTCTGGAGTTCTGCTGCAGAATAACTCTTTCCCTGAGTAATATAGAACTGTGATCCTGAAGAGGCCTTCTGTGGATTTACATTATCTCCCATTCTGGCTGCAGCCAAAGCTCCTTTCTTATGAATAAGACTTTGGTTAAATTCAGCAGGGATAGTGTAGCTTGGACCACCTTGTCCCAATTGTTTACCCTTAGGAGCATTCTTTGAATCAGGATCTCCTCCTTGAACCATAAAACCGTCAATTACTCTATGGAAAAGCAATCCATTGAAATAGCCTTCCTTTGCAAGCTTGATGAAATTATCTCTATGTGCAGGTGTTTCGTTATACAAAACAGCCTTCATATCTCCCATTGATGTACTAATTAATACCATAGTTTGTTTCTCCTTTTTGGTTTGTTTTTGTGTTTCTTTGCTTATGTTTTCTGCTTGTTTAGTTTCCTTTTGAGTTGATTTATTTGCACAACCAAAAGTAAAAAGTCCAGCAAAAAGGACTAAAATTGATAAATATTTTGCATTCATATTAATTATTTTTCTTAGATTTGCACTTTAATTAAACCGCAATATTACAAAATTTCAGCCTTATGAAAAAGAATATCGTTAGATTTTTTTCTTTAATGCTTGTCTTGGCACTTGCAATTCCTTTCTTTTCAGGATGCAAAGAAGATAATAAATGCAGACTAACTGTTAAAGTGCAAGATGTTACTAATACTTCAATTGTCATCCCTGGTGCAAAGATAGTAATTTCTAAGGAACAAGGTAGCGTTAGGGCAGAAGGCACTACAGATAGTAAGGGAGAAGCTTATTTTACCTTTGATAATGAAGCCATTTTGGATATTAATGTTGAGAAAAAGGATGAAAACAACTACACTCGATATGGAAAATCTACAGTAAGACTTATTCCTGGAGAAACAGTAGAAAAACAAGTTCTTCTTCAACAATAATCCAAAAGGTTTAACTTATTTTCTCCTGAGAATTATCCCAAGCTTATTATTATAAATAGTAAGCTTGTTTAATGTTTATCTAACTACAATTATCAACTCTTTTATTGTGAGAAATTAGTCTTTGATTATCCTTTTTCAAAGTAAAAATTTATTTTACTTCCTCTTTTTTATCTTCAAATTACATATACCAACCTTTAATTCTTAAGATAAGGTATTTAGAATTTTAGTAACAAAGAGGTGTGGAAAACTTTTGGTTTTTAAGCAAGTTTTTAACTCCACAATATTGGATAGTTTTGTAATTTCGCAGAACTTAAATTTAATATAATTATCATGCAAGATTTGTTTTCTTTATTTGAGCCTCAAAACAATGAGAAGAAAGGGAGCAACTCAGAAGAAATCACCTCTGAGAAGAACTCTGATCTCCTTAATACAGAACCTATGCTAAAAAAAGAAGATAATCAGAACACTAAAATAGAACCCAAGATGAATGAAACCTTACCAAAAGTCTATAAGACAGAAGAAATTTTAGATGCCGCAACAAAATATTTTAATGGAGATTCGTTGGCCGCCGATGTATGGATGAATAAATATGCTTTAAGGGATGGCAATGAAATTTATGAGGTAAGTCCAGATGATATGCACAAACGTCTTGCTAAGGAATTTGCTCGTATTGAAGCTCAGTATTCTAACCCAATGAGCGAAGATGAAATTTATCAGCTTATTAAAGAATTCAAATATATTATCCCTCAAGGTAGTCCTATGAGTGGAATAGGTAATAATTTTCAAATTGTTTCTCTTTCCAATTGTTTCGTGATTGGGAATAGTGATAATTCAGACTCTTACGGAGGAATTCTAAAAGTTGACCAAGAGCAAGTTCAACTTATGAAAAGAAGAGGAGGAGTTGGTCATGACCTTTCTCATATTCGTCCTAAAGCTTCATCTGTTAAGAACTCCGCTTTAACCTCAACTGGTATTGTCCCATTTATGGAGCGTTATTCCAACACTACTCGTGAAGTTGCTCAAGGTGGACGTCGTGGAGCTTTGATGCTTTCTATTTCAGTTAAACATCCCGATGTGGAAGACTTCATTGATGCTAAAATGGAACAAGGAAAAATTACTGGAGCAAACGTTTCTGTTAAGATAGATGATGAATTTATGCGTTGCGTTGCTTCTGGCAAACCATATAAACAACAATTTCCCATTAACAGTCAATCTCCAAGAGTTGTAAGAGAGATTGATGCTCGTAAGCTTTGGAATAAGATTATTCATAATGCTTGGCAAAGTGCTGAACCAGGAGTTCTATTTTGGGATACAATAATTAGAGAATCTGTTCCTGACTGCTACGATGATTTTGGCTTTAAAACAGTTTCTACAAATCCATGTGGAGAAATTCCTCTTTGTCCTTACGATAGTTGTCGATTATTGGCAATCAATCTTTATTCCTATGTTGAAAACCCATTTACCGATAAAGCTAATTTTAATTTTTCCTTGTTTAGAGAACATGCTCGCAAAGGTCAAAGACTTATGGATGACTTGATTGATTTGGAACTTGAAAAAATTGATAAGGTATTAGCTAAGATTGAAGCAGACCCTGAAGATGAAGAAATAAAACGTGTAGAAAAGAATCTTTGGTTAAATATTAAACTAAAGTGCTTAGAAGGTCGTAGAACTGGGTTTGGAATTACTGCTGAAGGAGATATGTTGGCTGCATTGGGATTACAATATGGCACAAATAAAGCCACTGAATTTGCAACAAAGGTTCAAAAAGAATTAGCTTGTTCTGCATATACTTCAAGTGTTGAAATGGCTAAAGAAAGAGGAGCTTTCCCTCTTTACGATGCAAAGCTTGAAGCTGATAATCCATTTATTTTACGTTTAAAGGAGTCTTGTCCTGATTTATATGAATCCATGCTTAAATATGGTAGAAGAAATATTGCTTTATTAACCATTGCCCCAACAGGAAGTGTAAGTATATGTACTCAAACTTCTTCAGGTATTGAGCCAGCTTTCCAAGTTGCATATAAGAGAAGACGTAAAGTCAATCATAATGACAACTCAAACAATATAAGCTTTGTTGACCAAGAAGGACAGGAATGGGAGGAATATAATGTTTTGCACCATAAATTTGCTACTTGGGCAGAAATTAATGGGTATGATATTGAAGAAATTAGAAATAACTATACTCAAGAACAATTGGATAATCTTATTGCTCAATCTCCTTATAGTGGAGCTACTGCAAATGATATTGATTGGGTAAATAAGGTTAAGATGCAAGGTGCAGTTCAGAAATGGGTTGATCATTCAATTAGTGTAACTGTTAATATTCCTGAACAAACTCCTGAGGAAGTTGTAAGTCAAATTTATCAAACCGCATGGGAATGTGGCTGCAAGGGAATGACTATTTATAGGGAAGGCTCTCGACAAGGCGTACTTGTATCTAATTCAGAGGGAGATAAAAAAGGCAAAACATTCACAGAAACACAAGCTCCTAAACGTCCTAAGAAACTTGAAGCTGATGTAATACGTTTTCAAAATGACAAAGAAAAGTGGATTGCCGTTGTAGGAATTTATGAAGGACGTCCTTATGAAATCTTTACTGGAAAAATTGAAAATGATAGGCTATACATTCCAGAAGGAATAAATAAAGGATGGGTTGTTAAGGTTAAAGAAAAATCTGATTCTCGTTCAAGATATGATTTCGTTTACCTAGACAAAGATGGTTACGAAAACACAATTGGAGGTCTTTCTCGTTTGTTCAACAAAGAATATTGGAATTACGCTAAATTAATTTCAGGTATTTTACGTCATGGAATGCCCCTACAAAATGTTATTGATTTAATATCAAAGCTAACCTTAGATTCAGACACTATTAATACATGGAAAAATGGTGTTGCAAGAGCTTTAAAGAAATACATTCAAGATGGAACAGTTTCCCAAGGAGAGAAATGTCCTTCTTGTGGACAAGAAACAATTATATTCTCAGGCGGATGTAAGAACTGCTCATCGTGCGGTTGGAGTAAATGCAGCTAAGAGTATTTATTTAAAGAGTTAAATAATGCTTTTAAAGAAATGCATACTACTATTTTTTATTCTTATATGCTTTTCCTGTGGTCTTTTTGCTCAAGTAGATAATCAAACAAATAATCGTATATCCTCTATTGAAGAAAGCGAAATCTCTGAAAGAGAAAAGCAGACTTTAATAGAGGATTTATATTATCTAAGCCTTAATCCAACAAACATAAATACTGCTGATAAAAATACCCTTTTACTTATTGGCTTAGACGAGTTTCAAATTCTTTGTCTTCAAAGATATATTAAAGAAACTCATCCTCTATTAAGTATTTATGAAATCCCTCTAATTAATGGATTTTCAGAGCAAACTCTTGAAGAAATCCTTCCTTATATATATGTTGCTCCAGTAAAATGGAAAGCATCATTAAGGTTAGATTCCATTTTTTCTAAATCTATTCATGATATAAGAATTCAAGGTAAAAAAGTAATTGAGAAAGCATGGGGTTACCAAAGACAAGACAATAAAGGTTTTATGGGTGATAATTTTTCAAACAATATTCGCTATAATCTAAACTACTATGACAGACTTTCTTTTTCATTTGTGGGGGATAATGATGCAGGAGAACCTTTTTTCACATCAAAACAGAAATATGGTTATGATTATATCTCTATGCAAGCCACAATTAAAAACATATCTTTCATTGAACAAATTACCATTGGCGATTATCGACTTGGATTTGGAGAAGGCTTAGCTTTAAATCAAAATCTTAACTTTGGATATTTCTCAACTGATGCAAAAAGTAAGAAAAACTATAATGGAATAAAGCCCAATCGTTCCGTAATAGAATATAATTACATGAGAGGAATAGCAACCAAACTAAAACTAAAGGACTTTTCGGTTTTTCTTTTTGGCTCTTATAATAAAATTGACTATTCGGGGAGTATTCTTGAGACAGGACTTCACAGAACTCTAAGTGAATTAAGCAAAAAGGACAGCAACATAGAAATTGTGTATGGAACACATATTAACTGGAAAAGAAAAGGCTTTGAAATAGGCACTACCTTGTTTCATTATGAATACAAGGACTCCATAAAGCATCAAAATCAAAACTATATGAAATATTATTTTGAGGGCAAGGATAATAATATATATAGTATAAATTTTTCTGTTCCTTTATATTATGGAAGAATTAGACTTTTCTCAGAAATGGCTATGAGTAAAAACAAGGGATATGCTGGACTTATGGGAGCAGATTTTAATATTTCATACAAAACCAACCTGACAATAAACCTTCGTAACTATCAGAATCAATTTCAAAACTATTACTCCTCAGCAATTGGAGCACAGTCGAGAAATGCAAATGAAAAAGGAATATATGCTGCATATTCAATGTTAGTAAACAAGTATTTCAATTTCTTTATTGCAATGGACTATTTCTTCCTCCCTGATGAAAGTTATAGAGCCAACGAATCCATTAGAGGATATAAGATAAAAGGAGAGTTGAACTATATCCCAAACAAAACAAACCTTCTAACCCTTTTGTACAAAAACAATAATCGCCCATACAATGAAACCCATACAAACAATGTAGTTTTCCCCGAAGACAATATCCTTCAACAAATTCAACTTCGCTATACCCTTATCCCTAATGAATGGCTAATGCTGAAAAGCAGAATTGGATATTCTCAAACTCTCTCCTATCCTTCAATAAAAAAGAAAGGAGGATTTGTTTCGCAAGATTTTATTGTAAAATCCAATGCCTTGCCAATAAGTATTAATTTCCGCTTTTCATGTTTTAATACAGATGACTACGATAATGCTTTTTATATTTATGAAACTGGACTTCCTCTAAACTATTCTTCATCCCAACTTTACGACAAAGGTATTCGTTCATATTTAATTTTAAGATATGATTTCACCCCAAACATATTCCTGACAGCTCGTTACAGCATAACCCAATACTTTAACAAAACCTCCATTCACACTTCCAATGACGAGATTGAAGGAAAGAAAAAGCAGGAAATAGGTATTCAGTTCTATTGGCTATTTAACAAGAAAAGTAAAAAGCCATTTACTTTCGAATATTAGTATTTAAATATTAAACCAATAAACTTCTTTTAACTTTCAATAAAGACTATTCTTACAGGTATCTTTTAATTTTATAAAGATTGTGGGTGTAGATATGTGTATCTGCACGAAATATTCCCTTTTCGTCAATGCTATCTATCCTTACTTGTCCTGAGGAGTGGATGATTTGATTTTTGCCCAAGTAAATTCCAACATGAACAACCTTTCCGTCATTATTTGTAAAGAAACATAAGTCTGCTTTTTGGGCTGAAGCAAGGTCTTCTACCTCTTCTCCTTGAGTGATTTGTTCAGATGCATCTCTCAATAAATTAACTCCTATTTGCTTAAAACACATTTGAGTTAGCCCTGAGCAATCAATTCCAAAAAGACTTTTACCTCCCCAAAGATATGGAGCAGAAAGATATTTTAGAGCAATAGTTGTTAAATGAAGTGGACTTATGTTAAGGTTTTTGGTTAATGAGCTTTCAGCTATTTCAAAAACAATTTTATTTAATTGAAACTTAGGAGAAACAATTTGTGAACCCAAATAAACAGGATAGATAATCTTTTCTCCAGTTACAGTATTTGTTTGAAAAACATAGGAAATGGCTTCCTTAACAAATTGCTTTGAACTTTGAGTATAGGATTCATATTCATGAGCATTTAGAGCTATCACTTGTTTTTCATCAACCCATCCAATGTAACTGTCATCGAAGGTTTGAACTAAAAGTCTTCCATTATTCCTGTCCAAAACTGAAAATACATCCCCAAAAAGCAATTGACTTACCTGTTCCGATTGTTCGCTGTTCTCTTTTCTTAGTGGTGCTATTGCTATATGACAAAATCCGTAATGCATCATTAAATTCTATTAGTTTCTATTGCGTAAATTACTTTCTCAATTATTCTGTCCTCTTCATTTTCTTGAGGATTATATTTTGAACGAAGATTATAACCAAATAGTTTTCCAAGTGATTGATAGAAGAAAGCTCTAAAACTACCTCTTAATTCTTTAACTAAAGTGTAGGAATCGTTTCCTGTTTCTCTGTCAACCAACCTAATCAAAACCTTGCCTTGACTTCTGGTTAATTTCTTTAGATTAGCTGTAAACTTCATATTGATTTCGTCTTCAGCTTGCTTCATAAGTTTTTTCCTGTCTTTTTCGTCCAAGTCTTTCATGGCCAAGTTATAGGTTGCAAGTAGTCTTCCTGCTTGTTTGGCATAAGGATAAGTTTTCTTTACATTGCGAATTAGCTTTGCATACTTACTCATCTCTTCCTGAGTTAATGGAGCAATAAATCCTTCAATTTTTACTTCTTTCAAATAACTCTTTGGAATTGTATCTCCATCCAATACGGTTGCAAAAGTAACTATCCTTTTCCCTTGTGCATTTGCAATAAAAGGAATCAAGAACAAAAATACTATTAATCCAAACTTTTTCATCTCTAACATTATTTTTTAGTTATATCAAATAATGTAGCAATAATTGTGCCAGAGTTTATTTTTTAGTGTTGCTAAACTTATCTCCGAACCTCTCAAACTGTTCTATAGCAAACTTTTTAGTGATTACAACATCTTTTTTATCTGTTTCAGGAGTATCGTACATAAGGTCGGTCATAACAGATTCAATCATTCCTCTTAGTCCTCTTGCTCCCAATTCATACTCAATGGACTTTTCTACAAAGAAATCAAGAGCATCATCGTTGAACTTAAGCTTCACATTATCCATTTCAAACAATTTTTTGTATTGTTTTACTATTGCATTTTTAGGTTCTGTAAGTATTCTCTTCAATGCATCTTTTCCTAATGGGTCAAGATGAGTAAGTATTGGAAAACGTCCAACCAATTCAGGAATCAAACCAAATGTTCTCACATCTTGAGGTTGAATATATTTTAACAAATTACTCTTATCTATCTCATCTCTTTTGTTTGATTCGGCATATCCAATTGCATTTGACTTCAATCGTCTTGAAATTATTCTGTCAATATTGTTAAATGCTCCTGCTGCAACAAAAAGAATATTCTTAGTGTTGATTGCAATAAGTTTTTGTTCTGGGTGTTTTCTTCCTCCTTGAGGTGGAACATTAACAATGCTTCCTTCCAAAAGTTTCAAAAGAGCTTGTTGAACTCCTTCTCCACTAACATCTCTTGTTATGGAAGGGTTATCACTTTTACGAGCAATTTTATCTATTTCATCTATGAAAACAATTCCTCTTTCTGCTTTTTCCACATCGTAGTCTGCAGCCTGAAGCAAACGAGTAAGAATTGTTTCAACATCTTCTCCAACATATCCTGCCTCAGTCAAAACAGTTGCATCAGCAATAGCAAAAGGCACGTTAAGCATTCTTGCAATTGTTCTTGCCAAAAGAGTTTTTCCAGTTCCTGTTTGTCCAACAATAATAATATTCGATTTGTCTATTTCAACCTCTTGCGATTTGCCATTGCCTAAGGTTTCAAAATTATAGTTCAATCTCTTATAGTGATTGTAAACAGCAACAGAAAGCACCTTCTTAGCTTCTTCCTGACCAATAACATATTGATCCAAATATTCCTTTATCTCTCTTGGTTTTTTTACTTCAAGTTTTTGTAGAAATTTCTTGTTTTCAATTCTCTTGTTTTCAACTCTCATCTTATAAAGTTCATCAATGCAAGAATCGCAAACATTTGCACTCATAGAAGAAATCATAAACTCTACTTCCTTCTCTCCCTTTCCACAAAACGAACAAAAAATCTTTTCCTTTGCCATATATAGTTTTTTCTTTTTATTAAATTTTCTTTCCTACCTTGTGCCCTTTTATTGAATAATATGCAATGTAAATATAACAAGGTATAAGTATTAAATAAGGTAATTGTCTATCACCAATTGCTGTTGCCCAATGTCCATAAACTAAAGGTAAAACTGCACCTCCAGCAATTGCCATTATCAAAAGTGCTGAAGCAACTGGGGTATGTTTTCCAAGCTTGTCAATTGCCAAAGGCCAAATGCCTGGCCACATTAACGAATGTGCAAAACTTAAAAGTATAATAAATACAATTGAAACAATTCCTGAAGTTGTTAAAGCAAAAATTGCAAAAACAAAACCCAATGCAGCACAATAGGTTAAAGCTTTGCTTTGTGAGATATACTTAGGCACAAGAATTATTCCTAAAATATAACCTATTGTTAGAGCAATCAAACTAAACGTTCCTAACCTTGGAGCAATTTCTTTTGACACTCCCTGACTTTGAGCATAAAGTCCCAAGGTGTCAATAGCTATTACCTCAACACCAACATAAAGAAACAAAGCCAATACCCCAAGCCAAAAATAAGAGAAACTAAAAATACTTCTATGTTGATCTTTCTCAAATTCACTTTCTTGATTTTCTACCTTTGGCAATTTAGCCATTAGAACCATAAACGCCAGCAATACCAATCCAACAGCAATACCTATGTAAGGAGGAACAATTCTTTGAGCAAGCAAATCAAGTTCCATTTCTCTTGCACTTCCAGTTAACGTTTTTAAATGTTCACTCAAAGTAGTCATATCGGAAAATAAAACCTTAGAAAGCCAGAATATACCAATCATACCAGCAACCTTGTTAAATAATCCCATTATGCTCATTCTTTTTGCAGCCGATTCAATAGGACCAAGAATAGTTACATAAGGATTGGCAGCTGTTTGCAAAAGAGCAAGTCCAGTTCCCTGAAGGAAAAGTCCAACTAAGAAAATAGCATAACTTCTTTCATTTGCAGCAGGTACAAAAACCAAAGACCCAATAGCCATAACAATAAGTCCCAAAGCCATCCCCTTAGCAAAACCTGTCTTTTTCAAAACCCAAGACGAAGGCAAAGCCATCACAAAATATGATATATAGAAAGCAAAGGTTACCAGATAAGCCTGAGAGTCTGAAAGTTCACAAGCCTCTTTTAAGAAAGGAATCAAAACACTGTTGAGCCAAGTAATAAACCCAAAAATAAAATAAAGAATTCCAATTATTGTTAAGCTAAAAATTAAGCCATTATTCTTTTGTTTCATACCAATTTATTGTTTTTTCAAGTCGCAAAGATAAGAAAAACAATGATGTTAATCATACAATTATTAATTTAGGCTCAAATAAAACATTAAATTACCTTTAAAGAAGAATAGTATTTATCAATCACCATTCCAACACAAAATAAGGAAGAAGAGATACTTTAGAAATAAGATTTCTATATCAAAACTCTCCTTTCAAAACAAAGAAATTCCATATAAAGAAAATTACATAAGTTTTCTCACTAAAATAAAGAGATAAAGAACTGAAAACATAAGACATAAAACTAAAAACATAAAGTATCAATCTAATTAAACTTCGTTTTAATCTACAAATAATGGCATTGTCTTCTCGAATTCATGCCATGATTTCCTCCAATTCATGCCATGAATTAGTTCATTTCATGCCATGATTCCAACCAATTCATGGCATGATTCCGAGTATTTCATGGCATGAATTAAAAAACATCATGCCATGAATCCGACATCAACTCCCTGTTAAAATTTTTCTAAACAAGATTTAGCTACATTAAAACAAGGATTAATTAGATTTATTAAAGGATAATTTCAAGATTAAGACCTAATAATTTTCAAATAAGAAAACAAAGCCCTATCTATAAAATCAAAAAATAGAAATATTTAGCAGAGAATATTTAACTCAATTAAATAATAAATTCTTACCTTTGAGCATTGAAAATAAAAGTTAATAAAAATAGTGCAAGATTGCTTATCGACTTTGTCGCTTTACAAAGCAAATAAATCCCGCACGAAGAAAAATGCAAAAATGTTAAAAGAAACAATATTTATATTAATGAGTATTTTATCCTTTTCTCTATACTCTCAAATCGAAAAGGAAGATTTTGAAGTTTTTCGTAAACGATTCTATTCTGACAGTTCATTTCATATGTCGCGAATAGTTTTTCCTCTTGAAGGAGATTGTAATTTTTGCTATAATGAAATTGACATATTAAACCAAAAGGATACAAATACTGTTTATTTTTTTATTAAGGATCATATTCTTTATTGGAAAAAAGATACATGGGAGTTTATAAGCGAATTTAAAGATAAGGAATTTCAATCCGAAGAAGGAATGTATAGGACAAGTACAACTGGTGATGATAAAAAAAAGATAGAAAGAATTAAAAACATGGATGTCTATTACAATGATGGTTATTATTTAGAATATAAATTAATTGATAATAAATGGTTTCTTACAAATTTGCATGTTTATTCTTATTAAGGGATTTGTAAATTTGAAAAAAACGGATAATAAGAGAAAGACCATAACATGGAAGAATATTTAATTAAAGAATCTCTAAAATACATTAAAGTTCTATTATTAGAATTGGGAGAATTTTCTCCTTTTAGTATGGGAATTGATAAAAATAGAGCCATTACTATTACTGGAACAGAAGATAATGATGATACTTCACAAGAAGTATTGAATATTTTATTAAACAAAGCCGATAAAGATTTATTGAATAATGTATTTGATTTAGTGTGTGTAGTAGCGGATGTTTCTCATATTGATGAATCAGGTGAAAAAGAAGATGCAGTAAAATTGATGGTTATTGCAAAAGATTCAATTAAGGAAATTATAATCAGATACACTATTGATAATAATAAAGTATATTTTGAGGAAAACATTTGGTAGAAGTAATTACTATTTTAAATAAATAGTTGATTGCAAATCACGAACAATTACAATACTGCATGTCAGAAAATTATTATATTTGCAAATAAAATATTGTATAACATTACTCTTATAAATCAATAAATGCCTTTTACTTTTTCTCATCCATCAATATTAATCCCTTTATTCTATTTGCCTAAGAAATGGATATCTATTACTGGGCTTGTTATTGGAAGTATGATTCCAGATTTCGAATATTTCCTAAGGATGCAAATTATGAGCAAATACAGCCATAGTATTTATGGTGTATTTTGGTTTGATTTGACTTTAAGTATTTTATTAGCATTTATATTTCATAATATTGTAAAGAATCAATTGATTGACAATTTGCCTAAATCATTATATTTAAGATTAGCGAGTTTTAAAAACTTTAAATGGAATAACTATTTTAGAAAGAATTGGTATATTGTTATTATTTCAATTCTTATTGGCACCTTTTCTCATATTTTTTGGGATAGTTTCACTCACTACAATGGTTATTTTGTTCAAAGAAATCCTTCATTATTGAATTCTCTAATGATTTTCCAATTAGATATTCCAATTTTTAAAATAATTCAACATGCGAGTACAATTCTTGGAGGAATATTGATAATTTATTTAGGGATAAAACTCCCTAAGAAAGCATTAGAATATAAAAAACCAAATATAAATTACTGGTTCGTTTTTACACTAATTTCATTATTGATAATAAGCATTAGAATTATTTTTGGTCTAAATCCAAAACAATATGGAAACCTAATTGTTACAGCAATTTCTTCTGGATTAATATCTCTTATAATAACTCCTTTAATAATTAGGAAAAACAAAAACTTTAACCATTAAAAAATATTTAATCTATGGATGCAAAAGAGGTTATTGATAATTTGGGTTTAGTTCCTCATCCTGAAGGAGGGTTCTTTAAGCGTGTGTTTTGTTCGGAAAAGAAGTCTGAAGATGGTAATTATTTAATGAGTTCAATTTATTATTTATTAGAAAAGGATGATTTTTCTGCTTTTCATCGTTTAGGTTCTGTTGAAGTATGGTTCTTCCATATTGGAGAGCCAATAAATATTTATTTGCTTTACAAGGATGGAAGATTAGAAACCCATTCTCTTTCTTCTCAAATTGGTGATAAGTTCCAATTAGCCATTGAACCTGACACTTGGTTTGCTGCCGATATTCCTTCAAAGAAAGGTTTTTCTCTATTAAGTTGTGCTGTTTCTCCTGAATTTTCATTTTCAAATTTTGAATTGGCTAAAAGGGAAGATTTAATAGAAGAATTTCCACAACATAAATCAATTATTAATCGCCTAACAAGATTATAATATTATTCTCTGTTAATACTTTCTTAAATTGGTTAAACTACAGATAATCAATTATCATTATTAATTGATTAGGAAGAATTATTAGAAAAAATTCAAATCAATTGAAGCTTTTTGAGCTTATTTCTTTATTGGCTCATAATAATTATTTTCTCTTTTGAATATTTACTTTAAGAACTTATCACATTTTTAAAATCCTGTTTTTCAGTAAAAATACATTATATCATATTATTTTTTTATTAATTTTCTTGCTATAATCAATAAAAAAATGTATTATTGAGCCCTCAATTATAAGACTCTGATTAGCATAGATATTAGGAAAAATATAGAACAATATATCAATTAACAGAATAATTAACCTTGAACTTTAAGTTTTTTTAAAGTTCTTTTAAAAAAGGAGGTTCATCTATGAACGAAATCCAATCAAATAATTGCTGTGAAAGTACTAATCTCAGCAAATTAGAGCAGATTGAGAGCGTGATTGAATTGTATAAGGCTAAACCAAGCAATTTAATCCAAATCCTTCATGCTTCTCAACAAATTTATGGCTACTTGCCTCTTGAAATTCAAGAATTCATTGCTTCAAAAATGAAAATGGCAGTAAGCGAAATTTCAGGTGTTGTTTCTTTCTATTCTTTTTTCTCAACAAAACCTCGTGGCGAACACACAATTTTAATTTGTATGGGAACTGCCTGTTATGTTAGGGGAGGTAAAAAACTGGTTGACGAGTTGCAAAAACAACTTTCAATTGAAATTGGAGATACTACTGAAGATGGCAAATTCACTTTAGAAATTGCACGATGCATTGGAGCTTGTGGCTTAGCTCCTGCAATGATGATTGACAAAACAGTTTATAAGAGCGTCAATCCAAATAAGCTTAAGTCCATTTTAGCTAAATATTAAATAGGAGGAATAGGATATGAAAAAAATTACTACACTCAAACAGCTAAATGATATTAAGGAAAAATATTTGGCTGAAAATGAAAAATATAAATTTAATGTGTTGGTTTGTGGTGGAGGTGGTTGTGTTTCTTCCAATTGTCAAGAAGTGGATGAAGCCATTAGAAGTGAACTAAACATTTTAGGTCTTAATGACCAGGTTAATGTAATTCAAACTGGTTGTATGGGCATTTGTGCAGTTGGACCAGTTGCATTAATTCTTCCTGAAAGGATTTTCTACACTCAACTTGATCCCAAAAAGGCGAAAGATATTGTTAATCGTCATATTGATAATGGAGAAATTTGTGAAGAATACACTTTCTTTGATAAGTCTCTTCAACGTTATGTTCCTTGCATTGATGATATTGAATTCTTTAAACTTCAAACCAAACTTGTTTTGGAAAATTGTGGAGCAATTGAATTTGGCAATATTGATGCTTACATTGCTAAGGATGGTTATCTTGCTGCTGCTAATGCCATAATGAGCAAAGATCCTGAAAAAGTTATTGTTGAAGTAGAAAAATCAGGACTTAGAGGTAGAGGTGGTGCTGGTTTCTTAACTGGTGTTAAGTTAAGAAGTGGCTTTATGCAGAAGAGCGATGTAAAATATATGGTTTGTAATGCTGATGAAGGTGATCCAGGTGCTTTTATGGATAGAAGTGTTATTGAAGGTGATCCTCATTCAGTTATTGAAGGAATGATTTTAAGTGCTTTTGCTATTGGTGCTTCTCAAGGTTATGTATATATTCGTGCAGAGTATCCAATTGCAATTGATCGTTTGAAAGAAGCCCTCAATCAAGCCAGAGAGTATGGTTTGTTGGGAGAAAATCTTTTTGGAACAGATTTTAGTTTTGATTTGGATATTCGTATTGGAGCAGGTGCATTTGTTTGTGGAGAAGAAACTGCATTACTTGCTTCAATTGAAGGTAAGAGAGGTGAACCAAAACAAAAACCTCCTTTCCCATTCCAACAAGGACTTTTCAAACGCCCTACCATAATCAATAATGTTGAAACCTTAGCTAATATTCCAAAGATTGTTCGAAATGGTGGTCAATGGTATGCAGGTTTTGGATTACCAAATGCAACAGGAACAAAAGTTTTTGCTTTGGCTGGAGATGTTGTAAATACTGGAATTATTGAAGTTCCAATTGGTACTACAATTGGAAGTATAATTTACAGTATTGGTGGAGGTATTCCAAACAAAAAACAATTTAAAGCTGCTCAAATTGGAGGTCCTTCAGGTGGTTGTGTTACAAAAGAAAACTTGAACACTCCTGCCGATTATGATTCCTTAAATAAGATTGGAGCCATTATGGGTTCTGGAGGTCTTATTGTTATGAACGAAGATACTTGCATGGTTGATACTGCTCGTTTCTTTATGGATTTTATTCGTGATGAGTCTTGTGGAAAATGTGTTGCCTGTAGAGTTGGAACGAAGAGAATGCTCGAAATTCTTGAAAGGATAACTCAAGGACAAGGTAAAAAAGGTGATATTGAACTTTTGGAAGAAATTGGAGAAACCATCAAACTAACAGCAATGTGCGGTTTAGGTCAAACAGCTCCTAATCCAATTCTTTCTACAATTCGCTTCTTTAGAAATGAATATGAAGAACATATTAACAAGAAACACTGCCGTGCAGGTGTTTGTTCTGCAATGTTTACTTCTCCATGCGAAAACACTTGTCCTGCAAATATTAATATTTCTGGATATGTTTCATTAATTGCTTCAGGTAGATTCCAGGATGCTTATAATTTAATTATGCAGGAAAATCCATTCCCAGCAGTTTGCGGAAGAATTTGCACTCGTCCTTGCGAATCTAAATGTAGAAGAAGAACTGTTGATGAAGCAATTGCAATTAGAGATTTAAAACGTTTTGTTGTTGATTATGCTTTCAAGAACGAAATGCCTTGGAAGGTTCAAATGACTTTCCCTAAGAAGAAGAATATGAAGATTGCAGTTATTGGTGCTGGTGCATCAGGTTTAACTTGCGCTCACTATCTGGTGAATATTGGTTATGATGTTGATGTTTATGAATCCGAATCAAAAGCAGGAGGAGTTTTGGCTTATGGTATTCCTGAATATCGTTTGCCAAAAGATATTCTTCAACATGAAATTTCTTTAATTGAAGAACAAGGAGTAAATATTATTCTAAATACTGAAATTGGAAAAGATATTTCATTTAAGCAATTAAGAGAAGATTATCAAGCAATTTATATTTCAACAGGGACTCAATTCCCTCAAAAAATTAATATTAAAGGAGAAAACCTTAAGGGAGTTATTCATGGTATTACTTTCCTTAAACAAATTCACATTGAACCTAATTTTAGACTTAATGGTACTGTTGCAGTTATTGGTGGTGGAAATACTGCCATTGACTCTGCAAGAACAGCATTGAGAATTGGAGCAGAAAAAGTTATTGTTGTTTATCGTAGAACAATTGACCAAATGCCTGCTTATTTTGAAGAAATTGTTGAAGCTCAAGAAGAAGGTATTGAAATTATGGAATTGGTTGCTCCAGTTCAATTTGTTGATGATGGCAATGGAAGAGTTAAGTCAATTGAATGTATTAGAATGGAATTATCTGACTTTGATTCTTCTGGAAGAAGAAAATCTGTTGAAGTGAAAGGTTCTAATTTTATGTTAGATATTGATTATGTAATTCCTGCAGTTAGTCAATATGCCGATTTACCTTTTATAGGTAAAAACGAAATAGGTCAAACAAAATGGGGAACATTTGTTACTAATCCAGAAAATATGATGACCACTATGGAAGGAGTATTTGCTGGAGGTGATATTGTTAGAGGTCCTGAAGATGTAATCAGTGCAATTGCTGATGGTAAAAAAGCTGCCAGCACCATTGATTTATATTTGGGAGGAAATGGCTTATTGAACAAAGGTCAAAAAATTGAAATCCCTAAAGTTTATGATGAAGATGAAATTGTTTATCATAAACAATTTGACAAAGATATGTTGCCTCCTAATCAAAGGAAGAAAACATTTGAAGAAGTAGTTTTAGGTTTCCATAAATTAAATGCAATTGCAGAATCAATGCGTTGCTTACATTGTGAAAGGAGATAAAGAAATGGTAAAATTAACAATTAACAATAAGGTTATAACAGCTTCAGAAGACACTACAATCTTACAAGCTGCTAAAGAAAATGGTATTATCATTCCAAATCTTTGTTATTTGGAAGGAATTCATGAGTTTGGCTCATGCAGGATTTGTTCTGTTGAGGTTGTTGGTGCAAAAACCCTAATGGTTGCTTGCATGACAAAAGTTAAAGAAGGAATGGTTGTAAACACAAATTCAGCAAAGGTTATAAAAGCAAGAAAGGTTCTTTATGAACTAATGCTTTCAGATCACTCAAAAGCTTGTTTGAGTTGCAACAGAAATTTAACTTGTGAGCTTCAAAAACTTGGAGAAACTCTTGGAGTTGGAGAAAGCAGATTTGAAACAACTTCTTGTAGAAATGAAATAGATAAATCAATTTCAATAACAAGAGACCTTTCAAAATGTATTCTTTGTAGAAGATGCGTTACAGTTTGTAATGAAGTGCAAGGTGTTGGAATTCTTAATGCTCAAAACAGAGGATTTGACACCACAATTTCTCCTTCAATGGATTTGCCAATTGGAAATGTTAAATGTGCTTTCTGTGGACAATGTACTGTTGTTTGCCCAACTGGAGCCTTAAGAGAAACTGATTCCACAGAAAAGGTTTGGGAAGCTATCAATAATCCAAATCAACGAGTTGTTTTTCAAACAGCACCAGCTGTTAGAGTTGCTCTTGGAGAAATGTTTGGATATCCCGTTGGCACATCTGTTACTGGTAAAATGGCTGCAGCAATTAGAGCTTTAGGTGTTGATGATGTTTTCGACACTGATTGGGCAGCCGACCTAACTATTATGGAAGAAGGAATGGAATTCTTACATAGAGTTACCGATGTTCTTGCTGGCAAAAAAGCAATCTTACCAATGATAACAAGTTGTTCTCCAGGTTGGATAAAATATGTTGAAAGCTATTATCCTGAACAAATTCCTAATCTGTCAACATGCAAATCTCCTCACATGATGTTGGGAGCGTTGGCAAAATCATTCTATGCAGAACAAAAAGGTTTGGATGCAAAGAAAATGTTTGTTGTTTCTGTTATGCCTTGCACAGCTAAGAAATTTGAATGTACAAGAGCTGAAATGCAAAATGATGGATTGAAAAATGTTGATGCCGTAATTACTACTCGAGAATTAGGTTCAATGATTAAACAGGCAGGTATTGATTTTGAAAATCTTCCTGATGAAAAATTTGATGAGCCAATGGGATTCTCTACTGGTGCAGCTGATATATTTGGATTAACTGGTGGTGTTATGGAAGCTGCTCTTAGAACAGTTTATGCTTTACTAATGGGCAAAAATCTTCCTTTCGAAAATCTTCACGTTACTCCTATCGTTGGTCTAAACCAAATTAAGGAAGCAACCATTAAGTTAGAAGGAGTACTACCTCAATACAAACAATTTGAAGGATTAGAAGTGAAAATTGCTGTTACAAGTGGTTTGGCAGGAGCAAAACTTTTGATGGAACAAATCAAAAATGGCACATCTCCTTACCATTTTATTGAAGTAATGGGATGTCCTGGTGGTTGTATAACTGGAGGTGGTCAACCAAGAAGTCATGATCCACAAGTTAAAGAAAAACGAATGAGTATTTTATATGCAGAAGACGAAAATAAACATTTACGTCAATCACATGAAAATCCTTCTATTCAAAAATTCTACGATCTTTGGGGTTCACCTGGTTGTTTCAAATCTCACGAGTATTTACATACTTATTATATTGACAGAAGCGGAAACAACAACTAAAAAAAGGGCTCCAATTGGAGCCTTTTTTATTTATTTATCTTCCCATTTATTCCAACGAACGTTTTCTTCAGTGTATTTTTGTTTTGGTTGTTCTTCTCCAGTTTGCCATCCAATAGGTATTACATTTAAAGGTACTATATGCTCTGGAAGGCCTAATTCTACTTTAATAATATTCACTGTTTCTTTTCTTGGATATGCTCCAGTCCAAACAGCACCTAATCCCATACTTTCAGCAGCCAAAAGAATATTTTGAGTTGCTGCACTACAATCTTGGACCCAAAACTCTCTTCCATCTCCTTCAAGTACTTTTTGTAAATTACCACAAACAACTATTGCAGCTTTTGCATTTAAAAGCATCTTAGCATTAGGAAGTTGTTTTGCAAGATTATCTAAAATGGCTCTATCATCAATAACAAAAAACAACCAAGGTTGACTATTTCTTGCACTTGGGGCAGCCATACCTGCTCTAACAAGAATTTCTAATTGTTCTTTCTTAACATCTTCTTTTGTGTATTTTCTTACACTCTTACGATTTAATATATTCTCCATAACTATTTCTGAATTTTCATTGTTTTGCCCAATTGCCACAGTACTAAACAATAGGAATGAAATAAATAATAACTTTAATGATTTCATAGATTCAATATTTTATTTGTTTTTTACGTTGAGTATTGGGCAAAATTAAAAAGAATTTATGGTTTTACAAATTATGAGCTTAAGAAAATCTTATCCAGTTTTAGTGTTAAAAAATAAATATGTACTTTTGTAGATTATTATCATTTACAATGAAGAAGATATTTTTATTGCTTTTTATTCTAACATTTCAAAACATTGCTTTCTCTCAAAACAATGTTATTGAACAAGTGCGTACTGAACTTAGTAAAAGAAAAGAAGCTAAAATTCTTATACCTAAATCTGAAATTAAAGACATTAATCTATTGTCTAAAACCATTAGCTTAGATTATCCTAAAGGAGAATTTTGGCTTGGTTATGTTAATGAAAAGCAATATAAGAATTTTCTTACCCTTAACTTAAAGCATAGCCTATTTACTGAATCTTATCCTAAAGCCTTGACAATGGCAACCAATCTTTCACAAATGAGTTCTTGGGATAGATATCCAACATATTTGGTTTACGATTCCATGATGAGACGATTTGCTGCAAGTTATCCTAATATTTGCAAATTAGATACTATTGGCTTTTCTGAAAGAGATTCATTAATTCTGGCTTTGAAAATTTCTTCAGATCCATACTCCGATACTGATAAACCAAAATTTTTCTATACTTCAACAATGCATGGAGATGAAATTACTGGTTATGTTTTAATGCTTCGTTTAGCTGATTGGCTTTTGAGTAATTATGGAATTGACCAAAGAGCAACAAATATCATTAATAGTACTCAAGTATATATTAATCCTTTGGCTAATCCAGACGGAACTTACGCTTATGGTAATAATTCTGTTACTTTTGCTACTCGCTATAATGCTAATGCAGTTGACTTAAATCGTAATTTCCCATCAATTCCAAATGGATTACATGCTGATGGAGAAAATTGGCAAAAAGAAACTCTTGCTTTTATGGCTTATGCCGATAGCAACGAGTTTTCTATTTCTGCAAATTTGCATGGAGGTGCTGAAGTATTAAATTACCCTTTCGACACCTACACTTCAAATTCTCAATCACATGCTGATGCAAATTGGTTTATCTCAGTTTGCCAACAATTTATTGACTCAATATCTCCTTTAGCTCCTTCAACTTTCTTTAGAGATGTTACTCATTCAGGATATACTAATGGTGGAGATTGGTATGTTGTTGATGGTTCTCGACAAGACTATCAAACCTATTTTAAACACTCAAGAGAAATTACTTTTGAAGTTTCATCAGATAAAAGTTTATCTACAACACAACTTAATAACTATTGGAATTATTTAAAGGGCGGATTGATTTCTTATATAGAAACATGCCAAAAAGGACTTCAAGGATATGTTAGAGATAGTTTGACAAATGAACCTGTAAGAGCAAAAATATTTATTAATAGTCACGATGCTTTTAATTCTGAAGTATATTCCAAAGCTTCAACTGGCTATTACTATCGTCCAATTCAATCAGGAATTTATTCAATAACTTATAGTGCTGATAGGTATTATCCAAAAACAATCTATAATGTGAATATTGCTTCTAATTCAATGAATAACCAAGATGTAATTCTTGCTAAAATACCAGACAATTTGGGTGAAACAGAAGACAATAAATTCTTAATTAATATATATCCTAATCCGGCAAAAGATTTACTTAGAGTTTCTTTACCTGAAAATTCTAATATTTTTTCTTATTCAATTTTCAATATGTTGGGAATAGAAATAACTAAAGGAAAGATTAATGATATTAATACAGATATTTCAATTAAGAATTTGAATAAAGGAGTTTATTTGATTCTCTTGGGTGGAAAAACCATAAAATTTATTAAAGAATAATTCTAATTAAGATAACGAATATGAAACATTTAGTTTTTATTTCTCTTTTACTTGTTTCTTTTACTTCTCTTTTGGCTCAAACAAAAGAGAATGGAGAGGAAATTGTTGGACAAGATAAACCGATTTCAACTCCTTTTTGCTCAGCAGCAATTGGGTGGACATTTCCTGATGGAGAAATGGGGAAAAAATATGAAAGTTTTATGAATTTGAATGCTAACTTTGGGTGGAAGACAAAGAAGAATTTTGTTTGGATGCTTGAATTTGGATTTGGGTTTGGTAGTGATAATGTTAAGAATAAGGAAGACATTCTTTCTGGAATAATGACAAACGATGGAACTGAATTTGTTATTTCTAAAGAAGGCTCTGATGCAGGTGTTGTTGCTTACAACAGGAATTTGAGTTTGGTTGGTAAAGTTGGTAAAATTATTCCATTAAGTAAGAAAAGACCTAATTCAGGATTAATGTTAATGGCAGGTATTGGAGGATTGCAACATCAAATTATTTATCAATCAACTCTTGAAATAGCTGAACAATTGGAAGGAGATTATGCTTTACTATACGATAGACAAATGAGAGGAGTTACGCTTTCAGGATTTGTAGGTTATATGCATATGGGAAAGAAAAACTTTTCAAACTTCTATGTTGGAATTGAGTTTAACCAAGCTTGGACTAAAACTACAAGAATATATCAAATCAATTACAATTATAGTTACGATAAAATTTTTCAAGATAGAATGTGGACAATAAAAGCAGGTTGGATGTTCCCATTCTTTGGACGTGATGCTGATAAAGTATATTATTATTAAGATGAGATATATCTATTCTATTTTTATTGCTCTTTACACTTCATCAATCTTTTTGGTTAGTCCTTTCAATAAAAAAGCAAAACTAATTATTAAAGGGCGTAAAAAAACTTTTGAAAAAATTAGAGAAGGTATTTCTAAAAAAGATAAGGTAGCATGGTTCCATTGTGCTTCGTTGGGTGAATTTGAACAAGGAAGACCTTTAATTGAGAATTTTAGAAACAAGTATCCTGAATACAAAATATTAGTTTCTTTCTTTTCTCCATCTGGCTACGAAATAAGAAAAAACTATGACAAGGCAGATGTTGTGGTTTATTTGCCAGGTGATTCAATTAAGAATGCTAAACAATTCATAAAACTTGCTCATCCTGAATTTGTTTTCTTCATTAAATATGAATTTTGGTATAATCATATTAGAAGAGCAAAACAAAAAGGAGCAAAAGTTTATCAAGTTTCTCTTATTCTTCGTCCAAATCAGTATTTCTTCTCTCGTTGGGGAAGTTGGTACAGGAAACAACTTAAGAACTTTGATTATTTCTTTGTTCAAAACAATCAAACAAAAGAATTACTTAATTCAATTGGATTAAATAATTGTATAATTACTGGAGATACACGTTTTGATAGAGTTGCAGAAATTGCACTTAAAGCAAAAGATTTTCCTAAGATTGAAGAATTCTGTCAAAACGATAAAGTAGTTTTAATGGGAAGCAGTTGGGAGAAGGATGAAGAAATGATGAAAGAAGCAATAAAAAATACCAAGTCTTCTTTTAAGCTAATTATTGCTCCACATCAAATACATAATTCTCACATTCAACAAATAAAATCTCTTTTCCCTGATTCAATTAATTATTCTGAAATAGAGAATATAGATTATAGCAATAAAGATAATTTGGATAATGTATTAATTATTGATTCTATTGGAATTCTATCTTCCTTATATAAATACGCAACCATTGCTTATATTGGAGGAGGCTTTGGAGTGGGAATTCACAATATTTTGGAAGCTGCAACATTTGGGAAGCCAATTATCTTTGGACCTAACTACATTAAATTTAAGGAAGCCATTGATTTAATTGAGAGAGAAGGAGCTTTTTCTTATAATGAAAGCAGTAAATTAGGAGAATTGATTGATAAATTATTAGAAAAAGAAGATTATTACAAAAAAAGTTCAGATATTTGTAGAGGTTATATTGAGGAAAATATAGGTGCATGCGAAAGAATATTATCTAAAATAGGACAATTACAAAACAAAGATGGAGATTAAAAAACTCTTAAATTTACTATTCATTTTTTTTCTTTCTGTAATTTTAATTACGGCTTGTAGCCCTTATAAACATATTTCAAAAGATGGATATTTGCTATCCAAAAACAAGGTTTTAGTAGACAGTAAAACTCTTCCTAAATCAGATTTTGTAAATTTAGTTAGGCAAGACCCTAACAGCACTTTCTTGGGTGTTAAATTGGGAATGTATTTCTATAGCATTTCTCCTTCAGGAGAGGATTCAACAGTTAATTTCTTCCATAGAAATGTTTTTAGACGTTTAGGACAAAAGCCTGTTGAGTTTAATAAAGATATGACCTATTCTTCTTCTCAAGAGATGAAGGATTATTTAAGGATTAAAGGTTGTTTTGATGGGCAGGTTGCAGATAGTGTTATTTATAAGAAAAGGAAGGCCGAAGTTTTTTATCATGTAAATATTGGAAAGCGTTATAAAATTGATACTTTCTTTGTAAATGCAGAAGACAGTACTATTTTGCCTTCTGTTTTAGAGATAATGTCTAATACTCCCATCAAAAAAGGAATTTACTATGATGAAACAATATTTTCTGATGAAAGAGATAGACTTACCTTAGAACTTAGAAGACAGGGTTATTTTGACTTTAGTACTGAATACATATCATTCAATATTGATACTGCAAACAATAACTATTCAACAAAGGTAAATTTATTTATTTCCTCAAAAAGAAAAGCTTCAAACATAGAAAATGATAGTGTTAATTTGGAAAATGATAATGCTTTCACTTCTTTCAAAAAATATAAAATGAGGAATATTTATATCTATCCTGAATATTCAACAGAACTTCTCAACACTGACCTTTCAAAATTAGATACAAGCATTATTTACCATAGACAAAAAGATAAATTTGGACTAAACAAATATATTGTTATTGCTCCAACACCAAAGAAAATGAATATTAAGCCTATTTTAAGAAGTGTAATGTTTCAAAGAGATAGCCTTTTTTCTCCTGTTTATGCTGAAAGAACATATAATGCTTTAAATCAATTGAGGAATTTTAAGTTTATTGATATTTCTTACATCCCTTCAGTTTTAGATAATAATTTAACAGAATTGGACACATCCCTTTTGGATTGTGTAATTAGACTTTCTTTGGTAAAGCCTGTTCAGATATCAACCTCACTGGAGGCTAACTTTTCTGCTGTCAATAATTCTCTATTAGAAACCAATAGCTCCAATCTTGGAATGGAGTTTAATGTTGGTCTTTCTCACAAAAACACTTTTAAAAATGCAGAAATATTCTCTTCAAATGCTAAAGCAGCTTTTGAAATGAGAAGTGATATTTTTAGCAATAGAGTTGATACAATAAGCCGTTGGTCATTGGTTAATGCACTTGAAGCAGGAATTGACTTTGGAATTGAGTTTCCTCGTTTCCTTATTCCTTTTGGAACTAAATTCTACTCAATGCAATTCCTTCCTCACACAACAATTAAAGCAGGGTATAATTTTCAAAAAAGAACCTATTTTGAACGTTCAATTTTTAACCTCAACTATGGATATAGCTGGAACTATTCCACAAAATATACTCATGCAATAATCCCTGTTGACATTAACTTCGTAAAGGTGAACATAACAAGTCAGGAATATGTTGATTTTATTAGCACATTGGACAGGAGAATCAGATATCAATATTCCGACCATTTAGTTACTGCAAGCAGATATAGTTTTATTTATAATTCTCAAAAACTTAATAAGAAAGAAGACTTTCTTTATTTCCGTTTCAATATTGAATCTGCTGGTAATATAATTAACTTGGTAAATAAAACGGCTAAATCGACTCAAAACGATTTAAAACAATACACAATTTTTGGCATTCCATACAATCAATACTTAAGAACAGACTTTGACATCAAGAAATATATTTACCTAACAGAAAAGCAATCTTTAGTTTTCAGGGCTTATGGCGGTATTGGTGTTCCTTATGGAAACTCTAAAGGCTTACCTTATGAAAAGAGTTTCTTCTCTGGAGGTAACAATAATCACAGGGCATGGGAATTAAGAGAACTTGGTCCTGGCTCATCAAAGATGGATGATTCAAAATTAATGTATGACCGCTCTGGAGATATTCAAATTGGAGGAAATATTGAATATCGTTTCCCTATTTATTCTATTTTTGAGGGTGCAGCTTTTATGGATGTGGGAAATGTTTGGACTCTTTACGACCAAAAAGATATGGAAGGAGGACAATTCCAGTTTAACAGGTTTTATAATGAATTGGCTCTTGGTTCTGGTTTAGGATTGCGTTTAAATCTTCAATTTATAATTGTAAGATTTGATTTTGCTATAAAATTATGGGATCCTGCCAAAGATTTAAGTGATAGATGGGTGTTGCCAAACACTAAATTTAGCAATATCAAGCTCAATTTCGGTATTGGATATCCTTTCTAATTCATAAGCATGGAGAAAGCGTGTTTCTGCATTTGCTTTGCTTTATCCTTCTTTTTATTTATATAATTTGTCCTATCTGAAGTTTTATACTTATACAAGTATTCTGTTCCGTTCTTATTCCAAATATAGTAATACTCATTATCAATTACCCCAAGCTTTTCGTCTGCTGAAAAATATCCATAGAGTCGAGGATAAGTTTCAAAGTCAATTCCAAGAGTTTTATTGTTTTCTATTCCCAAATAGGAAGAAATCATTACAGCAACATCAATTTGAAGTCCAATATTCTCAACTTTTTTAGGTTTTAGTTTTGAAGGAGAATAAATAAAGAATGGAGTATGATGATATGATAAAGGTAATTCAAAATCTGCTTTTCCTTTATAGGCTCCATGATCGGCAATAAAAACAAATATTGTGTTATCAAACCATGGGAATTGTTTAGCTTTCTCAATAAACCTTCCAATTGCCCAATCGGAATACTCAATCATTTTATCTTTAATGTCTTTTGATTTTGGCTTTAAAGAAATATTCTCTGGGAATATGTATGGTCCATGATTTGCAGAAGTGAGCAGGGTTGCAAAAAAAGGTTTTGTTTTGTCAAGAGAATTGATTTCTTCAATTGCTCTATTAAACATCACATGGTCTGAGACTCCCAGTGTACTTTTTACCTCATCTTTTGGATAATCTTTAACAGAAACTATTCTCTCAACTCCATTTGCTGAAAGAAATCCTCCAATATTGTCAAACTGATCGTCGTGTGTTGTGAAATAGAGAGTTGAATAGCCATTTTCTTTTAAAACATTAGGTAATCCTCCTTCAATTTTGGGAATTATGGTCAGGTTCATTGAGTGTTTATGCATAAGTGCTGGCTGTCCAAAAAGGGTTGAATAGACTCCATTATAGGTGTGTATGCCTGCAGTGTAAACATTTTCATAGGAAACAGAGTTATTTAGTAAATTATCTAAGTTAGGAGTTAAATTCTGAGTGTTTCCAAAATGTCCAATATTGCAAGTTCCCATTGCTTCCATAATAACAAGAACAACATTAGTCTTTTTTCCAAGTACCACTTCTCTTTTATTGCCTGAGGATCTCATTCTAATAAATTCTTGCTTAACAAAAGCCTTTGCCTCATTCTTATCCATTAAATC
This sequence comes from Bacteroidales bacterium UBA5515, assembly GCA_002423895.1. GTDB lineage: Bacteria > Bacteroidota > Bacteroidia > Bacteroidales > P3 > UBA10566. The sequence goes on along the minus strand of DIOL01000012.1, from coordinate 206,570 downwards.
AAGTGGTTTATTGTCTTGTATTGACTTTTCTTCAATGCTTTTTATCAGTGTAAAGTTAGGATTAAGTCCCATTTGGTTGATAAGAGGATTGTTGGAAAAATAAGCAGTGCCTACTTTCATTGGCGATTTCTTTTCAATTCTTCCCCTCATTCCCAAAAAGCAAAGACCAATAAGAATAATAAACAAAATAGAGTTAAGGATATATGTTTTAGCTGTTCTGTTTTCTGTGGTTTTGTTTGATTTCAAATTACCTAAAAACCTTTTGTAATTCCTAAACATCAACCAGGAGTAAAGAACGATAATTGCCACAAATATAAAAAAGTAAACTATATAGGAAGGCTCTTGAGAAATCATCTTAAAAACAAAAACTGGACTATCTATCCATGTAAATGCTTGAACATTAAAACGATTAAAGAAATATTTGAAATAAGGTATATCAATGCAACAAATAGCAAAACACAAGGAAAAAAGAACTACAAGAGCATAATGATTAATCTTATAGAATATTCTATTTTTAATATTCAGGTAATAGGCTAAAATCAAACTTATAAGAAAAGGTGAAAGTACAAAACAGGAAATTAGAGTGTCAAACCTGAATCCCATAAAGAAAGCTTTAAATAAAAGCATAAGGCCACCTTCTTCAGAAAGTATTTCTCCAACAGATTCAATGTTTAAAGGCAAGATTGCAAGTCTAAAAACAAAGAAAAAACAAATAGCAATTATATATGTCCAAAGCAAATAAACGATTTGCCTGGGTAAAAAACCTCCTTTTTGCATAAAAACCTGATTTAATCTACAAAAGTACTAATTTATTAGTATTTTAAAGAGGATTGGAACTCATTAATTACTATTTCAATCTAACTAAACTTGATATAAATTTAATATAATGCCATTATTTACTAAGTATAATGCCATTAAACCGTTCATATAATGCCATTAAATGACAAGTATAATGGCATTATACCGAGATTATAATGGCATTATATGAGATTAAAAAGAAGTTTAAAAAGTTTAAAGCTTTAATTTATTAGTTTAAAGCTTTGATTAAGTGGCTGTAAATAATGATAATTTCTTATAGAGTTTGAAGTTCTATAAGCTTAGAATATATTCCATTTTGAGAAAGCAATGATTGATGATTACCTTCTTCAACAATCTTTCCATTATCCATTACAATTATCTTATCAGAATTGACAATTGTTGAAAGACGATGAGCAATAACAAAGGTCGTTCTTCCTTGCATCAGAGCATGAAGAGATTCTTGAACAAGCTTTTCGCTTTCTGTATCTAAGGCTGAAGTTGCCTCATCTAAAAGAAGAATTTTTGGATTTTTCAATATAGCTCTTGCAATACAAATTCTTTGTCGCTCCCCTCCAGATAGAGTTAAACCCCTGTCTCCAATATTTGTATAGTAACCTTTTGGAGTATTTAGAATAAAATTGTGAGCATTGGCTGCTTTGGCTGCATTTTGCACTTGTTCAAGTGTTGCATCTATTCCAAAGGCAATGTTACCAAAAATAGTATCATTAAATAATATACTTTCCTGAGTAACTACACCAATAATCTTTCTTAGAGAATTTATATTGAAGTCTTTTATTGGGACATCATCAATGGTAATTTCTCCACCAACAACATCATGAAAACGAGGCAAAAGATCAATCAAGGTGCTTTTACCAGAACCCGATTTACCAACAATGGCAACGGTTTGACCATGTAAGGCTTCAAGGTTAATGTTTTCCAAAACCATTTTGTTTTCTTCATTTTCCTCTCTATAGGAGAAGAAAACATTCTTATAAGAAATCTTGTCTTTAAACTCAATCTCTTCAATTGCATCAGGCTTTTCAACAATCTTTTCCTTAGCATCTAAAATTTCGTAGAGCCTTTGAGCTGCAGCGGAAGCTTTTTTGAGATTATAGTAAGCAGTGGTAACACTTTGCATTGGGGCCAAGATACGGGCAAACAACAAAACAAAACCTATAAGAATGCTTGGATGAATTTCTCCTTTTATAACCATAAGCCCTCCAAAAATAACAATAATAACTAAGGCAAATATGCCAAATATTTCTGTTAAAGGAGCGGCTAATTCTTTTCTTCTAAGAATTTTGGTCATTAGTTTGGAGTAGCGATTATTTTGCTCTTCAAACTTTTTTACAATTGTTTCTTCAGCGTTGTAAGTATTGATAACTCTAATTGCACCAAGAGTTTCTTCGGCAGTTGAAAGCACTGTACCAATTTGTTTTTGTCCTTTTTCACTGTTTCTATTAAGGCTTGCTCCAATTTGCTTGATTAAATAAGCAACTAAAGGCATTATTATAACAATAAACAGGACTAATTTGGGACTGGCAATTATTAGAGTTGTCATAAAAACAATAACCATCAAAGGATCTTTTATCATCATTTGAAGGCTACTTATTAAAGATATTTCAATATCTAAAAGATCTGATGTCATTCTTGAAAGCAAATCTCCTTTCCTTTTGTTTGAGAAAAAAGAAAGAGGAAGAATTGTTATTTTATGATAAATATCGTTTCGCAAATCTTTAATTACTCCATTTCTAATTGGGGCAAGATAATACATACCCAAATATCTGAACAAAGCAGAAAGAAAAGCAAAGAAGATATAAATAATACTGATTATCATTAAGCATTTAAAGACACCATAGGTTACACTATAGCTGTTTAATTGCCATGCAAAATAATCAATAATTACATCCTTATTGAATGAGAACTCTGGACATAACTCAGGTGGCTGGATAATCCCAAATAGTACACTTACAAATGGGATTACCATTACAAAAGAAAATAAAGAGGCAAAAACATATAGTAAATTAAATACTATATTTAGTATTACCTCTCTTTTGTAGCCTTTAAGATACCGAAATATTCTTAATATGTTTTTCACTAATATCTATAATGATCTGCTTTATATGGACCATTCTTATCTACTCCAATATAATTTGCCTGTTCATCGGTTAGAATGGTTAGCTTAACTCCTATTCTGCCTAAGTGCAATCTTGCAACTTCTTCATCAAGGTGTTTTGGAAGACGATAAACTCCAACTTCATAGTTGTTCTTCCATAAATCAATTTGAGCAAGGGTTTGATTAGTGAATGAGTTACTCATAACAAATGAAGGGTGACCAGTTGCACAACCAAGATTAACCAAACGACCTTCAGCTAATAGATAAATGCAATGTCCATCAGCATAAATATATTTATCAACCTGAGGTTTGATATTTAATTTCTTAATTCCTTCCCATTTTTCTAATCTATCAACTTGAATTTCGTTGTCAAAATGTCCAATATTGCAAACAATTGCTTCATCTTTCATTTTTGACATATCTTCAGCTGTAATAACATCTCTATTACCAGTTGTAGTAACAAAAATATTACCTTCTTTCAAAGCATCTTGAAGAGTTGTTACTTCAAAACCTTCCATTGCAGCTTGTAAAGCACAAATTGGGTCAATTTCAGTTACAATTACTCTTGCACCATAGCTACGCATTGAATGAGCACATCCTTTACCAACATCACCATAACCACAAACAACACAAACTTTTCCAGCAATCATAACATCAGTTGCTCTCTTAATTCCGTCAGCCAAAGATTCTCTACATCCATAAAGATTATCGAACTTTGATTTTGTTACAGAGTCATTAACATTAATTGCAGGTATAAGTAATTCTCCTCTTTCCATCATTTGATATAGACGGTGAACTCCTGTTGTAGTTTCTTCACTAACTCCTTTTAGTTCTTCTAATGTTCTATGCCATTTTGTAGAGTCTTCTTTTAATACACTCTTAAGAATTTTCAAGATTTCAGCTTCTTCAGTTGAAGAAGGAGTAACATCTAATACTGAAGCATCATTTTCTGCTGCATATCCTTTATGAACTAAAAGTGTTGCATCTCCTCCATCGTCAACAATAAGTTGTGGACCTTTTCCATTAGGGAAAGAAAGAGCTTGATTAGTACACCACCAATATTCTTCTAAAGTTTCTCCCTTCCAAGCGAAAACTGGAACTCCTGCCTTAGCAATTGCTGCAGCTGCATGGTCTTGAGTAGAGAATATATTACAAGAAGCCCAACGAACATTAGCTCCTAATGCAACCAAAGTTTCAATAAGAACAGCAGTTTGTATGGTCATATGAAGTGAACCCATTATTCTAACATTATTTAATGGCTTTTCTTTTCCAAACTTTTCTCTAAGAGCCATCAAACCTGGCATTTCCTTTTCGGCAATTTCAATTTCTTTTCTTCCAAAGTCAGCCAAATTAATATCAGCTACTTTATAATTCAATGTGTAATCTGTCATTTTATATATAAATGTTTATTTATTTACTCTTAATCTATCTTTATTTTTAATTCTAACAATAAAGCAAAACCCTAAATCATTCTTTATTAAAGATAAATTTAGGTTGCAAAGTTACAATTATAATTCTAAAAAATCTTTGATTTTTCTAAAAACATCGGTATTGTCCATTACTCCACTAAAGTTTTCAGCTCCTAAACCAAAAGCATATACTGGAACCATAACTCCACTGTGTTCTAATGAAGTCCATTTGTCTTTAACTTTTCCTTCCTTAATGCTTCCACCATTTAAAGTTAGTCCTCCTGTTTCATGGTCTGCAATTACAATTACAAGCGTGTTAGAATCCTTTTTAGCATATTCTAAAGCCAAACCCACTGCCTTATCAAAATCTATAACTTCATTTACCATATTGTCGAACCTGTTCAAATGAGCTTCAAAATCTATTTGAGAACCTTCAAGCATAATGAAAAAGCCTTTATCGTTTTCTGAAAGTATGCTAAGTGTTTTTTCTAAACTTCTGCAAAGCATATTGTTTCTCTTTTGGGCAAGAGGGGGATGATTATCATAAAGTAGTCCTGCAATTAAATTCTTTTTGCTTTTATTTATTGCATAACTATCAACCTCATCAATATTATAAAGTAAATTATATCCTCTAACTTTTAGTGAATCAATAAGAGAAAGTTTGTCCTTCCTTTTTTCTGCAACAAAATTATCCTTACCTCCACCAATAAAAACATCTACATTACCTTCCAAATAGGATAAAGCAATTTCGTCCTGCATAGTTCTCTTTGTAACATTTGAAACAAAAGCAGCTGGAGTAGCATGGGTAAGGTTGCAGGTTGTTATTATTGCAGTTGAAAGTCCTTTTTGTTTAGACAGCTTGACAAGACTTGGATGTTTCTGCCATAGAGAATCTAAACCAATGGATTCATAGTTTGCCTTATGACCTATAGCCAAAGCTGTTGCTCCTGCTCCTGAATCGGTAACATATCTATCAGCACAAAAGGTTTTTGAAAAACCAGTTATTGGCATTGTAAACATATTTAAGTTACCATTATTTACAGTGTAGGCAGAATAGGCTTGTGCTAATCCCATTCCATCTCCAATCATAAGAATTACTTTCTTTGGTTGAGCATTAGAAAGTAAAGGAATAAAGAAAAGAAAAAGTATATATTGGATAAGTAGTTTTTTCATAATAGGCTATTGCTATAGGATTTCTTCAAGCATTTTGGAATATAGTATTTGGGTTGTTAATCCCATCTTCCTTACTTGCTGAGGAACTATACTTTGTTCTGATTGACCAGGGATTGTATTTACTTCCAAAAAATAAAGTTCTTGACCTTCTTCTTTTAAAATAAAATCTATTCTGCAAACTCCCTTGCAGTTTAATCCTCTATAAATCTTCTTGGCTGTTTCTTGAACCTTAATTCTTATTTCATCGCTAACTTCAGCTGGAGTTACCTCAGCAGTTGAACCATCATACTTTGCTTCATAATCAAAAAACTCTTTCTTAGGAATTATTTCAGTAATAGGGAAAGCCATAACTTCATTTTTTGTTTCAAAAACTCCACAAGTAAGTTCTCTTCCCTTAATAAACTCTTCAATAATTATTCTTTCATGTACTTCAAAGGCTGTTTTTATTGCTGGAGTTAATTCATTCTTTTCTTTAACCTTACTCATTCCTATGCTTGAACCTCCTTCTGAAGGTTTAACAAATAAAGGAAGACTTAGCTTTGAAAGAATTTCATCATTACTCAATGGAGAATTCTTGTAGAAGCTTACATTCTTGGCAACTTTAACTATATCTAAATCTCTAACAACTGCATTGCAAATAACCTTATCAAATGTAATTGCTGATACCAAAGAACTGCAAGAAGCACAAGGTATATTCATCATTTCCAAATAACCCTGCATAAGTCCATTTTCTCCTGGATTTCCATGAATAATCATAAATACTCCATCAAAATTAATCTTATTACCATCAATATTTAGAGAGAAATCATTCTTGTCAATAAAGTATTTCTTTTCATCCTTTTCGTAATACCAATCTTTTCCAATCACAACTATTTTATATACATTATAGAGTGTTGAATCAATATTTTTCTCTACTTCAACTGCAGAACGAAGTGAAACAACAGCCTCACCACTATTCCCTCCTGCCATTAGTGCTATATTCTTTTTCATTTTATGTTTTTATTTTTCTTTTCTATTATTCAATAATTCTTTTTTGGCCTAATATTCTGGGCAATCTGTATTTTCACATATAATATCATTCTTCCCAATAATCTTTTCATTTAGGAAGAAGAAAATATGATTAATCTCAAGACTTATTCTTTCAAACTCACTCCAGATAAATTCTTCACTTCCTTCTGCTTTGGAAGGATCATCAAAGGAATAATGTAAACGGTTTTTTGTTTTGCCCTGGAATATTGGGCAGTTTTCATTTGCATCATCACAAACTGTAATTACATAATCCCAATCCATATTCAGATATTCATCAACATTCTTCGGTTTTTGTGAAGATATATCAATGCCTGATTCTTTCATTACTTTAATGGCTAATGGATGTACTTCCTTTTGAGGGTTTGTTCCTGCAGAATATACATTTAGAGAAGGATTAAGTGTTTTTAACCATCCTTGAGCAATTTGCGAGCGACAAGAATTGCCTGTACAAAGTATTAGTATGTTCATAAGGTATCTTTTAACTCTAATAAAAATTCTTTTATTTCATTTAAGGAACGAACAATCTCAACATTTGGATTATTTTTATCCTCATTTTCTATTTTCTCAACTGTTTCTTTCCCTTTAAGGTAGTTTTTTGCTCCTTCAAGAGTATATCCACAGGTTTTTGTTAGATAGTGTATTTGTTTAAGAAGTTCAATATCTGATTTAGTATAAAACCTCACTCCTCTTTTATTTTTATGAGGTTTAATTTGTTTGAATTCCGTTTCCCAAAATCTTAAAGTTGGGAGGCTTACATCTAATTCCAAAGCTACCTCTCCAATACTGTAATATATTCTTTCTGTATTTTCCATCTTTATTTATCTTTTAGAACATTGAATTAATAGGGCATTGGACTAAAAGCGTTAATTATATGATTTATTTTTGTTTCGCTTTCATTTCTAATAATTGCAATAATATCAAATCGAGCCTCTTCATTAATATTATTTTTGAGTATATAACTATTTGCAACCTTTATTATTGCTCTTTGCTTTTCTTTTGTAACAGCCGATTCAGGCTCACAAAATACATCTGTACTTCTTGTCTTTACTTCAACAAAAACTATCTCTCCACTATTCTTTGCAATTATATCAACCTCATTCTTTCCACTTCTATAATTTGTTTCAAGAATAAGGTATTTCTTTTCAATTAAATAATCCAAAGCCAATTTCTCCCCCTTCTGCCCAAAATCAACATTTGTATCCATGATAATTTATTATTGCTCAATTATTACGTTATCGTTATCTATTGTTAGCGAAGTTTCTCTTCCTACTACAAAAGCAATGTTTTTCTCTTCAATATGACCTATTGGAATATTAAATGCTTTTGGATAGTTGTATTCTTTTACTGCGTCAAAGATAATTTCATAAGCTGTTTTGCCAAAAGGAATGGTGTTATCATGCATCAAAGAGAACTCTCCAACTATTAATCCTGCAAGTTTATCTAATTTCCCAGCCCTTTTCAAGGCTTGCATAATTCTATCTATATGATAAAGATATTCGTCTAAGTCTTCAATAAAAAGAATTTTCCCTTCAGTTTCTCCAAAACTTGAAGAACCAAGCAAACTATATAGAATTGATAAATTACCTCCAATTAAATCTCCTTTTGCTTTTCCTTTACAATTAAAACTATTTGAAGGATATTCTCTATGACTTGTTTTTTCAAATAAACATTCTTTAAGACTACTTAATGCTAAAGATTGAGAAGAATCTTCATTAATATTATAAGGCATTATTCCATGAATGGTTTCAATATTGAGATTGAAATATATATGCATAAGCAATACTGTCGGATCGGAATATCCTATAATACATTTGGGATGTTTTGAAAATTCTTTGAAATCAAGTTTATCAATAATTCTTACTGAGCCATAACCTCCTCGAGCGCAAAAGATGGCTTTAATATCCTTATCATCCAAAAATCCTTGAATATCTTCTGCTCTTTGAGTATCATCTCCAGCAAATTGATTGTTTTCTAATCCTATGGTTTTACCAACCACAACCTCCAAACCCCAACTTGAAAGTAATTTAATTGAATAATCTATTTCCGAAAGATTTATCTTTCGTGCAGTTGCTACAATGGCTACCTTGTCTTTCTTAGATAATAATTCAGGTCTTATACTCATTTTCTACAATTCAATAGGCAAAGATAAATAAAACTAAGAAACCTATGGGTATAATTTTTAAATATAAAAACAGAATAGTTGTAAATTTAAGACTTGACTATACAAAAATAGAGGAAAATTATTGTGACATAATCCTCCTCTATTTTAAATTAAAGGTGTTATTTAAATAATCTTGTTTATTTGCTTGTTGATACAGTTTTTGCTATGAAAGTTCCAGTGAAAGGTTTAACTTGAGCTATAATTGCGTTAGTATCTCCTCCCATAACAGTTGCTTTTGTAAGTCCCTGTCCTGTGAATGTTCCTACAACTTTTTCTGAAGTGTATTCAGTTATATTCAAATTTCCAAACAAAGAGAAAAATGCGCTGTCTGATTCTTCTGTTTTATAGTAAAGGAATAAATTTTTATTTGGATCAGTAACTTGATTTAGATTCAATAAAGCATCTGCAAGATTAGATCCAAGACCTAAGGTATAATTGCCAGTTGATGTTCCACTAAAAACTATAGTACCAGTGTTGGAAACATCTGTTGAAGTAACAATTGTTTTGCCATCTCGTTTAATGAAAGTTGCTAAAGGAAAAGAATAAGATGTTCCATCAATTGTGAATTCAAACTTTCCTGTAATTTCTTCACTTCCTTCACATGCTGAAAAGAAGATAGGTGCAATTAGCATCAAGTATAAAAAAAACTTCTTCATAGTTGTTTGTTTTTAAAATTTATTACGGCAAAACTAATACTTTTTTTATTTATCACAAAATTTCTTATTACTTTTGCACTACTAAATTTGTTTTTATGCGTAATCTTATTAGGTTTTTAAAGCGATACTCATATATATTCCTTTTTATCTTCCTTGAAGGCTTATCTATTTATATCATTTCTCAAAACTCCTTCTATCAAGGCTCTGCTATTACTTCTTTTGCCAACGAAATTGCTGGAAACGTTAATACAAAAATCTATAATATTACAAGATACTTTACTTTAGGCTCTTCAAATGAAGCCCTTGTGAAAGAAAATGCAAGATTACGTTCAATGATTGAAAGCTCTTATGTTAAGTATCAACATAAAACTTTTCAATATAACGACACTATTTACAAACAACAGTTTGAATATATAGATGCTAAGGTAATTCAAAAGACCATAAACAAAAGAAATAATTATTTTATTCTAAACAAAGGCCGTATACATGGAGTTACTAATAATATGGGAGTTATTAGTCCAAACGGAATTGTTGGTGTAGTAGTTAATGTTTCAAGTAATTTTTCTTTAGTTATGAGTGTTTTGCATCAAGATTCACGTCCAAATATAAAAAATCAAAGAACAAAAATATCTGGAACTCTTATTTGGGAAGGAGGCGACTATTCTTCTGGAAAACTTGTTGACATACCTTCTTCAATACCTCTAAAAATTGGAGACACAATAATTACAAGTGGGTTCTCTCAAGACTTTCCTGAAGGAATTATGGTTGGAAAAATAAAGAACTTCAAGAAAGATAAAGGAACAGGTTTTTATGTTGTAGATATTAAGTTCTCTGTTGATTACAATAAATTGGAATATGTATATATTGTAAAGAACTTCTTTAAGGAAGAGCAAGTTGAACTCACAAAAGACATTAAAAATGAATAAAGATATTATACTTGGGTTTTTGCATTTTATTCTTATTGCTGCATTTCAAATTTTTGTTTTGAATGGATTGAATATATTCGGTTATTTTAATCCAATGATTTATATCTGGTTTATTTTAATGTTACCAACCAATACTCCAAAATGGTTAGGACTCATTCTATCTTTCTTAATGGGATTTACTGTTGATATATTTTCAGGACAAGTTGGATTTCATGCAGCTGCGCTAACCTTTATTGGACTAATTAGACCTTTGTTTATCAGTATATTTTTCTCAGGCAAGGACATCCAAACAAACCTACGTCCATCAATAGCTGAAATGAGCTTAATGACTTTCCTTCCATATATTGTTTCTCTAGTTTTCTTACATCATTTTGTATATTTTACAATAGAAATATTCAATTTCTCAGAGTTCTTCCTAACTCTTTTAAGAATAGTCTGCAGTACAATAATAACAACTCTACTAATATTAATATGTGATTTCTTCTTTATTCCCAAAAGAAAACTTTCACATTAAGAAAAAGGTTGATTTATTTTTCAGTGATAGAATGAATAATACTAATCTTGTTGATTAGGATTTTCTTGATTATATTTTTGAGCTTTATCGGATAAATTTGCTTGGTAAGACCAACGAGTTCCTTCCAAAAAACTTGCATCCATTGCTTGCTCTATGGTGTTGGCTTCATTTTCTTCCATATATTTTTTCATATCCATTTTCTTCTTTCTATATGTATAAATAATGTAAGTAATGAACATCAAGACACAAGCAATTAAAACTATTAGTAAGAATATATAAAAAATATTATCAAGCTGGTCTCTTCTAAATCCTGAACTTGTAATTATTACTCCTTTTGTAAGAAATACTTTTAAAGAAGCAAATATAATAATTAGGATAATTATTGGAATAATATTTAGCTTAATATTAAATCTATCATTTATTTCATAACTATCTCCATAATCAACAAAGCGGTATCTTTTAATTGTAAAGTTGGAAAGGAATAATATCATAATTATAAAATATCCTATAACACTAATTTCTTTTAAAGTGAAAATGGGGATAAACCATAATAACAAAACTCCTGCTCCAAAAAGAGAAGGATAAATAAGATTAATCCTAACTCCTTCTTGTGTATGATTACGGAAAGGATCAAAGAATACTCTTACAAAAGGCACTAAAAGATAGCAAAGAAAAATAGTTGCACTAATTGTAATAGCAATAAAGAATAGTTTAAGGAATAGACTTGGATAGGTCAGTCCCATAAAATCTGTAACAAGATTAACTCCCCAAAGATGATAAATCTGCCCGAAAATAAAATCTCCAGAGAATCTAATTACGCAATGAAACATTGTCCAAAACAAGAAAACGCCTACAGTTTTATAATGATGATGATGAGTAAGCATAAGGGAAATTAATCCAATAAGTAAAATTGTTATTGGAGCAAAAGAGAAAACAACAAATATGTTTTCAGCTGAATCCCAAATTGCTTTATCTGGAGAAAATGCTCTATCAAAATCTATTTTATCTATTTCAACAGGTATTGTTAAATTATTCGTAAAGGATATAAAAGCTGTTGATGCTATAGAAATATATAACACAAATAAGAAAGCTGCAATAAATAGTATTGTACTGCTTATTGTATCGTTTAAATAGCCATTTCTATAAAATTTTTCTTTAAACATATTAGTTTATTTCCATCTATACCAAAAAACACTATCCTTAGCTTGAACCTTTAAAACATCTTTTATTTCAGTAATCATATAAACAAATATCTGAAGGTTGTTTTGCTTAAACCATATGTAAGACTGTTTGTTTCCTCTGCAAGCCTGTGAAAAATGTATTAGAAATTCATTTTTTGATTCTTCAACCAAGGCAACTGCTTTCTTTTCTCCATCAATAGCATTACTCAATAGTCCAAGTATTGGATATCCATTATTAAACAACCATTTCAAAGCTTCAATATCACCTCTAACAGCATTTGACCAAGCTGCAAGTTCTAAATAACCATTTTCAGCTAAATACTTAAAGAAAAGCTTATCACCATGCAAAGATTTGGTTAGTGCAAGCAAAACCTTTACATCATATTCTGGAAGAAGCTTTTCTTTATTCATTATCTAAACTTATTATTCTCTTATCTAAGCTTTGCACCAAGCTTGTCTTCAAAGCTCTTTAAAAGCTTATTCATTATTGATTCAATTTGCTTATCATTAAGAGTTTTTTCTGTGTCTTGTAAAGTAAAGCTTAGAGCATATTGTTTTTTACCTTGAGGAAGTTTTTCTCCCTTGTAAACATCAAACAAAGTTATATTCTTTTTAAGGAATTTCTTTTCAGTTTGATAAGCCAAGTTTTCAATTTCAGCAAATGAAACATTATCATCAATAACTAAGGCTAAATCTCTTCTAACTTCAGGGAACTTTGAAATTTCCTCGTATTTAATTTCTTTAGCATTTTGAAGAGCTTTAACAACTAAATCCCAGTTAAAGTCAGCAAAGTAAATATCTTGTTTAATGTCAAACTCTTTTCTTATCTTTTGATTAATCTTTCCAAAACTAAGAATAACCTTCTTGCTGTCACGATTTACATATTGCAAACCTTGCATGTATTCTACAGAAGTTTCCTCCAAAGAATACTGAGAAGGATTAATTCTTAACTTTTTAAAGATATTCATTAGAATATTCTTTAAATCGAAGAAATTAGTTTCTTCTTCTTTCTTTTGCCATGTTTCTTTGAAGTTTGCTCCAGTTGTGAAAATACATAAATGCTTTTCTTCATTATAGCGCTTTCTTATATTTTCATCTTCAAATTGGTTTAAGTTCTTAGAATAGCAATTTCCAAATTCAAAAACCTTAATATTATTTACCTTCCTGTTAATATTATAAGATATGGTTTCCAATCCTCCATAAAGCAAGGTTTGACGCATAAGTCCAAGATCCTTGCTTAAAGCATTTAGAATACCAACACTTTTTTCAAATGGAAAGTCTTTATTGTTTTCGTAATAAGATGTTTTGGTTAGAGAATTATTCATTATCTCATTAAAACCATTTGAAACAAGATAGTCGGAAATAAGGTTTTGAATCTTTTCAGTGTCCGGTTTTTGCTTATAAGTTAAGCTGCTTTTTATATCAGTTGGTATCTCAACATTATTATATCCATAAATTCTTAGAACTTCTTCAATAATATCACATTCTCTTAAAACATCAACCTTATTAGTTGGAACACTTACTCTCATCCCTTGTTCATCTTCCTTAAGAATTGAAATGTTTAAAGCGGTAAGAATATTCTTTATTATTTGAGGTTCAATTTCCTTTCCTATTAAAGAATACATATTATTATAGTTAATATCTATTTCCGCAGGCTTAATTTCATTTGGATAAACATCAACAATACTTGAACTTATTTCTCCTCCAGCTAATTCTTTAACTAATATGGCAGCTCTTTTAAGAGCATAAATTGTTATGTTAGGGTCAGTTCCTCTTTCGTAACGGAATGAAGCATCTGTTTTTAAAGTATGATATTTAGAAGCTTTACGAATTGTTACTGGATTAAAATAAGCACTTTCAATAAATATATTCTTAGTTTCCTTTGTAACTCCATAATCCAATCCTCCATAAATTCCTCCCATGCACATTCCTTCTTCTTCATTGCAAATCATTACTTCTTCCCCATTAAGTTCTCTTTCTTCTCCATCAAGAGTTTTGAATTTTGTTCCCTTAGGAAGAGTTTTAACTTCAATCTTATTTCCTTTTATTTTATCCAAATCAAAAGCATGAAGAGGCTGTCCTATTTCAAATAAAACATAATTTGTTATATCAACAATATTATTTATTGGTCTAATTCCAATCAGTTTCAATCGGTCTGCAAGCCAGGAAGGAGAATCTTTAATTTCAATATTTGAAATAGTAACTCCACAATAACGAGGGCAGATTGAAGAATCAGTAATGATTTCAACCTTTTTATTTTCATTATCTATTTTAAAGTCTTCAACACTTGGCAATTTTAATTCAATGTTTTCTTTTAACTGAGTTTGAATTAGAGCAACCAAATCTCTACCAACTCCAATATGTGATGTTGCATCAGAACGATTAGGTGTAAGTCCTATTTCAAAAACATAGTCTTCCTTAACATTCAAATATTCTTTTGCAGGAGTTCCAACCTCAACATTATTATCTTCAATAACTAAAATCCCATCATGGTTATCGCTAACTTGAAGTTCCTTTTCAGAACAAATCATTCCTTCGCTAACATGGCCTCTAAGTTTTGATTTCTTAATTTCAAAGTATTCTTCATCGGAAGTATAAACTCTTGCACCAATTTTTGCAACAATAACTTTTTGTCCTTTTGCAACATTATGAGCTCCACAAACAATATTCAAAGGAGTTTCTTCTCCAACATCAACAGTTGTTAGATGTAAATGGTCAGAATCAGGATGATTTTCACAAGTCAAAACTTGTCCAACAACATAATTCTTCAATCCTCCCTTAATTGTTTCTACTGTTTCAATCGATTCTACTTCCAAACCACAGAAAGTAAGTAAATTTTCAACCTTTTCAACGCTTAGATTAGTAGGCACATAATCCTTTAGCCAGTTATATGATATTTTCATCTATTTAATTATAGTATTATATTCTTTTTCTTTTAAGTTATTCAACGATATTCAGCTCGTCAATAATGTTTTTAGCACCTGCAAATTTATCAATAATAAATAAACAATAACGAATATCAAGTGAAATATTTCTACATTGGTCTGGATCATAAATAATATCACTCATTGTTCCTTCCCAATTCCTGTCAAAATTAATACCAACCAAATTTCCATTTGCATCCATTACTGGAGAACCAGAATTTCCTCCTGTTGTGTGATTGGAAGCAATAAATGCAACAGGCATTTCTCCCTTAGAGTTTGCATAACGTCCATAATCTTTTTTAACATAAAGTTCTTTAAGTTTCTTCACTACAACATAATCGTAAATTTCTGGATTTTCTTTTTCCATAATTCCTTTTAGAGTTGTGTATGCTTGATAATTAACTCCATCTCTTGGATTGTATGGTTTAATATTTCCATATGCAACTCTAAGAGTCAGGTTTGCATCAGGATAAAATTCTTTTGAAGATTGCATTTCCATAATTCCCTTTACATAAAGTCTGTAAAGACTGTCAATCTTTGAGTCAATTTCAACCAGCTTATTCATATCTTCATCAACAACAGAACCCCAAATGGCTGAAAGTATTTCCATTGCAGGGTCAGAAAGCACCTTACTCATTTTAAATCTCTTTAAATACTTCTCAGCTTGCTTTGGATTTGAAAGGAAAGACTTATCGTAAACAGAACCGAAATACTTCCTGGCATCATTATCGTAGTTAGAGTTTATCTTTTCCTGCATCCATGGGTAATTATTCTTTGCAAAATCATCATAGTAAATATTCATAAGCTCAACAAAAATACTTCTGTCAACCATCTTATGCTTTTCGTAATCTTTGCTGAAATATTTTAGTAAGTTTTCCAAAACAATATCTGCTTCCTTTTGCACTTCATCCTTGCTTAAGGTATCTTGTTTTGCTTTTTGAATTATAGATAAAACGCTACGACCATTTTTCATTAAATCAGAAGCCAAAAGAGCTTCTCCCAAATACAAATAAGCCATTTCCAAGTCAGCTCCTTCATTATACAAGCTCTTGAAGTTATCAATCAAACCACCATACTCTTCCTTCCTTTGCTCAGTTACATTAGCCCATATATTAAACTCTCTCTCAAACTCCCTTTTCCTGTCAACAGCATTCAATCTATTTATCCCCTTAACTTCACCAATCCATTTCTTCCAACCATTTGCAATACCAGCAACTCCTGCAGCATAACGCAAACGCTGAGCAGAACTTTCATTCATTGCAGCATTATAAATCTTTAGTCTTGCATCTCTAAGCTTAATTCTTGCAGGGTCTTCAAAGTTGGTAACTCTGTCAACAGCAAAAGAAGTTAAGAACTGCTTTGTTGTGCCTGGATAACCAAAAACAAAAGTAAAATCACCTTCTTCAACTCCCTTTAAACTAATATTCAAAGACTTCTTAGGCTTAAAAGGAACATTATCTTTAGAATACTTTGCAGGCTTATTGTTCTTATCTGCATAAACTCTGAAGATTGAGAAATCACCAGTATGACGAGGCCACATCCAGTTATCGGTATCTCCACCAAACTTACCAATATTGGAAGGAGGAGCACCAACTAAACGAACATCTGTATAAACTTCATTAACATAAAGAAAATACTGGTTGCCATAATAGAAAGCCTTAACAACAGCTTCGTAATTAGTATTCTCAGTAGCTTTTTTACTTATATCCTTAATGTTCTTCTCAATAATCTTTTCTCTTTCCTTTTCAGAAGTTGAATTGCTTATTCCTTCAAGCACCTTTTGAGTTACATCTTCCATATAAACAAGCTGAGTAATGGTAAGCCCAGGACAAGGAAGCTCCTCTTCCTTACTCATAGCCCAAAAACCATTAGTCAAATAATCTCTTTCAATTGTACTGTGGCGAACAATAAAACTATAACCGCAATGGTGATTTGTAAGCAAAAGCCCTTCATTTGAAACAAACTCCCCAGTACAACCAGAGCCAAAGAGCATAACAGCATCCTTCAAAGAAGAATTATTTACATCATAAATATCCTTAGCAGAGATTTTCATTCCCTTTTGTTTCATATCAGCTTCTCTCTTTTGAAGCAACATAGGCAACCACATTCCCTCATCAGCCAAGGTAACCAAAGGCAACGAAAGCAAAACAATTGCAAAACCTAAAATAAATTTTCTCTTCATCATATTTCTCTTTTTAAACATTTATCCTATCCAACTATTAAACAGTTCAATACAACCATTTATCCATTATAAAAATAAAGATTCATAGTTTGCAAATCTACAAATAATATCTAAAATAGACAATGAAACAAAAACTTAACAAAGGTTATTTATGCTATATAAGTTTCTCTTGAAACTTGTCAAATCCTAATCTGATACACTATTATTTAAGACATGAAAACAACATATCGGCGATATGTAAAAAGCGTGACGCCCGTAACGCACCCTGCGTTATGCCCGTCTTGGGGTATGCGTTATGCCCATAACGTAACATGCGTTACGGGCGTCACGCTACCTCCAAGACGCCGATTTACTGAGAGCAAATTGATAATTTACCTATAAAGAATTGATATTTTGCAACTTGAAACGACAAAACTTAATTAACTCCAATCTGACACACCACATCATAAAATCTTCTTTGATTGATGTTTTAAATTCTATTTAAGGTATTAAAAAAAAGGAAGAATAATGTTCTGCCTCTTTGGTAAAGTGATTATAGTAATGAAACTATACTCCAGTTATTCCTTTATAAATAAATATTATTCCTAAAATAATCATTGCAACATATGTAATAATAGAATGTTGATTCAAGTTTTTATAAAATTTCTCATGTTGCACAATATCATCTGCCCCAATCTTTTCTTTTGGATTTTCAATAAATTTTATAGGTTTTCTTATATTCCATATAAGCATTATTATTCCTAAGACAAAAGATACTATACCTATAATTAGATATTTTATATTCATAATTATTTCTTTTTTGGTTGTGTTGGATTTACTCTCCAGTACAAAGAAATCTCTTTTTGAATATTATCCGCAATAATAGAATTGTTTTACAAGTGAATGGATTATCTCTGGATTTTTTTCCATCTCATTACGAAGATTTTTATCATCAAATCTTCTTAAATCTTTTATAAGTCCATCTATTAATTCTTTACTGAATACTCCATGTGCCTGATAAATATCTCTCATACTGTCTATGCTTTGTGCTGACTCCCAGCATGAGGTAGGAAGTGAATCTAAAGTTGTTGTCTTATCGGCATTTTCATCTTTATGAATATTGAAAGAAACATATGTCTGTTCTGCAAATTCAAGTGCATTTCCCATTTCAAATCCATATCTTGCTGCTACAACTAATCCTGCCATCAATAAATATACATTTGCAGATGCATCTGGGCAACGAAATTCTACTGTCTGCTTATCTTCAAATGTTTTTTTACTTGCCTCTTCCAAAGGATTAGCCAAAGAACACATATCTGTTTTTCCACTCCAACCAAGAGGAACTCTAACTAATGCTGAACGATTTCTGTCTCCCCAACATACTGTTGTAGGTGCTTCCTGATGTGGTACCAATCGAAGATATGATGTTGGATTGGCATTTCCAACTGCAGAAAGACTTGGTGCAAGTTTCATCATTCCTGCAATAACTTTCTTTGCAACATCACTTAATCCATTTTCTCCCACATACATGTTAACTCCATCTTTTACAACTCTTGTATGTACATGCATTCCACTGCCAGCTTTACCTACTGTTATTTTTGGAGAAAAAGTTACATCTAAACCATATTGAATAGCTAAAGTGCGTATTACCCACTTTCCTATCATTAGTTGATCTGCAGCATCACGCACTGGAACTGGCAAAAATTCTATTTCGTTCTGTTCGTAGATTTTTCCATCCATTGTGAAATTTCCAACTTCAGAATGTCCATATTTTATTTGTCCTCCGCATTGTGCAATGCAATACATTGCCTCTTGACGAAACTGTTCATATTTTGAAAATGGAGTTGATTCGTGGTAACCTTTCTGGTCAGTTGCCTTGAATAAAGGTTCTTCATCCCCAATAACGTAATACTCCAATTCTCCCATTGCCCAAAACTCCATTCCGCCAGTAACTTCTTCAAATGCTTTGCAAGCTTTATGAAGAGAATGTTCTGGAGAAGTTTCAAGAAAGTTTCCATCTTTGTCAAAATAAGAACAAAGGAAACATATTGTTGGCAATGATGCGAATGGGTCAATAAAGGCAGTTGAAAAGCGAGGTATTACATACAGGTCACTGCTTCCTGCTTCCATAAATGAAAACAAACTTGAACCATCTACTCTTTCTCCTGAAGTTAGCACCTGATCTAAATAAGCTTTATTTGAGATTACAAAATTTAAGGTCTTCAAACGACCATCTCCTGCAGCATATCGGAAATTCACCATTTGAATGTTGTTTTCCTCAATGTATCTGATAATATCTGATTTTGTGAATTGTGCAGGCATTTTCTGTAAAAACTGCACAATAGGGTTTGGATTTAGTTCTATATTTTCTGACATAGTTTTTATTTTTGTCTGGCAAAAATACAATTTCTTCTTTAACAAGGTTATTATGAATATAATTTATTTTTGCAACAAAAATCTTCTTTGATTGATATCTTAATCTCGTTGTAGCAGTTAAAAAACATAAATAGGCAGAATTTTATTCTGCCTATTTCCTCGTGAAATATTTCTATGATTTGCAAAGCGACAAAGTCGATAAGTATTCCAATGTATTTATTATTCCACAATAAATTTCTTAGTTACATTACCATTATCAGTTTGTATTTTAGCAATATAATTGCCTTTTGCAAATTTGCTTACATTAATTTGTTGATGTTTATTATTTGCTTTTGAAGAGTAAACCTCTTGTCCAAGAGTATTATAAACTTGAATTTCTTTAATTATTGATGAAGAAGATATATTAATAAAGTCTTTTGCTGGATTTGGATAAGCAATAATTTTAACCTCATCAGGATTAACACTTGCCACACTTAATAAACCTTTTGGATCATACTTAAGCAAATAAGCATTAATTGGAATATTATTATCATCCACTGTGCCTATGGTAAATATAATACCTCCATCATTTGTACATGTAATCCCATAAATTCCTTTTCCCAAAGTAGGTTCAAATCCATTGAACATCCTTCTAAAATTAAATCCATTTTTGCTGAAATTATCTATTTTTATTCCAAGTTCAATTTCAGAAGGATAAGTTGACATACGATATGCATAAACAATTGAATCTTCACTTATTGCATCTATAAGAATATTAGAAACCGGAAGGAATGGATACATATAAGAATATTCACACCAAGTATCTTGTCTATAAAAAAGACTGTCTATGGTTTTAGAATGAGTATTATAAATATAATAATAAAAATTATTTCCTCTTGAAATAATAATACTGTCATTTATAGCCTTAAAATTATCAGAAAATCTAAAGCTCATACTATCTACCATATCTAAGGTTTGGTTGTCAATATAGTATAAAACAGAACTTCTATCTAATAAATAAGCACCTACCATAATATTATTGCCCTGTTCAATAACAGATAATCCCCTAACATAACTATCATAAGTTCTGCTATTAACAACATTGCCTAAAGTATCGATTGTTACTAATTTGAATTTATTTGTATCATCTTCATATGTAAACCACTTATCGAAAGGAACAGAAGCAACGGCATACAAAGCTTTATTCTTAAGGAAAGCAAGATGATAATCAAAATCAATAAAATCACCACCAGTAATATTTACATAAGAATTAGAGCCATTAAGATTTGAAATAGATAAATAAAAAGAATCAATAATAGGATAAACATATTGGAACATAGGATTTGCAGTATCAGGAATAAAACCTAAGTGATAACCCATATCTATTGAATATAATTTATTATTAAATTTATGATAGTAAACATTATTTGAAGCGAAAGTATTAAGAATATTCAGGTTGTCATCATAATTAACATAGTAATCTCCAAGTTTCGACCAATAACCATCATTATCAAGATTGTCAATCTTATATGATGATTTATCAGTTGTTATTCCTTTAATTAAAGCACTATCACTCAGGAAAAGTGTATTAACTTGTGCTTGAGAAATAAAGGAAATAAATAATACTGCTAAAAAGAACAATTGTTTTGGTTTCATACTCTTATTGTTTAATTATAATTATAAATTTCAGTCGCTTAGGATTTCTTGTTATGCAAGCAAAAACCGATGAGTTTTCCTATTATTATTCATTACTAACTTTTTATTTACTTTCAACGCTCAAAGGTAAGAAATTATTTTTTATTTAAGTTAAATATTATCTGCTAAATATTTCTACTTTTTGATTTTATAGATAGGGCTTTGTTTTCTTATGCAAAAATTATTAGGGATTAATCTTGAAATTATCCTTATATAAATCTAATTAATCCTTGTTTTAATGTTGATAAATCTTGTTTAGAAAAATTTTAATAGGGAGTTGATGTCGGAATCATGGCATGATGTTTTTGAATTCATGCCATGAATTACTCGGAATCATGGCATGAATTGGTTGGAATCATGGCATGAAATGAACTAATTCATGGCATGAATTCGAGTAAATCATGCCATGAATTCGAGAAGACAATGCCATTATTTGTAGATTAAAACGAAGTTTAACGAGATTGATGTCTTATGTTTTTAGTTTTATATCTTATGTTTTCAGTTCTTTATCTCTTTATTTTTAATGGAAAAGACTTGTTTATTTCTCTTTAAAAAGGATTAGGATTATAGGTAAAGAATTTAATTCGATAAAGTTTTGAAGACAATAAACATTTATACCATATTTTGGAATATAGTTTAAATAAGAAGAATAATTGTGTTATGAAGAATATCTTCTAATAGGGTTTTAGTTTTGAGAAAATTGAATCTTTTTTCTCAAGAGGTTGATTTTCTCTATCCTTTATTTAGATTCTTTTTGTTCTACCCAAATAATTTTAGATGTATCGTAACCTCTTTCCTGGGCTCTTTTAAGTAAGAATTCCTTATCCTCATCCTTAAGTTTTGGGGTACGGCTTAAAATCCATAAATATTTATCGGAATCAGAACCAACAAGTACATAGGAATAGTTTTCCTGATCCAACTCCAAAATATTGTAAGCTCCATAGAACCAAAGGAAAAATGATACCTTCAATTTGGCAGGATTATTTTTATCTGCAAACTTTGCCTTACCTGTTACTTCTTTATATTTTCCTTCAAAGCTATTCTTGTAGCCACTATTTACAACTTTAATTGTTCCATCTTCCTTCAGGCTATACATTGCTGTTGTTCCAACCATACCTCTTTCAAATGAATGGTCGTATCTTCCAATTTCATACCATTTACCTAAATATTTATTTATGTCAAATTCCTTAACGGTTGTAAGATCTAAATTTGTTTCTTTTTGAGCACAAGAGCTAAAACCTAAAGCAACAAGAATTAGAGTTAAAACATTTCTTTTCATAATATTTGTTTTTAAAATTAATATGGGCAAAGTTAGGAAATAATATTAAATAGAATGCATTAAATAGTTTAATTTTTATTTTCTTTCTCTTTATTCTCATTAAGGAGTAATTTATTGCTTAATTTATTGTCTAAAGAAAATAGTTTTGAATGTAAAATATAATTTTTTATGATAAAAAAGTTTCGTGTTGAAGGAATGGGTTGTCTTGGCTGCAAAAAGGCTGTGGAAAAGACGCTGAAGGAAGTAAGTGGGGTTGATAATATTATTGTTGATTTGGAATTGGAAGAAGCAACTATTGAAATGTCTTATGATATGAATGAGAAGGTTTTTCAAGATGCTTTGACTGGTGCTGGATTGGAATACAAGATTTTTTCTAATAATTCAGGAAAGAAACCTGAGAAAAAGAAAAAGGTTCAAAAGAAAGTTCCAAAGGGAGGTGTTTTCTACTGCCCAATGCATTGCGAGGGAGATAAGACTTATGACAAGTTTGGTGACTGTCCAGTTTGCGGAATGGATATGGTGCCTATGAATGCCGGAGAGGATGAAGAAAATGATTCAATAAAGTCTATGAAAAAGAAATTAATTATTTCTTCTGTTTTGGCTCTTTTGGTCCTTATTATTTCAATGAGTGAGATGATTCCAAATAATCCTTTAATGCTTTTGGCAAGTCATAAGGTTTGGAACTGGATTCAGTTTATTTTAACTCTTCCAATAGTTTTCTATACTTGCTGGATGTTTTATGTCAGGGCCTGGAAGTCCATAAT
>DIOL01000012.1:171137-183307 GCA_002423895.1 Bacteroidales bacterium UBA5515 | reverse complement strand
TGGAAGTCCATAATCAGTTGGAACCTGAATATGTTTACTCTTATTGGTATTGGAACTGGAGTTTCTTTCCTTTTCAGTGTTATGGGTTTGCTGTTCCCTTCAATTTTTCCTCAAGAGTTTAAAACTGAAAATGGAACTGTTCATCTTTACTTTGAAGCAACTGCTGTTATTCTTACCTTGGTACTTTTTGGTCAGTATCTTGAAGCAAGGGCTCATAAAAAAACAAATGGTGCAATTAAAGAATTGTTAAAGCTTGCCCCTTCAGAAGCGGTTAAGGTTTCTGAAAATGGAGAAGAAATTGTAATTCCTATTGATGATATTAAGGTTGGAGATTTGTTAAGGATAAAACCAGGCGATAAGATTCCGGTTGATGGAATGGTTAAGGAAGGTAATTCAAGTGTTGATGAATCTATGATTACTGGTGAAGCAATGCCTGTCGACAAGAATATTGGTGATATGGTCAGTTGTGGAACTGTAAATGGCAACAGGTCTTTTGTAATGGAAGCACAAAAGGTGGGAGCTGACACCTTACTTTCGCAGATTATCAGAATGGTGAATGAGGCTGCAAGTTCAAAGGCTCCAATTCAAAAGATTACTGATAAGGTTTCCAGGTATTTTGTTCCTATTATTGTTGGTGTTTCTTTTATTACTTTTATTCTTTGGGCAATTTTTGGACCTGAGCCAAAACTGGTTTATGCTTTTGTTAATGCAATTGCTGTTTTAATTATTGCCTGCCCTTGTGCTTTGGGGTTGGCTACTCCAGTTTCGGTAATGGTTGGCATGGGAAAGGGAGCCAAGAATGGTATTCTGATAAAAGATGCCAAGGCATTGGAAACCATGAATAAGGTAAGCGTGTTGGTGGTTGATAAAACAGGAACTCTAACCATGGGTAAGCCTTCTGTTGAATATATTTATGGGTTAAAGGATAATAAAGAGGAAGAGATTTTGCAAAAGATTGCTTCTTTGAATCAATACAGTGAACATCCATTAGCAGAGGCTGTAATGAATTATGCTTTGGAAAAGAAAACTGGTGTTTTGGAGGCAAAAGATTTTGAAGCAAAGGCAGGTAAAGGTGTTACTGGCAAAGTTAATGGTAATGAGATTAGGTTTGGTAATGATAAGCTTATGGTTGACCTCAACGCAAATATATCTAATGATTTGCAGGAAACAGTTGGTTTGGAACAAAGTTTGGGAAAGACTGTTTCCTATGTTTCTGAGGATGGAATTGTTATTGGCTATGTTGTTATTTCGGACTCTGTTAAGGACAGCTCGGAGATTGCTGTTAGAAAAATGGAGGAAAAGGGTATCAGGACTTTTATGCTGACAGGAGATAATTTCAATACAGCAAAGGCAGTTGCCGACAGATTGGGAATAAAGGAATTTAAAGCAGAATGTTTGCCTGAGGATAAGTTAAATATCATAAAGGAATTGCAGGCAAAGGGAGAGATTGTGGCAATGGCTGGAGATGGAATAAACGATTCTCCTGCTTTGGCTCAGGCAGATGTTGGTATTGCAATGGGAAATGGAACTGACGTGGCAATAGAAAGTTCTGACATAACTTTATTGAAAGGTAATTTGGAAGGAATTCTTAAAGCAAAGAAGCTAAGTTTCGAAACGATGAAGAATATAAAACAAAACCTGTTCTTTGCTTTTGTTTATAATACTTTAGGCGTGCCTTTGGCAGCTGGAGCTTTATTCCCATTCTTTGGAATTTTACTTTCACCAATGATTGCTGCCGTTGCAATGAGCTTTAGCTCCGTTTCAGTGATTTCAAACTCTTTAAGACTAAGGAAGATTAAACTTTCATAATTATAGAAATTAGTAGAATTATGGGTAAAATAATTTTCTTTTGTATTTTTGCAAAGTGAAAGAACTTTTAAAGGTTTATTCCCATAATCAAAAGTACGTTGACCTTCTCCGAAGAATAACTGTTAATCATTCAAGGGTTAATATTCAATCTTTGGCTGGGAGCAGTATGAGTTTTTGTGTGGCTGCCTGCATGGACGGTTCGAGGGAGTTCACTCATCTTATTGTTCTTCCCGATAAGGAAAGGGCTGCTTATTTCTATAATGACATTGAACAGATTTTTTCAGAACAGGACCTCGATTATTCAAAGAAGAATGTTCTTTTCTATCCCTCTTCCTACAAGCTGCCCTACCAGGTTGAAGATATTGATAATGCTAACATTCTTTTAAGGGCAGAAGTTCTCAATAGGCTTAACTCCAATAATAAAATAATTATAGTTTCCTATCCTGAAGCTTTGTTGGAGAAGGTTGTATCGAAACAGGTTCTTACTAAAAATACATTAAAAATTGCTTTAAAGGAACCTCTTAATCTTGACTTTGTAGTTGATGTTTTGGAAGAGTACTCTTTTGAAAGAGTGGATTTTGTTGTTCTTCCTGGGCAGTATGCTGTGCGTGGTGGGATTGTGGATGTGTTTTCTTTTGCTAATGAATATCCCTACAGGATTGAGTTTTTTGGTGATGAGATTGAGAGTTTGAGAACTTTTGATGTGGTTTCACAGCTTACAATTGAGGAAAAGGAGGCTTTGGTTATTGTTCCAAATATTCAAAATGAATCTATAAGTGTGCAGAAGAGGGTTCCATTAGTGGAGTATTTGGGTGAAAACACTGTGGTTTGGGTTGAACATTTGGGCTTTTGTTTAGACAGAATTGAAAAGGAGTTTGAGTTTTGCCAAAGAACATATCTTGACCTTAAGAATAAGGAAATGCATCTTCCTGCTGAGGAACTTTTTATTGGAAAGGAAGATTTTAAGAAAGGGATTTTGAACCACTCAATTGTGGAGATGGGTTATGATGCTTTGCTTTCGAAGGATAATGTTGTAAGTTTTGATACTTCTGCTCAGCCTTCGTTTAAGAAAGATTTTTCACTCCTGGTTGATGCTTTGCAGAGACAGGCCGACAATTCTTTTATTAATTATTTTTGTGTGGAGAACCCCAAGCAAAAGGAAAGGATAGAAAAAATCATTAAGGAGTTTTCTGACAGCACCAAGGTTTTGAATGTTCATTATCTTCTTAACTCAATCAGTGAGGGCTTTGTGGATAATGATTTGAAGATTGCTGTTTTTACCGATCATGAGCTTTTTGAACGTTATCACAAGTATCGTCTTAGAGATCAGAAGCAGAATCATGAAGCCATAACCTTGAAGGAGATTATGCTTTTGAAGCCTGGTGATTTTATAACTCACATTGATTATGGTGTGGGTAAGTTTGCCGGTTTGGAAAAGCTGGAAAACAATGGCAGGATTCAGGAAACCATTCGTCTGGTTTATAAAGACAACGATATTCTTTACGTTAGCATTCATGCTCTTCACAAAATTTCCCGTTACACTGGGAAGGATGGCACTGCTCCTACTCTTCACCGTCTTGGCTCCAACACTTGGAACAACCTGAAGAACAAAACCAAACAAAAGGTTAAGGATATTGCCAAAGACCTTATTGCTCTTTATGCCAAGAGGAAGGCTTCCATGGGTTTTGCTTTCTCTGCCGATTCTTATCTGCAACATGAGCTTGAGGCTTCCTTTATTTATGAAGATACTCCTGACCAGTACAAAACCACAAAGGCGGTTAAGAAAGATATGGAGAACCGTGTTCCTATGGACAGGTTGGTTTGTGGTGATGTGGGTTTTGGCAAGACTGAAATAGCTATACGTGCTGCCTTTAAGGCGGTGGCTGACAGCAAGCAGGTGGCGGTTCTTGTCCCTACAACCATTCTTGCCTATCAGCACTTTAAGACTTTTTCTAATAGGTTGGAGAATATGCCTTGCAGGGTTGACTATGTTAACAGGTTTCGTTCGGCTAAGGAAACAAGGGAGATACTTAATGATCTTAAGGCTGGGAAAATTGACATTTTGATTGGGACTCACAAGCTTTTGAGTAAGGAAATTGAATTTAAGGACTTGGGGCTTTTTATTATTGATGAGGAACACAAGTTTGGGGTGGCAATGAAGGAGAAGCTAAAGAAACTTAAGGTTAATATTGATACGCTTACTCTAACTGCAACTCCAATTCCCCGCACTTTGCAGTTCTCTCTTATGGGTGCAAGGGACCTTTCCATTATCAACACTGCACCTCCTAACCGTCAGCCTATTCAAACACAAATCAGCACTTTCGATGAGGAAGTAATAAGGGACGCTATCCATTATGAAATTTCACGTGGTGGTCAGGTGTATTTGGTTCACAACAGGGTGCAGAACATTGAGGAAATTGCAGGTATGGTTAGACGTTTGGTGCCTTCGGCTAAGGTTGTTGTAGGTCATGGTCAGATGAAGGGAGAGGAACTTGAGGATGTTATGTACAACTTTATTGAAGGAGAGTTTGACGTTCTGGTCAGTACAACTATTGTTGAGAACGGTTTGGATATACCTAATGCCAATACAATTATAATTAACGAAGCTCAGAACTTTGGTCTTTCTGATCTTCATCAGCTTCGTGGTCGTGTAGGCAGGAGCAACAAGAAGGCGTTTTGCTATCTTCTTATTCCACCACTAAGTCTTATCACTGAAGAGGCACGTAAGCGTTTGAAAGCTATTGAAGACTTTTCTTCAATCGGGTCTGGCTTCAGTATAGCTATGCGTGACCTTGACATAAGGGGAGCTGGTAATATTTTGGGGGCTGAACAGAGCGGTTTTATTTCGGAAATTGGTTTTGAGATGTACCATAAGATTCTTAACGAGGCAATTGAGGAACTTAAGCAAACGGAATTTAAAGAGCTGTTTAAGGATGAGCAAAATCAAACTTTGGCTGAGGGCACTCTGGCTAAGGAATGCAACATTGAAACTGACCTTGAGGTTCTTATTCCTGACTCTTATGTTAGCAGTACGGTGGAAAGGCTTAATTTATACAAGGAACTTGACAGTTTAAGTACTCCTGGCGAACTTCAGGAGTTTGCCTCCCAACTGAAAGACCGTTTTGGAACAATTCCAGAGCAAACCCTGGAACTTATAGAAACCATTAAACTGCGACAAAAGGCAAGAGAAATGGGAATAGAGAAACTTGTGTTGAAACGAGACAGGATGATAGCAACCATAGCCTTCGAAAGAGGTTCATCATACTTCGAGTCTCCAACATTTACCAATATCCTGCTGTTTGCACAGGCCTATCCAAATATCTTACAGTTAAAAGAATCAGAAGAAAAGCTAAGCATAGTATTCTCACCCATAAAGAGCATATCTCAAGCCCTTAAGACACTGTCACAAATTACTAATTTACAATAATTGGTAAGGAGTTTAAAGACTTTAAGGAGCTTAAGGTCTTTAAAAATTATTGTTTAATGATAATATAATCCCCCTTCCTTAAACTCCCTAATCTCCTTAATGTCCTTAACCTCCTTAACCATGCCACTAAAATTTATTTTAACGGCGTTATATTTTGCTTAGACGCCGTCTAAAAACGCATTTTACTGCGTTAGAGGGATGTTTTTATGGGTTTTTGGTGGTTGAGAATAGTTATATTGAGCTTCTATATTATTAATTACCATGATATTATCATAAGAGAAAGGGGGCTAAAAATTAGACGGCGTCCCAGTGTTTTTAGATAGAATCCTGGTGTATTTAGACGCCGTCTAAAAAAGCTCAGACTCCATCTAATTTTGCTGGGACTCCATCTAATTTTATTGGGACGCCGTCTAATTTTATTCAGGTTTGGTTTGGGCATAAAAAAAGAGGGCTAAGATAAATTATCTTTAGCCCCCGTAACCGTTTAGTTAACCAGTATCTTAGTTATTCACTATCGTTTGGAATTCATAGTTTGAAATATAACGACGGAATTCAATATCATTCTTTGCTTTGTACTTGTAAGCAGGTTCTTGTTTGGTTGCTTCACGTAGGTTCTTTATCAAACCGGGAACATCATCCAATCTTGCATAGCAAACTGCTCTCAAGTAATTAACTTCTGCTGTTTGATCCATGCAGCAGTCAAGTGTACGGATTGCATTTCCTGTGTTACCAGTCAATAGTTGCAATAGAGCAAGGTTATATACGCATTTTCTACCGTCAAGTTTTCTTGCTGCCTCTTCGTAGTTACCTTTCTTGATGTCAACAATTGCTTGATTTACCATTGCTTGTTCGTTGCCAAGTGCAACTGCTTCTTGCATGTATTTATCTGCTGTTTGAACGTCTTTAAGGGCAAGGTGTAAAAGTGCAAGGTTATTTTTAATGGTTGCATTGTTTGGTGAAAGTTTGTCAGCTGTTTCAAGGTATTGTCTTGATTCATCCAATTGGTTAAGAGTTAAACCTACTGCACCGGCATTGTTCCATCCTTCCCATTGAGATCCGAATCTTTCGGTTGCAGATTTGTAGATAGTAAGTTTGTTAGCATAGTTGGAAGTAAGAGATGCTGCATACATTAGTTCATCAAAGGTTAAATCATCAGGATTTGTTACTGCCATCTTAGCAATTTCCTGGTCTGTTTTTTGAACTCCTGAGAAATTGAAAGCAATCTCACCTCTACGAAGTATAGGTAGGATGTCTTCTTCAATTTGACGGAATACAACTGACATATTACGGATTTCTTGTTCTCTTCTAATTTTGTCTGGTTGTGATTTAACTACGTTTATTACTGTGTTCTTTTCTCTTAATGAACTTCCTTCAACCAATCTTATAAAGTTGTCCCAGTCTTCTCCCTTTGCGTTGGTTTGTAATACTACGTCTTTCTTAGCATCTTGTATGTATTTCTTAACGTCCGCTGGTTTAATGTTTTCTGCTTTTGCTCTTTCAGTAAGTGCTTCATCTAAGATGCTGTTTACCAATTTTTCAGTGGTTTCTGATCTTTTCTTAGATAGACCTATATTGTAAGATTCTTCCCCTTCTGGAGATGCCCAAGCGTTTACAAATATTTGACGAGGTACTGCATTGTTGGCAATGTAAGACTTCATATTGTCAATTGCTCTCTTAGCATCGTTTTTCTTATTTTGTTCGTTGTTCCAGTTAAGGTCAGCCATGTTTACTGTAAAATAAATGTTAGCTGTCATCAGTTCAGTTGTTTTTGGAGAATAGTTGTGAGGTGCCATAGCAAGGTCTCCTCTTATGTCAACTCTGTTTGAAGTTGAGTTAATTCCTTGAGAAATCTTTACATTACCCAATTGAATTGCTCCAGGGTTTTCCAATGCTTCTGAATGGGTAGCATCTGCTTCGTTAACAGCGTTTGATTTATATGCAACAGGGTTTAGAGTTAGTTGGGCATTTTCCATACCTTCTCTATAAAGAACTGTGTCTTTGTAAACAAATCTTCCTCCTGTTTTCTTATCTATTGCTTTACCATTTCCTTCAATCTTACTTCCCTTAAGGTTCATTGGAGAAAGAATAACTTCACCTGTTTCCCAAGTAAGTATTGGCTGCATGTAAACAACAGCATTCTTTTGAAAATAGTTTTCTGGAATATTACCATTAATAGTAACTATTACTTTATCTCCATGCACTTCAAGAGGGTTAGGAGAAACTTGATAACGTACTTGATTATGGTTCTTTTGCATGTCTTTAATGCTGCCACAAGAAGCCGCACCCAAAACTAAAAGACCTACTAATAAAGTGTTTAATACTGCTTTTCTCATAATATTTATATCATTAATTTAATTCTTATTTGCAATTTAAACGTAAAGTCACAACTTTACAATATGCAAAAATATTAATATTTTGCGACTTATCGTATATTTAAAATGAAATTAATACATTTTAGTCCTTTTTATAATATAAGGAAGAAGGATTTGGTCAAACCCTTTATTTATATCTGCATCAACAAAATCAATCCTCGTATTTTCACAAGAAGTTTTCACCATTTGAATTTTGTCTTTAATGGCCTTTTGATATGCTTCCTTAATTTCCTGAGGATTTAGTTTAATCTCCTCTAAGGTTTCCATATCCACAAAACGATGAGGACGACTATTATAATCAAATTCTATTTCTTTTTGCTTATCACTCACATGAAAAAGAATTACCTCATGCTTTGAATGTTTCATATGTTGCAAAGAAGAAATCAATTCTTCCGTATTTTCTTCAGAAAGTAAATCTGTAAAAATAATAATTAGTGAACGCCTGTGAACCTGCATTGCCAGTTGATGTAGCAAAGGAGATATATTGGTTTGGAGTTTTGCTTCCTTATCATAAGGTTTCAAAAGGCTTTCCAAAAGAGTGAACACATGCTTTTTATGTCCAAAGTTAGATTTTATTTCTGTAATTAAATCAATTTTATCGGAAATCAAACTAAGCCCATATGCATCTCTTTGACGAGAAAGCATCTGAATTAAAACTCCACAAGCGTAAGCAGCAAAGGTTATTTTATTTGGATTGGAAAAGGAAGGTTCTTTGTTAAGGGGGAAAAACATTGAAGAAGAATTATCCACAACCAAAAGGCAACGTAGATTAGTTTCTTCTTCATATTTTTTTACAAATAATTTGTCTGTTCTCCCGTAAAGCTTCCAGTCAATATTCTTTGTTGACTCTCCACTATTGTAAAGTCTATGCTCTGCAAACTCTACTGAAAATCCATGAAAAGGACTCTTGTGCAAACCTGTAATAAACCCTTCAACAACTTGATTTGTTACAAGCTCAAGCGAAGGATATCCGATTATACTTTCTATCTTATCGGACATCTTTTCTTTATAGATGTTTTTCTATTATATCAACAAATTTTGATTTTGATTGTGCTCCAACTAACTTTTCAACCATTTCGCCGTTTTTAATAAAAAGAACTGTTGGAATATTGCGAATAGAATATCTTGAAGTTATTTCTGTTGCTGAATCAACATCAACCTTTCCAATAACTGCTTTTCCTTCATATTCTGTTGCTAATTCGTCAATGATTGGAGCAATTTGGCGACAAGGTCCACACCATTGTGCCCAAAAATCTAAAACAACTAATTTGTCTGATTGCAAAACTGCACTTTCAAAAGTTTCGTCTGTTACTTGTAATGCCATAATATTATAAATTTCTTATTGTTAAAGTTGCAAACATAATATAAATTATTGACATAAACACAATAGAAATTTTTGTAATTTCAAAAATGGATGTAATTTTGCATTCTAAATATTTGATTTTATTTATTAAAGAAATTATAAAAGTAATGACTGAGAAAAATTTAATTCTTGCAATTAATCCAGGTTCAACATCAACAAAAATTGCAGTATATAACGGAACAGAACAATTATTCCTTAAAAACCTTAAACACTCTGCTGAAGAGTTGGCTCCTTTTGCTAAAATTGCTGACCAATATGAATTTAGAAAAGAAATTATTCTTAAAGAAGTGTCTGATGCAGATTTTAACCTTAAAGAATTTAAAGTAATTATAGGTCGTGGAGGTTTAATCAAACCTGTTTCATCTGGAGTTTTGGAGATAAACGAAAAAATGTTGGAAGACCTTCGTCAAGGTAGAGAAGGACAACATGCTTCAAATCTTGGAGGACTTATTGCTTATGACATTGCTC
Source organism: Bacteroidales bacterium UBA5515 (assembly GCA_002423895.1). Classification (GTDB taxonomy): domain Bacteria; phylum Bacteroidota; class Bacteroidia; order Bacteroidales; family P3; genus UBA10566. Next base: position 173,868 of record DIOL01000012.1, on the reverse strand, counting down.
AAGGAATTCAAGGAGCTAAGGCTGTAATTGCAGACCCTGTTGTGGTTGATGAATTAAGCGATTTTGCTAGAATTAGTGGACATCCTTTAATGCCTCGCAAATCAGTTTTTCATGCTCTTAATCAAAAAGCAATTGCCAGAAGATACGCAAAAGAAGTTAATAAAAAATACGAAGAACTTAACTTAATTGGTGTTCATTTGGGAGGTGGAATTAGTGTTGCAGCTCACAACCATGGAAAAGTAATTGACGTTAATCAAGCTCTTGATGGCGATGGTCCTTTTTCTCCAGAAAGATCAGGAACTCTTCCAGTTAACGAATTAATTAAGGTTTGCTTTAGTGGAAAATATACTGAACAAGAAATTAAGAAAATGGTTGTAGGCGCTGGTGGATATGTGGCTTATCTTGGAACTAACGATGCTTATCAAGTAGAGTGCAAGGCAAAAGAAGGCGATAAGAAATTTGAATTTATTCAAGAAGCAATGGCTTATCAAATTTCAAAAGAAGTTGGTGCAATGTCAACTGTTTTGAAAGGAAAGGTTGATGCAATTTTCCTTACAGGAGGAATTGCTTACAGTAAACCATTTGTTGAGTTATTAAAAGAAAGAATAGAGTTTATTGCTCCAGTTCATGTTTACCCAGGTGAAGACGAAATGGGAGCTTTGGCACTAAACGCTTTAATGCTTATTAAAGGAGAAACTCAAAGCATAAAATACGAATAATTTAAAAGAAATTTTGACGAAAATTTGGTGGGTTTAGGAATTTATTATACTTTTGCACCCACTTTAGTCAAGGCGTCGTAGCTCAGTTGGTAGAGCAGAGGACTGAAAATCCTTGTGTCACTGGTTCAAATCCAGTCGATGCCACTTCTTAAGAGTCGATAAACAAATGTTTATCGACTCTTTTCTTTTTAATTAGTCCTTGAATTCTTTTCTGAAAATAAGTTTTTATCTGAGATCCATTTCTAAAAACCAAGACTAATAATTTCAATAATTAAGTCTAATTATCTTTTATAAGGTATAGTTGAAATTAAACGAGGAATAATTCTTTCTAAACGCCGATTATTTTTACAAACTCCTTATAAAAAACTTCTAAAACGAAGAGTTTTTACCCCAAAGATGCACATCTTTCATGTCAAATGATGTGCATCTTTCACTGTAAAAGATGTGCATCTTTTTATTTAATATATTTTGAGAGGAGATTCCGTTTTTTAGATGTAAAAATCTTATATAAATAGTCCTTAATCTATTTACATTGGATTTTATTTTGCAAATATAATAAAATTTTTCTGATTATTGATTCTTTTCACCTTAATATATTATGTTGTTGTATAGATTAATTGCATATAAAGTCAGTTATCTGCCAAAATTTTAGCCTTATTTCTTAGCTACTCTCTTATAAAAAAAGAAAATAAAATTCAAAAAACTTGCATATTAAATATTATGGTGTACCTTTGCAAAGTTTTTGAGTAAGATAAGTCTTATAAGATAACCTATTTTTTCTCTTCGGTAATTTATTTATTCTAGTTAATCAATTCGTTCTAAAAAAGATTTCTCCCTCATTTTATTATTTAATTTATTTTATATGAACATTTTTGTTTCAAACTTAAGTTATGCTATCAATGATGATGACTTAAGACAAGCGTTTGAAGAATACGGAGAAGTTTCTTCAGCTAAAGTTATTACTGACAAATTCACAGGTCGCTCAAGAGGATTTGGTTTTGTTGAAATGTCCGATGACAACGGACAAAAAGCAATTGAAGAACTTAACGGTGCTTCTTTTGATAAAAAAGTTATCAATGTTGCAGTAGCTCGTCCTCGTGAAGATAGAGCTGAAGGTAACCGTGGTGGTGGTTTTGACAGAAACCAAAGAGGTAGAAATAATTATAACAGCAATCGTTATTAATATAACCTATTTCAGTAAAAAGACTTATCTTGATTTATTTCTCGATAAGTCTTTTTTTTTATTGAATTATTATTAATTTTGCAGGCATATTTTATTAAACAATTATACTATGAATAACGAAGAATTGGAAAACAAAGAATTTACTGAAGAAGAAGTAAACAATTTTGGAGAAGAAGAAAATTCATTTGAAGAAGAAGAAAATTCAAATAAAGAAGAAACTGAAGAAAAAATTCAAGACCAAAATCAACCAATAAAGAAAAAACATTCTCCTTGCCTTATTACAACTGGAATTATGGCAACACTTTCTTTTATTGGAGTGCTTTTTATTTTATATCTAACATTCTTCGAAAATGGGAATTTTAAAATGAATTCAAACTCTTCAAAGGCTTCTGCCATTGTTCAAACAGGAAATTTGAAAATAGCATATATAAACACTGATTCAGTTTTAGCACATTATGAATATGCTAAAGATTTGGAAAAAGGATTAAAGGTTTTACAAACATCTTTAGAATCAAGCTATCAATCTAAAGGTCAAAAGCTTGAAAAAGATATGAAAAATTTCATGGAAACAGGAGATAGACTTTCTAAGTCAGAACAAGAAAAACAATATGCAGAGTTACAACGTCGTCAACAAGAGTTTCCAATGCTTCAACAAAAAATGATGGCACAATTGCAAGAGCGTCAAATTGAAGATAACAAAAAACTTCTAAACGCTGTTTACGCTTTCATTAAAGACTATAATGCAAAGAATCAAAAATACAATATAATTTTTAGTCGTGCCTATGTTTCAAGTCCTATTCTTTATGGTGATGAAGGATTTGATATTACG
>DIOL01000012.1:127569-171012 GCA_002423895.1 Bacteroidales bacterium UBA5515 | reverse complement strand
AGAAATAATCAAGGGATTAAACGAAGAGTATAAAGAAGTAAAAGAAAAATAGATAAGAGCGATCTTTTATTTAAATAATCTTTATATCAAACAATTCTCTGCAAAAGAAAAATAATCTCCATTTTTACCAAAGATTACATGGTCTATAATTTGGACTGAAAGAATTTTACCTGCACTATTTATTCTTTCTGTTAAAGCTTTGTCGCTATGACTTGGTGTTATGTTGCCAGAAGGATGATTATGTGCAAGAATAACTTTTGGAGAATTGTTTTCTAATGCTGACTTAAAAACTTTCTTTAAATCCACACTCGATTCACTCCAGCCTCCTTCACTAATGCAAACTTTCTTTATTAATCTTTGTGAATTGCTTAGAAGTATTAACCAAAAACTTTCATATTCCAAATCCATCAAGTCGGAATATAAAACATCATAAGCTTGTTGTGGAGAAGAGACTATTGGTTTTTCTTCTTGAGTTGCTTTTCTCCTATTTCCCAATTCCAAAGCTGCAACTATATTAATTGCCTTTGCCTCTCCTATTCCCTTAAATCTATTCATCAAATCGTTATATGTCAATGATGAAAGTTCATTAATATTATTATTAACACTATTCAATATTCTTTGAGCCAATTGAACTGCACTTTCATTTCTTGAACCTGAACCTATAATTATTGCCAATAATTCTGCATTAGTAAGTTTCTTCTTTCCAATCTGCATTAATTTTTCTCTTGGGCGGTCTTCTTCTGCCCAATTCTTAATACTGTTATAGATAGTTGTGTCATCCATAGATTAAAATAATTTTAAGCAAAGATATAAAATAAATTCTTTTCATTGGGATTACTTTATCTTAAAATAAAAAACAGAAAAAAATTTGTATAGTCTTGGTAATTAAACAAAAGATTGTATCTTTGCAAACTCTAAATATAGACTAGCGCTTCAAATTATCCAATAGTTATTATATTTAGAAGAGTGATTTTCATTGTTTTATCTTATTCCGATTGCCCGTTGGAATTAAAATAAAACCTTGTAGTTAATTAATTTTTATTCCTTGAGAAAGGAGTAATTTTTGATGTTTTATAAACATAAAAAGAAAAAATGAATACGTTAAGTTACAAAACCGTATCTGCTAAAAAAGAAACTGTTCAAAAAGAATGGATAATTATTGATGCAGAAAATCAAATTTTGGGACGTTTAGCTACAAGAGTGGCAAATGTGTTAAGAGGCAAACATAAGCCATCTTATACTCCTCACGTAGATTGTGGAGATAATGTTATTATTATTAATGCCGAAAAAGTACGCTTTACTGGAAAGAAATTAACTGATAAAGTTTATGTACGCCATACAGGTTATCCTGGAGGACAAAGATTTTCAACTCCTAGACAAGTTTTAGCAACTTTCCCTGAACGTGTTATTGAACATGCAGTTAAAGGAATGCTTCCAAAAAATAAATTAGGAGATGCTCTTTACAGAAATCTTCACGTTTATGCAGGAGTAGAGCATCCTCATGAAGCTCAACAACCAAAAATAGTTAATTTAAATTCAATCAGATAATTTCATGGAAGTAATAAACAAAATAGGCAGAAGAAAATGTGCAGTTGCCCGTATCTATATGACACTTGGCAATGGTAATATTACTATAAATGGCAAAGATTATAAGGAATATTTCCCTACTCCTACCCTACAATACATTTGCCGTCAGGCTTTTGACACTGTAGGAGCTGAAGGTAAATATGACGTTAAGGCTAATTTAGATGGAGGTGGTATTACAGGACAAGCAGAGGCATTAAGAATGGCTATTGCAAGAGCTTTATGCGAAATAAATCTTGAAGATCGTCCAGCACTAAAATCAATTGGTCTTCTTCGTAGAGACCCTCGTATGGTTGAAAGAAAGAAACCAGGTCAAAAGAAAGCTCGTAAACGTTTCCAATTCAGCAAACGTTAACAGATTGGATAGCTGTTTAGTATCCAAATTGGTAAGATTTGGCTTTTTCCACCAACTACTTATCAATTGAATTAATTAAAGGAATGTAAACAATCAAAAACAAGAAAGATGTTAGATTTTAATCAAATGTTAGAATCAAGTGTTCATTTCGGACACATGAGAAGAAAATGGAATCCTAAGATGGCTCCTTATATCTTTATGGAGAAAAATGGAATCCACATTATTGATTTGCACAAGACTGCAGAAAAAGCTGAAGAAGCTGCAAATGCAATTAAGCAAATAGCAAAATCAGGCAAGAAAATTCTTTTCGTTGCCACAAAAAAACAAGCAAAAGAAGTAGTTGCAGAGTTAGTAACCAAGGTAAATATGCCTTTTGTTACAGAACGTTGGCCAGGTGGAATGTTAACAAACTTCGTTACCATTCGTAAAGCTGTAAAGAAAATGAATAATTTGGACAGACTTTTAAATGATAAAGACACTACCAAAATTAACAAACGTGAACGTTTACAAATCTCTCGCGAAAAAGCAAAATTGGAAAAGAACCTTGGTTCAATTGCCGATTTAACTCGTCTTCCTTCAGCAATCTTCGTTATTGACATCAATAAAGAACATATTGCAGTTGCAGAAGCACGTCGTTTAAATATTCCTACTTTTGCTCTTGTTGATACAAACACAAATCCAGAGCTTATTGATTTCCCAATTCCAGCAAATGATGACGCATCAAAATCAATTGAACTAATTGTTAAATACATGTGCGATGCAATTATTGAAGGATTGAACGAAAGAAAAATGGATAAAGATGCTCGTGAAGCTGCAGAAGAAGCAGAAGAAATTAACGAAAGAGCATTAGCTACTGAACTTTTGGATGAAGATGATGATACTGAACTTTCAAAAGATGGAGCAAAAATTAAGAAGGTAAAAGCTCTTGCAGAAGAAGACGAAAATGCTGAAAAGAAACCTCGTCCTCGTAAAGCAGTTGCTACTAAAAAACCTGCTCCAAAGAAATAATTTATTTTATAAAGAACAATTAAGAAAGGAAAATATATGGCAAATATAACTGCTTCTGCCGTTAATGAACTACGTCAAAAGACTGGTGTAGGAATGATGGATTGCAAAAAAGCCTTAGTTGAATGCGATGGCGATATGGATAAAGCAATCGATTATCTTAGAGAAAAGGGACAAAAAATAGCTTCAAAGCGTGCAGATAGAGATGCTAGCGAAGGATGTGTTTTGGCTGCAACCAACCAAGACAAGTCTTTTGGTGCAGTAATAATGATTAACTGCGAAACAGACTTTGTTGCAAAGAATGAAGATTTTGTTAATTTTACCCGCAATGTTTTAGAAACAGCAATCAACGCAAAAGCTAAAAACGCTGGAGAAGTTAACCAATTAGTTATTGATGGAACAACTATTGAAAACCTAATTGTTGATCAAATTGCTAAGATTGGAGAAAAAATCGAGATCTCTCATTACGAAGTATTGGAAGCTCCTGTTGTTTATGCTTACATTCACCCAGGCAATCGTTTAGCTTCTTTACTTTCTATGAACAAGACTGGATTTGATGAAAAAGGACATGATGTTGCTATGCAAATAGCTGCAATGGCTCCACTTGCTTTGAATAAAGATGCAGTTTCTGCTGATGTTATTGAAAAAGAAATGGAAGTTTATCGTGTACAAATCAGAGAAGAAGGTAAACCAGAGAACATGGTTGAGAAGATTGCTGAAGGTAAACTAAACAAATTCTTCAAAGAAAACACTCTTCTAAGTCAAGATTTTATTAAAGATTCTAAGAAAACTGTTCTTCAATATCTTCAAGAAGGAGATAAAGATTTAACAGTAACTGCTTTCTATCGTTTTATGTTAGGAGCTTAAATCTTTAGATAATACAATAAAAACAAGGGTTCTGAACATTGAGTTTTGGAGCCCTTTTTTAATACTTACTTATTCAAAACAATCAATTTAAAGAAGGAAAATCCATGCAACAAGTTAGAGCAAAGAAACATTTAGGACAGCATTTTCTTAAAGATGAGAACATTGCTAAGGAGATTGCCGATAGCCTTTCAGGAGATTATCCTTATGTTTTGGAGATTGGTCCTGGCATGGGTGTTTTGACTAAGTACTTGATTGTGGACTCAAAAGTGAAGGAATTAAAAGTAGTTGAGATTGATAAAGAGAGTGTTGAGTTCCTTAATTCTAACTATCCTACTCTTTCTGAGAACATACTATCGGAGGATTTTCTAAGAATGAACCTCGAAGATTTATATCCTTGTCCTTACTCCATTATCGGAAATTTCCCATATAATATCTCAAATCAAATACTTTTTAAGCTCTTTGAGAACCGAAATAAGGTGTTGGAATTAGTGGGAATGTTCCAAAAAGAAGTAGCAGAAAGGGTGTGTTCGAAAAGCGGAAACAAGGTTTATGGTATTCTAAGCGTCTTGCTTTCTGCTTATTTTGATATAGAATACCTCTTTACTGTGGACGAACACGTATTTATTCCACCTCCAAAAGTTAAGTCTGCAGTGATTAGACTTAGGAGAAATGAAGTTGAAAAGCTCGACTGCGATGAGAAACTTTTTGTTAGGGTTGTAAAGACTGCCTTCAACCAAAGACGCAAGATGCTTCGCCAAGCTCTTAAACCTTTGGGAGTTAGTTTGGAGAATATCGACCCTGAACTTATGACTAAACGTGCTGAACAGCTTTCGGTTGAGCAATTTATTGGTATTACAAACAGCATTAAACAAACAATTTAGATAATGATTAGTTTTATTTTTTCGGCACTTTTAATTGGTGTTGCCCTCTCAATGGACTCATTAGCAGTGTCCATTACCTGTGGTTTACAGAAGTCTATGACCAAAAAACGTGCCTTTGTTTTGGCATTAAGTTTTGCCATTTTTCAGGGTTTATTCCCTTTAATTGGTGCTCTTGTGGGCGACTTGGCTAAGGAATACATTAGTGATGTTGATCATTGGATTGCCTTTGGACTGTTAGCTATTATTGGTATTAAGATGTTTATGGAGGGATATCGCTATAACATTAAAGAGTGTATTTACGATTTTACTAAGTTTTCTATTCTTATAACCCTCTCTATTGCAACAAGTATTGACGCTTTTATTGTTGGAATTGGCTTTGGTTTACAATATACTCTTAGCCAACAGCTTATTATTGTAGGGCTAATTACCATTTCTACCTTCGTTTTTTCGCTTACTGGTGCCTACATGGGAATGAAAGCCTATTTCTTTAAACCTAAAATTGCATTGAAAATTGGTGGTATCATCCTCTTTTGCATTGGCTTAAGGATATTCCTTGAACATATATTAGCTTAATTTTTTAAAGCTTATTTCTTAATTAATGTGGCAAAGTTTTGCTTTAATTTCTCTTCTTTTTGAAGGGTCTTCTTGTACTTTTGCTTATATAAGAAAATGGAGAAAATGCGCTTTTGTATTATAATTAGTTGTATTTTTGCTCCATTAGATGAATTATTTATTCTTTGTTTTCTTTGATTTTATACTATGAAAATTAGACTTACTAAGGAGTTTAACTTCGAAATGTCGCATGTTTTGCATGCTTATGACGGTTTGTGCAGGAACATTCACGGTCATAGTTACAGGCTGTTTGTTACTGTTTTAGGCGAGCCTTTAAACCAAAAGGATAACCCCAAAGATGGAATGGTTATGGATTTTGGACTTCTTAAAGCCATTGTTTTTAAAGAAATTGTAGAGAGATTAGACCATGCTCTTGTGGTTCCTGAAAGTTCAATTATGCTTTCTCATCTAAAAAACTGCGAAACTAAGTTAGTTATCACTGATTATCAACCAACTTGCGAGAACCTTCTTATTGATTTTGCAAAGAGAATTAAGGCTAATTTGCCTCAAAATGTTAGTTTAGCCCGTCTTTGTTTGTACGAAACGGCTTCCTCTTATGCTGAATGGCTTGCAGAGGATAATGTAATATAGTTGTTTAATTTTTAATTTTGTAGAGGAATATTATGGATAATAGCAAGTTTCAATTTCCATCAATTGCCAAGTGGATATTCTCTTTTTTGGTGATTATTTTGGTCGTTTACGGCATCTGGTATTTTCGTTTTCTTGTTATATGCTTTGCCATTGCGGTGGTTTTGTCGTTTATGGGAAGGCCTATAATGAAGGGTTTGGAGAGGTTGAGCTATAAAAAACTTCGCATTGGAAATATCCTTGCCTCAACAATCACTCTTATTACCCTGATTGCTATCATTGCAACCGCCCTTTATGTGCTGGTTCCTCTTATCATTTCTCAAGCAATGAACTTTGCAAATTTGGATATTTACCAGATTGCTGACTATTATGCTGAGCCAATTGGGAAGATTGAGCTATTCTTACATGAGTATCAACTTATGCCTGATAACACAAATTTAGAGACTCTTATATCTAATAAGATTCTGGATATGTTCAAACTTTTCCAACTAACTGACATTGCAAACATCGTTTTGAGTCTTAGTGGAAGCATCGTTATGGGGACTTTTATCACTCTTTTCTTCGCATTTTTCCTAATCAAAGACTCACATTTGCTCTACAATGCAATCGTTGGAATCACTCCTGACAAGTATATTGACGAAGTTGACAGAATAATTTCAAACTCCAGAAACCTTATCTCAAGGTACTTTATTGGTATATTTATCGAAATAATTATAATGATAACCCTCCTTTCCATAGGTTTTTATCTTATGGGATTTTCCAACTTTATCCTTATTGCTTCAATATGTGGGGTTATGGTTATTCTGCCTTATATAGGGGTAATTATTGGAGGAGCTATGGGTTTGATAATAACAATAACAGGCTTTTTAAGTACCGATGCAAGCCTTAGTATTGCTCCAATCGTGCTAAAGTTCGCAATTGTCTTCGCAATTGTAAAACTTGTTGACGATTTTGTACTGCAACCCCTTATCTATTCCAAGAGTGTTAAGGCGCATCCTCTTGAAATTTTCGTAGTAATACTTATGGCAGGTGAGATTGGAGGAGTAGTAGGTATGATTTTAGCAATCCCAACCTATACCTTTTTAAGGATAATTGCTAAGGAATTTTTCTCAAATTGGAAGTTCGTTCAGAAGATTACCAAGGATATTTAGACTTATAAACCTCAAACAAAAAGACATAAAAATAGGGTAAAGTTTTTGCTTTACCCTACTTTTTTTAATTCAATTGCCTTAGATTTCTACTTTCTAAACCAAGAATTTTTGGTGGTTTTGCTTTTCTCAGAACTAAGAATTTGATCTTCAAATATGACATTTACCATAGATTCATCACCTTCAAAGTCAATAAATAGATTAACAGATCCTACGGTTTGAGGACTTTCATACATAGACGCTGCAAAATTTAAAGTTGGTTTTTTGGTTTGATAAACATTTAAAAATTCAGCTCTATCGTCGTAAGATTGTTGAAATTGAAAGTCATCTGCACCTACAGTCCCCTGATAAACAGAATTTAATATACTGCAAGTTGATAAACTTTGCTCCCAATTTTCGAAAAGTAAAAAGAATTTATCAACATTGGAAGCAAGCTTTGAAGTAATAAATGATGAATTTTCTGCAACAGCATAGGCTGCCCCTTTAATAGTATTGTCGATAGAATAAACAGCATAAACCTTCAGAGAATCAGCACTGATATAAGTATAAACAACACCTAATTCAGAACTATCTGAAACTTTTGTCAATCCTTTGGCATCCAAAATAGAAAGCACCTGAGCCTCAGATTTACCATAAAATCCATAAACTTCCTTAACAACATCGGTTGTTGGGGTTGGATTTGTTGTTGGATCGTCTTCCTTTGGATCGCAAGCAAGGAAGCTAATTGATAAAATTGCAGCTGCAAAAATAGCAGCAAAGAAACGTTTTGTGTTCATTTTTCTTTGGGTTTAATGGTTAAATATTGAAAGATTTTTGAATATTTTGTTTGCTTTTGAAATATCAGGTTCGTCGGTAAAGAAAACGGATACTACTGATTGTTTGGTATTATAGTCAACATGAATAAATGTTTCGCCAAAGAATTGTCCGTAAGTAAAGGCACTTGCAGCAAAAGTTAGTGTAGATTTTTTGGCCTGAAAATCTGATAAAAAGGCATCTCTACTTTGATATTCTTGATAAAATTGAAGGCTATATGCATTGATATAGCCCCAATATTGTGATTCGGAAGGCATGATAGAATTTAAACTTATCTCCCATTTTTCAAACAAAGAAAGGAACTTATCAGCATTTTCGGCAAGCTTTGATTTATAAAAATCTGTACTTTCAACCTCCATATAATGAGTTTCTTTAACAATATTGTTTTTAGTAATAATCCCATACACCTTTGTTGAATCGCTATTAAAGTAGTCATATCCTGCTAAATCTCCTGAGGTTTCCACGCTCTTTGTCCAGCCTTTTGCATCCATAATTGGAATTACTTGTGCTGCAGGTTTGCCGTAATATCCATGTATTTCCTTAACAACATCGGTTGAAGTCGTTAGATTTGTTGTTAGGTCGTCTTCCTTTGGGTCGCAACTTAGAAAGCTAATTGAAAGGATTACCGCAGTTAATATGGCTGCTAAGTAATGTTTTGTGTTCATTTTATTTATGTTTTCTAATTATAAAGACCTATTTTTTAGGGCATTTCATAATTACTAAATGAAATATATGCACTAGTGAAATCTTCTATATAGTCTATATTAACGCCCACTTTCCCGTATATCCCATTATAATTAAATTTAGAATAAACATCATTTAATGTAGATAATTTAGTTATATAGTCTTCTTTAAACTGAGCATGATTATTATAATATTCATAAAAATTATTGTTATCAGCACTAAGATATCCGTGAAATTCTGCATTTGACGGGAATAATTTATTAAGACTTGTTTCCCATTTTACAAACTTTGAAATGAATTTGTTAGCATTTACTTGAAGCTTTGGAAAAATCACTTTCGAATTTTCTGCCTCTTTATAGGAAGATAATATAACAGTATCGTTAAAGGCACGAATGTTATATTCCTTAGTTGTATCGCTGTTATAAAAAGTAATAAATGAATATTCATCATAAGTACCACAACCTGTGAAGTCTTCCCCAATTATATTAAAATCTATTTCATAAATATTCTTTCCTAAAAATGAGTGAACTATTGCAACTATATCCTTTTCTGTTGTGGGTGTTGTTGTTGGTTCGTCTTCCTTTTCTTCGCAACTTATGAAGCTAATTGAAAGGATTGCAGCTGCAAATATGGCTGCTAAGTAATGTTTTGTGTTCATTTTTCTTTGGGTTTATTGTTTTAATAATAGACGAAGTTTAGATGTTTTGCTCATTTCTTGATATAAATCTTGAGAATAAAATCCAAAGACTATTTCGGAAGTTTTGCCTTCATAGTCAATTGTATTGCGTAAACCTCCAACCATTCCTTCGTATATAAATTCACAATTACCAATGTTTAATGTAGATTTTTTATATTGATAGTCAGCCAAGAATTCTTCTCTGACTAAATGTTGTTGATAATATTCAAAGTTATCTGCAAGAATTATTCCCATGTATTGCGCTTCAGAAGGGAATATTTTATTAATACTTAATTCCCATTTTTCAAATAAGGCATGGAACTTATTAGCACTTGAAGCGAGCTTATTTTGGGAAAATTCAGGACTTTCAAATTCAACATATTCTATATATTTAACCGTATCACTGAATAAATTAATTAAATATTTCTTAGTTGAATCACTATTATAGTAAACATATACAGTTAATTCTCCCAAGGTTTCCACGCTCTTTGCCCAGCCTTTTTTGTCCAATTCAGCCGTTACTTGAGTATATGGCTTTCCATAAAATCCATAAACTTCCTTAACAATATCTGTTGAAGTAATTGGATTTATTGATGGGTCGTCTTCCTTTGGGTCGCAAGCAAGGAAGCTAATTGAAAGGATTACAGCTGCAAATATGGCTGCTAAGTAATGTTTTGTGTTCATTTTTGAATGGTGTATTAATTTATTATTGGTCTTGTTTTTGGTATTTTACCCTAATACTTCTTCATTCTAAACCAAGTATTATTGGTGGTTTTACCTTTCTCTTCCATAATTGAATTATCTTCAAATACAACAGATACATCAGATTCATTATCATCATAGTCTAAAAAAACTTCAACATAGCCTTTAATATTATCACCATAATAATGAGAGCTTGCTGTATTTAAGGTAGATTTCTTAATTTGAAAGTTTTGCAAAAAGAGAGCTCTATCGTCATAATCTTCCATAAATGCGTAGTCATCTGCGTATAAACTACCTTGATAAGTTGCATTGGAAATATCGACAATTGATAGACTATTCTCCCATTTTTCGAAAAGGGAAAGAAACCTATTAGTATTGGAAGCGAGCTTATCAAAGAAACTTGAAGTGCTTTCTTGTTCTCCATATGCAGAGCCTTTTATAGTATCATTGATGGAAAAAACAGCATAAAGCTTGAGAGAATCAGCACTTAAATAAGTATAAACAACTCCGTGTATATTTGAAATTACACTTTTTGTCAAGCCTTTTTGGTCTAAGATAGCAACCACCTCTGCTGAAGGTTTACCAAAATATCCATAAACTTCCTTAACAATATCTGTTGAAGTAATTGGATTTGTTGTTGGGTCGTCTTCCTTTGGGTCGCAAGCAAGGAAGCTAATTGATAGGATTACAGCGGTTAATATGCCTGCTAAGTAATGTTTTGTATTCATTTTTGGTGGGGTTTTAATTAATATTGTTATTGGTTTTGGTCTTTTTATATTTTAAAAATTAGGGGGAAAATATGGGTTTTGGCATATTTTCCCCCTAATGTTCTGGGTTAAGAATTACTGTTTAAGCAATTCTTTTTCAAGGTTTATGGATTCTCTACTGTTCCATTTTCTTCCTTGTACACGTTGTTAACTGTTTTACTTAGAACTTTTGGTGTGTCGTAAACGGCTTTCTTAAGTTCTTTACCCATTGTGAATCTGATGTTTGGATTCTTAATCGTTTCAGCTGTTACTTCTTCCAAAGTGTTAACTGCTTTGGCGTCAAGATAGATTCTAAATCTGCCAAATTGACCAAGATTAACATTCCTTCCACTTTTAAAGTACTTGATAAACAATTGTGTAAGGGTGTCGATTGCATTCATGGCGTCTCCTCTTGAAAGGCTTGTAAGGTCGGTCATGTCCTTATAAATCTCGTCAAGTTCAACGGTTTGCCCTCTCACAATGTCTGCATAATACTTCTCTCCTGGGTTTGTTCCAACAGAAACTTTACGCTTAACTTTCTTATATTCAATCATAAGATAGTAGTTTTTGAGGTTAATAAAATGAGATAATTGTCCAAAAGCGTCATTATTTGAACTTATTAATGGCTTTTCTTTTCCTATTTCCCCTTCTTCCTTCATAAAAACTCTGCACTTATTGACCGTTTTAGTGCTGTTTTCCTTCCATTTTACCTATGAGTAAATTGTGTTTTACTTATGAGTAAGTTCTGATTTACCTATGAGTAAAAAGTGTTTTACCTATGAGTAAGTTTTGACTTATCGCCGCATTCTTACTTAAAAGATAGAGCAATTAAGGAAGTTTAAGTAGGGTTTATAGAAATGTTTTCGCCATTAAAAGCCAAATTTAATCTGCTTTACGAGGGCAAATGTACAAATTATTTTAACAAGTAGATAATATTTTTTAATATTTTTTTCTTGGACAATTTATTTTTTTCTGCCCAAATTTTAGGAATTTTTGCTTGGAAAATTAAAATCTCAAAGAGGCTATTTGCCTAATTTTGACTCGATAAATGTTTCTTCAGCCATATAGGATGAGCGAACAAGGGCGCCACTTTCCACTTGGTCAAAGCCCATTTTCAGGCCAATTTCCTTGTATTTTGCAAACTGTTCAGGGGTGATATATTCTTGAACATCGAGGTTTTCTTTGGTCGGTTGGAGGTATTGTCCAATGGTTAGAAGGTTGCATTTCACTTCTCTAAGGTCGTGCATTAGCTCAATAACCTCATCTTCTTTCTCCCCAAGTCCAACCATTATGCCTGATTTGGTAATCAAACCTGCCTTAGATGCTTTATCTAACACCTCAAGAGAGGTAGGATACTTGGCACGGGAGCGTATTTGAGAGGAGAGTCTTTTAACGGTTTCCATGTTATGACCAAAGATATCTGGCTTGGCTTCAAAGACAATATTTAGCCACTCATCTTGGGCATCGAAGTCAGGAGTTAGCACTTCTATGATGGTTTTGGGGTTTTCTTTTCTTATTTCAAGGATGGTTTTTGCCCAATGCTCAGCTCCTTTGTCTTCAAGTTCGTCCCTGTCCACAGAGGTTATAACGCAGTGTTTGAGATTCATAAGCTTGATGGAGTTGGCAATTTTCTTAGGTTCATCTTCGTCCAAAGGCAAAGGTTTTCCTGTTTGGGTTGCACAAAACTTGCATGAACGGGTGCAGATATCGCCTGCAATCATAAAGGTTGCTGTTCCTTTTGTCCAGCATTCTCCAATGTTTGGGCACTTGCCACTTGAACAAATGGTGTGTAACTGGTTTAACTCAACTATCTTTTTTACCTTCGCATAGTTCTCTCCATTAGGGAGTTTAATCTTCAACCATGAGGGTTTACGGTCTGTTTTCTGGTTCATCGCTGATAATTTTTGCCTCAAGAAGTTTCTTATAAGTTTTCTCAGAGGCCAGTTGTTCGGCAGCTTTTATGGAGAAGTCGATTGCTGTTTCTTGAGGTTCTTCGTTAATAAATACCTGTACTTTATATTGTTTTCTCGTACTATTATCGGTAACATCAACGGCCTGATAGGATATTTTTTGCTTGGTTTTTTGTCCCCAATCAATAAGTTTACTCTTGAAATTCCAGTCCGATTTCTCAATAGAATCGATGTCTAAATAGAGAGAAAAGATACTTTTTGTTATGACTTTATAGGCCGATTTGTAGCCTCTGTCGAGATAAATTGCACCAACAATGGCTTCAAAAGCATCACCATCCATTGACAAAAACTGTCCGCCATCTCTGCTATATTGAATATGTTGGGTAAGTCCAATCTTGTGAGCGAGCTTGTTTAATGATGCTCGGCTTACGATTTTTGAACGCATTTCTGTCAAGAAACCTTCTCCTTGGTAGGGGTATTTCTTAAACAAATAATCGGCAACGATGGCACTAAGTACCGCATCGCCAAGGAATTCAAGGCGTTCATTATTCATTTTGAAGCCCTTTTTCCCTTTAATGAAATAGGACTTATGGACAAGAGCCAGCTTATAAATAGAAATATTCTTAGGCTTACACCTAAGAATATTCTTCAGAAATAGTTTCAGCTCCTTATCTCGGTTATCAATATTAGTTGACTTTCTAAATAGGGGAAACATTTATTTTACTTGCTATACTTCTTTAAAGCAATACTTGCATTGTGACCACCAAACCCAAAAGTGTTGGTTAAAGCTACATTTACTTCTCTTTCTTGAGCTTTGTTGAACGTGAAATTCAACTCAGGTATCTCAGGATCGTCAGTAAAATGGTTAATTGTTGGAGGAACAATACCATTAACAATGGTTAGTACAGTTGCAATAAATTCAACAGCACCGGCAGCTCCAAGAAGGTGTCCAGTCATACTCTTAGTTGAGTTTATGTTGATTGTTTTTGCATGTTCTCCAAACAAATTTACAATTGCTTTAGGTTCAGAAATGTCACCAACAGGGGTAGATGTTCCGTGAGTATTGATGTGATCAACTGAATTTAATTCCAAATTGCCTTCTTCCAAAGCGAGTTTCATGGCCATCATGGCTCCTCTTCCTTCTGGATGTGAAGCAGTCATGTGGTATGCATCAGCAGTTAGACCTGAGCCCATAACCTCTGCATAAATCTTAGCTCCTCTTGCAAGCGCATGTTCAAGCTCTTCAAGAACAATAGCTCCAGCTCCTTCTCCCAAAACAAAACCATCTCTATCCTTATCAAAAGGACGAGAAGCTGTTTGTGGATCGTCATTTCTTGTAGAAAGAGCGGTCATTGAACTAAAACCACCTAAACTTGATTCAACAATTGAAGCTTCACTACCTCCACAAACCATCATATCTGCCTTACCTACTTTAATATATAAAGCGGCATCAGCAATGGCATTTGCAGAAGAGGCACAAGCCGAAACAGTTGCAAAATTTGGACCTCTTAAGTCATATTTCATTGAAATATGGCCAGCACAAATATCTGCAATCATCTTTGGTATAAAGAATGGAGAGAAACGGAAAGAGCCATCACCTCTGAAGAAATCTTTAACTTCTTGTTGGAAAGAGTGAATTCCTCCAATACCTGATGCCCAAATAACACCAATTCTATCCTTATTTAAAGTATCAAAGTTTGCACCGCAATCCTTAACTGCCTCTTCAGAAGCAATTATACCATACTGTGAAAACGGATCATACTTTCTTATTTCTTTTCTATCAAAGTAGGCACTGCCATCAAAATTTTTCAGTTCGCAGGCAAATTGTGTTTTTGCCTTTTCTGCATCAAAATAAGTTATGGGAGCAGCACCACTTACCCCTTTAATCAAACCATTCCAAAATTCAGGAACAGAAAGGCCAAGTGGAGTAAGTGCACCCAATCCCGTTACGACAACTCGTCTCATTTGCATATGAAATGAATTTATTTTGTTGCGTTTTCAATGTGTGCTATTGCATCACCTACTGTTGTAATCTTTTCTGCTTGATCATCTGGAATAGAAATACCAAATTCTTTTTCTATTTCCATAATCAATTCAATTGTGTCTAAAGAATCTGCTCCTAAATCACCAGTAAAACTAGCTTCTGGAGTAACTTGACTTTCTTCAACACCTAGCTTATCTACAACGATAGCTACAACTTTTGCTGCAATTTCAGACATAATTTTTCGATTTTAAATTAATTTAGACTGCAAAGAAACAAATTTTTCTCAACCCCCCAAAGAAAAAAAGCATTAAAAAGCCCCTTTGGAAGTTTAATCATTTGATTATTAACTTTTAATATAGCCCTTCTTTTAAGGCCAAAAGATAAATAATATCCTGCAAAATGGAGTCAAATGGAATAAAATATTATTTTTGTACCCTATAAACACCCCTCTTTTTACAAAAAAATGATGAAAAAAATAGCCATTTTTGCATCCGGTAGCGGAACAAACTTTCAGAGAATTACAGAATACTTTAAAGAAAACGCAGATATTAAGGTAGATATACTTATAGTAAACAAAAAAGACGCCTATGCCATAGAAAGAGCAAAAAAACTTGGCATTGAATACATATATTATAACAGAGAAGATTTTTACAATAGCGACAAAGTATTAAATAAGCTAAAAGAAAGAAAAATAGATTTTATTGTTCTTGCAGGCTTTTTGTGGCTAATGCCTGAAAATATACTTAAGCAATATCCTAACAAAATAATCAACATACATCCAGCTCTTCTACCAAATTATGGAGGCAAAGGCATGTATGGTCACAATGTTCACCATGCAGTTGTTGAAAACAAAGAAAAGGAAACAGGAATAACCATTCATTATGTTAATCAACACTACGATGAAGGAGAAATTATCTTTCAAGCAAAATGCGAAGTCCTTCCACAAGATGATGTTGATATGGTTGCAGCTAAAATCCACCTATTGGAACAAGAACATTTCCCAATAATAATTGAAAAAGTAATAAAAGGAGAATAAACAAATAGTTTATTCAAAAAAACATCAATCATAATCAAAAATAAGTCCATCATAATTGGAAATATGTCCATCATATTTTTATTTATGTCCATCATATTTTTATATATGAAGGACTTATTTTTGATTATGATTGAGTTTTTTTGAAAGTTGAGTTGTTTAGTTGTTGAGATGTTTAGTTGATTAAGTAGATTAAGGACTTTAGCGACTTTAATTTCCTTAAACTTATTAAATCAAATAAAGCTTATTTTTTAAATCATTATTCTAATTTACCGAAAACGCTGTTTTATTTTACTAACTCTTTACTTTAATTTTTTCTTTCTTTACTTTAATTTACTGAAACAGCATTTTATTTTACTGAAACAAGGTTTTATTTTCAGGACAAAAGAAAGGAGCTCCTCTTTTCAGAAGAACTCCTATATATGTTTAAATTTGGATTTGTTTTTTAGAATCTTACTCCAAAGGTTAGTTGTGCTAAGTGATTTGTGTGTTCAAGGTCAATTACATTATAATCATATTCTGTAAATTTGCTTTTTCCTGTTGTATATGCATAAGCAGCATCCATAAAGAAGTTTTTATTTTTATATCCAATACCTGCAGTTATTGATTGTGCTCCTGCATCGTTTATATCTTTATCGTAAGGATTGTCCATAATGCAGTATCCTGCTCTAAGGGCAATTGTTCCTAATTTCAATTCTCCTCCAATTCTAATTGTGTTGGTTGGAAGGTAGTAGTCCTTTATGGTATTGTTGATGTCATTTTCTGCTTTTATATCTCCTGGCAAACGATATTTCATATCTGAATAATCAGCAAATTCGTAATCTGCAGATATTGTTCCTGCCATTTTTGATTTATTATCTCCCAAAACAAATGCTAATGATCCTAAGAAACGGAATGGACTTTGCAAATCATAAGTAATAGGATCCCAATCTCCTCCACTTCTTTTAGTATATATTACTTCAGAGAAAAGGTTATCTTCAATTGCATAATAAGTTGGTGTATGAATAGCTGCTCCAATTCTTACCCAATTTACTGGTCTAAAGATTGCACCAATTTTTAAATTAACTCCTGTTGCTACAATATCTTTTTCTTCATTATATAGATATCTATCAGTAACTACTCCAGTTGCATCAACTAATTCTTCCATAAATGAACCTTCACTATGGTAGTTTACCATTGGAATACCTAATGTTGCTCCAAGATAGAGTTGGTTACGAACATTTGCTGATAAAGAAAAAACCATTTCATTCATAGAACCTGATTCAGTAAAAGAACGTATTTGATTTTTCTTTCCTGTTGATTGGAAAACTGATGTATATATATTTGTTGAAGTGTCGTAATCTACAACATAGGATTCATAGAAATCATACATATAAGCATCACTCATTCCTTCATTAATTATACTTGAAATAAATGATTCATCTACTCCATCTCTTTGAAACATTGTTCTGTTTCCATAAGATTTTAACCTATTTAGGCCAAATGTAAATTGAAATCCTTTAATATCTCCTTTCCCTGGTTTAAAAAAGAATAATGCTCCAATATTACCAAAATTGAAGTTGGCTCTATTTTCTGAAGTGATAAAACCATTTGCATTTGCATCAGTAAAACTCCAGTTTAATCCTGAAGATAAAGAAAATTCGCTTGAATTGTAAATTCCAAGTCCTGCAGGGTTATAACTTGCTGCTGTCAAATCTCCACCCAATGCTCCAATTGCTCCTGCTCTTGAAATATAGTTTGATGTCCCATTTAATCCATATTGAGATAATCTCAATGCATCTGTCATTGTTTGTGCAGACATACTTCCTGCTATGAAAATGCTTGCTGCTAATAAAAGTATCTTTTTCATTGTTATAGTGTTTTTCTTAATTTATAATTTATATAATGTATCCTTGCAGTATTTTCTATCTTCTTGAACCTCCTGAACGAGAACCTCCAGATGAACTACCTCCACTGCTTCTTGAACTACCACTTGAAGAAGAAGAACTACGTGAAGGAGAAGAGTTATAGCTACGAGTTGGAGTGCTGTTAGTTGATTTATTATAATTATTAGATCTATTAGTATTTATTGTTCTATTATTTTGAATGGTCCTATTATTTGAGTTATTAATTGTTCTTCTGTTTTGTTGAAGATCATTTGAACGTCTGGTATTTGTTCTAAATTCATTATTAGTTCTTGGTTGACGAGAAGAAGGTGGAGTGTAGGTTCTTGTTGTTCTGTTTGTGTTTTCAGTATTTATTCTTCTATTATTAGAATTGTCTGTACGTGTATTATTGAAACGAGTATTGGAGTTTTGAGAATTTCTATTATTATTTATTGTTCTATTATTTTGAGTATTTGCATCTCTTCTTTCCAATCTTTCTGGTTTATTAAATCTTCCTTGTGTTCTATTGTTTGGATCTTTCTTTTGACCTAAATCAATATTGTTTCCAATAGTTCTATTGCCTGTTCTTTCCAAAGGTTTAGTTCTGTTGTTTGTAATTGAAGAATTTGCTGTTCGAGAAAGTCCATCTCTGCTAATTGTTCTATTATTTAATGAAGGAGTTGTTCTATTTCTTTCATTAAATGTTTGTCCGAAAGTTCTCTTACTTGCATCATCTGCCAAATGACCAGTTCTTGTGCTTGAAATTCCATATCTATTATTTGGGTCAAAAGAACTTCTTGGGCGATCGAAATTGGAATTATGATCTCTTTGATTATAGTAGCAAACATTTCCATAAGGGTAATATCCCCATCCATAGTAATAAGGGTTATAATAGTAGTTGTATCCCCAACCCCAATAACTATATCCCCAGTAAGGATTATGATAATAATATGAAGGATACCACCAGCTATATCCTAAATAAATGCTTGTTCCCCAATAATAAGGATTGTAAGTGTACCAATAAAGATTAGTGTAGTAATCATCATAATAATCTACCCATGCATATGGACGATGAAATCTGCGAATACGAGCTGAGTAAGCATAATCGTAATAATCATCTTCATCGTAATAAAGGTAATCACCATCTTGATAAGAGCTCTTATAGTTAAGAGAGTCTTCATTATAGTAATTACTATCTTGAATCTGATTATTTTCAGAATAGTTACCATTTCTTAATCTTTCATTATATGCTCTTGAACTTTTAGCATATTGATTTTGCTTTTCATTATTGTAATTAGATTGCCTTTTTTCAACCTCTTGGTATTGTTCTGCATCTGAAGGATTATAGTAAACATCATCATAGCTTGCTAAACCCGACTGAACGGAACAACCACTCAAAGTCAAAAGAGCTGTTGTTACTATTGCAACCAATCCAAATTTAAATGTTTTCATATCTATATGTTTTTTCTGATTTAATCTTTATATAAACTTACCACCTGAAATATAGCAAAACTTATGCCAAAGCATTCTTAACAAATGATAAAAAGGTTTATTAGGAAAGTAAATATAAAATTTTACTATTAATTTGTATCTTTGCAAACTTAAACATAAAATCAATATAAACAACAAATAATAATGGCAAAAGATTTTGTAACACGCCAAGAAAACTATTCTGAATGGTATAATGAATTGGTTGTAAGAGCCGATTTAGCAGAGAATTCTGCAGTTAGAGGATGTATGGTTATTAAGCCTTATGGTTATGCAATATGGGAAAAGATGCAAGCAGCACTTGACAAAATGTTTAAAGAAACAGGGCATCAAAATGCTTACTTCCCTCTTTTTATTCCTAAATCATATTTTGAAAAAGAAGCAGAACATGTTGAAGGTTTTGCAAAGGAATGTGCCGTTGTAACTCATCATCGTCTTAGTGCAAAAAGTGATGGAAAAGGATTAGAACCAGATCCAACAGCTAAGCTTGAGGAAGAATTGATTGTTCGTCCTACAAGTGAAACCATAATTTGGGATACTTATCGTGGTTGGATTAAATCATATCGTGACCTTCCAATTCTTTGTAATCAATGGGCAAACGTTGTTCGTTGGGAAATGAGAACAAGAATGTTTTTGCGTACAGCTGAATTCCTTTGGCAAGAAGGACATACTGCTCATGAAACTTCTGAAGAAGCAGTTACTGAAACAAAAAAGATGTTGGAAGTATATGCAAATTTTGCTGAAAACTTTATGGCTGTTCCTGTTCTAAAAGGATTTAAATCTCCTAATGAACGTTTTGCAGGAGCTTTAGATACTTATTGTATTGAGGCTTTAATGCAAGATGGAAAGGCTCTTCAAGCAGGAACATCACATTTCCTTGGTCAAAACTTTGCTAAAGCATTTGATGTTAAATTCCTTTCAAAAGACAATAAATTAGAATATGTTTGGGCAACCTCATGGGGAGTTTCAACAAGATTAATGGGGGCTTTAATTATGTCTCATTCCGATGATAACGGTTTGGTACTCCCTCCAAAACTTGCTCCTACTCAGGTTGTAATTATTCCAATTTATAAGGGAGATGAACAAAAATCAAAAATTGATGCTGAAGCAGAAAAACTTTGTTCTGAACTTAGAGCAAAAGGAATATCTGTAAAATATGACGATAGAGATGCTTATAAACCAGGTTGGAAATTCAACGAATATGAATTTAAGGGAGTTCCAGTTAGAGTTACTTTGGGAGCAAGAGACCTTGAACAAGGATTGGTTGAACTTGCAAGAAGAGATACCCTAACTAAAGAATCTGTTTCAATTGAAGGTTTAAGCAATAAGATTGAAAAACTTTTGGAATATATTCAAGAAAACATATACAATAAGGCACTACGCTTTAGAGAAGAAAGCACAAAAGAGGTTAACTCTTGGGAAGAATTCTTGGTGGAAATTGAAAAAGGAGGATTCCTTAAATGCCATTGGGACGGAACTCCAGAAACTGAAGAAAAAATAAAAGAACTTACAAAAGCAACTATTCGTTGTATTCCTTTGGATGCAAAAGAAGAAGAAGGTAAATGTATTCTTACTGGTAAACCTTCAAATAAAAGAGTAATTTTTGCAAGAGCTTATTAAAAGAAAATAAATAATATGGATAAGGAGTTTATGCAATTAGCAATTGAAACTGCTCTTGACAATATTAAGAACAATAATGGAGGACCATTTGGAGCTGTAATTGTCAAGGATGGAGTGCTAATTGCAAAATCTCCTAATACCGTAACCTCATCCAATGACCCAACAGCACATGCAGAGATAAATGCAATAAGACTTGCCTGCAAGGAATTAAAAACTTTTGACCTTTCAGGCTGTGAGATTTATTCCTCTTGTGAACCTTGTCCTATGTGTTTGTCGGCTATCTATTGGGCAAGAATTTCTAAGGTTTATTATGCTGCAGACAGGTTTGATGCACAGAAAGCAGGCTTTGACGATTCATTTATTTATAATGAAATATCTTTAAGCGAAAAAGATAGAAGCATTTATATGGAGAATATTATGCACAAAGAAGGTCAATTGCCTTTTGAACTTTGGGAAGAAACAGAAAACAAAACCAAATACTAATATAAATTATGACAATAGACGAAAGAATAAAGGATTTTGATGAAAGAGTTGCGGCTCTAAGGAGGTTTCTTTGACATTGATAATAAGAAGAAACAAATAGAAGAAGAAACACAAATTACACTTAAGCCAGACTTTTGGAACGACGCTAAAGAGGCTGAAAAGTTTCTAAGGAAGATTAATGAGAAAAAAGTTTGGACAAATCTTTTTGATAAGATTACAGAATCATTTGAAGATGTAAAGGTTTGGAAAGAATTCTTTGATGCAGGAGATTGCTCAGAAGAAGAATTGGACGGACATCTAAATAATCTTGAAAAAATAATCGAAGACCTTGAATTTAAAAATATGCTTCGCAACGAAGAAGACCGCCTTTGTGCAATTATAACAATTAACGCAGGAGCAGGTGGAACAGAAAGTTGCGATTGGGCATCAATGCTTATGCGTATGTATTTGCGATATGCAGAAAGGAATAATTTTAAGGTTCAAGAGGTGGATTATCAGGAAGGAGATGTTGCAGGAATTAAAAGTGTTACATTAGAAATTGAAGGTGAGTTTGCTTATGGTTATCTTAAAGGTGAAAATGGAGTTCATCGTTTAGTCAGGCTTTCTCCTTTCGATTCAGCTAACAAACGCCACACTTCTTTTGCATCTGTTTATGCATATCCAGTTATTGATGATAATATTGAAATAAACATTAATCCTGCAGATATTGAATGGGACACTTTCCGTTCAGGAGGACCTGGAGGACAAAATGTCAATAAGGTTGAAACAGCAGTTCGTTTACATTATAAACCTGAAAACATAGTAATTGAATGCCAGCAAACACGTTCTCAATTGCAAAACAGAGAAAAAGCAATACAGATGTTAAAGAGTCAACTCTATGAAATGGAGCTAAGAAAGAAGAGGGAAAAGATTGCTGAAATAGAAGGTTCAAAAAAGAAAATAGAATGGGGCTCACAAATACGAAACTATGTTCTTCACCCCTACAAATTAGTTAAAGACTTAAGAACAAATGTTGAAACTTCCAACACACAAGCTGTTTTGGATGGAGATTTGGATGAGTTTATTAAAGCTTATTTAATGGAATTTGGAGGATAAGGAAATTCAATAAAAAGTAAAAGCTTCGCTTAATAAATAAGCGAAGCTTTTTTATTTGTAGTTATTTAGATTCTATAGTCCTAAAGAAACACCAACACTAAATGGATAAGCTGCTACTTCTTTATTATCTTTGAACATTGATATTACAGAATACTTAGCATAAAAGTTAACGCTACCCCATCCAAATCCTGCTTGAACATCTAATTTTAGTGGTTTGAAATTATCATATTTTGTTCCCCAACGTTCTTCAACTTCTGCATTTGGAATTTCATAATCTCTCTTAAATCCTGTTGATGATGTTCTGAAATTAACTCCTGCAATTGCTCCAACGTGTACATTAAAGCTTTTATGAACCTTAAACTTAACAAATAAAGGCAAAGTAACATAACGAGCAACTAATCTGCTTTCAGTTTCCAATGAAGTTGTATCAAAGTCTATTCTCTTACTTCCATTAATATCTGTAAGCATAAGATTATTTTCAAAACGGAATATGTTTGATTCATATCCTAATCCAGTTGATATTGACCATCTTTTATTAAATTTATATTCATATCTAAATCCTAAAGACCAGCTATCACTATAAGATAAAGAGTATTGTCCTTTTGGAGAAGCAAATAAATTATCAATACTTGAAACTCTATTTGACCAACCTAAAATTCCATAACCAAGTTGAAGAGTAAAGTTCAATTTATCTTTACCTTGCTTTTGAGCTTTTATTTTTTCACTTTGAGATTGTTCTTTTCCTGAATTAACATCTTTATTATTTGAAGAAGTAAAAGGAATTGGAGTACTAATTGTAAACATTTTTAGTTTTCTCTCTTTTATTGAATCAATTTTATAGTCTCCATTAAGATTAATATCATCATACATATATCTATCTAAAAAGCCTATACTTCCGTTTAATTCCAAATCAGATGTTCCATCTCCTTTTAAAAAAACCTTATCTGCTTTTAGATCTTTGAAGCTTATCTTTGATCCATCATTCATTCCTAATGAAAGTTCTTCTATTTTTGTTTCTTGATTAAAGTTTAGTTTTGCATCTTTAAATAAATAGTATGAACGTTGTTTCTCATTTATTTTAGAAAGAATATTTACTTCTGCTCCTTCCATTATGGTTATATTACCAATATCATTCCTTATTGTTAATTCTAAATTCAATGGATAATCATCTTGAACAATCAACTGACCTTTTACATATCCCTTAATAGGATAATTAGAAACATAATCTTCTCCAATATTATCTTTATCTAAAAAGATAATATTTACTCTCGCATTCTTTCCTATAAGAACATTTGCATTTTCAGGTGAACATACGTTTGATAATTTATTATATTCGACTTCTTCTAATGCTTCTGCTTTTGAAATAGTATCTCCTTTTGAGGTTAGTATATTTCCTTCACTATCAATTTTCCAAGAATCTCTTTTATGCTTTGGTCTGCCTACAAATTCTTGTGTCTTTAAGTATATTTTATTTCCTTGTGCAAGGATAGTATCTTCGTCATTTAGTTCTAATGCTTCATATAAAGAAGAAAAGGAAAAGGCGTCTTTAATAAATTTTGAATCCTCATCTTTATCTAATTTTAAAGTATTAGTCTTACCATTTAAAATAACTTCAGACCCTTTTTCAATTCCTAATTTTAATGTGTTTGCATCAATAGAAATAAAACTTATTTTGGAATTACTCTTACTATTTATTATTAAATCTTCTCCTATAACTTTACCATTAAATATAGCTAATGAATTACTATTTGCTTCAAATAATCCACTTCTTTCTATTTTAATATCTTTATTGATTGCAACATTTGCATTATTATAAAATTGGAAAATACTTACATCTGTATCCAATTCTAAAGTAATTTTTTCCCCTTTCTTTGGAGAATTGATTTTTAAAACAGCATCTTCAAGTGTGCAAAAACCAGCATAATCTTCAGCACTATCAAACTCTCCAGTTAAGTATATTGCATTTTCCTTCCCATTATTAATAGTTACAGGAATAGAAGTATATACTTTTACAAAATTAATCTGATCAGTTGTAAACTTTTTTGAACTTGTTGAACTATTTTTAAGCACCTGCTTAATTGTAACTTCCTCTTGTGAGAAAGAATTGAATGATAATCCTAAAATAAGGATTAGAAATAATAAATTCTTGGTTTTCATATTCTTTATTTTTTATTGTTTTATATTATTTTTTTGCTATTAAAGATTCAAATGGATTATACTTAATATTATCTTCTATAAAGTCTAAAGCATAATTAACCCCATTTTGTGTCTTTTCAATTGTGCTTTCAAGATTATGCCTTAATTGATATACATATTTATTATTAATTAAAGGGCTTAATAGAGAATTACTTAATAAAGGATTAGTAGTTTGATTATCATTATATGCAATTAAATTATCTACCTCTATAATTTTATTTTCATTTAACTCTTCTTCTTGTGTATATGCAATTAAATTATCTACTTCATAAACAACCAAATTATTTGCAAGCAAGATATTAGGTTCTGGTTTTACTTCCTCTTTAACTTCAATTGGAATTTCCTTTTCTTGAGGTTTTTCAGCTTTTGCAATAGTCTTTGTATTGTTTTTAAAAACAGGTTTTTGCTTTTTAACTGTATTCTCTTTATCAGTTTCTAATTTAGAAGAAGGTATGGCAGACGATGTGTTACTTGTATTTTGAACCATTACCTTATCATAAGTCTTAATGGTTGTATTATCTAATGGTTTAATAAAGAGTTTAGATACAAATATAAAGAGGATGAAACATGCTGCCACTGCAACAAAAGAATATTTGATATATGGATAGAAAGCCACTGTTTTATTCTTTCTTCTTAAGGATTCTTTGTCCTCAAACTTAACATTCTTATCAGTCATAAGAACTAAGGAAGAATCATAAAGACTTATCATCTCCTTATATTGAGGATTATCCTCAAGGAAAGCGTCTAAGTCCTTAATCTCATCAGGACTTAGATTGCCTTCAAGAAGATCTAATAAATATGCTTCAATGTTTTCTTTTGTTATCATAATTATAATACATTATCTATTGTAACTATATACTCTTTTAACTTTACTCTTGCTCTAAAAATATTAATCTTCACTTGCTCCTGGCTCAAATTAAGAATATCTCCAATTTCATTATAGGAATATCCTTCGTAATCTCTCAAAAGGATTGATGCCTTTTGTATTTGTGGCAGTTGTTCCAAGGCTTCGTTAAGAACTTCGTTAATGTCATTATAGGAGTTGGAAGTGATGGTTTGAGTTTGAGGAATATTAAATTTCAAAGAATTATATTTTATATTATTTATCATTGTGTGATAAGCCGATGTAAATATGTAGCTCTTAGCTTTCACAAATTCAACATCTTCTTTCTTTTCCCAAAGTTTAGTAAAGGTATCTTGAAGAATATCCTTTGCAGTATCACTGTCCTTAATGTTTTTCACAAGGAAGCGAAACGCAGAATCGGAATAATTATCAATACAAAGGTTGTATTCTTTCTCAGTCATTAATAGTTTTTTAAAGTAATGGGAGGCTTATTTCAGCCTCCCAAACAAAAATTAATCTTTACTCTCTTTTTTGTTTTCTATAAATAAGACAAGCGAAGATATAAAAAAGTTACACAACGGATAAAAAAAATATTTAATTAGGTGGGAATAAATAAGACTTAAAAGAAAAAAAACGAAGTTTGGAACTAATTAAACAAGGATTAGAACTTTTTTTATAAGGACTTGATGTCGGAATCATGGCATGAATTACTCGGAATCATGGCATGATTCTACCCAATTCATGGCATGAATTCACTGATTTCATGGCATGAATTCGAGTAATTCATGGCATGATTTCGACATCAAAACAAGGAGAAAAAAGTTTTATGTAGTAATAAATTGATTTTAAACGAAGTGTAACGAGTAAAAAGTCAAGAAAAAATGAATAAAAACAATGAATTTTTTACTCAAAAAAAAGTGATATTTTTGAGTGGAAAAGAATATAAAATTATTGGATAAAGAGGCTTGTCATGCTTAAGCTTCCTCCAACCAATTTGTCGTTGAAAAAGCTAATTTTTTCTTCTTTATGCTTTGCTCCCAAAATATAAAGAAGTGGCAAATAGTGATCTGGAGAAGGAATTGCTTTAATGAAATTAGGAATTTCTTCTTTATAATTAATCAATGGCTCAAAATCATCTTCCATTAATTTCTTATTTATGTTTTCTCTAATCTCTTTTGCCCAATCATATCCAAAGTTATCTTTTTCAAAGTTGTTATAATCAACCATTCTAAGGTTATGGATTATGTTACCACTTCCAATTATCAAAACACCTCTTTCTCTTAATGATTGCAAAAGCGAACCTGAATGAAAATGATAATATGCCTCTTTAGAATAATCAATACTTAGTTGAACAACTGGAATATCTGCTTTTGGATATAAATGTTTTATAACTGACCAAGCTCCATGATCTAATCCCCAACTCAAATCTAATCCTACTTCATTAGGGTAAAGGAGCTTTTGAACCTCTTTTGCCAATTCTTTATGCCCTTTTGCAGGATATTCTACTTCATAAAGTTCCTTTGGAAAGCCATAAAAGTCGTGTATTGTTTTAGGATTATCCATATAAGTTACCATTGTTTTATCAATAAACCAATGAGCAGAAACACATAATATGGCTTGAGGAACAGGAATTTGTTTGGCAATAGTGCGAAATCCTTCAACAAATTGATTTTCTTCAATAGCATTCATTGGACTTCCATGACCAAGAAAAAGCAAAGGCATTCTCTCTGAACTTGAAAGAGAATTTAAGATGTTCTCATTAATTGTTTCCATAATTAATGGTTTAAAAAAATGGGCAGATAAATTAATCTGCCCATATAAGTATTTAATCTATAATTTCAAATCCAGTGTAAGGGACAAGAGCTTTAGGAATTCTAATTCCTTCTGGAGTTTGATTGTTTTCTAACAAAGAAGCAACTATTCTTGGAAGAGCTAAGGCAGAACCATTAAGAGTGTGAGCTAATTGTGTTTTGCCTTCTTGATTTTTAAATCTAAGCTTTAAGCGGTTTGACTGGAAAGTTTCGAAATTTGAAACAGAACTTACCTCCAACCAACGTTCCTGTGCTGCAGAATAGGTTTCAAAGTCAAAGGTTAGAGCTGAAGTAAAACTCATATCTCCTCCACAAAGACGAAGAATTCTGTATGGAAGTTCCAATTTAGAAAGAATTCCCATAACATGTTGTTTCATCTTTTCCAATTGTTCGTAACTCTTGTCTGGATGTTCAATACAAACAATTTCTACCTTATCGAACTGGTGCAATCTGTTTAATCCTCTAACATCTTTTCCATAAGAACCTGCTTCACGACGGAAACATTGAGAATAACCACATTTTCTTATTGGAAAATCTTTTTCTTGAAGAATTGTATCACGGAATATATTGGTTAAAGGAACCTCAGCAGTTGGAATCATATAAAAGCCATCCAATGGAATTGCATACATTTGACCTTCCTTATCTGGAAGTTGTCCTGTTGCCATTGCTGAAGCTTCATTTACCATTAGAGGCGGCTGAACTTCATCAAATCCACTCTTTGTTGCTTCATCTAAAAAGAAATTAATTAATGCTCTTTGCAGTTTTGCTCCTTTACCTTTATATACTGGGAAACCAGAACCAGTTATTTTATTTCCTAATTCAAAATCAACTATATCATATTTTGCACATAAGTCCCAATGTGGAGTTGCTCCATCCCATAGTTTTGGAATTTCTCCTTCAATCAACTCAACAAAATTATCTTCAGCAGTTTTTCCTATAGGAACAGAAGAGTGAGGAAGATTAGGAATTGAAAGAAGCAATTCTTCAATTTCTTTTTCTTTTTCAGTAAGTTCTTTTTCCAAATCTTTTGAATTTTCTTTAAGGGCTGCTACTTCTTCCTTAGTTTTTTCTGCCAAGTCTTTTTCACCTTGCATCATAAACTTGCCTATCTCTTTTGCCTTAACATTTAAGTCTGCCTTTATATCTTCAAGTTGTTTTTGAACTTGGCGTTTCTTTTCGTCCAAATCAATCAGATTATTGATTTTTTGGTCAGCATCTTTAAAATTCTTTACTCCTAAAAGTTCAATTACTTTTTCTTTATTGAGTCTTATCTTATTTATTTCTAACATAAATATATCTTTTTAATCTTTTATCTTTTTATAAATTTATAGCGTTGGTCTGTCAAAGAAAGGATTCTTTCCAGTTACTGAAAGAGGTATTGCAAAACCATAAGCAACCTCTTCTCCATAAAGACCTAATTCTTTAGCTGCAACTCCAACAGAATACATAACTCTTGAATCAATTCTGTTATCTGCAGCAACACTGACTGCACTTCCAATTGCAATTCCCAAATCATTTGAATTAAACATACAAGGAACATTTGAATTGGATAGTTTTTCTTCGCAGGTTGCAAATCCACATAAGCCACAATTCAAACCAACGATTGAAATCTTTGTACCTATCAGTACAATTGCTCTTGCTTTTAATATATTTTCCGAATCTCGAAGAAAGAATTGCTGATTATTCGATTCATACATTTTTTTTGTATGTTCCGAAAGTTTAATTATATCAAAATTAGTTATTGTTGCAATAACAAGGTTATCAATTCCCCTTGCCTTTGGTGCTGTTCTGGCTGCACACATCATGGCTTTTGCTACTTCCATAATGCGATAATCCCTGATACTTTCTTCTGTAAATAACATTACTTATTTATTTAAAATATGATTCACCAATTTCTTTACTGCTAATCCTCTATGGCTAATTTTATTCTTTTCTTCCAAAGACATTTCTGCAAAACTTTCTCCATAGCCTTTTGGTATGAAGATTGGGTCATATCCAAATCCTCCTTTTCCATAACGTTCTGTTAGTATGGAGCCTTCACATTTTCCTTCAAAATAAAATTCTTTATTGTTTTCAATTAGACAAATTACAGTTTTGAAGCAAGCTTTTCTATTGGTTTTTCCTTCCATTTCATCAAGAAGTTTATCAATATTATCATCAAAGCTACATCCTTCTCCAGCATAACGAGCCGAATAAACGCCAGGACGACTATCTAATGCTTCAACTTCAAGACCTGTATCATCTGCAAAACAGTCTTTTCCAAATTTATTATAAATATATTCTGCTTTTTGTTTTGCATTGCCTTTTAGAGTATCTGCTGTTTCTGGAATTTCTTCCCTGCAACCCAATTCTTTTAAAGTAACTAATTTTACCTTATCGCCTAATGCCTTTTGAATTTCCTCAACCTTATGTTTATTATTGGTTGCTATAATATATTCTTTCATCTAAAAATTAATTTTAAAGAGCAAAATTACTAATAAAACTCCAAAATAATTCTACTTATTCATTTTATTGAGCATGTCTTTTATTGGAGATTCTTCTATATCTTGAGGTCTAAGAGTAATGTCAGAATATACTACTTGAAACAAACAATATTTATCGTATTGAATAATAGTACTTGTTTCTGTAATTTCATGAATTTCTTCATTAATACTCATAAAAACTACTCCATATAATTTATTTGTTGATTGCCATGCTTCTGCACAAAATCCTAAAATAGACTTATTTTCATTAAATGCATTTTGAAATGCTGATTGAGAATCATAGTTTGCAGAAAATGAATTAATCGCCCCCATATATTGATAATCACTATTATTATTTGTCGCAGACAAACATTCTCTCTGACAATACTCATAATTACTAATTGAGTTATCTCTTATTTTATTTTTCTTGAAAACATTTGCTTGGTAAATAATATTTGTTTCTACATTTAGCCTTAATTCATACCATAATGTATTGTCGGAATTTTTATAAACAATTAAGTTTTGATCGCTTTCTTGTTCATCAAACACATAACCTTTGGCTTCCAATTTGGTTTTAACTTCATTATAATCTAACCCAACATACATTTGTGCGTCTTTTAAAGAAATATTTGTGCAAGAAGGAGTGCTTGAAGAAGTATCATTATCATCTTTACAAGAATTAAAACTGATTAAACTAAATGTAATTACAAATAATGCAATAATTTTTTTCATGTCTTATTTTTTAAAGTTATTATTAATTCTTGCAAAGATATTCTTTTTAGTCTGAATAACTCCAAATTTCTTTTTCTTGACCTAAAGAAGTGAATTTATATTTTGGAGTGAAATGCTCTTTATTCTTTATTATTGGATTATTTGGAGATATATTATTATTTTTACTTTCTGCAATATTGGCTCTTGATAAAGATTCTTTGCTTCCAAAATAATCTGTATAGATAGTTTTATTTTCTTTAATCCAATTTTCAAATTGCTGAGGACTTACTTCCGAAATCTTAAAGGTATTTTTTATATTTTGATTTTTCTGATTGTAAGCAACAATATTATCTATTGCAACCTTATCCTTGAGCACGAATACTGCATCTTCTTTTTGAACAAGATTGGCTATTTCTTCATTACTATTTATGTTTAGAAGTCCTATTGGAGTAAGTGCAAAGAAAATATTCCATGCATACATTGCAAAACCAAATCCATATAATGGCCAACGTATGTTTTCAAAATAATAGATTGACAGTATTAAAATAAGAAATGGTATTATAACCATAAATTCTGCGTTTCCATTTGAAAAAACTGCAAAAGCAAGGTTATATATCAAAAGCCACCATGAGAATCTTAGAAATCGTCTTTCGTGGAATAAAGTTATTTTATTTTTTTTGAGTTTAAAAAGAGAAACTATTCCAAGAGTTGAGAAAACTAATGTTACTAATACAATTAAAGTTCCTATTATGGGATGAAGTAAGAATACATTAACTATATATCCATGAACTTGAAAAAAGGTTCTAAGAAAACTTATTGAAGACAGTAAAACTACATTCTTAAGGATTGGCATTTCTGCATTTTGATTTATATAATCATTAAGAACAAAACTCATTAATGAATTTACTGATAATGAATCTTGTTGAAAGAAAATAACCAATGAATAAGAAATAGGGATAATTAAACTTATTAAGCTAAAATACAAAACATATTTCCATTTTTTATTGAATATTATTACAACAAAACAACAAAGCCAAGTGAAGATTACTATTTGATGAAACAAACATCCTATTGAACAAGCTAAAGCACACATAATTGCTTTGTATGGTTTATTTTTAATTAGAAAGGTCTGAATAAAATTAATTGACAGCAAAGAAAAGAAAAGTGAAATTATGTAACATTCGTTGTCAATTGCAAAACGTTGAAATCCAAAACAAGATCCAAGAAAAAATATTGAAGCTGCAATAATAGATTCTTTTATGTGTAGTCGAAGAAGAATTATTCTTATCACAACAAAACAAGCCATTGCAAAAATCACATTTACTGCTTGAAATAGTCGAATAGGCTCAATGGAAGTTGATTGGAAAGGCAAATAAATTAAATATCCCAATGCAGAATATAGAAGATGATGAGGACGAAATAGCTCTTCTTGAGTTATTGAAGAAAATGCATTTGAATAAGAATCGGACGTGGGATTATTTGATAGAAAAATAAAGTATAATAATCCAAAGAATATGATTATTATCCATGAATAGTTCCTTAGTAAATACCTTATCATAATTTTTTTCAACCTTTTGAATCAGCAAAGGTAATAAAATAAAATAAAAATGTAATTTTGCAGAGATGATAAAACAAGAAGATATTTCAAAAATACTTGAAGCAACTGAAATTGTTGATGTTATTAATGCTTTTGTTCCATTAAAGAAAAGAGGGGTTAATTATCTTGGTCATTGTCCTTTTCATAATGAAAAGACTCCTTCATTCACTGTTAGCCCTTCAAAAGGAATTTTTAAATGCTTTGGTTGTGGTGAATCAGGGAATGCTGTTAATTTCATTATGAAACATGAACATTATTCATATCCTGAGGCATTAAAATTTCTTGCAAACAAATACGGAATAGAAATACAAGAAGATGAATTGACATCTGAAGAGAAAGCTTCTCAAGATGTTAAAGATGCTTTGTTTCATGTTACTGAATTTGCTCAAAAGTATTTTGCAGAAATTCTTTTTAATGATAATGAAGGGAAGAAGATTGGTTTAAGCTATTTTATTGAAAGAGACCTTAAAGAAGAAACCATTAAGCGTTGGGGACTTGGTTATTGCAAGGATAATTGGTCTGAATTTACTGAATATGCAAAAAAGAATGGATATACTGATGATATTTTAATTAAATCGGGACTTACAATTGCCAAAGAGGAAAGTCATATTCAATATGATAGATTTAGAGCAAGAGTAATGTTCCCAATTTATAATATTGGAGGTCGTCCATTAGGTTTTACAGGTCGTGTTCTGAGCTCAGAAAAAACTAAAGCAAAATATGTAAATTCTCCTGAAAGTGATATTTATTCCAAAAGTAAAGTATTGTTTGGACTTCATTTAGCAAAAAATGAAATTGTCAAGCAAGACCTTTGCTATTTGGTTGAGGGGAATATGGATGCAATTATGCTTAGTCAAAACAATGTTGAAAATGTTGTTGCGACCTCTGGAACTGCTCTTACTATTGAACAAATAAGACTTATAAAACGCTACACTAAGAATGTTACAGTACTTTACGATGGAGATTCTGCTGGGATAAAGGCAGCATTTAGGGCTATTGATTTATTTGTTGAAAATGGTCTTAATGTAAAGATTGTTCTTTTCCCTGATGGAGAAGATCCTGATTCATATTGTAGAAAACTTCCTCAAGATGATTTTAAAGCATATATAACAGATCATGCTGAGAATTTCATCTTATTCAAAACACATCTTTTGTTAGAAGATGCTAAGGATGATCCTTTCAAAAGAAGTGCTTTAATTAAAGAGATTATTAATACTATAAGCTTAATTCCTGACAATATAGAAAAAGCTGCATATATTCAACAATGTTCTTCTATTCTTAATATGAAGGAAGAAATTCTGAATAATCATCTAACCAAGCTTTTAAGAGAAAAATACTTTAAGAAAAGTAAAGAAGGAATTAAAGAAACCACCTCCCCAAGCTCTGAACAACTTCCTCCTGATGATCTTTTCCTTCCTGAAGATGATGGTTCAAGTTATATAAGCAATCAAAAGGCTAAAAAACAAATTATTGAAGAAACTTTTCCTGATGAAGCTCAAGAAAGAAACATTATTTCTATTCTTCTAAACTATGGAGATAAAGAAACAATCCAAACAACTATTGGAGAAAATGGAGAAAAGGAAGATGCTAATTATTTGATTGCTGCCTATTTGGTGGGAGATATTGTTGCTGATAATTTAAGTTTTGATAATAAACTCTATCAAAACATATTTGATATTTACAAGAACTATATTTATGAACAAGGAAACTTGCCTGAATTAAATGTTTTTACAAATAATCAAGACTCAGAAATTCAAAAACTTTCAACAACTCTTCTTATTAATAACTACTCAGTTAGTGACCTTTGGGAAAAGAAATGGAAAATAGTTATTCCAGACCCTGAAAGTGATGAAAAACTTAATCAGTTTGTTAAAGAAAGCCTCTTAAGTTTCAAGCTCAACAAATTGGAAAGAAAAATAATTAGTAATGAAGAAAAATTAAAAGACGAAGATGATTACGATAATCAACTCATTATTATGTCTGAACAAAAAATTCTAAAAAAATTAAAACAGATAATCTCTTCTGAACTTAATAGGATAGTTACTAAATAAACTAAACTTTAATTTAGTCCCTTTTTAATAAAAAAAGTCGGTGTTTATTTTTACGTAATCACCGACTTTTTAGAAATAAGTCCCGTATATTTTTATATATACTTGCTTATTTTGTTATTACAAGTTGTTTCTTTCCAATTATCTTATCTCCATCTTTCAAAATCAAAATATAAGTTCCATTTTCTAAAGAAGAAACATTTATTTGAGTTTTAGAATTTACATTATCTTTAATATATACAGTTTTACCTAATAGATTAACAATTTGAACATCAACATTATCTTTATTTGATAAACTAAGATCTAAAGTAAATTCTCCCTTTGAAGGATTTGGATAAATATTGAAATTGATTGAATTTACATCTATATCAAACAATCCAATTTGCTTTACAATAATAGTTACTGGAGAAGAAGTTTTAGAAGGACAAGCACCACTTCTAACTCTTACTCTATATTGATATTCCCCAACTTGTGTTAAAACTTCAGATATAGTTGTTTGTAGCCCAGAGCTTTCAACTGGTGCCCATTGTTGAGTTCCAAATTTTCTTTGCCATACAACAACATCTCCAACATTTCCACTTAAAGAAATTTCTCCAGTTGATGAATCAACAGTTATTGAATCAAACTCTGTTGAAATTGTTCCAGCAACTGTCATGGGAACTATTGGAACAAGTTTTGAAGCAGAAGTATCAGTTTTATCTGCAGATATTACAACTCTTTTAAAATAAGTTGGAACAGTAAGTGTTGAAGGAGTGTAGTCTTTCTTTATTCCTGCATTTTGAGTAATTGTCCAATTAATATTGTCAGTACTTTCAAACCAACGATAAGTGTAATCTCCGCTTCCTCCTTGAGGTTCAGTTCCAAGAATTGTTGGCATTTCTCCTGTTTCACATGCAGCAAAATTACTATCAACAATTGCATTATTTGTTATTGGATCTGATGTTGTAAGGAAAGAGAATTGTTCACCGTAAGCTACTCCATTGGCATTTATTCCATAAGCACGATAATAGTATGTTGTTCCTGCATTAAGTCCAGTTAATGTTGAGTCAAAACTTCCAGTTGTTCCTGATACAATTATTTTATTATTAGATAATATTGGGTAAGGTTCTGTGTTTATAACAAATCCTCTTTCCATAATTGTTTGATCTCCTTGTAATGAAGCTTGAGAAGAACCAGAAATTTTAGCAGAAGTATGTGTTATTTGAGTAGGAGCTAATGTATGAACTTGAACTCCAAGAGCAGCTCCACCATTTACTTTGAAAGATACATTATCACTATTTGATATTTTAGTTATTTCTGTTAATGCAACATTTGAATTCAAATTATCCCATGATTTTAAATTAGTTGTCGTTTCATCTGTTAAAGATGTTATTGAATTCTTTCCAGGGAAAACCATATTAGCCATTTCAGAATAAGACCATGAAGTGCTATATTCTGTACCAATATATAGACCATTAGCAGACATTAAGCGTACTGAATTTCTGCTTGAGTAACAATTAACGCAGTTGTCTGCCCAACCAAGTCCAGATGCTGATTCATCAACGTGAATAGCCATAATAGCACTATTTCCTCCTCCAAACCAATCTCTAAAATTTCTTATTGAAGAGTGTAAATAGCCATTCCATCCTAAAAAGCTTAAGTTTTCTAAAAGGAAGTATTCTCCCTCTTTTGGAGTATTTATTTTATATACTAATCCAGAATCAGATGAAGGAATTGAAGTAATATCAATTAGCATTGTTGAATCAATAACAAAAGGAGATGCCCAACCCAATTTAATTTTAGAATAAGCATTATACAATGGTGGTGTTTTTTCGTTATTATTATAAGCACCTTCATCCATTACTTCAAATGAAGAAAAAGTTTTTGAAATACCATTAACATTATAGTCAGTATCATAGTAATCTAATAATCCTAAAACGTGACCAAATTCATGGATATGAACTCCTACTCCTGAAATTGTGTTATATGAATTCTTTTCTGAAGCACATGAATAATCAATAATTCTTACTCCATCCAAAACTAAAGCTGGATATAATTTGGAACGATGAGCCCAAATTGCATCAGTTCCTCCTCCATTATGTTGACCTTTTCCTGCATAAACAACATGTATACCATCAACAATTAAGTTAGCATCATTATCAAATACACTAAAATCAATAACAGAATCAGCTGCATAACAAGCATCAATAATCATTTGTTTTGAATTAACGTCGTTCTGTGTTGAAGTTTCTGCACCATAGAATGCTCTTGTTTGTGGTAAAATATAAGGTCCAACTACTGTACATTGAAGATCTAATTTTCCATAAGAATTTGCAGCAAAATAGTCTCTAACACTTCCTGTACTTTGATTAGCTGTATATCCTATTTGATTAAAAAGATTTTCAAAATCTTGTCTTGAATAGGTAAATGAGAAATCAGAATATCCTACTAAAATAACTAATAGCTTCCTAATACCAACTGTTAATCCTTCTACTCCTTGTGATTTTCTATTATCTAACATCTCTGTCATTTGAAGCATTAAATCTATTTGTGATGGAGAATATCTTAATTTCTTTTGAATAGTTGATAAGAAATTAAGATCAGCCATTGAACGATTATTCTGATTTTTTGCAATAATTCCAGATGGCATAATATCTCCATTTTGATCTTTTATTGCATATTCAAGATATCCTTGTTTATTATACATTAAAGTATAATTATCTTCTGATTCAACCCAACTTATTCTTTCATCTCCAAAAAGATAGGCAGAAACTTCTGTGCCATCAGGTTGAGAAAGCTGAACCAATCCCTTATAGGCTGGAACGGCCATACTAATTTGAGAAATTAGTAAAATTGCTATAAAAAGCAATAGTTTAAACGCTTTTTTCATGTTCTCTTTATTTATTTATTATTATTATTTTTGTCATTATCTTGTCCTTATTTTTGAAAACTAATAGATAAGAACCATTATTAACTGGATTAAGGTTAATCCTATTATCTCCTTTGTTTAAGACTTGGTTTTCAATTGATTTAATCTCTTTTGAATTAATATCGTAGAGTGAAAGTTTTCCAACAAATGCTTTATCATTATTATAAATAACATTTATATCTCCTTGGGAAGGATTTGGTGAAATAACTATACTATTTTCATTTTCAATTATATCTTCTAATCCAATATCTTTTTTAACATAAGTCCAATCTTCCCCAGAAATTTCTTCTGCACAAACTCCACTTGTTACCCTAACTCTATAGAAGTATTTACCTAATTCTTCCGGAGAGTCTTCTAACCAATTACTATCAGGAGCTAAAGGTAGTTCTTCCCAAGAAAAGTTTAATTTCTTTCTCTCCCAAACAAATTTATCTCCAACAAAAGCTCTTAATTCCATCTTCAAAGTGTCGTGAAGTAATATTGTATCCTGAACTCTAAAAACATTTCCTGCTCTTGTTCGAGGTGATACTTCAATTAAAACTACATTACTTGTATCAGAAACTAATCTTGAATAAACTATTCTTTTGTAGTAATAAGTTTGTTCTGCTCTAAATGACAAATATGATTGAAGAATTCTTAAATCAGGATCTGAAGCTAATTCCCAATTCAAACTATCTGGACTTTGTAACCAAAGATATGAAAATTGTCCATTACCCCCTGTTGGTAATGATCCTTGTAGAGTATGAGTTACATTATAATAACATATATTTTGATTCCCTGTAATTGTGTTATTGAAAATTGGAGTTGAAGGAGTTGTTATTGTATAATCTCTACCGTAGCTTGTCCCATAACTATTGGTAGCATAAGTTCTAACTCTATAGGTTGTTTCTGGAGAAAGATTATTTAAAGCTGTTGAAAATTGTCCTATTCCACTTCCTACTTGACGTTTTGTATCAGACACATCTGGCACAGAACCATCTGTTGTCCAACATACTCCTCTATCATTAACTGAACTTAATCCCAAATAAACTACTTCTCCTTCTATTTGAATTGTATTATAAGAGGATAGTGTTGCTGAATTAGTTTCTACTATTGGAGTTTGTAAGATTGCATCTATTTCAATATTATCTATATAAATTGCATTTCCATTTTGTGATACTGCTTCAAATGCTAAATAATAATTATCTGAAGCAGAAGGAATATCTATTGAGTCTAATGTCCATAAATTTGTTGAAGAAGTATATGTTTTAAGACTATTCCAAATGCCATCAATTCCTATTTTATAATAAACAACTAAAGTATCATTACTATTCGGTTTTTGATACCAAAATTTCATCTTAGTACTTGTATGATTTTCTAAATTTAGAATTGGAACAATTAGTTTAGATTTAATATTTTGATTTGAACTAAATTTAAAGAAATTAGTCCCTTCTTGAGGGTTAACAGTTCCTTCTTGTAAAACTAATTCCCAACCCTCTCCCTTAACAAAGCAATTACTATCTGTACTTTCTGTTATAAATTGATATGGGAATGAATTTATTCTTTCACATTTTGTAAAAGTAGATAATACTTGTCCATAAGAAATCAGGCCTTGATTGATAGCATAGGCTCTGAAATAATATAAAGTATTTGGAATTAAATTGTTTGCAGTTAGATAATATTGGCCTAATGCATTACCTAAAGGAATAGAAGAATCATCAATTGTTGGATTTGGATTTGTGCTATACACAATTCCTTTTTCAGTTATTGGGGTGTAGCCTTGAGAAATAAGATTGGATGAAACTCTTATTGAAACATCTGTTATATTATCCAAACCTAATGTCTGAACTGATGGGTAAGCTGCTAAATTAGCTTCTCCTATTTCTACATTATCTACACAAACTCCATATCCAGCATATAGTTGTCCTTCAAAAGCTATATAGTAGGTATTTGATTTTTGAGGAAGAATAATTGAATCTTTAGTCCATTGAGAATAGTTGATTAGGTTATAGGTTTTTAATACTTGCCAATTGCTTGTTGGAGATGTTTTGTAATAGACCTTAAAAGCATCTTGGAAATCTCCATTAGACTTAGCTGCAAAATAGAATTTCAAATAAGGTTGAGAAAGGACAGAAAGATTTAATGGAGGTGTTATTAGCTTTCTTGTTTGAGCATTGGCTGATTGAGAATAAATATGCACAAACTTTGTGCCTTCTTGTGCAGATGAAATACCTCCAGTTAGTGTGGAATCTTTAGTTTGCCAAATGTTTGATTGGAAGGCTTCTCCTTCTTGACTCCAACAATTTAATGAAGCTGTACTCTCAAAACTATTCTTGTAAGGGAAAATATTAATTGAATTGCAAGAGGTTGT
This sequence comes from Bacteroidales bacterium UBA5515, assembly GCA_002423895.1. Lineage (GTDB taxonomy): Bacteria > Bacteroidota > Bacteroidia > Bacteroidales > P3 > UBA10566. The sequence continues at coordinate 131,946 of DIOL01000012.1, read as the reverse complement.
TACTTGAATAATTTCTCCATAAAAATATGAAGATGAATTTTTAGCATAAGCCCTAACATAATAGGTTGTTGAAGGTTGAAGCCCAGAAATTATAGAAATAAAACTATTTGAACTATCAGAGCTAACTATCTTTTGACTATTAGATGTTGGAGTTGGAGAAGTTGAATATACTACCCCTTTCTCAACAATAGGATCTGTTATTTGTAAAACAGTTGAGCTTACAAAAATTGAGTCTGAAGTATATTTAATTATTGAATTTGTAGTTGCTTGTGGCGCTCCTTCAGAAATTACTCCAAAATCAAAACTAATGTTTTTTGTAGTATTATTTTCTTTTATTCTAAATATCGGTTTGTTAAGTGTTGCATAGTTGTTTGATAAACTACTTGGATTGGTATTATCAGTAAAACTTTGAACATTGCTTGTCCCTGGAAAAGTATTGCTTGGACGATTGTATTTATTTTGTGGATTTGCTTCTTCTATATCTATTCCCAACAAAGTAGCATTACAATTTGCACAATTATAATTCCATCCAGGCACACTTTTATCAATATGTGTAATTATCATTCCATGCCCATATAAAAATCTATCCCAACCCTCTTTTTGACGATTCTCTAAAATAAAATACTCTGTTGAATTATGAGAAATTTTATAAGCTGTATTACTTTGGTTTAAGGGAGGTAGAGTTTTATTACCTATTGGTGTAGAGAAATTTAATTCCACTAAATCTAAAAATCCCATCGAACTTCTTTGGAAAGCACTCCATAAACAAGGTGTTTTCCCTTCATTATTATAATTGCCACTTGCCATAATATCCCAACCATCGGATACAAAGGCTTGTCCATTTGAGTCATAGTCTGTATCATAAACATCAGCTAATCCCAATACGTGAGAAAACTCATGACATACTGTTCCAATTACGGGAGGTGTTGTCCCATAAAGAGTTGTTCCTCCAAGTTCAGCAGAACAAGCATAATCTTGAATATAAACACCATCTTTCTGGACAGCTGGATATAAACCACTTCTATGAGGCCATATTGCATTAGGTTCGCCACTACTATATGCACAACCTGCAAAAATCATATAAACACAATCTACATAATTGCCTCCATAGTTAGCATAGTTGGAATAATTAACATCTTGGTCTGCCAAAGAAAGCATTTCTGTTAACAAATTTCTTGCACCATTCATTCCAGCAGTTGTGTAAGCATAAACACTTTGTCCTGCACTTGCAGTATATGGTCCATAAACATCTGCAATAACTGTTACATGTCCAAATGTTGAAGCCGAGAAAAAATCTTTAACACTTCCTTCATTTCCGTTTAAATTATATCCTGTTTGATTAAAAAGGTCATTAAAAAATTCTGCATCATATGTAAAAGGAAGATCTGCAAAAGCAGCTAAAATAACCAATATTCTTAATTCTCTATTTGTTGATTTGGCATTTTGAAAAGCTTTTTGAAAATTATCTGTTGTTTTAAACTCCCAAAATTGCTTTAAATATTCTACTTGTTCTCGAGAATAAAATAAATCTTTATCCAATTCTGAAATAAACTCTAACTCCTTCAAACTTCTTCCTCCTTCATTATGAGCAATCATTTCCGAAGGTTTAATCCCTCCTTTTGAATCAGAAACAGCATAAACATAATCACCATTTTTGGCAACTAATAAAGTGTAATTATCAAGCGTTTTTGCCCAATTCACTTTTTCATCTCCTTTAAGTAAAAGAGACAGCAAGGTATTATCTGACTGCTTTATAGTTATTTGATAAGGATAAGCAGGAACAGCACTTAAATTGGTTGCTTTAACAACAAACAAGATAAGTACTAATAATGAGAAAAAAGTTTTTTTCATCTATTTTAAATTCAAAGTATTTAACTCGCAAAAGTAGTAATAAAACCATAAAAATCAAAATATTTACTATTCAATATTAAATTAAATATTAAGAGTTTTGCTATATATTATTTAGAACATCATGATTTTCTTCTAATTAACTCATTACTTTTACTAACTATTTTGACAAAATAAGTTTGAAATTCTTAAAAAATAATGTTAAGGAAAAGCTATAATTCAAGTAGTATTTATTTTACATGCAACTACTTATTAAATAAATTGAATCTGAAAAAAGTTATCGGATTTCATTATTCCCTAAATTTATTTGTGATAGAAAAAGTGGTTATATATAATACATCAATCAAGTTAAGTTGAATTTATGATAAGCTTATTACAAAATACATCAATCATAATGAAAAATATATCAGTCATATTTTTATTTTTGACCGATATAAATTTATTTTTGACTGAGATAAATTCCATTTTGATTGAGTTTTTCAACAACTCTTTTTTTTAACCCTTATTTTAGTTTGTAACTTGTAACCATGTAACTTTACCTATATATGGAACAAGTTACAAAACTTTAATAGTAACGTGTAACCCCCAATTTTTCAAAAAATTGGGGGTTTACACATAACTTAGCTATTAAAAATTGTAATGTATCTATAAATGTTTATTCTATTTAACTGAAACGCTGTTTTAATTTACTAACTCTTTGTTTTATTAACAGAAAGAAACTTGAGAAAGGATTATAAACTATAATAAGAATTCCTTAACCAAATTATTGTATTGAGGAGTTGGATTATTATTTTGGTCTCTTAAAACAATCTCTTGCTCAACTATATTATTGAAAAAAAGTTTCTGAGAATTGTTTTCATTAGTTTTTAAATGCAAAACTACTCTTTCACATTCTTTGTTTGGCTTTGAGAAAATCTTTGCTCTATAAATTGTTTCAAAACTTTGTTGGTAAGCAATATTTTCAAATAATATTGATTCCTTATAAGGAAGTATTAGCGAGAAAATTCCATTTGATGAAAGAATATTTTTGGTCGATATAATTAAATCTTCATAACTTAGAGATATATTATGCCTTGCCTTATTCCTTCTTTCTTTTGGACTTTCCAAACTTGATATAAAAAAAGGAGGATTTGAAACAATTAAATCAAATTTTTTAGTATTACTTTTTGCAATATCTTTAATATCTATTTCCTTTGCGTTAATCCTTTCTGAATATTTTGAATTTCTAAAGTTTTCTTTTGCCTCTAATATTGAATTCTGGTCAATATCTATTGCTAAAATTGTGGCATTAGTATATTTCTGCGCCAAACAAAGAGCAATAATTCCACATCCAGTGCCAATATCTAATATGTTTTGAGGCGAAATTTTTGGAGTCAATGAAGAAAGAAGTATTGCATCTGTTCCAATCTTCATTGAGCTTTTGGAGTGGTTTAAAGAGAATTCTTTACAATGAAATTCCATATATCATATATAAAAGAAAAACTGCCTAAATTACAATTAAATTAATTTAGGCAGTTAAATTAGAATTTTATATTAATTAGTATGTGTCTTTAGCTCTTCTTGATGCAGCATACATTATTCTTAATGCACCAACTTGACGTAGTTCTTGTTTGATATCACTGATGTCTCCCATCTTTACATCCTTATCACATTTTAATGTTGTAGTAAGGAAAGGAACATCAACTTCATCTCTTGCAGCTCTTTCAGCTTCAATAAATGCTCTAATATCACTAATTTCGGCAAATTGGTCATTAAGCTGAATACGTGGAGCAGAACCAAATTTCTTTTCTTCAATTGGTACCCCAACAAAAATATTACTTGTTAATGATTTCTTTTCCAATTTCTGTATTTCAGAACCTTGAGGAACTGTTATTTTTACAAATAATGTACTTTCTCTCATAGTTGAAATAACCATAAAGAAGAACAAAAACATAAAAATAATGTCCGACATTGAACTCGCATTAAATCCTGGTAGAGATTTTTTGTCTTCTGACTTAAATTTTCCCATAATTAATTTCCTCCTACATTTTTAGGTTCAGCTTCAGAAATTGCAGTTGGAATTGCTTTATCTATAGCTTCTCTTTGGTCTTCTTTACAATCTTTGTAAGCACGACCGAATCTAACTCTAGCCAATTCATCTTTCAATTCATTAATTGCACCTGTCAATTCATTCTGAACTTTGAAATACATATCATAAGATGTTCCTCTATCGTTTTGAAGAGAGATAACTCCTTTTGATACCTCATATTTACCTATTAATGGTATTTCAGTTGACATTTTCTCTGGCAAATTAGGAAGGTTCTGAGGATTTGACAAGAACTCTTTTGCTCTTTCTTTTAATCCTGTAATCTGTCCAACTTGTCCATCAAATAAAAGCTGGTCTGCACGATTTACCTTTACTGTAAATGTATTCCTCTTGTGTATTTCGGGTGGTTTTACAGTTGGGTCCGAAGGTGGCGGCAATCGTCTTTGAATTCCTAAATCCGTATTAATTGATGATGTTAATAGGAAGAAAGTAAGCAAAAGAAA
>DIOL01000012.1:126685-127463 GCA_002423895.1 Bacteroidales bacterium UBA5515 | reverse complement strand
TAAGCAAAAGAAACGAAATATCCGCTGATGACGAACTATTCAACTGAGGAATCTCTTTTTTCTTTCTTGCCATTTTATTTTAATTTTTTTGCTATTTCTGAATATAAAGCAGCTATTATTACTCCTCCCATTAGTGCATATACTGCATATAAAGAACCTCCAATTAATTTTGAATTTCCATAATTTGAACCTGTCTTTTCAAACAATTCAACTGGAATATCAGTTCCTGATGCAAGTAAATATGTAGCAACTAATAATACTACCATTGCAACAAATGCAATAATAATTTTCATCTGGTTTTTAGGATTATCAATAAAGCCTTTAACAATGAAGCTTAATGCAAAACCTAATGCAGAAACAATGCTTAATGCTATAAATATTACTACTGTCCAATAGGATAAATTCCAAAATATTTGAGCTAAGCTAGCATTTTCAAAAAATGCTGCGTACAATAAACTACATATAGAAGCTAATGTACCCCAAATTATTATTATTATCCAATATATTTTTTTTAAATCGTTTTTCATTTTTACCTCCTTGGTTTAATTCTTTAGTAAATAAAATAGTTTAATATTTCTTTTTGAAGAAATCTTGCTATTAAATACTATTTTCTGTTTTTAACCAAGATGTCCATGAATGTAATAGAAGAGTCTTCCATTGTTGTAACAATACCTTCAATTTTTGAAAGAAGATAATTATAACAAACTTGAAGAATTAGAGCTACAATCAATCCAAAGATTGTTGTGATAAGAGCTACTTTCATACCTCCTGCAACAAC
>DIOL01000012.1:61208-126525 GCA_002423895.1 Bacteroidales bacterium UBA5515 | reverse complement strand
ACAACTGTTGGAGAAATATCACCAGCTTTTTCAATATCATCAAATGCCTGAACCATACCAACAACTGTTCCTAAGAATCCAAGAGATGGTGCAATTGTAATAAATAATGAAATCCAGCTCATATTGCTTTCTAATCTTGCCATTTGAACTCCACCATAAGATGTAAGTGCTTTTTCAGCATCTTCTAAACCATTATCAACACGGTCAAGACCTTGGAAGAATATTGAAGCAAGAGGTCCACGAGTATTGCGGCAAACTTCTTTTGCTCCTTCATAATCATTACCAGCAACTTTTTCTTCAATTTGTTTTAGAAGTTTATCTGCATTTGTAGTAGCTAAATTAAGATAAAGAATTCTTTCAATAACTAATGCAAGACCTAAAATCATGCAAATTAAAATAGGTGTCATCCAAGGCACTCCACCCTCAATATACTTTGTTTTTAAAACTTGATGGAATGATTGTGTTTCTGCAGGAGCAGCAGCTTCTTCTTGAGCCTGAGCGACAGGTTCTGCAACTGCTGATTCAGTTGCGGTTGCTGTTTTTGATTCTTGTGCAAAAACAGTGTTTGATAAACCTAAAGTCAATATAGCGAATATTGACAAATAAGCACATACTTTTTTCATAGCTTTTCTTATTGTGTTATTAATTTTAATTATTAAAATTTTGATTTCAATCGTGCAAAAGTATTAAAGATATTTTATTTGACCAACTTATTATGATTTTTTTTTATTTCATCGTCGGTATTTTTTATAACAAGGATTTTATCTATACGAGCAATATCCATATCAACGATTTCAAAGCAAAATAATTCCCAATATATTTTTTCTCCAGTTTTAGGAATTTTTCCAGTTAAGTCTAAAATTAATCCACTTAAGGTATTATAATCTAATTCTTGATATTTGTTTTCTAATTCGAAATAGCTTAAGAAATCAAAGAAAGGATACTGCCCATCTACTAACCATGTGCCATCTTCTCTTTTTACCATTTGATATTCATCACTAACTCCTATCTCTTCGGCAGAACCAATCAAAGATTCCAAAATATCATTCATAGTTACCATTCCAATAATTAATCCAAATTCATCAATTATTAAGGCATAACTTATTTTCTTTTCTTTAAATACTTCTAAAGCATGATAAGCACTTGAACTTTCTGGCAAAAACTGAGGTTCTTTTACAATATCTCTAATCGAACCTTCTTTCATTTTTATCATATCTTTCAAGAATACTACTCCAATTATGTTATCCAAAGATTTATCTGCAACAGGATATATGTAATGTATATGATTTTCTAATTTCTCTTTAATCTGTATGTATCCATCATCAACATCAAACCATTCAAAATCTATTCTGTGAGTCATAAGTGAAGAAACGTCTCTATCTCCCAAACTAAAAACTCTTTCAACAATATCTTGTTCTACTTCTTGAATTTCTCCATCTTCAGCACTCTCATTGATTATTTGTTTAATTTCATCTTCAGTAATAATTGAATCTTCATTCTTCTTTATCCTGAAGATCTTAAGTAAGAAAAGAGTGCTTTTTGAAAGAACAACAACAAATGGATATGTTAGTTTTGTAAGAAAATTCATTGGAGAAATAATTAATCCTGCTACTTTTTCAGGATTATTTAATCCTATTTTTTTAGGAAACAATTCTCCAAGAACTAAAGTGAAATATGTTACTAAAATTACTACTAAAATATTAGCAAGCCAAATTGAAGAAAGTCCAAAACCCAAATTAGTTAAGATATTGCTTAAAGGAACAGATAAACTTTTACCAGAATATAAACCTGTAACAAGTCCAATTGCAGTTATTGCTATTTGAACTGTTGAAAGAAAATATTCAGGTTTTTCTGCTATTTTTAATATTTTTTTTGCTCTTTGATCTCCCTTTTTAGTTAAAGCTTCTAACTTTGATTTACGAGAAGATACAACAGCAATCTCTGCCATTGAAAAAATTCCATTGACAATGATTAAAACAAGAATAATTATTATTTCCACTTCAATTAATTAGATAATTGTGAGTTATCTGTATTATTTAAACCTTCTTTATCTAATATTTCTTCATTATCATTTTCTGTCTTGTGTTTAGGAGAAACAATTAAAGAAACAATTAGAATGAAAACACCTACTGTTATTGAAATATCTGCAACATTAAAAATTGCATTAAAGAAACGGAAAGATTCTCCTCCAACAAAAGGCATCCAAGAAGGATAAGTTGTATCTATTATTGGAAAATAAAACATATCAACCACCTTCCCATGAAGAAATGTTCCATATCCACCTTGAAAAATAGTTGCTGTATTGAAAAGAGAACTTTCAGAGAATATTAAACCATAGAAAAGAGAATCAATAATGTTACCTACAGCTCCAGCAAAAATTAGAGCCATACTATATATTATAAGCTTAGATTCTTTTTTCTCAATTAGCTTTTTAAGATAAACAAAAATAAGAACAGAGGCAATTATTCTAAACAATGTTAGAAGCAATTTACCCCATTGTCCACCAAAACTCATTCCAAAAGCCATTCCTTCGTTTTCAATGAAATGAATTCTACTCCAATCACCAATTAAAGAGATTTCCTCTCCAATGCACAAATTAAGTTTAATCCATATCTTTACTATTTGATCAATTAATAGAACAATAAAGATAAGAATAAGAGGTTTTTTCATTTAGCTTATTTCTTTTTGACTTGTTGATTTTTAGCTTCAACGGTTAAAGTAGCGTGAGGAACTAAACGTAAACGTTCCTTAGGAATCAACTCTCCTGTAACTCTACATACACCGTAAGTTTTGTTTTCAATTCTAATTAAAGCAGCTTCTAAATCCTTAATGAATTTTTGTTGCCTTGCAGCCATATTGGCATTTTCTTCCTTAGAATAAACACTACTTCCTTCCTCCAAAACTTTAAATGTTGGAGAAGTGTCACCTAAATCATTAGCATCATTTGAAAAAGCTTCTAATAACATTGCAAGATTTTCTTTAGCTTGAGTTAGTTTCTCTTCAATGATTTCCTTAAATTCGTTCAATTCTTCGTCAGAATACCTTTTTACAATTTTATTATCGTCACTCATAACAAATAATTTTTTTATATTAATGTTGCAAAGATATAAAAGTTTTTTAGAAATGAATTAATAATGCATCCAACAATGTATTTTTATTCATATTTTATTGCGCAAGGAAATGATTTTTCTAATAAATTAAAAAGGTCTTATAATACATTAATACTTTCTATTTAATTTATTATTTGTACTTTTGTCAATCAAATTTTTACTGAAATTATGTATATCAACAAGAATAATAGCAATTTTTTCTATATTAAAACATTTATTTTTACTTGTTTTATGCTCTTTATTTGCTTGTTTTCGGATGCTCAAGACAGAAAAAAATTAGAAGATGAGAAAGCAAAGATTGAAAGAGAAATAAATGCTATTAATGCTATTTTAAAGGAGACAAAAAATACAAAAAGAATGTCTGCTTCCGAACTTTCAATTCTTAAAAGAAAAATTGCTTCACGACAAAAACTTATTGATAATATCTCCAGACAAATGAATATGATTAATGGAGAAATTATAAATACTCAAAAATCAATTGTTGAAATAAATAATGAGATTGAAGTTTTGAAAAAAGATTATGCTAAAATGCTTAATTATGCTCAAAGAAACAGAACCTCAACGGACAAACTCCTTTTCATCTTCTCATCAAAGAATTATCGTCAAGCCTATCAACGTTATGTTTTCTTTAGACAATATGGAGATATGCAAAAGAATATGATTGCAAATATTAAATCAAAATCTGACGAATTAGAGAAAAAAACCGATGAACTTTCTTTAAAGAAAAAGAATCAGCAAAGTCTTCTTCAACAAGAAGAACAAAACAAGAAAAGCCTAACTAAAGAGGAACAAGTTAAAAAGAAAAATATCAATCTTTTAAGCAAGAAAGAGAAACAACTTACTCAACAAATTAAACAAAAACAAGCCCAAAGAAAGAAACTGCAAAACCAAATTAATGCTGCTATTTCTGCTGAGGTAAGGAAACAAACTGCAATTGCTACAAAAAAGAATAAGGGAGCCACAAGAAAAGAAACTAAAGAAGTAGAAAATGCAAAAGAATCAGGAGCTAAATCAAATGTTTATGTAATGAGTTCAACTCCTGAAGAAATTAAACTTTCAAATAGTTTCTCTGCCAACAAAGGAAGACTGCCATGGCCTGTTCCACAAGGAGTTATTACAAGTCGTTTTGGTACTCATCCTCATCCTGACATAAAGGGTATAATGATTGAAAATAACGGAATAGATATTCAAACGCCTCGAGGAAGTTCTGTTAGAGCAGTATTTGATGGAGTAGTTTCTAAAATATTTATTGGACCAACTGGACAGCAAAACATTATAATTCGCCATGGAGAATATCTTACAGTTTACACTAACCTTTCTTCTGTTAGTGTTTCTGTTGGTTCAAAAGTTTCAACTAAGCAAACCATAGGTACTGTTTATACAAATAGTGAAAATGTTTCTGAATTCAATTTCCAAGTTTGGAAAGGAAGTTCTAAGCAAAATCCTTCTGCTTGGATAAAATAAACGAAGATAATTAACACTTAAAAACATATGAAACAATTAAAAATTACACTTACACTGGCTGCAATTATGTTGTTTGCAAGCAGTGTTTTCTCCCAAGCAAAATGGGATTTCAAGACAAAAAAGATTAATGACTCCATTTCTGAATTACAACTTAAAGTTAAATTAGGAGATGGATGGCATATTTATTCTCAATACACAAGAGGAACAGAACTTCCAATTGTTTTTGAATTTGAAAAAAGTAATGACTACCAAAGAATAGGTAAAGTTATTGAACCAAAAGCAATAGCTGAATATGACAAGTATGCAAAAGATACTACAAAACATTTTGGAGGGACAGTGCTATTCCGTCAAAAGATTAAGGTTAGAAGTGAAAAAGACTTTAAGGTAAAAGGTAGTGTTAATTTTCAATTATGCGAAAAAGGAAGTTGCATACCTCCAGAAGATGTTGCATTTAGTTTTGATATAAAGGGTAATCCTAAAGCTTCTCAAATGTCAGAAGTTGTTACTGAAACCGGAACTTCAACAGATACTCAAAATGATAAAGGGGCAATTAGTGAAACAAGTACAATTACAGTTTCAGATTCTTCTTCAAATTCAGTTAAGGATAAATCCTTATTAATGGTATTTTTAATTTCTTTTGGAGCTGGCCTTTTAGCTTTGATTACTCCTTGTGTGTTCCCAATGATACCTATGACAATATCTTTCTTTATGAAAGGTAATAAAGATAAAAAGAAAGGGTTAAAACAAGCTTATTTCTTTGGAGGCTCAATTATATTTATTTTCGCAGTTCTTGGGCTTGTTCTTACCTTATTATTAGGCAAGGATGCAATGTATCTAATCTCAACTCACTGGGTTCCTAATTTATTGTTCTTTGTGATATTTATGATATTCGCATTCTCTTTCTTTGGAATGTTTGAAATTACACTTCCTTCTTCATGGATTAACAAATCTGACCAAAAAGCAGATAAGGGAGGGTATTTAGGTTCATTCTTTATTGCATTAACAACAGTTTTAGTTTCTTTCTCTTGTACAGGTCCAATACTTGGAGCTGCATTAATAGAAATGGCTTCAGGCTCAAGCAATAGCTTTGTATTCTTTATTTCAATGATTGGCTTTGCTATTGGATTTGCACTTCCATTTACACTTTTAGCTATGTTCCCTTCAGTTATGAGCAAGATGAAATCAGGTTCATGGTTAAATACAGTAAAGATTGTATTTGGTTTCTTAGAAATAGCACTTGGTTTGAAATTCCTTTCAATGGCTGATTTAAGTGCAGGTTGGGGAATATTGGATAGAGAGACTTATCTTGCATTGTGGATAGTTGTATTTACTCTACTTGGTTTCTACTTCCTTGGTAAACTAAAATTTAAAGGAGATAAAGACCTTGAAAAAATATCAGTAGGAAGATTATTCTCTTCAATAATTATATTTTCTTTTGTGGTTTATATGATTCCTGGAATGTTTGGAGCACCATTAAAAGCTATCTCAGGTTATATCCCACCTCCAACAACTCAGGATTTTGATCTTGGGAGAATTATATTTGAAAACTCTTCTTCAAAATCATCAGGGGATGAGGAAGGACTACCAGCAAATAGAAAGTATGCAGATAAATTACATATGCCAACAGGTTTTGAAGGATTCTTTGATTTGGAAGAAGCAAAAGCGTACGCAAGAAAAGTCAACAAACCTTTATTTATAGACTTTACTGGAAAAACTTGTGCAAATTGCAGAGAAATGGAAAACTATGTTTGGGTAGATCCAGGTGTTAAGAAAATCCTTCAAGAGGATTATGTAATGGTTGCTCTTTATTGCGATGAAAATACTATTGAGCTAGCAAAAAATGAATGGGTTACTCTAAAGGATGGTAGAGTTTTGAAAACCCTTGGTAAGAGAAATCACAACTATCAAATAGAACATTTTAATGCTAATGCTCAACCTTTATATGTTTTAATGAGTGCAGACGGAAAAGTTCTCAATACTCCAAAGAGTTATGACAGAAATGTGAATAATTTCATCAAGTTCTTGGAAGAAGGAAAGGCAAACTTTAAAAAATAAGACTTAAGGTCAATACCTTATTAATATTATAGGCGAGTAGTTTTAAAATAATTACTCGCCTATTTCTTTTTTATTCTATCAACATTAATTATTTATACATATTAAGCTGTAGAAAATTCTCTTTAATATATCAATTAGATAATAAGATAATACAAGAATGCTTTTAATCTGCATTACTCAGTAATTAAAAGACTTAACTCTGTATTTAAACCAATATATTTTTAATTTATATAAGGGAAGAGATTACTTAAATCAAGAAAAAACTTATTTAAATAAGGAATAAATTCTGTATGGTACGTACATAATCATAGTATGGTCGTACGTTACTTTCAGTATGGTCGTACCTTATTCAATTAAGGTCGTACCATAATAGTATTATGGTACGACCATAGCAATTTTATACCTTATCTTTTTAAACTATAACAAGGATTTAATACACTTATATCAAATAAAGAGAAATTTATTTGAAGAAAAACAAAAAAATATTTTTTAATAGAGAACTTTTTCCCTTATATATTCTTAGTTTACTCTATATCTAACATGCCTATTTTGAGATATTAATTCAATTTATTTCAATAAAAAAGGAGGATTTTAGTATGAATTTTTGTAAATTTGCACCACAAAAAATCTAAACCTTTTATAAATATGATCTATGCTTGATTTCGTTGCCATTGATTTTGAGACTGCTGACCCCACTCACCCGTGTTCTTTAGGTATTGCTGTAGTAAAAGATTCTGAAATTGTTTTGGTGAAACAATGGCTAATAAAACCTGCTTGTTATCCTTATTTTCACTTCTACGCACAAAAAATTCATGGAATAAAGAAGGAAGATGTAAAGTTTGAACCTGAATTTGATGAACTTTGGATTGATATTAAACCTTATATTGAGAATCAAACTTTGGTTGCTCATAATGCAAGTTTCGATATTGGAATTTTACGTAAAACTTTAGACCATTATAAGATAGATGTTCCTAAATTTAATTATTTCTGCACATATCAAATTGCACGTTTAACATGGAAAGACTCCACTAAATATTCTTTAGACTTTCTTTGTGAGCAAGAAAAAATCGAATTTTCTCATCATAATGCTGATTCTGACGCATATGCTTGTGCAAGGTTATTGATTAGAGAAATGGAAATAATGGGTATTGAGGACTTTAATACTCTTAAGAAAATAACAAATAAAGCAACAAAAGAAGAAAAACTTGCAAAGCAGGAAAGAGATATTTTAAAACAACTAAGAAGACAAGAGAAGTTGAATATTAAATAATTACTCCACTTCCCAAACAAAGTTTCGCTTCATTATCATAAATTACTCCAAATTGTCCTGAGGCAATTCCTTGTATTTTATCCTTAGATTCTATTCTATAAATATCGTTTATTTTAGTCAACTTACCTTGAGTAAAGTCAGGAGTGTGGCGAATTTTAAACAATATATCTTTTTCATCGGAAAAATTGCCCCAAACATCCTCAGTAATAAACTCAAAACCACTAAGATTTACAACTTTTCCATATTGAGTTTGAGGATCGTAACCTTGAGAAACGTAAAGAATATTTTCATCAATATCTTTCTGTACAACAAACCAAGGACCTCCACTTAGGCCTAATCCTTTTCTTTGTCCAATGGTATGAAACCAATACCCATTATGAGTACCTAATTTTTTCCCTGTTTCAAGTTCAATAATATCTCCTTTCTTCTCTCCCAAATACCTGCGGATAAAATCATTATAATTTATTTTGCCTAAAAAGCAAATGCCTTGACTGTCTTTTCTGAAAGCACTTGGTAAATGATTCTCTTTTGCTATCTCTCTAACTTCTTTTTTAAGGAGATTTCCTATTGGAAACATGATTCTTGAGACCTGCATATAGTTAATCTGACCCAAGAAATAAGTTTGGTCTTTGTTTTTATCTTTGGCAGTAGAAAGGAATGTTTTATCATCAATTTCAGTTGTGGTGCAGTAGTGTCCTGTTGCAATCTTATCGAATTCTTTTCCCCATTTTCTTTCAAATGCACCAAACTTAATTAACTTATTGCACATCATATCAGGATTGGGAGTTAAACCCCTTCTAACAGCTTCAATTGTGTAGGAAACAACCTCTTCCCAATAATCCTCTTGTAGAGAAACTATTTCAAATTTACATCCATATTTTTTTGCAATATAAGATGTTATCTCAATATCTTCTTCCGAAGGGCAATCAATATAACCATCCTTGTCCTCCATTCCAATCTTTATATAGAATATTGTAGGGTCATAGCCCATCTCTTTTAGCTGATGAACAACAACCGAACTGTCTACTCCTCCAGAAACCAATGCTGCAATTTTCATGCTGCAAAGTTACAATATTATTATAAAACTACTATTAGCCTATAACTTAATTAATAATGTTTTTATCTAAAAGCATACTACAAATCAAATGAATTCATATTTATGTAGAAAAATTTTATTTTTAATTTCTCTTTATTTTAGGAGGGAAGTTATTTATCTTTGCAAGATATTCGATTTATAAAACAGTTTTTATTTTATGGCAAATTTTACTCATCTTCACGTTCACTCTCAATACTCTATCTTGGATGGTGCTGCCAGCATTTCTGGATTAATAAATAAAGCTAAAGAATTCTCAATGGATGCTTTGGCTATTACCGATCATGGTAATATGTATGGTGTTTTAGATTTTCATAATAAAGCAACCAAAGAAGGGATTAAACCATTAATTGGAAGTGAAGTGTATGTTGCAAGAGGAAGTCGTTTAAAGAAAGATGGAAAGAATTTTAGTGGAGATCACTTAATCTTAATTGCCAAGAATGCAAAGGGTTATCAAAACCTAATAAAGTTAAGTTCTCTATCTTTTGAACCTGATTCATTTTATCGTACTTCAAGAATAGATAAAGAACTCCTTTTTGAATATAGCGAAGGTTTAATTTGTTCTTCAGCTTGTTTGGGAGGTATTGTCCCTCAATTCATTCTTTCTAACAATATTCAAGATGCAGAAAAAACTGTTCAAGAATACAAGAGTGTTTTTGGCGATGATTATTATTTGGAAATTCAAGACCATGGACTGGAAGAACAAGCCTTAGTTAAACCAATAATAATTGAAATTGCTAAAAAATATGGAGTTAAGGTTATTGCCACAAATGATGTACACTATGTTAATGCCAATGATTTTGATGCACATAAGATATTGATTTGTTTAAATACTGGTCAAAAACTTAGCGAATACTCTAAAATGCACTATACAGGTTTTGAGTATTTTAAAAGTCAGGAAGAAATGCTTGAACGATTTAAAGACTGTCCTGAAGCCATTACAAATACTCAAGAGATAGTTGATAAGGTTGAAATTTTTGCTCTGAATCGTGATCCTATCCTACCTGTTTTTGATATTCCTAAGAGTTTCGGAAAGATTGAAGATTATTTTGAGAAATATCCTAAAGAAAGAATTGAGCAAGAATATTCAGAAAAAGATATTATTAAGAAAGGTGGATATGAAAAAATTGTAAGAACTAAGTTTGATCATGAGTATTTAAAACACTTAACATATATAGGTGCAAAAAAGCGCTATGGTGAAGAAATTTCAAAAGATTTGCAAGAAAGAATTGATTTTGAGCTTTCAACTATAGAGAATATGGGGTTTCCTGGATATTTCCTCATTGTACAAGATTTTATCAATTACTCTCAAGAGCATTTGGATGTTATTGTTGGTCCAGGTAGAGGCTCAGCTGCTGGAAGTGTTGTTGCTTATTGCTTGGGAATTACCGCAATTGATCCTATTAAATATGGGCTTCTATTTGAAAGATTCTTAAATCCAGATAGAATTTCCTTACCGGATATTGATGTTGATTTTGATGATGAAGGTAGAGCAAGAGTTTTGGAATATGTTCAAGAAAAATATGGTTCTTCTCATGTTGCACAAATCATAACTTTTGGAGCTATGGCTGCTAAAAGTGCCATTAGAGACGTTGCAAGAGTTTTGGAGCTCCCTTTACCTGAATCTGATAGATTGGCTAAACTTGTTCCCGAGAAGCCAGGGACAACTCTTGAGCAAGCTTATAAGGAAGTCCCTGAACTTAACGATGCTCTTGAAAATGGGTCAGAATTAGTTAAAAAGACATTGAAATTTGCAAAAGAACTTGAAGGCTCAATTAGAAATATTGGGACTCATGCATGTGGAGTTATTATTGGACCTGATGAACTTTCAAAATACATTCCTTTAGCATCTGCAACTGCAAAAGATGGACAATCAATCATAACTCAATTTGAAGGGAAGTTTGTTGAAGATGTTGGAATGATCAAGATGGACTTTTTAGGATTGAAAACTCTTTCAATTATAAAGGACACATGTGTAAATATTCAAAAATCTCACCAAAAGCATATAAATCCAAGAGAAATTCCATTAGATGATAAAGCTACTTATGAACTCTTTCAAAGAGGAGATTCAATTGGTACATTCCAGTTTGAAAGTGATGGAATGCGTCAACATATGCAAAATCTAAAACCCGATAGATTTGAGGATTTAATTGCCATGAATGCTCTCTACCGTCCAGGTCCAATGCAATATATACCAAATTATATTGCAAGAAAGCATAAAACAGAAAAGATAGACTATGAGTTTCCTGAAATAATGGAGAAATATTTGGGAGAAACTTATGGTATTACCGTTTATCAAGAACAGGTTATGCAGCTTTCACAAGCCATTGCAGGTTTCACAAAAGGAGAAGCCGACAAACTACGTAAGGCTATGGGGAAGAAGCAAAAAGCTGTAATGAATGATCTTAAGGAGAAATTCATGAAAGGGAGTAAGGAAAAAGGGCTTGATCTTGACTTGGTTGATAAAATATGGCACGATTGGGAAAAGTTTGCAGAATATGCTTTCAACAAATCTCACTCTACTTGTTATGCTTATATAGCTTATCAAACTGCATGGTTAAAAGCTCATTATCCTGCAGATTTTATGGCTTCTGTTCTTACTCACAATCTTAGTGATATAAAAAAAATCACTTATTATATTGAAGAGGCTCAAAAACAGAAAATTTCTGTTCTTGGACCAGATATTAATGAATCTGAAATAAATTTTGCTGTTAATAAAAAAGGAGAAATTCGTTTTGGTTTAGCAGCAATTAAGAGCGTGGGAGTTAATGCTGCTCAAGAAATCTTAAGAGAGAGAGATGAAAACGGACCTTTCTTAACTCCATTTGACTTTATTAAAAGAGCTAACGTCAACAAAAGATGCGTTGAAGCACTAATCAGCGCTGGAGCTTTTGATTGCTTTACAGATTATCACAGGGCTCAATATTTTCAATTAGTTAAAACTACAAATAATGGAGATGAAAGCATAATTGAAAGATTAATCAGATATGGAAATAAGATAAAAAATAATGAAAATTCTACTCAAGTGTCTTTATTTGGGGATAGCACAGAAGATAATTATACTGATCCAGAAATTCCTAAATGCGAAGAATGGACAAAGAACCAAATATTAAAGCAGGAGAAGGAATCTATTGGATTTTATATCTCAGGCCATCCGTTAGATAAGTTTTCTTTAGAGAAAAAACTATTTGAAAACGCTAAACTATCTGAGCTTTCTGAAAGTCTTATTCCTTTTGAAAACAAGATATTATACTTTGTTGGTATGATTATAAACAGCCAGGAAAAAATGACAAAAACTGGTAAAAATTATGGTAGCTTTGTTTTTGAAGATGAAACTTCAAATAGAGAGATTACTCTTTTTAGTAAAGATTATATCAACTTCCATAAATATTTGATTGATGGATTATTCGTATTGCTTAAAGCTACAGTTAAGAAAAAGGGATGGGGAGATGAAAATAGTAAAGATTCTTTAGAATTTAAAGTCCTGCAAATTGAAGAATTAGATGAGATATTAGATAAGTATGCAAAATCAATTAAATTGGTTATGCCAATTGAAAATCTAAATAATGAATTTGTTGAAAAGGTTGTGAAAGCAGCTAAAAAATCGAAAGGAAATTGTTTAGTTTCTTTCTTTATTATTGATTCTGAAAATGATGTTGAAGTTACTCTAAAAGCAAGAAAACATATGGTTTCAATACCTAAGTTTCTGGAAGAGATAAAACCATTTATTGAAAATAGAACTATTTACTCTTACGAAGTTGAAAAAAGCACAATGTAATTAATGGAAAAATATATTGCATTTGATACCATTAAGTCTTTAGCCTTAAAAATTGGCTTTCAGGACTGTGGAGCAATAGAAATAAGGAAACTTGATATTTCATTCTTCAATAAATGGATAAATGCAGGGTATAATGCTGATATGCAATACTTAGAAAGATATATTGATATTAGAGAAAACCATTCTCTCCTACTTGAAAATTCTAAGTCTATAATTAGTTTTATTGTTTCTTACAATATTGAATTCCCTGATAACAAAGATGATAATAAACTCAAATTTGCATCTTACAGTCTATTTAACGATTATCATAAAGCTATAAAACAAGCATTATACAAATTAATTCATTGCATTCAAGATATTTATCCCAATTTCAATGCAATTCCATTTGTAGATTCTGCTCCTATTTTTGAGAAAGTAATAGCGAAAAAAGCTGGCTTAGGATGGATTGGGAAAAACTCTTTATTGATTAATAAAACCTTCGGTAGCAAGATATTAATTGGAGAGATTATTACTGATTTCTCAACTGATTATATTAATGAAATAGAAAAAGACTTGTGTAAAGATTGTAATAATTGTATAAATTCCTGTCCAAATAAATCAATTCAAAACGATTGCATAATTAATTCTAACCTATGTAACTCCTATCAAACCATTGAAAACAAGAATAATATTGCAGAAAACATTAATCTAAATAATCATATATTTGGTTGCGATATTTGTTTAAACTCTTGCCCTTGGAACTTAAAAACAATGATTAAAAGCTCTAAATTTTTAGAAATAAATCCTAAAACAATAGAGCTTTTAGAGAGTATAAATAATAATCATTTTGATAAAACTTTATTCAATCAAGCGAAGAAGAATTCTCCTATAGAAAGAATAAAGTTTGATAAATTGCTTTCTAATATTGAAAAAGCAAAAACAAATATCTCAAATTCTAATTAATAATCTGAGATTATATATCCCAATATTCCTTTAGAAACTAATCAAATAAGGTATTCTTGCTTGAACACCTTTCATATCAGATATGCTTTTAAGTTCTAAGAAGAATGAATATGGTTTTCCTAATTCTTTAGTAAACAATTTTAATTCTGCCTCTTGTCCCATTGCACTGAAAATTTGTTCAGTAATATCCTTAGTTTTAGGTAATGCAATAACTCCATAATCTTTTATCTTAGCTTCTTTTGCAGCTATTTCAATAGATTTATACAAGCCTCCAAATTCATCTATTAGACCAATTTCTTTTGCATCTTTACCAACCCAAACTCTACCTTTTGCAATACTGTCAATATATTGGAAAGATTTATTTCTTCCAGTTGCAACTCTATTAACAAAGTTTTTATAGAATACATCTATGCTTTTTTGCATTACTAATCTTGTATCTGTTGACATTGGAGTTACTGCAGAAAGGAAGATTGAGTTTTTATGAGTTTGAACTGTATCAAAACCTATTCCTATACTCTTTTTTAATGCTTTTCCAAAATTAGGAACAACTCCAAAAACTCCAATTGAGCCTGTAATTGTTACTGGATTAGCAACAATTTTGGAAGCTCCACAAGCCATTTCATAACCTGCAGAAGCAGCAACATCTCCCATAGAAACAATAACTGGCTTTACTTTATTAGCTTTAATTACTTCATTGGTCATTTGTTCTGAAGCAATAGCATCTCCTCCACCTGAATTAATTCTAAGCACAATAGCTTTAACTCTACTGTTTTCTACTGCTCTTCTTATTTCCTTAACAATAGTTTCACTTCCTATCGACAAATCTCCTCCCTTACCTTGTGCAACATCTCCAAAAGCATAAATAACTGCTATCTGATCTTTACCCTTTGGCATTATTTCAACTATTGAATTTCTATACTTTTTATACTGTACCCAATTAACCTTTTTTAGATTCAAATCTTTCTTTATCTTTTCTTGGTTATCTGTTCTAAAGGTTAAATTATCTACATATTTATTTTTTAAGGCATCCTCAGCCATAAAAGTTTCTAAGTTGGATACATTATTATTAAGTGTAGCGATATCAATTTTTCTTGATTGAGACATATTATTTGCAATATAATCCCAAATTGAAGAGACATAAGCTTTAATTTGAGTTTTATTAGCTTCACTCATTTTGTTGTTTACAAACATTTCCCCAGCACTTTTATAGTCATTATTTGCTGGACGAAGAAGTTCTACATCAATATCAAACTTATTTAAAAGATCCTTCACAAACATTACTTGACCTCCAAGACCTGTTAGTTGCAAATGACCAACAGGATTAAGAGAAATTTCATCTGCTACCGTTGCAAGATAATATGCATTTTGAGTATAAGTATCACTAAATGCATATATTTTTTTCTTAGATTCTTTAAACCCAGCTAAAGCATCTCTCATTTCTTGAACAGTTGCCCAACCATTAGCTTGAATAATTGATAAGTCTAACATAATAGCCTTAATATTTGGATCAGTTTTTGCTTTATTTATTACAGCAATAAACTCTGTTAATCCAATTGAAGAACTTACATCAATATCTTCTTTACCTGACATAAATAAGTCAGAAAAATCAGACACTTCTCTATCGTAAATAGGCTTATCTAATTTTATAACTAAAACTGAATTCTCTTCAATATCAGGAATGCTCTTTGTTGAAGCAGAAATAATAGATGTTACTATTATAAAAAAAGTAACAATCAAAATGATTGTTGATAAAAACACTCCCAAACAGGAAGCGAACATAAATTTAAAAAACTGTTTCATAATAATATTAATTTTAATTGTTTTTGTATGTTAATATTTCAACTATTCTACTAATTCAAATTTTGATTCATCTATAGTAATTGTTAAGTCTATTCCCAATGAGCTTATTCTAACAGCAAAATTATTCTTTCCTTTTTTATGTAAGAAAACACCAACCAAACCAATAAAATCTCCTTCAATAATTCTTACCAAATCCCCACTTGAAGGATTAATTGATGTCTGTTCTATTTCAACTTTCTTTTCTAATAACAATTTGATAGAATCAATTTGACTATCTGGAATTGGACAAGGCTTACCATTAAACCATATAAATTTTACACATCCATTAATTCTAACAATATCCCACATTTCCCTTTCATTAATATTCATAAAAACATATGAAGGAATCAATGGCACTTCAATTAATTTTTTCCTGTCTTTCCACTGCCTCAATTCTTGCTTTAAAGGCAGATAAACTTCATACCCTATTTTCAATAATTCTTTCTCAACAACTTTCTCTTTCCTGGGTTGAACATATAGAGCAAACCACCTTTTCATCTCCAAATTATTTTTATAAAAATCTGTCGTTTCACATGAAACGACAGATGTAAATCACTCTCTTTAAATAGGATTATTAGAAAATGCTATCTATTAAATTTTCATCAGTAATATTTGGAATAGTTACTTTTAATCTTGGTTCTGTTTCCATAGCTCTCTTTATTGCAAAGATTGCTCCTTCGTTTCTTGCCCAACTTCTTCTTGAGATTCCATTATTAACATCCCAGAATAACATATTCCTTAATCTTCTATCTGCATCATCAGAACCGTCAATCACCATTCCAAATCCTCCATTAATAACTTCTCCCCAGCCAACTCCTCCTCCATTGTGAATAGAAACCCATGTAGCTCCACGGAAACTATCACCAATGCAATTTTGAACAGCCATATCAGCGGTAAAAGAAGATCCATCATAAATATTAGAAGTTTCTCTAAAAGGACTGTCTGTTCCAGATACATCATGATGATCTCTTCCCAAAACAATTGGAGCAGAAATATTACCTTCTTTTATTGCTTTATTAAATGCTGCAGCAATTTTAGTTCTTCCTTCACAGTCAGCATAAAGAATTCGAGCTTGAGAACCTACTACTAAATTATTAGCTTTTGCACCTTTAATCCAGGTAATATTATCTCTCATTTGTTGCTGAATTTCCTTAGGAGATGTTTTAGCAATCTCTTCTAAAACTTCCATAGCAATATGGTCAGTAGTGTCTAAATCTTCACTCTTACCTGAAGTACAAACCCAACGGAAAGGACCAAATCCATAATCAAAGCACATAGGTCCCATTATATCTTGCACATAAGAAGGATAACGGAATGTTCCATCTTCTTTAAATACATCAGCTCCAGCTCGAGAAGCCTCCAATAAGAAAGCATTACCATAATCAAAGAAATACATACCTTTTGCTGTTAATTTATTAATTGCAGCAACATGTCTTCTCAAACTCTCTTTAACCTTCTCTTTAAATTTATCTGGTTCCTCAGCCATCATTCTATTTGACTCCTCGAAGCTTACTCCAACAGGATAATAGCCTCCAGCCCAAGGATTATGTAATGAAGTTTGGTCAGAACCTAATTCAACTTTAATATTATTGTTTGCAGCATATTCCCATAAATCAACAACATTACCCTGATATGCAAGCGATACAACTTCTTTATTTTCTCTGGCTTTACTTACTCTTGCCCAAAGTTTTTCTAAATTATCATAAACTTCATCAACCCATTTTTGATCATGGCGAGTTTTTGTTGCTTTTGGATTAATTTCTGCAGTGATAGAAACACAACCTGCAATATTACCTGCTTTAGGTTGAGCTCCACTCATTCCTCCAAGTCCAGCAGTAATAAATAATTTACCTCCAAGTCCATCATTTCCAATCTTTCTTCCTGCATTCAAAACAGTTATGGTTGTACCATGAACAATTCCCTGAGGTCCAATATACATATAACTTCCTGCTGTCATTTGTCCATATTGAGAAACACCAAGTGCATTAAATTTTTCCCAATCATCTGGCTTTGAATAGTTAGGAATAACCATTCCATTTGTTACAACAACTCTTGGAGCATCCTTATGACTTGGGTATAAGCCCATTGGATGACCTGAGTACATAACTAAAGTTTGCTCATCTGTCATTTGAGCTAAGTATTTCATAGCTAGTCGATATTGAGCCCAATTTTGAAAAACTGCTCCATTTCCACCATAAGTTATTAACTCATGAGGATGTTGTGCAACAGCATAATCAAGATTATTTTGAATCATAAGCATAATTGCAGCTGCTTGCTTACACTTAGCTGGATATTCTTCAATATCTCTTGCATACATTTTATAATCAGGACGAAACCTGTACATGTATATTCTTCCATAAGTTTCTAATTCTTCCTTAAATTCTTTGGCTAATTCGCTATGAAACTTAGGATCAAAATATCTTAAAGCATTCTTTAATGCTAATTTCTTTTCTTTAATTGAAAGTATGTCTTTTCTCTTTGGTGCGTGATTTACAGTTAAATCATACTCTTTCTTTGGTGGAAGATAATCAGGAATACCTTCCAAAATAGCTTGCTTAAAATCCATATCTAAATATTTTTTATTATCAATCTTATCAGAACTCTTGAAATTATTTAAATAATCAAGCTACAAAAGTACATATTTTATTACATTTATCCAAAGTTAATTTTATATGTGACATTATCACAGAAAAAAAGTTCAATAAGTTAATCGTAAACTTGCAGGAAATAGAAATTTCAAATCCTATTATAATTGAAATTAACCTTGATATATTTCTACAAAACCTTGATATATTTCTATTAAATCGGCATATAAAACTTACTAATCAAGGACTTTTTAGTCGAAAGATGCGCATCTTTCATATCAAATGATGTGCATCTTTCGGGTGTAAAGATGTGCATCTTTTTTTAAATATATTATTTAGAGAAAAGGTTTATTTGGAGTAAAGCGATTTATATAAATACGCTCAATAATCCTTTTAGTGGTTTTGTTATGCAAATATACTAAAAATTTTTGAGATAAAGAGATTTACTGATTAATATATTTCAATAATTCTCTCTAAAAAATAGGAGTAAATTCACTCAAAACAAATAAGTTATTAATTATACTCTTCAATAAAGTCTTTAAGTATATTGCAAAAATCAAGGTGTTTTGTAAAAGAAAGTCCTTTACCATTATCTGAAACAGTATGATATTCATTATACTCACAACCAAAAGTAAACAAAAACAATGCAGGAACTCCTTTCATTACAAAAGGGCAATGATCTGAGTTACAGCTCTCCCCTCCTATCCTAATTTCATTAAAATAAAGTTTATCCTGGTTAATACTCATAAATAAATCTGAAGCCTTAGTTTCTTTCTTCCCATTTATTAAGGCAATCCCTCCTGAACCTGTTCCACACATATCCAAATTAAATAAGAATTTAATCTTATCTAATTCTATTAGAGGATTTTCAGCAGCATATTTTGAACCTAAAAGTCCTACTTCTTCAGCAGTTGTAAAAATAAATACTATTGAATAATCAGAAGGATTTTGAGAAAAGTACTTTGCCATATCAAGGAGAACAGCAACTCCAGAAGCATTATCGTTAGCTCCTGGGAAATAGCAATCTTCTCCTATTTTTCCAAGATGGTCATAATGAGCAGTAAACACAAAGAAACTATCCTTCTTAGACTTTCCTTCAACCATACCCCACACGTTTTGAGTCATATAGTTTTCTTCCCATTTTGATTTGACTGAAAGCTCAAGATAATCTATTTTCTTTTTTATTACTTTATCTCTTAGTTCAATGATTGGAAACTTTATATTATTTCTTCCTATTGGGAACTGCAACTTTCCACAATTTTGAATAATAAACAGTTTAGGGGTGATTTCTTTTTCAATTAAAAGTTTGATAAAACTACTAACCTTCGAAATATCAGTTGTTTTTAAATCAATCAAAACTACTTTATTAGCATAAATATTTAATTTATCTTTTAACTTCTTACTATTAAAGTCTACTGATACAGGTCTTTTATTTTCAATAATTAAATCAACACTTGGAGAAGAGCCATAAACTAAAAATTCTTCACCTAATTTCAAAAATGAACTATCTTTGGAATTTAGTTTTAGTTTAACTGATTCAATATTATTAATATTGATAGGAAGCTTTTGTTGATATGGATTGTTTTTCACTGTTTTAACTCCATTTTTTATAAGTTCTCTTTCAATGAAGTTAGCAGCAACCCTATCTCCATCTTCAAAATACCCCCTGCCTTTAAAATCCTTTGATATTAAAGAATCTAAACAATAATGAGCATACTTATAAGATTGTGCATTTAGAAGGTTAGCACATAGAAGAATTAAGATTAATAATTTAATTTTCATATACTTAATTATTAGACTGTATTAATACTCTATCATTTACCCAATTTTTAATCCAAATTTCTTTATCAATTATCTTATTATCAACATTTAAACTATTACCAATACTATCTTTTTTAATTTCCCTTGCATTACCATTTTTTATTTGATAACCAATCTCTTGAATTATATTTTCATCTGAAATTTCTCCATTTTTCAAATATAGATAAATCCCTATTTCGTTATTAAATTTATCCATCCACTCTCCTGCTCTATCATATCCAGAATTAGGAATCTTATGGAATATATTCTTGTTATAACTCTCATAAATATTCCCATATCTTCTTGCTTTTTCTACTCCTAATTGAGATGAAAGCTTATACATCAAATAGATATGTCTAAAAGCGTCAATTTTTTGTTCTTTATTCTCAGAATTGAAGAAATTAGTCTTATAAATTTTATTAGTTAGATCAGTTACATGCTTTGAAATTTTCTTAACCTTAAATGAAGAATTGGATTTTGAAATTATCCAAACCTTATCTTTAAAATCTAAATTCCGAAAAATCTTAGAAAAGTTTTGGCAAAAACAATTTTGAAAAAATGTAACAAATAAAATTACTATGCAAAGTTTAATTCTCATTTTAATTTTTATTTGAAGATTTTAAATCATCAAAATTGAATTTTTATTTTTCTACTAAGTTTAAGCCTTGAAAATTAAGAATTATTAAGAATTATAGCTTATCAATTGCCAAGGTCTTCTAAAATATTTAATTCTCAATGTTAAAAAACAAGAAATAAATAAGCTTGATTAGAATAGTAATTATTTGTTTTTAATATATTTGAACTATACTCCAAATGTTAAAATGAGTATTTTATTTTTCAAACATTTTATACCAAAATCTCTATTTTTAAACCTAAACTAACTTATTTTATAATTCCTAACTCTTTTGAAATGTCAAGCATCTTAATAATTGGTTTTTTTGCTCTTTCAATTAAATCGTCTTCTAAAAGAATTTCAAATTTTTCTTCTTCCAATGATGCAAGAACTTTATCAATAGTATTTAGTTTCATATATTGGCAATCATTACAAGAACAAGTCTCATTTTGAGTTACAACAATAAATTCCTTATTTGGATTATCCTTCTTTAATTGATGTACAATGCCTGATTCAGTGGCAACTAAGAATTTTTTATTATCACTTTTATTAACAAAATTAATCATAGCAGAAGTTGAACCAACATAATCAGCAATTTTTAAAACAGCATCATTACATTCAGGATGAGCAATTAATATAGCATCTGGATGTTCTAATTTTTGTTTTAAAGTAAATTCAGCTGTTAATAACTCATGTACTTCACATGTTCCATTCCAAAGAAGCATATTTCTTCCAGTTATTCTGTTAATATATCCTCCTAAATTTTTATCAGGAGCAAATATAATTTTTTGATCCTTAGGTAATGAATTAACAATTTGAACAGCATTGCCTGAAGTACAAATTATGTCAGATAAAGTTTTTATCTTTGCACTACAGTTAATATATGAAATAACTATATGATCTGGATTTTGTTCTTTGAATTTTTTAAAATCATCTTCAGGACAAGAATCTGCTAATGAGCAACCAGCATTCATATCAGGAATAATAACTTTCTTTTTTGGATTAAGAATTTTTGCAGTTTCTCCCATAAAGTGAACACCACAAAACAGAATTAAATCTGATTCAGTGTCTTTTGCTTTATTGGCTAAATTTAAACTATCACCTATAAAATCTGCAATATCTTGTATTTCTGGTATTTGATAAAAATGAGCAAGTATTACTGCATTCTTTTCTTCCTTTAACTTTAATATTCTTTCAATTTTTTCTTTTGTGGTCATTTTCTCTTTCGCTTTAATATATTAATACCTCTTTTTTATTATAAATATTATTATAATTATACCTTGTTAGTTTGGTTGAAAAAATGTATTTTATTTTTTTGCATTATTCAAATAAGTGATTTACTAAACAAGTTATGAAAAAGATATTACATTCTAATTAGTTATAAATTAATACTGTAAATTGGTTATTAACAAGTTTAATTTTAAAATTATTGTTGGTAAAAAATAAGATTAATTCTTACTATTTATGTAGATAAATCATTTGAAAACTTCTTAATAAACCCCCAATTTGTCAACAAAATTATATCATATAAAATTGATAAACAAATTTTCAACAAAAAATAATCAGATACTAACAATTATGTGTAATAATTTTGTCATTTGAAAAATAAACAGTTGCAAAATAATTAGTATTTTTGCTAAGTGTATTTTGATTTTAAAATCAAAGAATTAAGAGTAAAATAGAGTATTTAAACAATTTAAAAGTTATCAACATATGACAAACAATTCAGAAATTATCCCTATTGCTTCCGACCATGCAGGCTTTGAGCTAAAAGAATTCTTAAAAGAAGAACTTTCTAAATTAGGTTATCAGTTTAAAGATTATGGAACATATTCATTAGATAGTTGTGATTATCCTGATTTCATTCATCCTCTTGCAAAAGATATTAATGATGGAGTATATAAAAAAGGTTTAATTATGTGTGGAAGTGGAAATGGAGTTCAGATGACAGCAAATAAATATTTGAAAGTTAGATGTGCTTTATGTTGGCAAGAAGAACTTGCATCATTAGCAAGACAACACAACGATGCAAACGTTTGTTCATTACCAGCAAGATTTATAAGTAGGGAAGAGGGTTTAAAAATTGCAAAAACATTTCTAAATACTCCATACGAAGGAGGAAGACATCAAAGAAGAGTTGAAAAAATATCACAACTACTAAAGTAATAGTAACTAATTAATGAATACAGCAGAGTATAAGTTTTTTATTGCCGATTGTAAAAAATCTATTGAGAACGCAAAAGATGTCAATATTGAATTTGATATTGATGATATTACTCTAAAAACTTTTCAAAATTATTCTTATGCAAGAAAGATTGCTGCCAATTTAAGACAAAAAAACATCAATCATATTGATGAATTATTGATTTCATTTGAAAAGAAATTCAATGAAAATGGAGCCAAAGTAAATTGGGCTTTAGATTATGATTCTCTTTCGGAGGATATAATAAAAATATTGATTGAGAAAAAAATTAAGGAGGTAAATCTTTTCGAAAGTAGATTTATTGAAGAGTTAGGTCTGTTGAAAATTTTAAAAAACGAAGAAATTCAAATCAATCTTCAATCAAATAATTGTGTAATCTTTGAACCCAATTATGCAATTTCACAAACAGGAAGTTTATATTTGGTTTTCAATTCTGCAATTGAAATGGAACAAGTTCTTTCAGCAAAGATGAAAATTTTTGTTCTTCCAGTAAATAATGTTTTAAAGAATATTGAAGATGTTGAACTTTTATCAAAGCTATATTCAATAAATAAGAATAGGGAAGAATACCTTCCTTTAACAGCATTTTATTCAGTAAAAGAAAATGATGAAAACAATGTTGAACTTTTCATTATAGACAATGGAAGAACAAATCTTTTAGAGTCAAAAGAACATAGAAAAGCATTAACTTGTATAAATTGTGATGCATGTAAAAAGGTTTGTCCAATTTATTCCTTGATAGGGGATATGCCTTATAATAATGTTTTCACAGGACCAATTGCAAATGTAGTTTTACCATTTTTAGAAACAATTGATGGCTACAAACATTTAAGCTTTAATTGTATTCTTTGTGGTAATTGTGCTAAAGTTTGCCCAATGAATATTCCAATTACAGATTTAATAATAGCTAATAGGAATATGTTTTATGAAAATAAAAATATTGACCTTCCAGACAGATATAGAATTAATATTTTAAAGAAAAATCTTATTAGCAGAAAAAAATTAAATAGGGCAGCATGGAGAAAAGAATTTCTGATGAAACTCTATGTGAAAAGAAAAATAACTGTAAAAAGACCAATTCCTAAATTTGCTAAAATAAGCTTTTCAAAATCCAAAAATCAATAATGAGTACAATATTAAATAAAGCTATTATTGCTGAAATTCTTCTCAAAGGAAGATTATCAATAAATAGGAGGGAGGCAGCCATTAAATGCCTTCAATGTTTAGATCTTACCTCACTTTCATCAACAGATAATGAAGAAAAAATTAAGAAGTTGATTGAAGACTCAAAAATAAAAGAATTGGAATCAGTAAAGGTTGCAGGAATTTGTGTTTACCCCAATTTTTTAGGAGTTTTGAATGAAAATTTATTGGATAAAGAAATAAAGAAAGTTGTAGTTGGAGGTTATTTCCCTTCAGGACAAAATCCCATTGAAATAAAATTAAATGAAATAAAATTTGCTGTTGACAACAATGCTCAAGAAGTAGATATAGTAATGAATAGAGGATTGTTTTTGGAAGGAAATTTTGAAGAGGTTTCACGAGAAACATTCCTGTCAAAAGAGATTTGTGGAGATAAAATTTTGAAAGTAATTTTAGAAATAGGGGAGTTGGAAACTTATGAAAATATATACAAAGCAAGTCTGATTAATCTTGAAGCTGGAGCCGATTTTATTAAAACGTCAACAGGAAAAATTGATAAAGGAGCCGATGTGTATTCTTTTGCTGTTATGCTTATGGCAATAAAAGATTATTACAAAAAAACAGGAGTACTTAAATCAATTAAAGCAGCAGGAGGCATTTCATCTGCAGAACAAGCATTAGATTATTATATACTTTTTTCTCATTATTTAGGAGAAGAAAACCTAAATTCAAAACATTTTAGAATAGGAGGGAGCAGGCTAAAGAATAATTTAGTTGAATTTATCCTAAAATAATATCATAGCCATTCTTTAATATTCTCGAATCATCTTTATTATTTACAAATATGCATTATTTATCCTTTGTATAAGATATAAATCTTTTAGAGAATAGTCATAAGACTTTAACGTATACTTTTTCTATGTTGAATTTTTGAACTAAAACTAAGTAAAACGTCAATTGTTTTACAAGTTAGAGGAAGTTATTTTGAATTTAGACTTCTTGTTTTTGAAATTAGAAGAAGTTATTATACCTAAAAAAGCCGCTTTTTAGTACTGAAAAAGTGGCTTTTTGGGGTCAAAAAAGCGGCTTTTTTGGGTTAGAAAAGCCGCTTTTTTAATTATAAACAAGAAGTCTAAATTCAAAATAAAGAAGTCTACATCTAAAAACAAGAAGTCTAAATCTAAATTTATAAGGTATCCTTCTTGATTTTACTAATTTCGTAGTGTGAGATATATACTTTCTATCATTCATTTATTCTCCTATTCTTACTTCTTTTGTCTTTTTGCTAAACTGTTTTTAATAATCAATGTTTCGTAACGACTTATATCATTAACTTCAATTCTTATACACTACAGCCCTTTTCCTTTATCTGTTGATTGGCAATAAACAATTGCAACATCAGAAACTAAATTAGTTGTAGTTCCCTTTTCTATTCTAGCTGTAATTACCTTTCAAAATAAAGGCTTCAACAGCTATGAAATTTGATTTAACCGTAGAAATATCGCTGTAATTAACTTTCAAAATAAAGGCTTCAACAGCAAGTTACTTCTCAAGACCAATTTGAAAACCGCTGTAATTACCTTTCAAAATAAAGGCTTCAACAGCATGTGCTAATTCGAGAAGAAAGCCCAAGTAGCTGTAATAACCTTTCAAAATAAAGGCTTCAACAGCAATGAAAAAAAACGTACAATTGAGCCAGTAGCTGTAATTACCTTTCAAAATAAAGGCTTCAACAGCTCATGGCTCAAGGATAAGCATTACGAGATTGCTGTAATTACCTTTCAAAATAAAGGCTTCAACAGCATTTACAGAAGAAAAAATCGAATCATTACAGCTGTAATTACCTTTCAAAATAAAGGCTTCAACAGCCACAGTATAATTACATGGAAAAAAAGCTTCGCTGTAATTACCTTTCAAAATAAAGGCTTCAACAACTGTGATTTATCAATTAGGTATTCTAATTGACAATTAATTTTTTACAACTTTCTATAGATTCAGAAAAATCATTATAAATAATATCTAACATATTGCTTTTATTTTTTTCGTCTATTCTATTTCTTAACCAATTATCTTGCATAGGGTATTGACTATGAGAAAAAGCATTTCGAGTTGATTTTATTAATTTACATATTTCATATTCTGCATTTGTTTTTTCAATAAATTCCTTTATGATTTTTTCAAAACTAAAGTGAGTACCATTATTTATACTTTCAAACTCCTCTTTTGTATAATAATTTTGAAAAAATATTCTTTCAAACTCCAGTATTTTCTCAAACGCAGCTATCCTATACGTTTCGTAATTTTCAAGTTCTTTTTCAATCTCCTGTCTTTTGATTTTATAAGGATTTCCCCCTTTTTTATATTGATTATCATTAAATGTTTTTAAAAGGCATTCAAGGTAATTTGAGACCCTTTTATCAAAACAGAAATATTTGAAATCTCCATAATTTTTTATTTTCAATGTGTCTTCAATAAATAAATAATAATCAGCTACCGATAATGATAGGTTAACTTTTGTTTTTTCCTCTAATACACTTTTTCCTCCAATACCGATGTTTTTTAAAAGAATTGATTCTGATTGAATAGTTTTATCAATAAATTTTGTTTCCACTTCATTGAATAAAATACTTTTAGCCATTAAAAAGAGTAATACATCTTGGGTTTGAAGTAATCTTAGTTGTTTTTCATTTTCAGTGAATTGTTTATAGAATTTATAGTTTGGATTATCTTGATTATTCTTTATTTGTTCTTTTATTTCCGATACTTTTTCATCAAATCTATTTAATTCATGATATACATTTTTATTATTTCGTCCTTCTTTGAAAAACTTATACATCCTATCATATTTATAGAATTCTTGACTATCATCTTTCAATTTTTCATTTAAATAGAGTTTTATCAAATAACTTACATTTGCTCTTTTCCCATAAATATATCTTCTTAATGTTTCTAATTCTTTTGATTTTACTATCTCCTCATAGAACATATTTCTCGGTAAGTTAATAGGTAATTCTAATAACTTCTTCGCCAAATCAATACTGTATGTTTCATAGTCTAAAGCCTTTTTATTCTCCTTATCATTAGAAAGAATATCTATTCCGTATTTCCCTTTTACAGCCTTCTCATTTAAATAATTTATTTTTGAAAGCATATACGCTTTATACAGGATAACAATAGATGATATATCTTCTATTTTCCCCAGCTTATTTAAAAATGGATGCTTATCGAATATTTTAAAAGCATTAAGTATCTCTATAGCCTTAAATCTTCTTTCCTTTTCAACCCATAGGGCAAAATGCTCTTGAAGTCTATTATAATTAGGAGAAGTTATTCCATCTTTACCATTATTTTTTGAGCTAATTGGTGTTAAATAAATAATATCTTTAACAAGCTTCAGAGCAATATCTCCAATATTTATCTTCTCATAATTCTTCTTTCCTGCTTTAATTCTTCTTTCTTTAATTCGATTTTCTTTATCTATAATCCAGCCATATTCCTTTTTTGCTTCCTCCAACATCGTATCCATTTTTTGTTTTAGATATTCTTGATAAGTATTTTTTGATTTGGCTGGTTTAGTAGAGATATAAACTTTTAATTCCTTTGGAATATCATTAATATCAAGCTTAAATTCATTTTTAAATAATTCTTTTATCTCATCTTCTGTTTTTCCTGTTATCTCATCTCTGAATATTTCTATTGAATTATCATTTGATGCAATCTTCTTTAAGAAATCAATAATTGTATTATAAGTATCAATTAGTACTTGTTCAGGATTTCCTTTTAAATATTCGCAAAAATACATTGCAGGGAATTCGTATGTGCTAATATATGCATCGGGTTTCTCCAGAATAAAATTATTTCTTTCTATATCAGAATATTTATAATCTACTTTATCTTTTATTTTTAAACCAATAAGTGTCTTTTCCTCATTTGCATAATGATAGTGAGGAAATGTCGGCATTCTATTTGGAATTTGATAATTCTTCTCGTTCTTGTCTTGAACATAAAAATCAGGATATTCTTTTTTGTGTTTTTCAAACTCTGTATTCATTTCTTGAATACGTCCAAAACCCTTTAGCCTTTTTGAAATAAACCTATCTTCTAATTTGCTTCCGTCTTTTAATGTTTTTTCATAACAGTCTTTATTATAAAGTCCTAAATCAATATGAAATCTAATGTTTTTAAATATTTCTTTTTCATCGAAATATCGCATGACAAAATAAGAAAACCTGTTCTGACTTCTTTTTAAAATGGTTTCATCTTCTGTCTCTTCATCTATTAAAACAAACTTATTTCTATCTTCTTGCGATAATAAATCATATAATTCTTTTGGGCATTTTTGTAGTTCGTTAATAATATCAAGCCCTAAAGAATCTAAAGAAAAAACACTTTCAATCTTTTCTTTTGGTAATCTTATTCTATCAATTGTAAAAACATTAATAGTAGCTCTGTATTCTTTTGAATCATTTCGTTTAAACCCTGATATTTGGTCTAACATCAACTTTGACATTCTTTTATCCAAAAATAAACATAGGAAAAAGGCTAATCCGTTTGTAGTGAAGTTGTTTTTATCAACTCCTATGTTTTTGAACTTGTATATAAATTCCTTTTTTATTTTCCCTTTATTATCATGCCTTTTCAAGTGTTCAAGTTTATTGTTTGCATCTTTTGCATCATCCCAAAATCTCGTTATTGTTGTTCTTAACGAAACGTCAAAACAATATTCTAATGCACGAAACATGCTATCATTTACAAAATAATTAGAACCGACAAAATGACTTTGATTGTTTCGTATGTCCAATAGTAATTGAAATAACTCTTTTATTATTTCTATTTGTTCAGTTAGAGTAACTTCTCTTGATTCAACATCATTTTTATCATTATTATTTATTATCCTTTTCTCAAAAAAAGGTATCCCATTACTTGTTTTATCCTGATTATAAATATAATCAACAAATAACCAGATAAATGGCATATATTTATATAAAAAATCAATTTTCTTTTTGTTATTTGGATTGTCAACACAAACCATATCAAACAAGTCTTCTATTTTTCCTAAACTTTCTTCATCAGCCTCTTTTGTTTTGTTTTCTATTTTTGAATTAATATGTGCTATAATTATAGCAACATTGTAAGCTGCAACATTTGAGTACGCTGCCCAAAAGGCTTGATTTGTGTTTTTATTGTTGATCATAATATTTTGGTTTTAATAATTAGAATAGCAAATTTAATAAAAATTTTATTTAATTCAATATATAGGATATTATAAAATTATATTTTTCTATGTATTTCTCGAGCTCAAGAGAATTAATTCTAATTGAAATTTTTGAAATAAGTAGAATATAATGATCTTATAGAAAAATAATGTCTTTGATAATCAAAACCTTGTTTCAGTAAATTAAAACTAAGAAAGAAAAAATTATTACTTGATTTCAGTAAACGTAAATAAGGAATATGTAATATAGATATTAATTAATACTTCTTTGATTTATTTTTTCCCCTCTGAATTGGTAACTATTTCCTTATTTTCCTTCCTGTGTTAATTGTCCTATAAGGTTTTTTGTAGCTTAAAAGCTCTTAATTACAAATAAAATAGTAACTTTGTGCCTTAATTTAATTTGGATAAAGATTAATAGAGTATATATGAAGCAATTAAAAAACAGATTTTCGTCTTACAATGAACCACAAAAAATAATGGATATGGGAATTTACCCATATTTCAGAATGATTTGTAGTGATCAGGATTGTGAAGTTTTAATGAACGAAAGAAAAGTTTTAATGTTTGGTTCTAATTCTTATTTAGGACTTACAAATCATCCAAAAATTATTGAAGCTGGAGTAGCTGCTTTCAAAAAGTATGGTTCTGGATGCGCTGGTTCACCATTCTTAAATGGTACATTAGACATTCACATTGAGCTTGAGGAGAAATTAGCTTCCTTTGTTGGAAAAGAAAAGGCTATTGTGTATTCAACAGGTTTTCATGCCAACATTGGAGTTATCCCAACAATTGTTGGAAGGGGAGACCATTTAATTTTAGATGAATTGGATCATGCTTCAATTATTGAAGGAAGAAGAATTTCTTATGCTAAGAACTATAAGTTTAAACATAATGATATGGCTTCTTTGGAGGCTGTCCTTAAAAAGATTCCTTATGATGAAGTAAAGCTTATTGTAGTTGATGGAGTTTTTTCAATGGAAGGAGATATTTCAAATCTTCCTGAAATAACTAAATTGGCAAGAAAATACAATGCTGATGTTTATGTTGATGAGGCTCACAGCTTGGGTGTCTTCGGAAAAGGTGGAAAAGGAATATGTAATCATTTTGGAATTACCGAAGATGTGGATTTAATTATGGGTACTTTTAGCAAGAGTTTAGCTGCTATTGGTGGTTTTATTGCAACAGATAAGGAAACAATAAACTATTTAAGACATACATCACGTCCTTATATTTTCTCTGCTTCCATTTCTCCTTCAGCAACTGCAAGTGTTATTGCTGCTTTGGATGTTATAAAAGAAGAGCCAGAAAGAATTGAAAATTTATGGGATATAACTAACTATTCTCTAAATGCTTTTAGAACAAATGGTTTTGAAATTGGACCAACTAATTCTCCTATAATTCCTCTTTATATAAGAGATACAGAGAAAACATTTTTAATCACAAAAGAGATTTACGATGAAGGTATATTTGTTAATCCAGTTATTCCTCCAGCATGCTCACCTGATGCAACATTAATTCGTTTTTCTTTAATGGCAACACATACTCATCATCAGGTTGACATAGCTATTGATAAGCTTACAAAAGTCTTCAAAAAGTATGGAATAATACAATAATTGTATTTAATAACTGAATAAATGGATAACAAAATAAGAATAGAAGAGGTTAAAGACAAAAAAGGCTTCAATAAGTTTTTAAAATTCCCCTACAAGCTTTTTAAGGATGATAAGATGTGGGTACCATCTTTATTGATGGATGAAAGAGTTACTTTTAATAAGAAGAAGAATCCTGCTTTTGAATTCTGCGATTCAAAGATTTTCTTGGCTTATAAAGGAGAGGAAATTGTTGGAAGAATTGTTGGGATGTTGAATAATAGAGCCAACGAGATTTGGAAACAAAAGAGGATGCGTTTTGGATGGTTTGACTACATTAATGATGTTAATGTTGCTCAAGCTCTTTTGAATGCTGTGGAGAATTGGGCAAAAGAAAAGGGAATGAATGAGATTGTTGGACCTATGGGCTTCACCGATATGGACAAGGAAGGTATGATGGTGGAAGGATTTGAAACCAACTGTCCTATGGCTTGTTATTACAACCCTTCTTATTATCCAGTTATAATTGAGCAGTTAGGCTATAAGAAAGAAGTTGATTGGATTCAATATGAAATTCAGGCCAATCAACCAATTCCAGAAAAGGTTGCAAAGGTAAATGAGTTGATAAAGAATAAATACAACTTAAAAATTGTTGATAATCTTTCAAAAAAGAAAATCTGTGACCTTTATGGTAATAAGATTTTTAATTTAGTTAATCGTTCTTTTGCAAATCTCTTTGGATATGTTCCTTTAAATGAAAAACAAATTAAATTCTACATAGGACAGTATTTCACTTTTATTGATCCTAAATTAGTTTGTTTTATTGTTGATGAGAAAGACGATGTTGTTGCTTTTGGAGTTTCCATGCCTTCATTTTGTGATGCATTAAGAAAATCTAAAGGAAAGTTATTTCCTTTTGGATGGTATTATTTCCTTAAGGCTTTAAAAAATTACGATTACATCGATTTATATCTTAATGGAGTTGACCCTGATTGGCAAAATAAGGGAGTTCATTCTCTTTATTATGTGGAAATGAATCGTCGCTATATTGAGTTAAACTCAAAAATGGCAATTGCAAATCCTCAGCTTGAAACAAATCAAGCGGCACAAATTTGGGAAAAATATAAGAGTAGGATAGCAATTCGTCGTAGAGCTTACATAAAAGAAATCTAAGAAGAAATGTTGAAGGTTTTAGTTACAGGAGCAAGTGGATTTATTGGAAGCACCTTGGTTGAGAAACTTCTTCAAGAAGGATATCAGGTAACGGCAGGCATTAGAAAATCAAGTAGCAGAAAGTATTTACAAGACCAAAGGATAAGTTTCTTAGACCTTCCTTACAATAATCCCGATGAGTTGGAAAGAATTCTTAAAGAAGAGAATTTTTATGCTGTTTTTCATCTTGCAGGACTTACAAAAGCAAAGAGAAAAGAAGATTTTTACAAAGTAAACTATGGCTATGTAAAGAATTTGGTTGATGCACTTCAAAACACATCAACCAAATTAATATTCTTCAGTAGTTTTGCAGCTCATGGCCCTGGAGAGGAGACCACTTTTTGTGAGTGCAAAGTTGAAGACTTAAACAAGCCAAATACCGAATATGGCAAAGCCAAACTTGAAGCAGAAGAATACATTAGAGATAATTTTAAAGGTAAATATATTATTCTTCGTCCAACTGGAGTTTATGGTCCACGTGAAACAGATTATTTTGTATACTTTCAAACCATTAATAATCACCTTGAGCCTTATCTTGGATTTGTTGCACAAAGACTGACTTTTGTTTATGTTGATGATTTGGTTGATGTAAGCATATTGGCAATGCAATCAGAAATAAGTGGTAAAACCTATTTTGTTAGTGATGGCAAGCTCTATTTGGATACAGAATTTGCTCAAATAACCAAGAAAGTATTAAATACTTGGACAATAAAACTTAAATTTCCTTTGTTTATAGTAAAGTGGATTAGTTCGCTAATGGAATTTATTGGCAAGTTAATTGGAAAATCTTTTACCCTAAATAAAGATAAATTCAACATACTTAAAGCAAGAAACTGGAACTGTGGTATTGAGGATTTGAAAAAAGACTTAGGTTATAAACCTAAGGTAGATTTGGAAAAAGGAGTAGAAAAATCAATCAGTTGGTATAAACAAGAGAAGTGGTTGAAATAGGTTAAATAAATAAAATGACTAATGAAATAATTATATCGAAGTTAGATAAGTTTATAAGAAAGTACTACAAGAACAAGCTAATAAAAGGCATATTATATTGCATTTTTCTTCTTTTAAGTTTCTTTCTTATACTTAACACCCTTGAATACTTTGGTTATTATTCCACTCTCACACGCTCCATTCTATTCTATTCTTTTCTTACAATTGCTCTTCTAATACTTTATTTCTTTATTCTTGTCCCTCTTTTTAAGATATTCCGTCTAACCAAAACCATATCATATAAGGAAGCCGCAAACATAATAGGTACTCATTTCCCTGAGGTTTCAGATAAGCTTTTAAACCTACTTCAACTTCAAGATATAGCCTCAAAGGAAGACTCCGAACTTTTGGAAGCAAGTATAAAACAAAGAACGCAAGAGCTTTCTCCAATCCCATTCGTTAAGGCAGTAGATATTTCAAAGAACAAAAAATACATTAAATGGGCACTAATACCAGTGGTTATTCTTCTTCTTTGTGGAATTTTCTTCCCAAGCTTTATTAGTGAGCCAACATATCGTTATATCAATCATACAAAACATTTCCAAAAACCAGCACCATTTTCTTTTAAATTACTCAACACAGATTTAAAGGTTTTGCAACACGGAGATATAGACATAAGAGTTAAAATTGAAGGAGAAATGCTTGTTGACAAAGTAAATATTGTAATAAACAAGCAGATTTTTGAAATGAATAAGGAGAAAAAAGACATATTTACTTATTCAATAAAACAAATCCAAAACAATGCAACCTTTCATTTTGAGTCCTCTGAAATAACAAGCAACGACTACAATATAGAAGTGCTTCCTAAACCAATTCTATTAGACCTTCAAGCAGTAATTACTTATCCTGCCTACACTCAAATGAAAGAAGAATCATTTACCAATGTTAGCAATTTTTCAGTTCCAAAGGGAAGTACTATAAGTTGGAGAGCGTTTACAAGAGACACCAAAACCCTAATCTTTAAGAGTAATAGTAAAGAGGAGAGTTTCTCCCCTGACAAGAATGGGAGACTTTCTTTCTCCAAACGAATAATGTTCGATTTGAGCTATCAGCTATTTACCAAAAATAACTTCACAACTTATAGTGATTCTTTGGAGTTTTTAGTTAATGTAATTTCTGATTTAAGCCCTCAAATAGCAGTTATTGAACAAAAGGATAGTATAATTGCAGATAGAGTATACTTTAGAGGACAGATAAAAGATGATTATGGTTTCTCAAAATTGGAGTTTCACGTTGAAAAATATGAAAAGGATTCTCCAAAACAAACCATTATTTCATCCACTTTGCCTTTAAACACTAAGGAAAACGCTCAAGAGTTTTATTATAGTTATGATTTGTCAGAACTTAAACCAGGAGAAAGATTGGTTTATTATTTTGAAGTTTGGGACAATGATGCAATTGATGGAGCAAAATCAACTCGCTCAGGAGTTTTCACAATAGAAATCCCTACAATAAATGAGATTGAAGAGAAACAGGAAAAAACAAGTAATCAAATAAAGAAAGAAACCGACCAGTCTTTAATGGAATTGAAGAAAATTCAAGAAGAAATTAGAGAATTGAATAAAAAATTACTTGAAAAGAAGGAATTGGATTGGCAAGATAAAAAGCAGATAGAGTCATTAAAGAAAAAGCAAGATCAAATCAAGCAATCGCTTGAAGATATAAGTAAGAAGATAAAAGAAAACAATAATTTAGACCAGAGATATAAACAACAAAACGAAGAAATATTAAAGAAGCAAAAAGAACTTGAAAAGCTCTATGATGAGGTAGCTAAGGATATGTTTGAGGAGTTGAATAAAATGATCAGGAATAATATTAAGAAGGAAGACCTCAAAGAAGCCTTAGACAAGATGAAGATGAGCAATGAGAATTTGGAGAAACAATTGGATAGGAATCTTGAGATGTTTAAGCGTTTGGAAGTTGATAAGAAAATGCTTGAGACAATAGATAAACTGAATAAAATGGCTCAAGAGCAAAAAGAATTATCGCAAGAAACTCAGCAAAACCCTAAAAACAATAAAGAACTTCAAGAAAAGCAAAGTCAGTTAAATAAATCATTTGAAGATATAAAGAAAGATATTCAAGAACTTCAGAAAAAAGCATCTGAGCTTGAAGATCCTTTAAAAATTAAATCTGACAAGCAAAAAGAAGATAGCATAACTCAGGCTCAAAAGAATGCTCAAAAGAATATGGAGCAAAAGAGGAATAAAGATGCCTCCAAAAATCAAAAACAAGCTGCAGAAAAAATGCAGGAAATGGCAGATGACCTTCAGCAGCAACAAGAAGAAAATGAAGAAGAACAATTGGCAGAAGATATACAAGAGGTAAGACAAATTCTTAAAAACCTTAATAAACTTTCCTTTATGCAGGAAGATTTAATTCTTAAGGTAAGAGAAACCTCAGTAACAGATCCTTTATACCAAAATCTTATCAACACTCAAAATAAGATAAAGAATGATATGAAGATGATTTCCGACAGTCTTTTTGCAATGAGTAAGCGTCAACCACAAATAAGCAATATTATTAATAAGGAATTGACTTCAATAGATAATCAAATTGGCAATTCAATTGAAAAGCTCCTTCAATATAATCAAGGAATTTATGGTTCCTATAGAAACACTCAAGCTACATCTTCTCAACAATATGCAATGACTTCAATGAATAACCTTTCTCTTCTTTTGGCAGAGAGTTTAAATAATATGCAGCAGAATATGAAGTCTAAGTCCAAAAGCAAAAACAACTCCAAATCGCAGCCAAAGAATCAATGCAATAGTCCAAAGCAAGGGAAACAAAGTCCTAAATCAATGAGAGAGATGCAGGAGGCCTTAAACAAAGAAATGGAGAGATTGAAAAAAGAGCTGGAAGGACAAAAGAAAGGACAAAACCAAAAGCCAAGAATTGGAGAAAATGCAAAAATTAATGAAGAATTGGCAAAAATGGCTGCTCAACAAGAAATGATAAGAAAAATGATGCAGCAGTATTCCAATGATTTAAAGGAAGAAGGAGGAAAAAGTGCAGGAGAATTGGATAATTTAATCAAACAAATGGAACAAACCGAAACAGATATCGTAAACAAAATCATAAATCAGCAGACTATTAATCGTCAAAACAATATTCTTACAAGAATGTTGCAACACGAGAAAGCTCAAGCCAAACAAGAGCAAGAGCAAAGAAGAGAATCTACTGAAGGAAGGGATTTAATTGATAAATCCAATAATCAATTCTTAGAATTTAATAAATTAAAGAATAGAGAATTGGAGTTATTTAAGCAGGTCCCTCCAGTGTTTTCTCCCTACTATAAGGAGAAAGTAAATGAATTTTTTTATAAATTTGAACGTTGAAAATAACAACACTATGAAACAAAACTACGATATTGTAACTTTAAATTCAAATCATTCACAAAGAATAAAGGCTCAAGCCTTGGTTGAAGAAATATGTGATAGATTCAATCTTCACAATTATTTTGGAATACTTTCTGTTGTGGTTGATGAGGCTTTAGATATTATTTACAATAATCCAGAACTTGACTCCAATTTCAATAGTGACTTTTCTTTTGAACA
The DNA here is from genome assembly GCA_002423895.1 of Bacteroidales bacterium UBA5515. Lineage (GTDB taxonomy): Bacteria > Bacteroidota > Bacteroidia > Bacteroidales > P3 > UBA10566. Next base: position 90,061 of record DIOL01000012.1, on the reverse strand, counting down.
GTGCGTTAATGGGGTATGTTTTGTTTTTAAAACCAATCAGCAAGTTTTCACTTCTGTAACAGAATTAATTCAAATGCTAACCAACGAATACAATATATTAGACGATGGCAAAACATTAGAATTGATTTTCTATGTAAGTGGAATTGATGAAGATGAACTAAAAACTCGTCAAGAAAAGTTTAAAGTGTTTTTCACACAAAAGTCAATCCATACTAAAAGCGTATAGAACTAAACACTAAAAAATGGCAATTAGCTTTAATTTTGTTGAAATAAAAGACACTTTAAGACAAAAGAATAAATTAAAATCGTGGATTAAATCTATTGTTGAGCAAAAAGGAATGAAAGTAGGGGATATATCCTATATTTTTTGCTCAGACGATTATCTTTTGGAGATTAACCAAACCTATCTTCAGCACGATTTCTACACAGATATTATAACCTTTGATTATACTGCAGAAAATAAAATTGCAGGTGATTTATTTATTAGCATTGACAGAGTAATGGACAATGCTAAAGAATTAAATGTAAGTTTTGAAGAAGAACTTCATAGAGTAATTATACATGGAGTTTTGCATCTTTTGGGATTTAAAGATAAAACAGACAAGGAAGCAAAACAAATGAGAATTAAGGAGCAGGAATGTTTAAAAACTTTGATGTAATTGTTGTTGGTGCAGGTCATGCAGGTTGCGAAGCAGCTTGTGCAGCAGCTAATTTAGGTTCTTCAGTTCTTCTTATCACACAAAACCTGAATGCCATTGCTCAGCTTTCGTGCAATCCAGCAATGGGAGGAGTGGCTAAAGGACAAATTGTTCGTGAGATTGATGCCTTGGGAGGCTATTCAGGAATAATAACCGATCAAAACACTCTTCAGTTCCGTATGCTTAATCTTTCCAAAGGACCAGCCATGTGGAGTCCAAGAGCTCAGGTAGATAATATTATGTTTTCTATCTCCTGGAGAAGAGTTTTGGAACAAATCCCTAATCTTAGCCTTTGGCAGGATGAGGTTATTGGTTTAAAGATAGAGAACCAAAAAGTTTGTGGAGTTAAAACTAAAATGGGATTGGAAATTGAAGGAAAGTCAGTAGTTTTAACCAATGGAACCTTCCTTAATGGTAAAATACATATTGGGGAGACTAATTTTTTGGGAGGAAGAATAGGAGAGGAACAGTCAAAAGGAATTTCAGAAAATCTTAAAGAATATGGTTTTGAAGTAAAAACTCTCAAAACAGGAACTCCAATGAGAGTTGATGGAAGAAGCATTGACTTCTCTAAACTGGAAGAACAAAAAGGTGACTCAGAGCCCAAACAATTCTCTTTCTTTGTTCAAAGAGAAAAAGCTTTGGAGCAAAGAAGCTGTTTTTTAGCCTACACTTCACTTAAAGTTCACAATATACTTAGAGAAGGTTTTGATAAATCTCCTCTTTTCCAAGGGAGAATTAAAGGAGTAGGACCTCGTTATTGTCCTTCCATTGAAGATAAAATAGAAAGATTTTCTTCAAAAGACCGTCATCAACTTTTCATTGAACCGGAAAGTAATTATTCAAGCCTTTTCTATGTAAATGGTTTCTCTTCCTCTTTGCCTCTTAGCATTCAATATGAAGCATTAAGAAACATTGTAGGTTTTGAAAATGCCATAATACAAAAGCCAGGATATGCAATAGAGTATGACTATTTCCCTCCAACCCAGCTTAAAGACACTTTAGAAACAAAACTAATTGAAAATCTTTATTTTGCTGGACAAATAAACGGAACAACTGGCTACGAAGAAGCAGCATCACAAGGACTGATGGCAGGAATAAATGCAAGTTTGAAAGTAAATGAAAAACCAGCCTTTACCCTTAAACGTTCCGAAAGCTATATTGGAGTTTTGATTGATGATTTAATCACAAAAGGAGTTGATGAACCTTATCGTATGTTTACTTCAAGGGCAGAATACAGAATACTTCTTCGTCAGGATAATGCAGACCTTCGTCTAACACCTTTGTCCTTTGCCATTGGCTTAGCTTCAAAGGAAAGAATGGAAAGAGTTGAGAGAAAGAAATCTTCCTGCAATCAATTAGTAACTTTTATTGAGAAAACAAGTGCAGAACCTAAAGAGGTTAATGCCTTGTTTGAAGAAAAAGAAACTCCTCAAATAAACCAAAAAACAAAGATTTCACAACTTCTTCTTCGTCCTCAAATAACTTTAAAGGATTTGGCAGAAAATGTTCTTTCTCTAAATGAAAACATTCAATCAATCCCAATTGATATTAAGGAAGAAATTATTGAGGGAGCAGAAATTATTATTAAATATCAAAGCTATATTGATAAGGAGCAGGAGATTGCTGATAAGTTATCAAAATATGAAAACTTAATAATTAAGGATGATTTCGATTATCAAGCTCTTAAATCCCTTAGTTTTGAAGCCAGAGAAAAGCTAACTAAAATCCGCCCAAAAACCATAGGACAAGCCTCCCGAATAAGTGGAGTTTCCCCTTCTGATATATCTGTTTTGATTATATATATTAGTAGATAGAAAGGTTCTGTTTATTTAGTTTTAATACTCTTTTTTATTTCTTCAATTGCAATTTCCATTGTCTTGTCTATATCATTAATATAGTCATCATAGGTTTCATTAACAATGATATCTGGAGTAATTCCATCTTTAAATGGCTTTAAAGAATAAGGAAATGTCTGTCTTTTTGTACAAATTCTTGCATAGCTATTTTTATCTGGCCATTCACTAATAACCAAAGGAGAGCCAGAAGAGCCAAAAGATGTTTTCCCAATAAATAAAGGACGATCTTTACGTTCATATAACATAATTAAAAAGTCTTCAGCAGCAGAACAAGTCATTGGAGAAGTAAGTACTATAATAGGACAATTAAATTGTTTAATTGAGTCTTCAATAATTACTGTTTGTGGATATTCAGTATGATAAGCTCTCATTTTATAATAATCCTCATTCTCTTCAAAAAAATTACCAGTAGCTTTTTTTACTCCATTATTTATTCTTGTTTGATAACCATAAGTTAAAAATGAACTATCTTTTATAATATGCTTTAGAAAGTAATTTGCAATTAATGTAGAACCTCCTCCATTATTTCTTAAATCAATTATAATTCCATTAGCAAAATATAATGTATCTTTTATCTTCTCAAAATAATTTACCAATTTTCCACTAAAATCGTCAAAAGTATTTAGTTCCAAAACAGCAATATTGTTATTCCATTTAATCTCAATTGGATCGTTAGACTTCCTTCGTTTACCTCCCAAATAGTTTGAAAAGTCATTTATTACCTTCTTTAATGTTGTTTGAGATATCTTACCTTCTGTAGTTTTAAATTTCAAAGTTAAATCATTAGGATCATAAATTGAAGAAAGTAACATGGAAGGAGCAAGCATTTGCATTGTTGTCTTAATATTTGATTCAACAAAGGGATAAACATTCCTTTCCATATAATCTTCAGCTTTTATTCCATTTATTTCTAATATTTTTGAACCAAGAGGAATATTCTTTATAACATTTTCAGTCCCAGAACAAACATATATTGTATCATTAAAGTATCTTAAATCTAAAGGAATAAAACTATTATAACTTCCCCATTTTGAATAATTCACACCAGTATGCCCATCTTTAAGCATTCTAGCAAATTTGTTTATGGCATTATAAAATTCAAAATCATTTTTAGTATTTTCAACTAAAGGAATATATGCCTTATATAAGCTATCCCAACTAAATTTTAATTGATCATAAAATACAAAATTATATTTTGCTTCAGACCAAAAACTACTCAATGCAAAGAGTTTATCAGTTGTTGATAAAGTATTATCTATCTTATTTGTATAGTTGAGACATGAATGTAGGGTATCGTTTTTATAGACTATTGAAAAATAAATCTTTTCATTTACTTTACAATCAAACTCCAATGTATCAGTACTTGAGGCAAGCTTAATCTTTTTTGTTTTTGATGCTGGGTCATAAATATCAAAAACATTAAGAGTATTTTCTGGATCGAAAAAGGATGAACTAATATTATTTCCCCCATCAAAAACATTTATTTGCCTTCCTTTTGAAACCAATACATTCCTTTGAGCAAAAGTGTTAATGGAAAAAAGGAAAAACATGGAAATAAGAATAATGGATTTAATTGGTTTTTCCATATTTAGTAAGTTATTTTGTAGTTAATTATGATATCTATAAGAGATTTACTTGGAAGACTCTTCAATTTCTTTTCTTGATTGTTTTCTTTCTTCATCATAATTTTAATCTTCATTTGATATTTATTTTTAAAGGTTATTATTCAATATTGACATTGTAATATGATTTAAAAAAAGATTAGTAGGAGGAGAAAATGTAAAATAAAAAAAGGAGAAATAATTGCAGTTAAGAACAACATTCCTTTTAAGTTATTGAGTCCTCTGTCTCCTTCAATATATCCATTTTCAATTGCTTTCTGTCTCCAATATTCTGCTTTTTCAAGATTTTTCTCAACGTCATCTCCTTTCAAATATATTAGATAAAGCTCATACATTGAATTAATATTTCCTCGTTCTGCTGATAAAGTATATAATCTTAGTGCTTCTTCCTTATTTATATATCCTTTCTCATTAGAGTAAATATAAGCTAAGTTGTTTTGGGCAGTTCCGTTTCCTTGTTCTGCTGATCTTTTAAACCATTTAACTGCTTCTGAAACGTCTCTTGGGACAACTTCTCCCAAATTATAAATAACTGCGAGATTGTTTTGAGAATTAGGATTGCCTTGTTCTGCTGCTTTTTTAAGCCATTTCATTGCTTCATGCATATTTTTCATTACTCCATATCCGTCAACATACATGTTCCCAAGCATATTTTGAGCTTCATGAAATCCTTGTTCTGCAGATTTTCTAAACCATTTAATGGCTTCATAGTAATCTTGCATAACTCCTAAACCATTATAATAAAGCGCTCCTAAATTATATTGCCCATACATATTTCCTTCATTTGCTGCTTCTTGATAATAGCTAAATGCTTTATCATATTCTTCTTTATTAAATAAATTAATACCAATAGAGTTTTGAATTTCATTTATTTCATGAGTGGTAGATTCTTTATATAGTTTTATTGCTTTGTTTAGGTCTTTCTCCACACCTTCACCTGCTTCGTACATTCTTGCTAATTTAAACTTTGCCGTTTTGTTATTTTGATTAGCAGCTTTCTTAAAATAGGTTATAGCTTCCTTGTAATTCTTCTCATTATAATATATTTCAGCTAAGTACAATTGAGCTTTGCTATTCCCATTATTAGAAGCTTGAGTAAAATATGCTTTTGATAAATTCAAATCTTTCTTAACTTCAATGCCTTGAAAGTAAATTACACCTAAAATTAATTGAGATAAATCATATCCTTTTTCTGCAGAATGAGTCCAGCAATGTATTGCTTCTTTTTTATTTGTATTCGTACCTAAACCCTTAAAGTGCATTAACCCTAATTGAAACAATGCATAAGAGTTTCCCTTATTAGCTGATTTCTTAAATAATTGAAAAGCTTTATCTGTATCTTTTTTTACATAAATTCCATTCAAATACATATAACCTAAACTAGCCTCTGCTTCACTGTCTCCTTGATTTGCAGCTTCTAAGTATTTTTCAAAAGCTATTTTCAAATCCCGTTTTACTCCTTCTCCATTTAAGTACAAGTCTCCAATAAGTTTCTTTGCGTATGAATTATTTTGTTTTTCTGCTTTTCCCCACCATTTTAGAGCATTTTTATAATCATTTTTCTCATAATATATTGAACCTATAAAAGATTGTGCATTTGGATTTCCCTTTTTTGCAAGTTCATAAATTATTTTATTTGCTTTTGAAGTGTCTTTTTTTACATATTCTCCATTATAATACATAAAAGCTACTATTAATTTAGCCTCATCATTATTATATTTAGCAGATTTTTCGAACCACTTATAAGCTTCTTTGTAATCCTTTTTGACATAATTGCCATAATAGTACATTTTCCCTAAGTATTCATATGATTTATAATTGCCCTTATTGGCTGATTCCTTAAAGAAAGAAAAAGCTTGTTTAAAATCTTTTGAATTATAATGGGAAACTCCATTTAAAAATAATTCATCTGCTGAGCTTTGAGCAAATAGATTGAATTGTGCTAAAAGCAATATAAATAAAAAATATTTTTTCATTGTTTTTTTCCTGTCTTGCAATGGATTTGACTATTTCACAAGAGAATAAAGTCATTAAACAATAATCTTATTCTATAGTTGGAAATGGCATTGCGATAGTTTTATTTATTTGTTAGTTTGTTATGAAGCTCAAAGTTAAGTAATTTATTGTAAACAGAAAGTATTTTAAGAAATAAACTTCTTTTTTGTGAAAATTAATCAAATGATACTAAGCTTTGGAATTATTATTTTAAACCAATTTATAATGATTTTACCTTTATAGATAAAGCAATTTATAATACAATAGTCTTATGAATCTCGAAAAATAAACTTATTGACTTATAAAACAAGGTTTTCATCTAATTAAACCTTATGTTAATCTGGAATAATGGCATTATATTCTCAGTATAATGCCATTAAACCGACAATATAATGGCATTATATCAATCAAATAATGGCATTATACTTACAATATAATGGCATTATACTAAATCTAATCCTTATTTAATTAGTTTAAATCTTTGTTTGTGGAAAATAAAATCTTAGTTTTTGTAGTATTAAATTAAGTTCTTGCTCCCAAGTTTTATTTTATGTATATTTGCATCTTTATTTGTTAGAAACTATGAATAGCTATAATCAAGGTGATTTGTTGAAGGGGATTAATTCTCCTGAAGATATAAAAAAGCTCTCTAAAGAGGAGTTGCCTTTGCTTTGTAAGCAGGTGAGGGATTATATTATTAGTGTTTTGGCTGAGAACCCAGGACATTTAGCTTCTTCTTTGGGAACAGTTGAACTTACGGTAGCTTTACATTATGTTTTTGATATTCCTGATGATACTTTAATTTGGGATGTTGGTCATCAGGCCTACTCTCATAAGGTTTTGACTCAAAGGAAGGACAGGTTTTCTTCCATTCGTAAGCTTGGAGGTTTGAGTGGCTTTCCTAAGATTGAGGAAAGTGAGTATGACTGTTTTGGAACAGGACATTCTTCCACTTCCATTTCTGCTTCTTTGGGTATGGCTATTGCTGATAAACTAAAAGGCAACACTAAGAATGCTCATATTGCTGTTATTGGCGATGGTTCAATGACTGGTGGTATGGCTTTTGAAGCTTTAAATCATGCTGGTGCGACAGATGTTAATCAGCTTGTTATTTTAAATGATAATGGCATTTCTATTGATAAGAAGGTTGGAGCTATGGGAGAATATTTTACCATGATGACAACTTCTGCCACTTACAATAGGATAAAGAATAAGATATGGAATATGATGGGAGGGAACACTCCTTCATATAGCAAGTCAAAAAATATTTTTGGTTGGTTTTTATTTGCATTAAAGTCTATGTTTTCAGGGAAGAGTAATTTCTTTGAAGCTTTAAAGATAAGATATTTTGGACCTATTAAGGGAAATGATGTTTTGGTTTTGGTTAAAACATTGGAAGACTTAAAGAAGATTAAGGGACCAAGAATACTGCATATAATAACTAAAAAAGGGAAGGGATTAAAAGAGGCAGAAGATAATCCTGTAACTTATCATGCTCCAGGAATTTTTAATCCTGAAACTGGAGAAAGAAAAACAAGTGATTCTGTAGAAGGTTCTCCAATTAAGTTTCAAGATGTTTTTGGAGAAACATTGGTTGAACTTGCAAAAATAAACTCTAAGATTGTTGGAGTTACTCCTGCAATGCTTTCAGGCTGTTCAATGAATTGTTTGATTAAGGAGTTTCCTGATAGAACTTTCGATGTTGGTATTGCTGAGCAACATGCTTTAACTTTTTCTGCAGGAATGGCTGCAAAGGGTTACATTCCTTTCTGTAATGTATATTCTTCTTTTATGCAAAGAGCTTACGACCAAGTTATTCATGATATTGCTCTTCAAAAACTTCCAGTTATTATGTGTTTGGATAGAGCTGGTTTGGTTGGAGAAGATGGGGCAACTCATCATGGAGTGTTTGATTTGAGCTTTATGCGATTAATTCCTAACTTGACTATATTTGCTCCACTAAATGAAATTGAACTTAGAAATATTATGTTTACGGCTCAAAAAGGAATAGATTTTCCTTTGGTTATTCGTTATCCAAGAGGTAAGGGATATATTGTTGACTGGAAACAGGAATTCCAATCAATTGAAATTGGAAAGGGTGAAAAGATTAGAGAAGGTAAGGATATTGCCATTTTGTCTTTGGGAGCAATTGGAAACAATGCAATTAAGGCTGCTCAAGAACTCGAAAAAGAAGGAGTTGAGGTTGCTATTTACAATATGCGTTTCCTTAAGCCTTTGGATGGTTCAATTTTGGAAGAAGTGCTAAACAAATACAACAATATTATAACCATTGAAGATGGAGTTGAAATTGGTGGATTTGGTAGTGCAGTTATTGAGTATGCTTGCGATAAGGGATATAAAAATAATATTTATAGAGTAGCCATTGAGGATAAGTTTATTGAGCATGGCTCCGTCCCAGAATTACAAAAGCTATGCAAAATAGATTCGCATAGCTTAGTATTAAAGGTAAAGGAAATTCTATCTAAGTAGAACTTCTTATTTCTTTTCTTTCTTTTCTTTTGGATCTTTAGAAGGAGCTTTTTCTTCCTTTTGTTCTTTTGTATTTTCAGAAACTTCTTCTGAACTAATCATAATAAGAACATCATTCTTACTAACAACTTGAGCTTTCTTAATGTTGATAGTTTGAACAACACCATCAACTGGAGAACAGATTTCGTTATCCATTTTCATGGCGTGTAAAGTACAAAGAGGAGTTCCTTTTTTTACTTTTTGTCCCTTCTTAACAAAGATATCAATTATTGTTCCTGGAATAAATGCATAAATTTGTCCCGGTTCTATCTTAATATATAATTGACGATAGTAAGTTCTATGGTCTTGTTTAATATTTGGCATAATCTCTATTTGTTATTCATTAATACGTTAATTGTTTAATAATATCCTTCTTCAGAAATTTTAGAATGGTGGAATACCATGCTTTTTCCAAGGATTTTCAACAACTTTAGTCTTTGTCATTTCAAGAGCATGCATCAAGTATTGACGAGTTTCTGAAGGTTGAATTACTGCATCAACATATCCATAAGACGCAGCAACATAAGGATTAGCAAACTTTTCTCTATATTCTTGAACTTTTAGTTTACGCATTTCTTCAGGATTTTCTGCAGAAGTTATTTCTGATTTGAAAATAATATTTGCAGCTCCTTCAGGGCCCATAACAGCAATTTCTGCAGTTGGCCAAGCAAAAACAAAGTCAGCTTTAAGGTGATTAGAACACATTGCAATGTATCCTCCACCATAAGCCTTACGCAAAATAACTGTCATCTTAGGAACGGTAGCTTCTGAAAAAGCATAAAGGATTTTTGCTCCATGACGAATTACTCCTGCATGTTCTTGATCAACTCCAGGTAAATAGCCAGGAAGGTCTTCCAAGGTAACTAATGGAATTTGGAAAGCATCACAGAAACGAATGAAACGAGCAGCCTTATCAGATGAATTACAATCTAAAACTCCTGCCATAGCATTAGGTTGGTTTGCAACAAAACCAACGGTATCTCCATTAATACGAGCAAATCCAATAACAATGTTAGGTGCAAATAACTCTTGAACTTCTAAAAAGTCAGAATTATCAACAATTGCCTTAATTATAAGTCTAACATCATAAGGTTTTGCTGGGTCGGTTGGGAATATTTGACTGATCTTATAATCTTTTGATTTTGGTTTCTTTGCAGCGAAGCTTTCAGCTTTCTTTGTATTGTTCCAAGGAATGTAAGTAAACAAAGATTTAATTTGTTCAAAACATTCCAATTCGCTTTCAGCAAAGAAATGAGCATTTCCAGAAATCTCTGCATGTACTCTTGCTCCACCCAAATCTTCTTGAGTAATTTCTTCTCCCAAAACTGTTTTAATAACATCAGGTCCAGTGATGAACATTTTTGAGATTTTATCTACTACAAACACAAAGTCTGTTAATGCTGGAGAATAAACGGCTCCTCCTGCACAAGGACCAAGTATTACTGAAATTTGAGGAATAACACCTGAAGCCATGGTATTACGGAAGAATATTGCTCCATAACCTGCTAAGGCATTAACACCTTCTTGAATACGAGCTCCACCAGAGTCATTAATACCAATGATTGGAACTTTTAACTTCATTGCGTGGTCCATAATCTTGCAAATCTTCTTTGCATGCATATAACCTAATGAACCTCCTGCAACAGTAAAGTCTTGGGCATAAATACAGATAGGATAACCATTAATTGTTCCTGTTCCGGTAACAACACCATCTCCTGGAAGAATTTTTTTATCCATATCAAAATCCTTACCAGAGTGCTGAATGAAAAGATCATATTCGTGAAAACTTCCTTCGTCTAAGAGCTCTAAGATTCTCTCTCTTGCAGTAAGCTTACCAGTTGCTTTTTGCTTCTCAACTGCCTTTTCGCCTCCTCCTTGAAGCATGGTTTGCATTCTTGCTTTTAACTCTCGTGTCTTGCTGTTAATTGACATAATTTCAACTATTTATTAAACACTAATTTGAATTCTAACTTGCAAAAGTACACTAAATATAATACTTATCCAAATTTTATCTCCAATTTAAACCAGTATAAATTCTATAAAATCAGAAAAACAATAAGATACCCCTTTACATAAAAGACCTACATATTTTCCTTTCTTATTTAACTGAAATTTGCTAAGAATTAAGCAAAGGTTATTGAAAAATAAACGGGACCTTTTTTAAAAAAGTCGGCATATAAATTAGAAAAGTCGGTGAGTTTTTTTAATTATATCGGAAGTTTTTTGGAAGTAATTAAATATCGGGAGTTTTGAACCTTATAATTCTTGCATTGAACAGAGCTTTGTATAAATTCCGTTTTGTTGAATAAGCTCGTGATGTGTTCCTTCTTCTTTAATTTCTCCTTTATCTAAAACTATTATCTTATCAGCATTAGTAATTGTTGAAAGACGATGGGCAATAATGATTGATGTTTTATCTTTAGTGATTTTGGAAATGGCTTCTTGAACCAATCTTTCGTTTTCAGTATCAAGAGCTGAGGTTGCTTCGTCAAGAATTAAAATATCTGCATTCTTAAGAACGGCTCTTGCTATGCTGATTCTTTGGCGCTCTCCTCCAGAAAGAGTAGAACCTCTATCTCCAATAATTGTATTATAACCATCTGGGAGTTTTTCAATAAAAGTATGAGCATTTGCAATCTCTGCAGCCTTCTTTACCTGTTCCAAGCTATAAGAACTTGACCCGAAGGTGATATTATTAAATATTGAATCGTTGAAAAGAATTGTTTCTTGAGTAACAAAAGCAATATTATCTCTTATTGCTTTAGAATGAATTGCCTTACTATTAATATCATCAAAAAGAATTTCTCCTTTAGTTGGCTCGTAGAGTTTTGGAATTAAATCAATCAATGTACTCTTTCCACTTCCAGAAGATCCAACAATTGCTGTTGTTTTGCCTTTCTCAAAAATCAGATTAATATTTTTCAATACCAAGTCTTCTTTATAGGCGAAGTTTACATTATTAAATACAATCCCTTTTTCTATCTTTGGAAAAGCAACAGGCTCTTTAGGTTCAACAATTTGATTCTTTATCTCCAATATTTCAACAATTCTATCAATTGAGGCTTTCCCTTTTTTAATATTAAAGAAAGAAGTTGGAATATCTTTTGCTGGCTTAATAATAAGAGTGAAGAGAACAAGGTATACAATAAACAGCTCAGCAGATATTGATGCAGTGGTAAGAACTTTTGAAGAGCCAAAAAGGAGTAGTCCAATCAACATTGAATTGCCAAAAAACTCACTAACTGGAGAAGCTAAATCAACTCTTCTGTAAATACTGTTTCTTAATCTTGTATACGAAGAATTAAAATGAACAAATCTTTCATTCATAAGTTCAATTGCAGTGTGAGCTTTAATTATTCTTAGTCCAGAAATTGTTTGTTCAATAATAGAAATAATATTTGCACTCTTTTGTTGAAGATGTTTTGAACTATGACGAAGAGTTCTGCTTATGAAAGAAGATAAAAGAGCAACAATAGGAAATACAACCAATACAGTCAGGGTTAGACTATAGTCAATATAGAAAAGAGCAATTAGATAAAGAGCAACAGTTATCAAACCACCAACTAAAGATGTAATTGATTTCAATACATTTTCATCATATTCAATAACATCATTACTTAATCGAGAAATAAGATCTCCCTTACGGTGTGAGCTTAAGTAGGAAAGAGGTAATGAGATATATTTTTGAAATAGTTTATTCCTAATATTTCTTACAATTTTATTCCTTACAGAGGCAATAAAAAAAGAAGCTAAATAGGTAAAGACGTCTTTTAGAAAATAGATTATAAAAATAATAACTCCAAATATATACAATGCATTCACTCTACCATAAGCAATAATCTTAGAATAGAAGGAAGAAAGAAATTCATCCAGCAAAGAAGGATTAGCAACAACGGTATTGCTTAGCTCTTGTGAGAAAAGTACATTTAAAAAGTTAGAAGCAGAAAGAATGGAGGCAATAGAAAATATTGTAGCAAGACAAACCAAAATAAAGTAAAGAATTATCCTTACTAAATAAGGTTTAGCAAATATCCAAGTAAAATATTTTCTCATTGCCTATCTATTATTCATAAACTCCAACGTAGTTCATAGGAGTTATTTCTTTCATCCTCTTTTTAATTTCATCACTAACATCTAAGCCATTAACAAATTTTGCAATTGTTTCAGCATTTACTTCAGTGTTGGTTCTTGTTAAATCCTTCAATGTTTCATAAGGATTTGGATAACCAATTGAACGAAGAATAGATTGAAGAGCTTCTGCAACAACAGCCCAATTGTTATTCAAATCTCTTTCTATTGCTTTAGTATTAATAATAAGTTTATTTACTCCCTTAATTATTGAATTTAAAGCTATAATTGTATGAGCAATAGGAACTCCAATATTTCTTGTAACGGTTGAATCAGTTAAGTCTCTTTGTAAACGAGATATTGGAAGTTTCATTGACAAGTGGTCAAAAATTGCATTAGCCAATCCCAAGTTTCCTTCTGCATTTTCAAAATCAATAGGATTTACCTTGTGAGGCATTGCAGAAGAACCAACTTCTCCTTCCTTAATTTTTTGTTTGAAATATTCCATTGAAATATAAGCCCACATATCTTTGCAGAAATCCATAAGGATAACATTGATTCTTTTTATTGAATCGAAATATGCAGACATATTATCGTAGTTCTCTATTTGAGTTGTGTAAGATTGACGTTCCAATCCAAGACTTGAACAAAAATTATTTGCAAACAAAACCCAGTTATGTTCAGGGAAAGTTACTTTATGAGCATTAAAGTTACCTGTTGCTCCTCCAAACTTAGCTCCAAAAGGGATGAAAGCAAAATATGCTAACTGTTGTTGAAGACGATAAGTAAATACTCTTATTTCCTTTGAAAGCATTGTTGGAGATGCTGGTTGACCATGAGTGTGTGCAAGCATTGGAATTCCTTCCCAAGTTTTTGCTTTTTCTTCCAATAGCTCCACAATATCATTCATAAGAGGCAAGTAAACCTCTTCTTGACATTCTTTAATGCTTAATGGAACAGAAGTATTATTAATATCTTGTGAAGTTAAACCAAAATGGATAAATTCTTTCCATTTTTCTAATCCAAGTGAGTCAAATTTCTTTTTAATAAAATATTCAACAGCCTTAACGTCGTGATTAGTTATCTTTTCAATATCCTTAATTTGTTGAGCGTCTGTTTCAGTAAAATTTAAGTAAATATCTTTTAATGCGTTGAAATTATTCTTATCAAAATCTTTTAAGCCTTCAATACCTAATTCACAAAGGGCAATAAAATATTCTATTTCAACTCTTGTTCTATAATTAATTAAAGCCTTTTCAGAAAAATAATTTGCTAAAGGCTCAACCTGTTTTCTATATCTTCCATCAATGGGAGAAATAGCAAGTAATGAATCCATAATACTATATTATAATTTATTATTTATTAATCGTCCAGAATTTACAAGTTGCTTTAAAACTGGACTATGCAAAGACTTCTTTAAGGCATCAATATGCCTTTGTCCATGACAGTCGGTTCCAATTAAATCAACCAAATTCTCATTAGTAAGTTTTTCAACTAATTTTTGAATATGTTCACCGTAGTAACCAGAAAAAGAAGAAATATTAACTTGAAACAGAATTCCTCTATCCTTTAATTTATAATATTTCTTAATGTCATTATTCAAGAAAGTATATCTTTCGGGATGTGCAAGAATTAAATTATAACCAGATAACTGAAGGTCAAATAACCATTCTTCATAGCCCATAGGCTCATTACGCATTGGAAATTCAAAGAGAAGATAATTATCTCCAAAACTTAATATTTGATTTTTCTCTACTCTTTCTTTAATGTCATCATCCAATAGATACTCTCCAGAAAGTACAATTTCTATATCAATATTATTTTCTTTTACTTTAAGCCTTAAGTCTTCAAGCTTTTGATATAATATATCATATCCATCTATAAAGCTATCGTAGAAAATATGAGGAGTGGTGATAACTTTTTTATATCCCAATTCTTTCAGCTGCTTCAAAAGAGAAATTGACTCTTCCATACTTTGAGAACCATCGTCAACGCCTGGAATTAAGTGAGAATGAATGTCAGTTTCTAAAACTGACAAATCAACTACTTCTTCAACTTTTTTTGATTTACCACTGAAAAAGCCAAACATAAATTATTTCTTAAATTCTTTAATGGTTTCTAATGGTTTTTCTGCTCCAAAAACGGCGTTTCCTGCAACCAAAGCATCAGCACCATATTCAAAAAGTTGCTTATAGTTCTTTAAGCTAACACCTCCATCAATTTCAATCAAACAACTTGGGTTTTTCCTATTGATAAGTTCTTTTAGTTGAATTATTTTATTGTATGTGTTTTCAATAAAGCTTTGTCCTCCAAATCCTGGGTTTACACTCATAAGTAAAACCATATCGCACTCTTGAATAATATCTTCCAAAACAGAAACAGGAGTGTGAGGGTTAAGTACAACTCCAGCTTTCATTCCTAATTGTTTAATTGAAGAAATGCTTCTGTTTAGATGGCGACAAGCTTCGTAATGAATTGTAAGAATATCTGCTCCAATATTTTTAAAATCTTCAAAATATCTATCAGGGTCAACAATCATTAAATGTACATCCAAAGGTTTCTTTGCATGTTTTTTAATAAACTTTATTACTGGTTGACCAAAGCTAATGTTAGGAACAAATACTCCATCCATAACGTCAATATGAAACCAATCAGCTTGGCTTTCATTAATCATTTCAATATCTTTTTGCAGATTGCCAAAGTCTGCAGACAATAATGACGGAGCTAAAATCATCTTTTATTTATCTAATTTATTATTTACCTATATCTTTTTCTATCCTTATCTCTACTACTTCTTGAGCTATCTTTCTTTCTGTCAGAACTTCTTCTATCGGAGCTATTCCTGTCGTTGCTTCTTCTGTCATTGCTATTCCTTGAGGAGCTTTTTCTTTCGCCACCTCCATCTCTTCTTCTGTCTCCTGAAGAACTTCTTCTTTCTCCACTTCTTCCTCTTGATGAAGAGCCTTTTGATTCTGCAATTTCAACAGCAATAGGTCTCCCTTTTACAAACTTATCTTCAAAGGCATCAATAACTGCTTGTGCTTTTGACTCTTCAACATCAACATAGGAAAACGTATCCAAAATATCAATCTTTCCAATCTCAATATGTCTTTCGTGAGTATAGTCATTAATCATACCAATCAAGCGTTGAGGTACAATTTTGTCTTTATGACCTAAAGTAATAAATAGTCTTGTGAAGTTACCATCTTTATTGGTTCTCTTATCCCCTCTGTTATTGCTACCTTTTTCCTGTTTACTTCTTTCTCTTGATTCATCAACATTCAAATCAGGTGCTCCAACATAATATTCCAAGAAACGGTTAAATTCCAATGAAACAAACTTACGAATAAGTTCTTCCTTGTCCATCCATTCCAATTTCTTCATAATATCGGGCAAGAAAGTCTCAATTTCAGAATAATTTACATCAACATGCTCTACCTTATCAATCATATTGAAAAGTTGTTTCTTGCAAACTTCTTTTCCTGTTGGGATTTCAGCCTTGGTAAATTCTTTCTTTATTTGACGTTCAATGTCTTTAATTTTATATTTCTCTCTCAAATTAATGATAGCAATTGAAATACCAGTCTTGTCAGCTCTACCAGTTCTTCCACTGCGATGAACATATTGTTCCAATTCGTCAGGAAGGTTATAGTTGATAACATGAGTAAGATTATTAACATCCAATCCTCTTGCTGCAACATCGGTTGCAACCAGCATTTGAATATTTTTAAGTCTAAAACGGTTCATTACGTGATCTCTTTGTGCTTGAGATAAATCTCCATGTAAACTATCAGCATTATAGCCATCACGAATCAACATATCAGCCACTTCTTGTGTTTCAAGTTTTGTTCTGCAAAAAACAATTGAATAAATGTCTGGATAATAATCAGCAATTCTCTTTAATGCCAAGTATCTATCTTTTGCATGAACCAAATAGTAAACGTGAGAAACGCTATCTGCTCCTTGATTTCTAACCCCAATTTGAATTCTAACAGGGTCATTCATATAATCTTTAGAAATAGCTTCAACCTCTTTAGGCATAGTTGCTGAGAACAAAAGAGTATGTTTGCTGTCAGGAGTTTGAGCAAGAATATTATCTAAATCTTCTTTAAATCCCATATTCAACATTTCGTCAGCCTCATCTAATACTACGTATTTAAGCTTAGAAATATTAACCACACCTCTATTTATCAAATCGTTCATTCTTCCAGGTGTAGCAACAATCATCTTAACACCTTTTCTTAAAGTACGGATTTGAACATCAATGCTTGCACCTCCATAAACTGGCAAAATGGTGCATGTTTCAATATATTTTGAATAATTTTTACAATCCTTTGAAATCTGAATACAAAGTTCTCTTGTAGGACAAAGCACCAAAACTTCAGTGTCTTTGTTTGTATAATCCATCTTTTGGATCATCGGTAATCCAAAAGCTGCTGTTTTTCCAGTACCTGTTTGAGCTAAAGCTACAAGGTCTACATCATCATTAAGTAGTACAGGTAATGTTTCTGCTTGAACGGGCATTGGGTTTTCAAAGCCGAGTTCATCAATGGCTTTGAGGATTTCTGGACTCATGCCCAATTCTTTAAATGTCATATAAATTTTATTAGTGAATTAATTTGCAAAGGTATGAATAAAATTGCTATAAACGGGTAAAAGATAAATATTAATGCAAGTTTACTTCAATTAATTTGAATGGATTAAGCTGAAAATTATAATTTTTTGTCTCTTCTTTTGATTAAAATGTTAGACAAGTAGAAATAAAAAAGGGTGCACTTCACTTAGATAATAAAGAATATTTCAAGGATATTTTCAAAAAACTCAATCATAATTGAAATTATACCTTATATATTTCTCTCTAACCTTGATATATTTTTATAAAATCGGGATATAAAACTTATTAATCAAGGACTTTTTACCCAAAAGATGCGCATCTTTCATACCAAACGATGTGCATCTTTCGCTATAAAAGATGTGCATCTTTTTATTTAAAATATTTTAGGGATTGGTGTTTATTTTTTGGGAATGGACATTATTATAAATAGTCCTGAAATGCAAATATAAGAAATTTTTATGAGTTATGGAAAACTATTTTACTTTTTTGTAGTAAAGACTTTCTGTTCTTTGGGAATCTTCTCTAAATTTTACTTGAAGAATCAACTCATCTTTTGTAAGTTTCTTTATATCCATGATTGCAGTGTCTGTTTTTCCAAGCTTGAAAGAATATAATTTATTGTCACGAATAAGGTATCTTACATTTTCTTCCTGTTGTGAATTGTATATTTGAAGAGTACCATCTTCTCTAAAAACATTATATGTTGGTGGGTACTGTGTCATATCCAAAGAGTCACTTCCTTGTGGACTTTGCCCTACAATTAAAACATGTTGCCACTTGCCTACAATTTTATCCTCCATTGAACTGCATGAAACAATAATAAATGAAAATATTAGTCCCACACTTAAAAGAATTATAATCTTTTTCATTTTATTAGATTGTATTATATTAATTCTTGTTTATAGATTTTTTCCATTTGCGAAGATATGGAATTATTTTTGAATAGGTAAAGATAAAAGAAAATATCTTATTCTAAAATTGTTAATAAAACAAAAACTATCTACCTTTGCATAATCCAAATTCAAGTGAAAGAATACTAAATCCTTTTTTATTATATGATTAATAATAATAGTTTTAAAGAAAAAATAGAGCAATTGGCTCAGAAGTATTTTGATGAAATTGTGGAATATCGAAGGCATTTACACAAACATCCTGAACTTTCAACTCAAGAAGAAAAAACATCAGAATTCATTTGCTCGAAATTGGAAGAATGGGGTTTGGAATTCAAAAAAAATATTGGAGGATTTGGTATTTATGGATTTGTTAATGGAAAGAATCCTGACAAAAAAACCGTTGCTCTTAGAGCCGATATGGACGCTCTTCCAATAAAGGAAGAAACTGAACTTTCTTACAAATCAATCAACGAAGGCGTTATGCATGCTTGTGGTCATGATTTACACATGGCTTCACTTTTGGGTGCAATTAAAATATTAAAAGAATTGGAAAATGATTTTGAAGGAAGAGTAATGTTTATTTTTCAACCTTCTGAAGAGATGTATCCTGGAGGAGCATGGAAGATGTTGCAAGAAGGAATATTTAAAGAAATCACTCCAAGTAATATTTTTGCCTTTCACTCAACTCCTGAAATGGAATGTGGTTATATTGGAATGACTGAAGGCAAGGCAATGGCTTCAACAGACGAAATTTACATTGATATAATTGGTAGAGGAGGGCATGGAGCAACTCCAGAGCTAAATATTGACCCAATTTTGGTTGCTTCTCATGTTGTTGTAGCTCTTCAAAGCATAGTTTCACGAAGTGCAACTGCAACAATACCAACTGTATTCTCAATAGGAAAATTTATTGCAAACGGAAGAACAAACATAATTCCTGATTCAGTACATTTGGAAGGAATAATAAGAACTTTTGATGAAAATTGGAGAAAAGAATGCCATAATTTAATTGAAAGAATTGCTACTCAAACAGCAAAAGCTTTTGGAGCAGAGGCAAAAGTGTTTGTTGATCATGGCTATCCTTTTGTTTATAATGATATAGACTTGACAAGAAAGGTTTTTGGTTATGCTCAAACTTATTTTGGAGAAGAAAAAGTATTAAATATTCCTCAAAGAACAACTGCTGAAGACTTCTCATATTTTTCTCAACAAGCTCCAAGTTGTTATTTTAGAGTTGGAACAAAAAAGAAAGATATGCAAATAACAAATCTTCACACATCAACATTTGTTATTGACGAACAAAGCATAAAAAAAGCAATGGGATTTTCAGCCTTTTTGGCGATTTCTTCTTTAAATCAAAGTTAATTCATTGTTTTAATTTAATTTTGCAAACTAAAAACACATTCTCTTGAACCAAGTAAACATAAAAGGCAAAATATTTAGCAAGTTTATCAGCTGTGATGAAATAGAATTAGTGATTAAATCATTAAGCGATAGGATTAATAAGGATTACGCTGATAAAGAAGTATTATTTTTAATAGTGCTTAATGGAGCTTTTATGTTTGCTTCTGATCTTTTGAAGAAGATTGAGGGTAACCATAAAATAAGTTTCATCAAACTTTCCTCCTATCAGGGTTTATGTTCTACAGATGAGGTTAGAGAACTTATTGGATTAAATGAAGACCTTAAAGGTAAAAATATTATTGTAATAGAAGATATTATTGATACAGGTATTACGATGGAATGCTTAAGAGAAAGAATTTTGGCTAAAGAGCCATCTTCTTTTGAAATATGCACACTTATTTTTAAACCTAAAGCTTTCAAGAAAGATTATAATATAAAGTATATTGGGAAAGAGATAAGTAATGAGTTTATTATTGGGTATGGTTTTGATTTTGATGGATACGGAAGAAATATTAAAAATATTTATCAGTTAAAAGAGTAATTTAAAACAAACGAACTAAAAATAAAATAAAAAATGCTAAGTATAGTATTATTTGGAGCTCCTGGAGCAGGGAAAGGCACTCAATCAAAGATGTTGGTTGAGAAATATAACCTTACTTATATTTCAACGGGAGACATTTTAAGAAAAGAAATAGCCGAAGGAACAGAAATTGGACTCAAAGCAAAAGATATAATTAACAAGGGAGGATTGGTTGACGATGAGTTAATTGTTCAAATTATTGAGAAAACTATTGAAAACTCAACAACAGGAGGAATCCTTTTTGATGGATTTCCTCGTACAGTTGTTCAAGCCTACATTTTAGAAGGTTTGTTACACAGAATGAATCGCAGACTTTTATGCTTATTGTCTTTGGAGGTTCCAAGAGAAATGCTAATTGAAAGAATGCTAAATAGAGCTTCAATTGAAGGCAGAGAAGACGATAAAAAGGAAGTTATTTTAAATCGTTTTCAAGAATACGACAATAAAACAATTCCAGTAGCAGAGTTTTACAAACAAAAAGGAATTTACTGCCCAATTAATGGAGTAGGAACAGTTGAAGAAGTGTTTTCTCGATTGGAAGAAGTGATTGATAAGACTCTTGAAAATGCTTACAGAAACATTATTCTTTTTGGCTCACCTGGTTCTGGAAGAGGAACTCAAGCAAAGCTTTTAGCAAAAGAATATGACTTGGTTTATGTTTCAACTGGAGCAATGATTAGAGATGAAATTGCCAAAGGTTCAGAAATTGGACTATTAAGTAAACCTTATATAGACCAAGGAAATGGAGTTCCTGATTTAATTGCAATTCAACTAATAGAACAAAAGATTGAAGAAAATCCAAATGCTAAAGGTTTCCTTTTTAAAGGTTTTCCTTCAACCTATGTTCAAGCTTACATTATGGATGGAATATTAGAAAAGATGCATACTTCTGTAACTTGTATGATTGAAATGCAATCTAATCCTCTTCAATGTATAAAACGTCTTACTCAAAGGAGTAAAACTGAAAGAAGAAGAACATATGATATGGATCCTGAAATCATAATTCACCGTATTGAGAATTATGAACAGTCAGCCTTAAATGTAAAGAACTACTATCAAAAGAAAAATAAATACTATAGTGTTAAATCCGATGCATCTGAAGAAGTTGTATTTGAAAACCTATGTAAAATTGTAGATGAAGCTCTTAAAAAAGCGTAACTAATAAAATAAATAATATGCGTTCGAACTTTGTAGATTATGTAAAGATAAATTGTCGTAGTGGGAAAGGTGGTGCAGGTTCTGCTCATTTGCTTCGCTCAAGAAGTAATGCGAAAGGAGGCCCTGATGGTGGAGATGGAGGAAGAGGAGGGCATATTATTTTGAGAGGGAATAAACAGTTTTGGACTCTTTTGCACCTTAAATATACTAAGCACCTTATTGCAGAAGATGGAGAAGGAGGAGGAAAAAATCGATTAACTGGCCGTGAAGGTAAAGATATAATTGTAGATGTTCCTCTTGGAACTATATGCAGAGATGTTGAAACAGGAGAAGTTGATTGTGAGATTGTGGAAGAAGGACAAGAGGTTATTATTGCTCAAGGAGGTAGAGGAGGATTGGGAAATGACCATTTCAAATCTTCAACTAACCAAACTCCACGCTATTCTCAACCTGGAGAAGAAGGTATTGAGGCTTGGAAGATAATTGAATTGAAAATTCTTGCAGATGTTGGTTTGGTTGGTTTCCCTAATGCAGGTAAAAGTACTTTATTAAGTGTTGTTTCTGCTGCTAAGCCAGAAATTGCAGATTATCCTTTCACAACATTGGTTCCTAATCTTGGAATTGTAAAATATAGAGATGAACAGTCTTTTATTATGGCAGATATTCCAGGAATTATTGAAGGAGCATCGGAAGGTAAAGGTTTAGGGATTCGATTTTTGAGACATATTGAAAGAAATTCTCTTTTATTATTTATGGTTCCTTGTGATGCCAATGACATAAAAAAAGAATATAAAATACTTCTTAATGAACTTCAAAACTACAATCCTGAATTGATGGACAAGGATAGAATTCTTGCAATAACTAAATGTGATATGCTTGATAAGGAAATGATTTCTCAAATGAAAAAACTTCTTCCAAAACAAGTAAAGGCAGTATTTATTTCTTCTGTTTCAGGAATGGGAATAATGGAATTGAAGGATTTAATTTGGCAGACCCTTAATGGAAGCAATATTGAGTAAAGATACTGAGCTTTTCTATCTTATAAATGGACTAAGAAATCCTTTCTTTGACTATTTCTTTGCATTCTTAAGCCATAATCTTAGTTTTGTTGTAGCAATACTTTCTGCCGTAATTTTTCTTTCAATTAAGAAATTCAACAAACATTTTTGGATACTTATAATATTGGTTGCTCTTTCTTTCTTACTTGCAGATAGAATATCGGTGCTTTGCTTTAAAGATGTTTTTCAAAGATTGAGGCCAAGCCATGCTTTGGAGGGGGTTAATTTAGTTAAACTTTCTTCTTGGCATCTTATTTATGACTACAAAGGAGGACTATATGGATTTGTTTCTTCTCATTCGGCAAATGCTTTTTCATTAGCAACAATATTTGCAATCTTAGGTACAAAATACAAACTCTTGCCTATCTTGATTTACTCTTGGGCAATTTTAGTGGGGTATTCAAGAATATATTGCGGAGTACACTATCCTTTAGATGTAATAGTTGGAGGAATATTAGGAATAGGAATTGGACTGTTAATTGTTATGCTTTACAAGTTTATATTGAAGAAATATCTAAGCAAAAAGGCTAATAATTTTTCTTAATTTCTTTGTCTCTAAAATTAAACGGGATCTTTTTGAAATTAAACGGGAGTTAAACAAAAAAAGTCGGTGATTAAATAGAAAAAATCACCGACTTTTTTATAATATGTCTTGTTTAATAATTAACCAAGTAGTGTAATCCTACACTTTCCTTTCTTTCCATAGCCATCTTTATAATTAAATATGAATTGGCAATAAGGTTTCGTAACTCACAAAGCTTAGGAATTAAAACTGAACGATTGTAAATTGCTTCAGTTTCCTTATAAATAAGTTCCAGACGATTGAGGGCTCTTTTAAGTCTTAGTTCTGAACGTACAATTCCAACATAGTTTGACATTATTTGTTGAAGCTCTTTTACAGATTGAGATATTAGAACCATTTCTTCATTTAAAACCATTCCTTCTGCATTCCAATCTGGAACTTCCTTGCAAAACTTAACATCGTTTATTTTATTTAAGCAATCAAGTGCTCCTCTGTGAGAAAATACTAATGCTTCAAGAAGTGAATTTGATGCTAAACGATTTGCTCCATGAAGTCCTGTTCTTGCACATTCCCCTGAAGCATAAAGATTATTTATTGTTGTTTGAGCATTTTCGTCCACAACCACACCTCCACAAGAATAATGTGCAGCTGGAACAACAGGTATCATATCCTTAGTAATATTAACTCCTATTTCTAAGCATTTTGCATAAATATTAGGGAAGTGTCGCATTATTTCAGCTTTGTCAATTGCTCTACAATCCAAATAAACATGATCGTCTCCTCTAACCTTCATTTCGTGGTCAATTGCTCTAGCAACAATATCTCTTGGAGCAAGGGACTCTCTTTTATCATATTTACTCATAAAAGGATTCCCATCAATTGTTTTCAAAATTCCTCCTGCTCCTCTCATCGCCTCAGTAATCAAAAAGGAAGGTTTTTCCAATGGATTATAGAGTGAGGTTGGGTGAAATTGAACAAATTCCATGTCAGCAAGGTGTCCTTTAGCTCTATGAACCATTGCTTGTCCATCTCCAGTTGCAACTATTGGATTTGTGGTTGTACTGTAAACATTACCATTTCCTCCAGTTGCCAAAAGAGTAAATTTAGCTAAATATGTATCTATTGAATTGTCAAGCTGATTAAGAACATAAGCTCCATAGCATTCAATATCTTTTCTATGACGATTTACTTCTTCTCCCAAATGGTGTTGAGTAATTAAATCAACAGCATATTGTTTTTCCTTAATAGTAATATTTGGGTGAGCTTTTGCTTTTTCAAGTAGGGCTCTTTCAATTTCTGAGCCTGTATTATCTTGATGGTGGAGTATTCTAAATTCTGAATGGCCTCCTTCTCTTGCAAGGTCGTAAGCACCGGAAGACTTTTTGTCGAAATTTGTTCCCCAAAGAATCAATTCCTTTACTCTTTCTGTACTTTCGGTTATTGTTATCCTAACAGCTTTCTCATCGCAAATTCCAGCACCTGCAATTAATGTGTCTTGAATATGTTTTTCGTAACTGTCGGGATGATACATTACAGCAGCAATTCCTCCTTGAGCATATTTTGTTGAACTCTCAGAGGCGTCATCCTTTGTAAGGATGCAAACCTTTCCTTTTTCGGCTACTTTCAATGCAAAACTGAGTCCAGCAATACCTGAACCCAAAACTAAGAAATCAACTTCGTATCTCATTATTTATCCATTTAAAGCTTCTGCAGCAGAGCTTATTTCAATAATCTCATTTGTAATTGCAGCCTGACGAGCTTTGTTGTATGAGAGTTTAAGTTCTTTAAGCAGATTTTGTGCGTTGTCTGTTGCTTTGTGCATTGCGGTCATTCTTGCGCCATGTTCAGCAGCAAAGCTATCTAAGAAACAACGGAAAAGTTGTATTTTTAGTGCTTGAGGAATAATATTATATATAATCTCTTCTCTTGAAGGTTCAAATATGTAAGTCTTGCTTATTTGTTTTTCATTATCTTCATTTAAAGACTTTAGAGGGAGAAATGTTTCTTGAGAAATGATTTGTGTTGAAGCATTTTTGAATTTGTTATAAACCACCTCAACTCTATCGTATTGATGATTAAGAAACATTTTCATTATTTCTTCTGTAATAAGGGTAACTTTCTCAAAAGTTAAATCATCCCATATGGAATCGTAGGTTTTAATAACATCAATACCTTTTTGTTTTAAGAAAAACTCAGAAGACTTCTTCCCGCAACTGATAATATCAACTTTAATATATTTATCTTCCTGAGAAATCCTTTCAAATACTTTCTTTGTTTCTTTAATAATATTAGCATTAAAGCCTCCACAGAGTCCTTTGTTGGAAGTAAGAACCAAAAGCAAAACCTTATCAGTTTTCTTATTTCTTCCGTAAGGACTTTCCATAAGTTCTGTTTCGTCCTCCATAATGTTGGAGATTACCTTAGAAAGTAATGATGAATATGGGCGAAGAGCAATAACAGAATTTTGAGCCCTGCGTAGTTTTGATGCAGAAACCATCTTCATTGCTGAAGTGATTTGCATTGTTGAGCCAACAGAAGATATCCTATTACGTACCTCTTTTAAGTTTGCCATTATACAGAATATTTAGAAGTTTTCTCTTGAGCAACTTTTTTCAAACGATCCAAAATTTCATCATCAAGAATTCCTTGACGAAGTTTTTCCAAAACATCTTTATGGTTAGTTTCTAAAGCGAAAAGATAATCGTTTTCAAATTCATGCACTTTATTAACAGGAATATTTTGTAACCAACCTTTAACTCCACAACAAATAATTGCAATTTGATGTTCAACCTTCATTGGAGAGTATTGTTTTTGTTTTAATATCTCAACATTGCGTTTACCTTTTTCAATAACCATTTTAGTTGTTGCGTCAAGGTCGGAACTAAATTTTGAGAAAGCTTCCAATTCACGATATTGAGCTTGGTCAAGTTTTAGTGTTCCAGCAATCTTTTTCATTGATTTGATTTGAGCATTTCCTCCAACACGAGAAACAGAAATACCTACGTTAATTGCAGGACGAATACCTGCATTAAAAAGATTACTTTCCAAGAATATCTGACCATCAGTAATGGAAATAACATTAGTTGGAATATATGCAGAAACGTCCCCAGCTTGGGTTTCAATAATAGGAAGAGCTGTTAATGAGCCTCCTCCCTTAACTTTATCATTCAAGCATAATGGCAAATCATTCATATTCTTTGCAACACTGTCTTCCTTTATGATTTTTGCAGCTCTTTCCAATAGTCGAGAATGTAAATAGAATACATCTCCTGGATAAGCTTCACGTCCAGGTGGACGGCGAAGAAGAAGTGAAACTTCACGATATGCAACAGCTTGTTTTGAGAGGTCATCATAAATAACTAATGCACTTCTTCCAGTATCACGGAAAAATTCTCCAATTGAAGCTCCTGCAAAAGGTGCATAGAATTGTAGTGCTGCAGAGTCAGAAGCAGTGGCAGAAACAATAATAGTATATTGCATAGCTCCCTTTTCTTCCAATGTTTTAACAATGTTGGCAACAGTTGAACCTTTTTGTCCACAAGCAACATATATACAATAAACAGGATTTCCCTGATCAAAGAAACTTTTCTGATTTAATATGGTATCAATAGCAATTGCAGTCTTTCCTGTTTGGCGGTCTCCAATAATTAATTCTCTTTGTCCTCTTCCAATAGGAATCATTGAGTCAATTGCCTTAATCCCTGTTTGTAAAGGTTCTGTTACTGGTTGACGGAAGATAACTCCTGGAGCCTTTCTTTCAAGAGGCATTTCATATAACTCTCCTTCAATCTTTCCTTTTCCATCAATTGGTTCACCAATGGTGTTGATTACCCTACCAACCAAACCTTCTCCAACCTTTATTGAAGCAATTCTATTTGTACGTTTAACAAGGTCTCCTTCATTAATATTATTACTCTCTCCCAAAATAACAACTCCAACATTGTCTTGTTCCAAGTTTTGAACAATTCCTTGAACGTCGTTATCAAACAAAACCAATTCCCCACTTTGAGCATTATTTAAACCATAAACTCTTGCAATACCATCTCCAACAGTCAGAATAGAACCAACTTCTTCTAAGGAAGCATCAAGATTTGTGTCAGACAAATGATTACGCAAGATTGCTGTAACCTCTGAAGGTTTAATATCTACCATATTTCTTTATTATTAAAATCCTTTTTCGTATAAATTTTTTGCAAAAGACTTTTTTAGCTGTTGTAATTGTTTTGAAATGGATGCATCATAAATTTTGTCATCAATAACAATTTTAAATCCTCCAATAACACTTGTGTCAATCTTTTCAATCAATTCAATTTTGCAGCTAAACTCTTTTTCAAGCAAATGAATAATCCTATCCTTTGCATTATTCTCAATACTTCTAGCAACATAAATGGTTGCAACCTTTATGCCTTTTTGTATGTTATATAAATTCTTAAACTCGTTTGCAATCTCTTTCAAATAAACTATCCTTCGTTTCTCAATCAAAAGAATAATAAAGTCTAAGGTTAGTTTATCAACTTCTTTTCCAAACAAATCTCTAACAATATTTTTCTTGCTACCAATATTGATATTTGGGTTACGCATAATTGCATTCAAAATCATATTCTCCCCACACACCTTCTTTATTAATGACATATCACTACCTATCTTCTCTAATGAATTTTGTTCAATAGCCAAATCCATAAGAGAACGTGCATAGCGAGAAGAAATAATAGTTGAATTCATAGCGTAATTTAATTAAAATTGAACTCAGAAACCCTTTTTTCAATAATCTTCTTATCAAACTCATTTTCTTTAAGCTCTTGCTCCAATACCTTTGAAGCAATATCAATTGAAAATTGAGCAACCTGATTCTTTAGTTCTGTTAAAGCTTGTAGTTTTTCATAATTAATACTATCACGAGCTGAGGCAACAATTCTTTGAGCCTCTTCTTGTGCTTTAAGATGAGCTTCTTGTTTAATTGTTTCACCAAGTAAACGAGCTTCTTTCAAAATCTCATCTCTTTCTTCCATAGCTTTTTTCAAAAGGACATCGTTGTTAAACTTAAGATTTTCCATCTCTTCTCTTGCCTTTTGAGCCTCATCTAAGGAATTTTGAATTAAGGTTTCTCTTTCATCAATCATTTTAGACACAACTGGCCATCCAAATTTGCCTAAAACCAAAAGAAGAACAAGGAAAACCAAAGTCATCCAAACCACTAAACCAAGTCCAGGAGTAATTAGTTCCATAAGAAATTATATTAAAAATCGGATAAAACTCTTTAATAAATTAAAGAGTAAACTACTTCATAAATACGACTAATAAACAAGTTACAATAGCAAATAGGGAAGCTCCTTCCACCAAAGCTGCAGCAACAATCATATTAGAACGAATGTCTCCAGAAGCTTCTGGTTGACGTGCAAGAGCGTCCATAGCACTTCTACCAATATTACCAATACCTAAACCAGCACCTATTGCTGACATTCCGGCACCGATACCAGCTAAACCATAAGCCCAAGGAGCTAAATTTGCAACTGCTTCCAATAATACATTTAATCCAGTCATAATTAATAATGTTTTTTGAGTTATAAATTCTAAAAAAATATCCAATCTTCCATTGATTGGAAAATTGGGCTCAAAGTTATACATTTTTATTTTTATGGGCGAATTTTATGAAAAAAATCAACAAAAATAACCCATAAAATGCAATATATGAATACCATTACATAATGTGAAAACATACATCTTTTGAAGCCGAAATCGATAAAAAAATAAAAATATAAGAAAAAAAGCCTCTAAATAAGAAAAAATGAATACCTTTGCAACCTCAAAAAATAAACAAAATAAGTCTTCGTAGCTCAGCTGGTAGAGCAAT